>JAGCJW010000006.1 GCA_017647785.1 Bacteroidales bacterium | reverse complement strand
GCCTTGTTCTGCAAGTGTTGTGAATGTTGCTGAAACCCATGCTGATTGTTGTTCGCCACAGATTGCTCTTACTTCTACTGTGTATGTTGTAGATGCTGTTAAGCCTGTTAATGACTTAGTTGTTGCTGTAAGAGTTTCTGCTGTGCCGTTGTTCAATCTGAACTCGTATGCGCTTGCACTGCCATTCCATGTTATATCAGCTGTTGTTTCTGTAATGTTGCTTGCTGAAAGTGCTGTTGGTGCATCGCATGGTTCTGGTTCAGGATCTTCTCCGCCTTGTCCTTCTTCTGCATCATAAACTACTACATTATCTATTGCAGCTCCATATCCATAGTTAGAAATTCCAAGGAATGCTATTTGATATGTTGCACTTGGGTTAGGTAAAGTAATTGTTTTTTGTGACCAAGCAGTTTCTTCTGTATTGTAGTGTACTAAATCTACCCACTCTTCTTCTGCACTTGTTCTGTATTGAACTTTTAATTCATCTAAATCAGAAACCCACCTTTTTGCTATATAGACAAAATCTAAAGTAGGATTAGTTAATGAAGTCAAGTCAAATATTGGAGAAGTCAATCTTGCAGATGATCCTCTTGAATTATTTTTAAAGATAGCAAAAGCTTCGCCTTCTGCCGGTGCAACATCTCCTTGATAAGTTGCAGCTATTGCCCAATTATAAGTTTGATTAACTGGAACTGTTGACCAACAAGGAATAGCTGTTGAGTTAAAGCCTTCATTATATGGGAATTCGTCTACTGTTAAACATTCTGTCATAAATACTATTGTATCTGTAGGCTCTGACTCGTCTCCACTTCCACAATCTGTTGTTACATATACGCTATAAACTGTAGCTGGATCAAGAGCTGCAAGTTCAATAGTTGTTTCACTTGCAGAAATCACAGAATATTCTTCTTCTGCTTCTGTTTTGTAGTAAACATTCCATGCAGAGTGTGTTTCATCATTGTCTTGCCAAGAAATTGTTGCAGAAGATTCTGTTACAGCTGATGCAACTACTGATGTTTCCACAGGTTTTGTACAAGTGATTTCTTCTCCTATTGGCTCAACCATTATATTGTCAATAATTGCTCCTTGTTGGTTTCCTCCACCACCGTCATTCTTCCAAACAAATACAAGTTTTCTTAATTCATTTGGATTGTTTTCTAATGTAACACTCATATTTTGTGTTCCAGAAAGTAAATTAACGAAACGATAGTTTGAAGTACCTGTGTAATTATTCATTATCACATTATTAACATAACTACTATTACCATAGTATGCAGAGCTTGCTGGTAAGTAAGTTGTATCGGCAGGTAACCAATAAACCTTTAAGTAGTCGTATGAACTTTCTCCTCCTACTGTAAGGTCAAAACTAATTCTTACAGAATCTGTTGCTCCTGTTTCAAATAACTTTTCTGCCACTACAACTGATGATGAAGATGTTGTATAAGCGGCTGTTGTTCCATTGTCATTTGAAATGAATAATGAAGAACTTGTTGCTCCTGTTGGAGTTCCAATGTGCCATTGATTTACTATTGTTCCATTCTTTATCAACCAACCATTTGCACCTTCTTCTTCAAAGTCGCAAGTATATGGTAATTCAACTGCTTCTTGTAATGTATAGAATGATTTTGTATATGTTGCATCTGATTCAGAACCATCGCTACAAACAGTTGTTACATAAACTTGATAAGGTTCTCCTGGGATTAAATCTGTTAATTCAACTGTTGTTTCTGTTGTTGTTTCTGATAAGTATTCTTCATCTGCACTTGCTTTGTAGTAAACAGTCCATGTAGTGTTGTTTTCATCTGAATCTGTCCAAGCGACTGTTGCTGTTGTTTGTGCAATATTGCTTACTTCAACAGAAGCAGGAGCTGGTCTGAAACATGTAGGTATTTCTATTATAGATAAATTATCCATATAAATGCTTGTACTAACTACATCTTGTCTTACAAATGCTAAACGATATGTTGCTGGTAAATCAGCAAGTATATATTCATATTCAGCAAATGTTGTAGTTAAACCATCTATTGTACCTATTGTTACAAAGTTTGCTGTGTCTGCAAGTCCTGTAACATCACCATAAGTTGCTACGTCTAAGTATCTAAGTGTTATTCCCGGTACTGATGTTGTTGAAGAAACTTTTGCAAAAAATCTTACTATTGCTCCACCTTCGTTAGATATAACAGGAGTTACAATCCAATCATTATTTCCTGGTGAGGTTGATGTAGCATAAGAATAAAGTGATGCTCCGCCTTCATGAACAGACGATGCTGTTGTTGTACGTTGCCAAATATAAGATGTAGAATACCCTCCATTGTAGTTTAACCAACAAGCAGGTGCTGCTGCATTACTTATTCCTTCTGTTACAAATGTATTTTCAAAACCTTCAAAGAATGGAAGTTCTGTTACGTAATCACAAGGAGTCATAAATGTAGAAATTACTGTTGGTTCTGATTCTTCATCACCACAACTTGCGACTACATAAACTTCATAATAAGTATGAGATGTTAAATCTGGTAATTCAACTGTTGTTTCAGTAGATGAAACCATTTGATATGTTGAATCGTCTTCTGCTTTATAGTAAACATTCCATGCTGTATTAGTTTCATCTGTCCAAGAAACTGTTGCAGTATTTGGAGTTACCCCTGAAACAACTACATTTCCACCTGGACGAGGACAAGAAATATTTGCTACTTTAACATTATCTATTCTAATGTAATGAGATGTTGTTGCAGTTTGAGAAACAAGGAATGCTAAACGATATTGACCTGGAGTTAAACTTGACAAAGAAACATCATAAGGTGCGTATGTGTTTGTTAGGTTTTTATCTTCTAAACTAACAAATAAAGCTGTATCAGCAGTAGAACTCATATCACCATTTTCATCAACACTATAATACATTATCTTGATAGCACTTTGAGCATCCGCAGCAGTTAATGTATGTTTTGCAAAGAATGATAAAGTTTCTGTTCCTGCCAAATCAAATATAGGAGTAATCAACCAATCCACAGCTGTTGTTGTTGTTAAGTAAAGTTGAGCATATTTTTCACCAGAATAAGGTTCTGTTGTAGAACTTGCCCATCTATAAGATGTAGAACCTGCATCAACATTTTCCCAACATATTGGAGCGTAAGCATTAGGCGAAGTTACACTTCCTAAACGGAACCAATTTGCAAGTTCAAAGCCTTCTTCAAATGGTTCTTCATCTGTAACAGATATGATAGGACAAAGTGTTTGATATAACAATTCGCTTGTGAAATGAGATTCTTCACCTTCACAAATAGAACGAACTTTAAATCTGTACATTGTTCCTGGAAGAAGATTAGAAACTTCTATTCCTTCTGTATCAGTTGAAAATACTGATTGCCATACTGTATCAGAATATTCTTGATATTGAATTTCCCAAGTATCTCCTGAACGAGTATCTACATCAAAAGTAAGAGATGTTAATTGTCTTCCATCTTCTGCTAATGAGAATCCATCAGGAGCAATACAATTAATTGGTTCTACTGATATATTATCTACTGTTACTACAGAGGCAACTCCACCGCTACCGTCATTTCTCCAAGCGAAAACTAATTGTTGTAATGAATTATTAGCAACTGCTCCATCAACAATAATACTTCCTCTTGCTCCTGTTGTATCAAGGTTAAATTTAGCAACACCTCCTACATAATCAAATCCTTCTTGTACAGTACCAGCAGTAGTCCAAGAAGGAGCTCCTGTGATTCCAACAAATGATTCATCCCAAGGTCTTAAAGCAACCTTAATGAAGTCATAATCACCTTCCCCTTGTGCTTTGAAATCAAATGAAATTTCGTATGCTAAGTTTTCGTCAAATTGTAATAATCTACTTGCGAATACGTAAGATGCTACAGAAGGTGTAGCGTATACGTTTGAATAAATAGAGTTTACTCCTAATGAATCATTACTTACATACAACATATTACCTTCTTCTGCAACGTTTGCAGGATCACCTATAAACCATCTATTAACGTAAGAATTGTTTGTTATAGTCCAATTTGTGTTTTCATCAGCATCTTCGAAATCAGTAGTGTAAGGAATTGTTGCAAACATATCCATACTTTCTGGTAATGTAACAGTAGATGAACCAGACCAACCACCACCACAATCAAATTGAACTCTGAAAGTATAAGTTTCACCTTCTGTTAATCCTTCTATGATATAAGGAAATTCTGTTCCATAAGGAACTTCAATAGTTGTAGCATTATCTGGGTCATCATTTGTTGTTCCATCTGTATAAGAAACAACCCAACCTGTTGCTGCTTCATGCTCTTCTGCTGACCAAGACATTACAACAGAAGTTGAAGAACTTGCACTTACAAGAGGATTTCCAACCATATCACCACAATCAACATGTTCTTGAACTGCAACATTGTCTATGTGAATATCGTTGTCGCAACCAGAAACAAGGCTTTCTGCATAGAAACCTATTCTAATTACGCCTGTATATCCTAATTCTGTCAAATTGATTTTTAATCTTTGAGGTAGGTTTGTAAGGTCTGTTATGTTTCTTTCGTTAGTTCCTTCTGTAGGAGTTGTTGTCCAAAGAATAGCATTTTCAAAATCCCAAGTAGAACCTCCGTCTGTTGAAACTATAACACCAAATCTTTGTGAGCAATAAGACTCTACAGGATCTGAATTATTATAATCTGTGTATGCTATATCAAATGCTAAATCGTATTCTGTGCTTCCATCTCCTAAATCAATATTTGGAGTGATTAACCAATCTCTTTTAGTATTACTATAGTTGTTAATCTTTGCGTGAACATCAAAAACATGAGAACTATATGTAGCCCAAGCATTTGAATAACCATATAAAGGAGCACCTGCTTGAACAGAATCCCATGTACATTGCGCTTCTCTCCAACAAGTAGTTGAAGTACCAGCTGGATATGTAGTAAAATCTTCTAAGAATGGCACCGGATATGTTTGGCAAGGTGTTGAAACAACAAGATTTCCTGCTAAAATAAATCCTGTTTCTATACCATCATCACAAACTGCTGTTACATTTATAGTATAAGATGTTGCAGATGTTAAATCTGTTAAAGTATAATAGTTATCTGTTATATCTTCTATTACAGTCCATTCAGGAGTTGATGTTGTTCTATAATATAATTTATAAGAGTCAGTACCATCTGCTCCTTCCCATGCTAAAGAAATAGAGTTTTCTGTAACCTCTGTTGTTTCCAAATTAGTTACTCTTTCGCAAGAAGGAACAAGTGAAATTTTTACATTATCGAAATAAACAGCACCATGAGCAATTGTTTTATTTCTAACAAAAGCCAATCTATATTCACCTTCTAAATCAGAAAGTAAAACTTCCCTATCAACGTATGTAGTAGTAAGATCAGCTAATGAATCAATAAGAATAAAGTTTACAGTATCTGCTGCCGAAAGCATATCTCCATTTGTTGCAATATCAAGAGCATATATTCTTAACTCAGGAGAATAAGAAGTAGAAGATTTCTTTGCATAGAAAGAAAGCATTTCTGCACCTGTAAGTTCTACAACAGGAGTAATAAACCAATCTTTATTAGCATAAGATAAAGAAGTTGATGTAGTAGAACCATAACCATACATATAAACACCAGATCCTTCATATCCCGATGTTGTAGTTGATGTTTTATATGTAGTGCTTCCATCTCCATTGATATTTATCCAACAATTTGGAGCAGATATTGTACCAGGAAGATGTGGCTCAATCCAAGCTGATTCAAAAGTTTCTGTCCAAGGAAGTTCTTCAATAACCAAACAAGGGGTTTTGAAGTTAGCATTCATCCATACACTTTCTACACCATCGCACAATGATCTTACTCTTACTGTATAATATGTTGCAGGTAAAAGTTCCTCTATTGTTGCAGAAGTAGTAGTTGAATAAACTGTTACAACGTTTTCTGAATCCCAACTTTCACTCTTTAATTTATATTGGATTTCAAAGTTGTTATTATCACTTGTCCAAGATAAATCTAACGATTCAGCACTTGGATTTAATGTCAATCCTGAAACAGGATAGCAATAATCATCTGAAATTTCAGAATAGAAAATTCTTGTATTTGTTCTGTAAGAGTTACTACTTGCAATAGGAGATGTAAGATCCGGTACTGTTGTATCCCAACACTTTGTCCAAGCTTTGCCTGTATTAGCTGTGTATTTTACATTAACAGCACAACCTCCATTTGAAGCGCAACCTTCGCCTTCTAAAAAGACATACAAACTTCCTACTCCAGAATAAACAAATGGTGATTGCAAATCAAATCTATACCATTGATTAGCAACACAAGGTTCCCCCGACTCTGGTGAGGTATAAACTAAATATGCATCATTTGCAAGTTCATTTATAGTCATAGACGTAGGCAGAGTTGTATCTGCTACTTCTTTCATATAAATACGCACTTGTCTGTTAGAGGTAGTTCCTGAAACTGTTCCAAGCTCAAAGGATAACGCTTCTATTACCCCCCCCATTGGCATATTTAATTCTGAAGAGGTGTAAAGCTGAACTGAACGGTGATTCCCAAAAAAACCTGGTACAGGTCCTGTTTGGGAAGTTGCTGTTCCCGAGCCTATGGCGACAGAATCTTGCTGTGCCCATAATTGCATAGCAAAGATAACCGCCATAGCAAAAGTTAATAATCTTTTCATAACTAATTTATTTTGATTAATAATTAAACTATTCAACCTACAAATGTAGCACATTTTTTTTATGCAACAAAGAAAGTTCTTATTTTTTATTAATGAACAAAAACAAGAAATATCTTTTTATAGTCATTATATGTAAGTTATGTATTCTATTTTTTTTGGAATTATGTTTTTGAAATCAAGAATACGCAAAATGATTTTTTGATTTTCACATGGTTTTTCTTGATGAAAATCGATTTTCTCTTTGTGAAAATGAATTATCTCTTGAAGAAAATGAATTATCTCTTTGAAAAAATGATGTGATTCTTTGAAAAAAAGAGGGCGACTCTTTGAAAGAATCGCCCTCTTGTGTGTATTTGATTGTTGAAAGATTATTCAACTATCAATTTTTGTGTACTGATTACGTTGTCAGTTACTATTCTGATGTAGTAAACTCCACTTGCCATATTGTCAAGATTGATTGTGTAATGAGTTGTGCTTGCACTAATTTCTTCTTCGCTTAGGATTCTTCCTTGAATATCGCTGATTACTACCTTAGCGTCTTGGTTTAATCCCTTGATTTGTAGTGTTGCTTGTGAAGTTGCAGGGTTAGGATAAACTGTTACATTGATTTGGTTTGCTACTGCATCGTTCAAGCCTGATAATTCAAAGTCTTTTGATTCTCCGTATGTTGTTCCCGCTTCGTTTGTTATGTAAGCGCGGAAGAAGTATGTTTGTCCTTCTACTAAATCATTTACTGATTGACTGAATGTGTTAGCATTTAGTGTTGCAGTGATGTTTTGTACCCCTGCATCTTCTAATGTAAAGTCTGCTGTTGTTGCTAATGCAAATCCTACTATGAAGTTTTCAGAGTTTCCTGTGCTTACCAATGCTCCATTCAATGTTGCAGATGTATTTCCTACTTCTGTTGCTGATTGGGTTATTACTTCTCCTTCTTCTACAACTGAGTTTGCAAGTGTTGTGAATGTTGTTGAAGTCCATTCAGAAGTTTGTTCGCCACAAACGGATCTTACTTCTACAGTGTAAGTTGTTGATGGTGTTAAGCCTGTCAATGCTTTTGTTGTTGCTGTAAGGGTTTCTACTGTAGCGTTGTTTAATCTGAATTCGTATGCGTCTGCATTTCCGTTCCATGTTATATCAGCAGAGTTTTCTGTTATGTTGCTTACTGAAAGGAGAGTTGGTGCGTCGCATGGTAATACTTGTTCTTCTAGTGTTGAGAAATAAATTTCTGTCCAATCTGATGTTGATGCTCCACATACTGACCTTACTTCTACAATGTAAAGTGTGTTTGGTATCAATCCTGTATATTGATGTGTAGTTCCATTTACTGTTTCAGTTACTAAAGCGTTTAGTCTAACCTCATAGCTATCTGCTGTTCCGTTCCAAGTGATTTGGGCTGTGGTTGCTGTTACATTAATTGCTGTTACATCAGTTGGTGCATCGCAAGGTTGTGGTTGTGGAGCTGATGTGCAGCCTTCGCAATCATATACTTGGAATGCGTCTATTGCAGCTCCATCTCCAAAGTGTCCTACTAAAAGGAATGATAATTGATAGCTATCTGATGGTTCTGGTAATGCTACGGAATCTAATACCCATGAAGAGTGTGGTGTATCCATTATCATTATGTCTGTCCATTCTGCTTCAGGAATTGATTTGTATTGAAGTCTAATTTCGTCTGCAACTCCACCATATTGGTCATTAACGTAAGCAAATTTAACACTTGGGTTATTTAATGAAGTTAAATCAAATACTGGTGTAGTAAGTCTTGCGCTACCTGTAGTATAGTCTATTCCCATTAGGTGAGTTCCTTCATAAGCTGAATTATAACTTAATGTTGGTCTTATTTCCCAATTTGCTTGGCCAGAGATTAGTTGTGCATTCCAACATTCTGCTGAGTTTGTTTCAAATCCTTGATAGTATGGGAAATCGCTTATTGTTGAACATTGTGTTGTAAATGTTACTGTGTTTGTTGCTCCTGAAAATTCTCCGTTGCAATCTGAAACTACGTATGCTGTATATGTTGTTGACGGTTCTAATCCTGATATTATTGCAGGGTTTATTCCTGTTGTAAGTGTAGAATATTCGGTTTCATTTTCGGCTTTGTAGAATATAGTCCAAACTGTTGCTGAAGCGTTTTCTTGCCAACTTAATGTTGCTTCATTTTCTGTTACTGCTTCTACAGTAAGGTCAGATGGTGCTTGACAATCTACGCCAATTATTGATATATTATCAATTGCTATTGGTGGATTTGTTCCACCATAACCATCGTTTCTCCAATAGAATACTATTTGTTTTGTTGTGTTGCTAACGTTTGGAAGTGTGATTGAAGCGTGTGTCCAGTTTGAAACATTAGATGTTTTATCCATTAAAACAATTGAACCACTGCTTGATGGTTGTCCGTTGCTTGGAATGTTTAAATCGCTGTTGCAAAGAAATAGCATAAAGTAATCATACTTTGTATAGGTAGTACCTTCTCCCTCAACTTTGTAGTCAAATGATAATACATATTCACTTGCATCGCCAAAGGTAACAGGTAAGATTGCACTTGCGTATGATGGTGAACTTACATTATAATAATAGCTTGCTTCATCATCAGAGATGTATAAGGCTGTTGTTGTTTCTTCTTCATCAGAAGCGACTCCTGTTGCTGTACCTACATACCATTTGTTTAAGTATTGATTTCTATATTCAAATGGAGAAGGATTGTTTTCTAAGTCTTCAAAATCTTGATAGTAAGGGAAGTCTGTGATAGGCGTTGCTATTGTAGTGAATGAAACTATATCTGTTCTTGATACATTGTCTGATGTTCCACAATCTGTTTGAACGTAAACAGAATATGTTGTAAGTGGGTCAAGTCCTGTTAATGTAAAGTTTTGTTCTTCTACATTTATTGCTGTGTAGTCTTCTTCTGCTGATGATTTGTAATATACTATCCATGCTGAATGGTCTTCATCTGTATCTGTCCAAGAAACTGTTGCTTCTGTGTCTGTAATGTTTGAAATAACAACACTGTTTGCAATAGGTGATGGACACTCAGGTATAGGAATAACTTTAAAGTCATCAAGATTCCAAGATTCAGTAGAGTTTGATGTAGCTGGTGTGTAACGTAATGCTATTCTTCCTTCTGTGTATGATAGTTCATTAAAATCAAATGGACCTACAAGGTGTGAGCCATTACGGGATAAACCAACAGGTGTTATTGTTTGCAAAGGAACGAATGATGTTGAATCGTTTACGTCTGTAAGTACTCCTACTTCCATTGTTCCTGCTGCGGCTTCTGTAGAGGCTGTTGTGTTTGCATAGAATTCAAATCTTAAAGTATTCAATGGTCTTTCAAATTCTGGTAATGCTAATAGACCTCTTCCTTTAAATTCTATTGTTACTGCTCCTGAGTGTGCAGATGGCACATATCCTTCATGGTAAATTCTTGGGAATGCTCCATTGTTTTGCTGTGTTGAATACAAAACATCAAAACATCTGAAGATTTGGTTTGCGGCTGATTGGCTTCCTTGTGCTGAATCAAAGTTTTCAAACCATACATCATCTGTGATAGGTGCACAATCTGTTGTGAAACGTATTTCGCTTGTTGGACTTGATATTTCATCTCCACATACAGAGTAAACTCTAACTACATATTCTGTTGTTCCTTCTAAGTCTGTAAGTTCTACTATTGTGTCATTTACATTTTCTGTAAATAATTCGCTTGGGGTTGATGCTGCATAATATACTACATTGTAACTTTCTGCTGAGCCTGTCCAAGATAAAGTTGCGTTTGTTTGTCCTGTTGAAACAACTGTTAGATTGCTTGGTGGATAGCAGTTTGTTGCTCTGATGTGTATGTTATCTACTGCTGCAGGTGGGTCGTATTGGTTTGAACTATCATTATGCCAAAAGAAAATAACATTTTTTACTGATCCAATAAATTCTGCTGGGAAGATTATTGTTTGGTGTTCCCAATCAAGAATGTTTGCTTTTTGAGGACAAAGTGCTGTTCCATTTGTATAGTTTGAAAGTGGTTGTGCAGCGTCAAGTGCATATACTCTGAAATAATCATGTACATTATATCCTGCTTCTCCTTTTACTTTCAAATCAAATTCCATTATGTATTCTGCTTGTTCAGAGAAATCTACTATTATAGAAGCTAATGCGTCTGATGTAGAGCTTGTGTATGTGTTTGTGGCTCCATTGTCAGATGTAATATATAACGAAGAACCACTTTCTTCTCCTTCTGCAAAGAATGCTGTTGCTGAACCTATATGCCAAGCATTAGTTCCTGCTAATTGTGTTAGAGTGATTCCATCTAAATTATTTGAGTCTTCAAAGTCTTGTATATATGGCAATTCTACTGATGTTGCTGTTGTAGTGAAGACTACTGTATCTGTTTTATCGCTTATATCCCCTGTTCCACAGTCTGTAACAACAAATAGTTGGTATGTCGTTTGTGGCATAAGGTTTTCTAATAATACCATTGTGCTTTGTGCATCTTGTATTGTCCAATCTTCTGTTGGTTCTCCTACTGCTGGCAATTCTCTATAATAAACATTCCATGCTTCGTGTGTAGGGTCTGTGTCTGTCCAAGAAACTGTTGCTGTTTCTGCCAATGGTGCAACGTTTACGCTTGTTCTATTAGGTGCTGGGCAGTCTGGAATTTGTTCTACTTGGAATCTTCTAATGTAAAAGGTTGTTGAAGATGAACCTTGCACTTTTACTGCTACATAATATGTAAATTCATCGTTTATATCTACGTCAGCAAATGATACTGTTCTTGATTGCCAACCTCCGTTTATGTTTGCAGAGAATGTTTGTACTGGAATGAAAGATGTGGTGTCAGTTAAATCTGTTACTAGCCCTATTGTCAAATAGTCTATTCCAGAGTATGCAAGGCTTCGCATTTCAAGATATACTCTTAGGTTATTGATATGTTCTTCAAATGGTGTTGGTATTGCCATCATACTCATGTTGTCACCAAATTTTGCAACATTTTGTCCTGATACTACTTCTATCATAGGTCCTGCAGGATAGCCATAGCTATTGTAACTCTCACACATTATTCCCCAACAATCTAATCCATTTTGGAAGTATTCTACGTATGGTAGCTCTGTTATTAAATCACGACATGTTGTTCTAAAGCTTGTTGTCATCCATGTACTTTCATTGTCTTCTGAACAAACAGCTTTTACTCTGCAATTATAGTTTGTCGCAGGTTCAAGATCTGTAAATGTAATAGAAGTTGAACTTGTTACTCCTGTTTCTACATTATCACTTGTCCATGACTCACTTGCTAATTTTAATTCATAAGCATATTGTGGTGTAGTTCCACTCCAACTAATATCTACTGAATTCATTTGTATGTTAGAGGCAGATAATTCAGAAACTGGCATACAGTAATCTCCAGAAAGAGGTGTATAGATAAATTTTACATTTGGTCTATAATCTGTATTGAGGGATTGAGGGATTGTATAGTTTATTTGGCTATAGTCAGAGCCTATATTCCAAGCTTTGTTTATAATAGATGGGTCATAATAAATAGAAGCTGAACAACCTCCTCCTGATGAACAGCCAACTCCTTCATATATTACTAAAAGGCTACTTGCACCTGAATAGACAAATGGACTATCAAATACAAATTCACTCCATGAGTTTGCTGTTACGTCTATAGAAGTGTGGTCGTAAACTAATGTTGCACCATCTAATAAATCATTAAAGATTAATGATGTTGGTATGGTTTCTTCTAGGACTTCCTTTAAGTATATTTTTAAAGTTCTATTTGCACCTGCAGACACACTTTCCATATCAAATGCTAAAGAATTGATTGTACATGCTTGGTTAAGCATTTCATCAGAAGTGAAAAGATATGCTCCTGTGTGGTAACCAAAATATCCAGGAATAATCATATTACTATGCTTAGATATTCCTGTTCCTATGGATAAAGTGTCTTGTGCCTTTAATCCTGACAGCATAAATGCCATCATGAAAAATAATAATATTTTTTTCATAAGGTTGATTATTAATTAATACTATATTATCGCTTGCAAATATAATCAGGTTTTATTTCTGTGATATTTAAACATCACAGAAAATAGGCTCAAAAATTTTGACAAAACTTTTGAGCCTATAACTTATTTTACTTTTGAGGCAATTAGATTTGCTATCTCTTGCATTCTTTCTTGTGGAAGCTCTAATTTTGGTCTTGCAAAGTTCAAGTCTCCAACTTCTTTTAATGGCACAAGGTGTATATGTGTGTGTCTTACATCTAAGCCTATAACTGCCATTCCTATTTTTTCACACTCTATGACTTCTTTCATAGCTTTTGCTACTTTTTTTGCAAAAAGATGTAGATGTGATAAGAGTTCATCTTCTATATCAAATATATAATCTACTTCTTGTTTGGGAACAACTAATGTATGTCCTTCTGCTAATGGAGATATGTCTAAAAAAGCATAACATTTTTCATCTTCTGCTATTTTGTATGATGGTATTTCTCCTTTTATGATTTTTGTAAATATTGATGCCATAGACTTAGTCTCTTGTTATATTCGTGATTTCTAATTTCATCTTTCCTGCAGGTACTTCTATTTCTGCTACATCTCCTACTTTTTTACCTAATAATCCTTTTGCTATAGGTGATGTAATAGATATTTTACCTGTTTTTAAATCTGCTTCGCTCTCTGGTACTATCTCGTATGTCATTTTCTTTTTCAATGCTAAGTTTATGAACTCTACTTTCGATAGTAATAGAACTTTTGATGTGTCTATTTTTGATTCATCTAATAATCTTGCATTTGCAATTAAGGCTTGTAATTTTGAAATCTTTGCTTCCAATAATCCTTGAGCTTCTTTTGCTGCATCATATTCTGCATTTTCTGATAAGTCTCCTTTATCTCTTGCTTCTGCAATAGCTGCAGAAATTGCTTGACGCTCAACAGTCGTCATATAATGAAGCTCATCTTTTAATTTTTGAAGACCTTCTTTTGAATAGTATTTTATTTCAGCCATTTTCTATATTTGATTAAATTAAAAACAAATCGAAGACTGTTTTTTGACAGCCTTCGATTTTATTATCGTTATTATTTGTTTTTACTCTTACAATGCGAATGAAACACCTATTGAGTGAATTCCTCCCATTATTTTTGTTAGTCTAAAACTATAATCTAACGCTAAGTTCATTGCATTCTTTCCTGCTTTAGCTTTTGATATTGGAGCAAAAACAGAAGCTCCACATGCTAAACCATTCATAAATGTTGTAGAACCAGTTTCTGAATAAATATCAGAAGTTAAATCTGCTTCATATGTGTAACCAGCTCTCAACATAAAGAATTTCATGAAACCATATTCAAGTCCTAATGTGTATTGGTCTTTTCCGAATGCCATAGAAGCAAAGTTTCCTGCTATAGTCACTCTATGGTTGTTTTCTGCAAACAAGATATCATATGACATACCAATATTCAAACTTGATGGTAATTCAAATGAAGCTGAACGTTGTTCTGTTGTTTGATAGTGATTAAAGAATTCTGGTAAAGAATTGATTGATAAACCATCTCCTGAAAAACTCATTGATGGTCCCCAGTTCTTTAATGCGATACCAAATTTCAATTCATAGTTTTCCCCAGTAACGTATTGAACACCCGCATCAATCGCAAAGCCTATTCCTGATACGTTATCTATTGATTCTTGAAGAAGCTTTAAAGTAGCACCTGCATAGATTGAAGTTGAGAATGCTTTTGCGTATGATACTGCAACATTCATAATGCTTGGTTTAAACGTACCATTATGTCCAACTTCTGGAGAGTTAACTGTTGTTCTTTCTATTGAACCAAAGTTCATTGAACTAACAGATAAACCTAAAACTCCATATTCTCCAAGATTTTGTGCAAGTCCTGCTGCTATATTGCTGATTCCAGAATTTTGTAACCAAGATGTGTATCCAAATGTAACTTCTGTTCCTGTTGCATGTGCTAATCCTGCTACGTTGCTGAAAAGAGCATCTACTCCTGTTCCGTTTGCAGTATTAACTCCTGACCAACCTGAACTCTTCACCCAAGGATTTATCAATAAATATGAAGCACCTGCAGTTCCTCTTCTGTCATCATTCCCTGCATTCGCTGTTATACTTGGCATCATTAAGATGCAAAGTATAACGCTTGTCAATATTCTATTTATATTTTTCATATTCCTATTTTCTTTATAAATTTTAAGCAATATTGTTAGATTATTGGAATGAGTTTAAGTCTACAGGTCTTAAAGCTCCAAACCATTTGATTAGTTTTTCTCCTACACCGTCTGCTTTAATATGGATTAGATAAACTCCACCTGAAATTGGTAAACCTTTATGATTCTTTAAATCCCAATCAATTGATGTTAAAGCTGTACCTCCTCCTGAGACTAATGAAGCTGAAGGTCCTCTCAATTTTCTAACAACTGTTCCATCTAGAGCGTAGATTGTTATGTAACAATCAGGTGGAAGATTTGTTATCTTAACAAGGTTTTGTATTTGGTCTTGTTCATATAGCGAAGCTCCATAATATGGATTAGGAACAACTGTTATGTTGTCTAATGCTGATTGTGCTGTTTCTGTATGTCCAAGAACTGTTGCTAAACCTCCATCTATTGAGAATTGATACATAGGATTGTTATCGTTTTGAGGATTGTCATTTGTTCCTTGAGCATTCTTAGACCACTTTGCTTCGTATGGTTTTCTAACTCTAATTGAAACTGTAGCATCTGTAGGAATCAAACTTTGTGCTCTCTTTTCTAAATCAACATTTGCACTTCCTGATTCAAAGCAAGTTGCTAATGGTATACCAACCCACATAACTGTTGCAAATAATTCGTGCGCTGCTCTAATTCTAGCTACATTAGCTGAAGCATCAGAAACTCCTGTTGCTTCGCTTAAACCTTTTAAAATGTTGTAAGCCCATGCTCCTTGATCGTAACGTGTTGGTTTTACTACATTATTTCCAACAGGCACTTCTGAAGTTCCTAATACATAGATATAGTGCATACCTCCAAATACTACTCCTCCGGCATCTGATGTTGCTACTGTAGGATTCCATAACATATCTCTACCATTTTGATGTCCTAGTGCTGAGTTTTCACCAAATATGATATTCAATCTTTCTCCTGTTTCAAGATTAATAGCATATCCAGGGAACCAACCCATACCATCTCCTGTACCATCTTCTTTACCATCTTTTCCTACTGATGCTGATTTTCTTAAAGAGAATGCTTTTGCTCCTCCTTGAGTCAACAATGGATCGTTACCTAATTCTATAACAGGACATCTTGTCCATTTTGATTCATCGTTTGTAAATACTATATCCACTGATGCTAAGTTGTTCATATCATTTGATATTAAACTTAACAATTTTCCAGGGTTGTATTGGTTTTCATTTGGTATATCAAATTCATTGCTTGAATCATAGTAGTATGCATCTGTGAAGGCTGGGTGTACATATTCTGTTCTTCTATTATTAACATAATCGTAAGATACAGATGTTAATCTATATGGAGCCCACCAACCTCCAACACAATTTTCAAATTCAGATTTAGAATCCATTGGTGTTTTTATTGCAGAAAGAGAACCCATTATACCTGTATGGAAATAATCTAACCACGCATTGCTTAAGTCTTCTGCATCTGATCCTGTAACTCCACCTGCTCTAATCCAGTCTGTCACTTGAGAAGCATCATTATCAGCCATTCCATATAACCATGTTTTTGAAGGATCTGCAAATGTAATTGATGATGAAAGTAAAGCTCCTGCTATTACTTCTCCACCTTTAGCTTCTCCTGCAGTTATTGTAGAGGCATTAGAACCTGCTAATGGTTTAGGGTTTGTCAATTGAATTGATAATCCTAATTCAAAGATTATTTCTTCATTAATTTCTCCTATAGGTCTTGATGAACGTATCACATCAACTCCTTCATAAACTTCTCCTCCATTAGCATTTGTTATTTCCCAATATGCTTCATTCATTGTTCCTTCTCCTGGAACTATTTTCAAAATATAGCTTCCTGTACGAACTGCTAATGGGTCAACTATTTTAACATTCAATGGTCCGTAATTTATTGAATAAACTGGTGTAGGAACGAAATTAACTGGATTTCCATTTTCGTCTAGAGCTTCTTCACCTCTTTTACCCATTAATTGTTCTGTAGTTGCTTTATCAAAGTTCAATACTAACCCTCCGTTACCTTGACCTTCAAGTCTAATAACTTCTGGAGACATTCCGTATGAAGATTGTAACAATGTTCCGTTTTGTTCAGAATTTGTCATGTGAGGTATTGCAACAACTGGAGCAATACTACCACCACCACCTAATTTTCTTGAAGCTAAATATGGTAATTTTTGTCCATCTAATTTTGTTGCATCTTCTGGATTGTATTGTTTGAAGTTGTTATATGCGTATGCTATTGCAATGTAATAGTATTTTTTATTATTTACTATTCTCTTGTCATTTGTTTCAGCAAATTTATCTTCTGTTATTTTGAAAGAGTGTCTTATTCCTTTATTTTCTCCATCAACCATAACTTGACCACCTAATAAATCATTAGTCTTTGTATAGTTTACTAATTTTGCTATAGGTTGATTGTTTTGTAATGAATCATAGTTTTCAATATCACATTGTGCAATCAAACGTGATTTTGCTGGATCATAAATATCAGCTACTGATACAGAAGCATCTTTCAATTGGAATATTTGATAACCTTCAAATCTATATTTTCTATCGTAATCTATAGTTTCAATAACATTTCCAGATGAATCTTTTACATCATAAGAACGAGGTATTGTAACATCTTCTGCTTCAAAAGCCTCATTTACATTGTTACCTGCTTCGTTTGTTAAATATAGAATAATTTCTCTATCAAGTTCTTGCACTACTACATTTGGTGCATCAGGTCCTTCCAATACATTGAAACAATTATCAAATAATGCTTGACATTTATCATCTATTTGTCTTAATAATTCTACTGAAGCCATTGGTCCACCACTAGCTGCTTGTGCAAATGGAATACCTACTGTAATATAGTTGATAGCTCCTGGTTCCAATGTGAACGGACCTGCTGATTGCATGAAACGTCTGTCGTCTGCTGCATTTCCTGCAGTTTCTTCTGTCCAAATATTTTCTCTACCATAAGCTTCATTTCCTCCAGTTCTTGTACCCCAACCCCAAATATCAGAGTTTCCTGGGAACATGAAATCTGCTTGAATATCTTTATTAGTACCGTTTTCTGCTTTGTATCCGTCTCCACCATAAGTCATTTTGCTATTGTCTTTCCATATACCTCTTAAGTAGTTATAGTAGTCCATAGCTTTGTCTGGTTCTCCGTTGTTAGCAGTAGAGTTGTTATAGTAAATAAATCTACGCATACCAAAACGTTCATCATCTACTATTCCGTTACCAAAGTTTACACCATTAATAGCACAAGCATCTACAGAGTCTCCTGATTTTGGATACCAACAATCTTTAAATTTGTAAGCATCTTCTGTCAATAAGATATTATTAACTACTCCGTTTTCTTTATATGGCTCTAATGCTGCTGGTCCATAAACATCTTCTACTTTGTAAGGGTCAACTTTTGGATTATCTCTTCCATCTGGATCCATATATGGCCCTTGGAAAAAGTCAATACCAATTGCAGGAGGGTTTCCTGAATATGCTCCTGTTCCAGGACCATCTGTTGCTTTACCATTGTAGCAATATCCTAATCCTCTTTCAACATCACAACCAACAAAGTCGTCTGCTGCATATCCTAAGTCTGGGTCAACCCATTGTGAGAAATATGTATTTGTCAACGTAAATGTAGAACGGTTGATGATTTCGTATGAATAGAATGTCATATTGTTTATTTCATCATTCATCGCAAAAGCAAAAGCTTGTGCTCTGATTTCTAAACCAATTGGGTTTTCTGATTTTGATTCTGTGTGAGCATTTCCTTTATCGTTGAATACCCACCAAATAGTTTCGTCACCTTTTAATACTTGGTCAACTAATAATCCTCCGTATGCTTTTACAACACCACCTGTTCCATAATTAGGGTTTGTTGTATCTGACTCCATTGTTGGAGTTGGTGTGTATGGTACTCCTGGAGGTAAATTAGCTTTCATTTTTGTAGGACATAACTCTCCACTCAAATCATAGTAAGGATAGTCTCCATCTTCCCAACTATAAACACCGTCACCATTTCTATCAAAGAATGGAGCCATGAATTTAGATTGGTTTTTAGATACATCTCCGTGCGCTGGCCAAGTTTTTATCGCTTCTGTTGCTCTTGAAGCATCTACTCCCATAAATGTTTCACCTTGGTATTCAAATCCATCTACGAAATATTCTACTTCTGCTTTTGTTATTTTAAAGTGTTTGTCCCATTGTTCACAAACAGCTTTATCTACTGAAGCATTTGCATCTACTGTTAATGGTCCTGGCCAAAAGTCATCTCCATCTTGTCCGAATCTTAAGGCAGCAACACGTAATTGAAGGTTAGCATCTTGCCCTCCAACCCATAATGCTGCACAGAACATCGCTGTACTATTTCCATCTTTTGGAACAAAGTAACGTGCTGTAGAACCATCATACCACATGTTTCCAGAAGTATTTATACGGGCTCTAACATTGTTGATGCTTAATTCAGCAGAACCTTGTCCTCTACGACATCTTTCTAATTCTGCTTTTTTTGCTGGTTTCTTTACTGCGTATTTATATGCTTCGGCATATGCAGAAGTTCCAACAAGCATAAAGCACATCAATAATAATGATATTTTACTGCTAATATGTTTCATACTATTTATTTTTTTATCTTAAGTTATTAGAACTGATATGATACTCCTAAATAAATCATTCTTGGTGTAGAGTAATTATATACTGCATTGTTGTAATACATCATATAATAGTCTCTAAATGATTGTTCATTTAGCTTTCCTTGAATTATTGTTTGTGTTTCAGGGTCTGTTAAGTATCCGTCATCTTCAGGGTCTCCTGTTACCCCATACACTCCTCTAATATTCTTTATATTGAATACGTTTGTTATTCTTGCGAACAAGTTTAACATTGTTGTTTTCTTTCCAACTTTTAAAGTGTATGATTTATCTATGTTCATATCCACACGGAATGTCCATGGTAAACGTGCTCCTCTGAAACTACCTACTATTGTATTTTGAATATTACTAAAGTATTTAGTATATGGCGCACCTGATTGAGCAACACCTGTGATATTTACTCCAAAGTTTTGTAACCATCTAATGTTCTTAACTCTTTCATTTCCTTCTTTATCAACAACTACTCTTGTTGTTGTTGGTCCATTATATTTATCTCCTCCTTGGAAACGGAAGTCTAAGTTTACTTTGAATTCATGTCTTCTATCATCTGCTATAGGGAATAACATTTTAATGTTTGGATAACCGGCTTTAATCAACGATACTAATGTTGTTGATGGCAATCCTGTTGTTCCTTCAGCATATTGTAATGTATAGTTAGCATTGATTCTAACATTTTTCGAACGTCTTAAGTCGTAAGATACAGTGAAACCTTTTGTTGTCATGAAGTCTTGGTTTTCATAAGAATAGTACATGTTTGTAGGGTCAGCTCCAACATATTGTACTAAGTTAATAAGGTCTCTTGTTTGTTTGTAGTAAGCTGTGATACCCATTGCAGAAGACTTAGAAAGTACTTGTTGGAACCCTAATTCATAGTTTGTAATCTTTTCTGGGTTCAAACTAGGATTAGAGAATGCTGCTCCAGACATTTTTTCCATATACAAGTATCCTGCATAGTTTGCTTGCCATACTCCTGTTGATGGACGACGTGCAATAACATCATAAGATGCTTTAAATTCTGATTTATCAGATACAGGGAATGAGAACGCTATACGAGGCATTGCTACATATTGAGGTTTGTAATCTTCAAAAGCATCTGTTGATATTTGTGATGGTAAACCTGTTTCAGTCAAAGTTCCTTTTCTGAATGGTAATGGTTGTCCTGAAGCACCTGATATATCATTAGGGTTTGATACTAATTCTCCATTTGCTGTGTACCAAGCATTTTCATTTTGGTTACGGAATCCTCTGATATCTACATTTTCAACAGTTGATGATGAAGATAATTTATCTACATATACTATATAATCATCTCCTATAGCATTAGGAATATCTGTACGTCCAGCAGCTCTTAATTCTCCTGCTGTATAAGAAGAATATAATAAGTAAGGGTCTTTCAATCCCATTTGATTACCATCATATCTATCTACACGAAGACCTACGTTGAAAATTAAATCTCTAAAGAAGAACTTATCTTGAATATAACCTGCAGCATAGATTGGCTCCCATGCTCCAATATTTCTATTTCCATTAGCTCCAGTAAAGAAATCTTGTAAAGATTGTTTTCCTGTTATTCTATTTCCTCTATGGTCATATCCATAATAACTTACTAATGCATTACCAGCATTATATAATTCATCAGCAGAGAACATATCTAATGAGAATGTAGATGGATCATAGCTATCTATATCTATGAATTCTGTTCCATCAACTGCTAAACCTAAAGCTTGACGTATTTGTTTGTCAAAGAATGTTTGGCTACCTTCATCATAACGTCTGTTATATGTTACATATGGTATTGTTGAAGAATTATCTATAATAGGATTATCTAAATCTCTATATAACAAGTGTTGGTTTGCTTCTTGTTTCATTATAGTCCATAATCCAGAAGCATTTAATGAATATCCTCTATATATAGATTGGTCATATTGGAATCCTAATTCTAATTGGTGGTTTCCAACATCTGCAGAAACTCTAGCTGCTGCATAAATATATTGATTTTCTGATTTAGAATAAGAAGATTCAACTACCCCTACGTTTGTGAACATTCCATACACAGAAAGAGGATAGTCTCCATTTACTAAACCATTTATACTTCTCAAGTAGTCATAGTTCATTGTATATCCAGCATCTCTCAATGTTTGGAATTCATCACTGAAATATATTTGAGATGTGTATGCTGACATACTTGGGTTATATTCTGATGGAGTGTAATCCACTTGGTAATCTAACCAACCATTATGTTGATAAACATATTCCTTACTTCCATCACCGTCAATATCCATTCTTGTTAATTCATAAGAATTTCTTTTGCGTGTATTGAAATATCCAACATGTCCATAACGGAATAAGTTATCACCATGGTCTTTACTATAAGATTCACCATATGTTCTTGAATAAGATCCTACTACATTAAATATAACATTCTTAATTAAAGCAGAACTTCCTTCTTCTGATGGGAATTTTTGTGTAAAGTCAGCCATAACTTGGAAGCTATTGCTGTAAGCTTCTGAGTTATTAAAGTTGTTCAATAACATTGAAGATATTCCACTATTCATTCCTTTTGAATAAGTATATTCTCCGTTAATTTGTAAACTACTGTTTTTAGAGAAACGGAAATCTAATCCTCCATCAAAGTAAACACCAATATTTCCTAAATTTGGTTTACGACCAACTCTTTCAAAATCATTTAGTGTTAAGTATTCTGCTGAATAGTTTACAGCTCCTGTTGCAGGATTATATACCAATGGAGATTGTCTTAATTGCTCTAAGACATCATCTTTTATCATATATAATCTTCTATCTTTTGGTCTAAGATATCCATCTGCTGTGTAAGAAGCAAAACCTGCTAAACGATAACCAATAACGCTATTTTCTGCGCCTGTTTCTTTATTTTTCTTTTTATACAAAGGACCTGTAAAGAATAAGTCTGCTCTATGGTACCCTCTTGTATCTAAAAATTCTGAAGTTTGATATTGAACAAAACCTTGGAATTGGTTTTGTGGAGGTAATAATGTAATATTTGTAGCACCTCCAATAGCTTCACCTATGCTAGCAGGAGTACCCCCTAAGATAACTTGAACTTCCGCAATTGATTGTTTTGGAATGTTCACAGAACCTTTTTTAGCAACTCCGTTTACATAAGTTTTCATTTGGTCTTGTCCACGCGCACTACCAGCACCACCTTCGTTGTCAGTAATACCTCCAACAGATGCGATGATACCATCAACTGTGTTAGCAGTCATTTTGTCCAAATCTTCTGCAGAAATACGCTTTCCAGATTCTGATGAACCTTGGTCAATCAAAGGTATAGCATACTCAACAACTTCCACAACGTCCAAAACCTCTGCTGTTGGAGTCATTTCTAAGCTACCTTCCAAAGTAAAACCAGAAGCTTTCACTTGTACACCAGTTTTCAAGATAGTCTTGTAACCCATGAACGAAGCCCTGATATCATATGAACCAGGAGAAAGCGGTTTAATTTGATAATTACCATTTATATCCGTTGTAGCCCCGCCCATTTGTTGACCATTTTGTTCAACAATGACATTTACGAACGGTAATGGTTCCTTTGTCTGTGAGTCTGTAATGGTACCCGTAAGAGTTCCTTGTGCATACAGCATCAGACTGGTTGTTAATAACAACCCGAGTGTAAAGAATAATTTTCTTAACATGCCCATTTCTTTTATGTGTTTCTTAAATTTATAAATTCACTATTTATATGGTCTTTCTAATATTGAGGAATAAATCACTGCTTCCCTTAAAGAAAACTCTTTTTCCTGCTTATCAGAAAATGTCTTTATCTCATCTTTTTCTACTTGTTGTTTTGCCTCCGTCTTATCAGCTTTTTCAGCAACAATTTTTTCACGATGAATTTCCTCTTCTTTTGAAAGAAACGTCTCCTCTACCCCCTCTTCATCATAAACAACCCTCTCATCAGACTGAGGTTCTTCATTTTTTTTGCGTTTTAATGAAAAAAACACAATAAGTGATATCACTATTACATAAAAAATACTCATAATCCACCCATTTAAGCTGGCAAATTTACAAGAAAAAAATTATCTCACAAATTTTTACCAACAATAATTTATTGGAGAGATTCTTAATTCTCTCTCCAATAAATTATTAATTATCTTTATTTACTTGTTTTTAGTTGTTTCTTTTTTTCAGAACGAGTTATTGTGAAGTAAGCCACTGGACAAGCAACACAAAGTGATGCAAAAGCTCCAATTGCAACACCTATAAATAAGGCGAATGCAAAACCTCTCAATACTTCTCCTCCAAATATAAACACAATCAACAATACCAATAAAGTAGACCCTAATGTATTGAAAGTACGGCTAAGAGTTTGATTCATAGCATCATTCATTACTTTTCCATAAGGAGATTTAGGATACAACTTCACATTTTCTCTAACACGGTCAAATACAATTACTGTATCATTAATAGAATATCCTATAACTGTCAATATCGCAGCTATAAATTGTTGATCAACTTCCAAGTTAAATGGTAATATTCCACTAAATAATGAGAATATTCCTATTGTGATTAAAGCATCAAATGTCAAAGACACCAAACCTGCCAATCCATATTGCCATTTTCTAAATCTCAATCCTATATAGATAAAGATCAATACTAATGAAATAATTACAGATATTACTGCTGAACGTTTTATGTCATCTGCCATTGTTGGTCCAACTATTTCAGAACTAATAATTCCTAGAGGACTCTTCATTGTAGATTCAAATTGTTCTAAAGTTACTTTGTCTTTATAGAAAGAAGCTACACCTTTATGAAGTTTAGCTATTACTTCTGCTTTTACTGCTTCACTATCATCTTTTACTTTATAGTCTGTTGTAACTTTTACTTGGTAAGATGGTCCAAAAGTTTTCACTTCAGGAGCAGTTTCAAATTCTTTTTGTAAAGCACTACGAACCTCTACTGGATTAACATCTTGATCAAATCTGATAACATATGTTCTACCACCTGAGAAATCAATACCATAATCTAATCCTTTGAATGCCAAAGATCCCACAGAAAGTAAAACTAAAGCTACTGCTATTATCATTTGAGTTTTGTGTGTTCCAACGAAATTAACCTTAGGATCTCTCAAGAAATTCTTAGTTAATTTGTTATAGAAAGTAATATTCTTAGCAGCATTCTTTCTTTTCAACATTGATTCAAATACCAATCTTGAAATAAAGATACTAGAGAACAACGATGTCAAAATACCTATACATAATGTAATTGCGAATCCTTGGATTGGACCACTACCAAAATATGCTAAAACAATACCTGTCAATAATGTTGTAACGTTTCCGTCTATGATTGCAGAATAAGCAACTTTATAACCATCAGATATTGCTGAACCTAAATTCTTTCCTGCTAATAATTCTTCCTTGATACGTTCATATATAATAACATTAGCATCTACCGCCATAGCCATTGTCAAAACAATACCTGCTATACCTGGCAATGTTAATACTGCTCCGATAGAAGCCAAAGTTCCCATCAAGAAGAAAATATTAACAAACAAAGCACAACATGCAGCGATACCCGCCATATTGTAGAAGAATATCATATATATGAATACTAGAACAAAAGCAACAATGAACGAAATCAAACCTGTTCTAATTGATTCCTCTCCTAAAGAAGGTCCAACCACTGATTCTTGAACCATTTTTGCAGGAGCAGTCAATTTACCTGACTTAAGAATATTTGCTAAGTCTTTTGCTTCTTCTACAGTAAATTGTCCAGAGATTTCTGAACGGCCACCTGTTATTTCTGAATTAACATTAGGTGCAGAATAAACTACATCATCTAATACTATCGCAATGCTATTTCCTATATTACTTCCTGTAATCTTAGCCCATTTACGTGCAGCCTCATCTTTCATTACCATTGAAACAACAGGTCTTCCTTGTTGATCAAAGTCGCTGTTAGCATCTGAAATTACATCTCCATCTAAAAGAGGTGTTTTTGCCTTGTTTGTTAGTTGCAAAACATATAATTCATATTCATTTGTTTTATCTATTGGTTTTGCACCCCATGCAAACTTCACATCTTGAGGAAGAACTTTTGAAGCTTGAGCAAGTAAACGATCTATTTCTCCTCTATTATTTGCAGTTGCAGTTCCTACTACACATCTTTGCATCATTGCACCATTATTAAGGTGTGCAAATTTTGACAATAAAGGATTCTTAACTTTATTTTCTTGTGTAGTATCTACACTTTGCAACCATTCATCTGCTGCTACAAGCGATTGGAAAACATTTCCTGCATTTCCTGCTAACCAAAATTGTAATTGAGCAGAACCTTCCAATAATTTGCTAACTCTTTGTGGGTCCTTAACACCTGGCAATTCAATCGCAATTCTTTCTGTCGCTTCCAATTTTTGGATAGTTGGTTGCGCTACACCAAATTTATCTATACGTTTTGATAAAACTTGGAAAGTTCTATCGTAAGACTCTGTGCATTCTTTTCTAATTGCACTTATAACTTCTTGGTTTGTGGAATTTGCAGTTATTCCTTTTTCTTTCAACTTAACTCTAAAAAATGCAGAAAGATCCACTTTAGAAGTTTTGCTTGCTTCTTCAACTTGTTTTTCAAAGCAATCAATAAATCTACTTCCTGTGTTTTTTTGCTCTTGTTCTGCTTTTTCTATTAAAGCTGAAAGCACCTGATCATCAGGATTTGTTGCTAAATTTTTAAGAACGTCAACTGTGGAAACTTCCATCATAACGTTCATACCACCTTTTAGGTCAAGACCTAAATTAACTTCTCTCGCTTTACATTCTTTATAAGAGAATTTTCTTATCCACAAAAAGTTGTAAGCTGTTTGTTCAGACACTGAGTCTAAATAAAAGTTTTCTCTTTCTGTAGCAATTGAATCAAAAATCTCTTGCTCGCGTAAAGCATCTCCTTTTGCTAAGTTTTTAGCAATAGACTGAGCGTATTGACTTGTAGCATAAGCTTTTGCATCACTTTCTACTTGTTTTGAGAAGTAGGTAAATGACAACTGATACAAACAAATCAACGCAAATACTATCGCAATAACTTTAATAGCACCTTTGTTTTGCATATCACTTTATATTTTAAGTACATATAGTTATTTGAACTTGCAAAGTTAAAATTTTATTTGATAACTCCATAATTCTTGATAAAAAAATTATTGTTTTATACTATTATTACATTTGAAATTAGCATTTAAGTATCTAAAAAACAAAGCAAATAAATTTTAAGGTTATATCTATTTTTTTAACACATTAATTGTTAATATTTGTCAATAACATATATTTATTTAAGATTTTAAGTAGGAAAATCATTTTTTTGCAAAAATTTTGATAGTTTTGCAATCAGAAATAAATTTAAAAACAAAAAGATATGACAGAAAAACTTCAAACTTTAAGAGATAGTGCATTATTTAGGTGGATTGCACTATTGTTGTTAGCGTTAGCTATGTTTTGTTCATACATCTTTATGGACATTTTATCACCTATTCAAGACTTAATGCAATCTGAAAGAGGCTGGGACCCAACAGCTTTCGGAACAATGCAAGGCTCTGAAACATTCTTGAACGTATTTGTGTTCTTCCTAATTTTTGCGGGTATTATACTTGACAAAATGGGAGTTAGATTTACAGCTCTTTTATCAGGAGCCGTAATGCTTATAGGTGCTGTGATTAAGTGGTATGCAGTAACAGACACCTTTACAACAAGCGAGTTACACACTTGGTTTACAAACAATTTGAACTACATTCCTGGATTTGATGAGTTAGGCGTTTCACCTTTTTATAGAGGTATGCCAGCATCTGCTAAATTAGCTGCAATAGGATTTATGATTTTCGGTTGCGGTGTTGAAATGGCAGGTATCACAGTGTCTCGTGGAATTGTTAAATGGTTCAAAGGCAGAGAAATGGCATTAGCTATGGGTTCTGAAATGGCGTTAGCAAGATTAGGAGTTGCAACTTGTATGATATTCTCTCCATTCTTCGCTAAATTAGGTGGCAATGTAGATGTTGCTCGTTCAGTTGCTTTCGGTGTTGTTTTACTTTGTATTGCTTTAATAATGTTTATAGTTTATTTCTTTATGGATAAGAAATTAGACTCTCAAACAGGAGAAGCAGAAGAAAAAGATGAACCATTTAAAATCAGCGATATAGGAAGTATTTTAAGAAGTGGAGGATTCTGGTTAGTAGCTTTACTTTGCGTTCTTTACTATTCAGCAATTTTCCCATTCCAAAAATATGCGGTAAACATGCTTCAATGTAATTTAACTCTAACAGAAGGAACAGGATTCTGGGCAAGCGAAAAAGTAACTATTATACAATATTTAATAATGTTAGTAGTTGCAATTGGCTCGTTTGCAAGTAATTTCTCTAAAAATAAAACAGCAAAATTTGGTTTAATGGCGTTAGCCGTTGTTGCATTGATAAGTTATTGTTACATGGGATACATGAGAGGTTCAGCAGAATCAGTATTCGCAGTGTTCCCATTATTAGCAGTAGCTATCACTCCAATATTAGGAAACTACGTAGACCACAAAGGAAAAGCAGCTTCAATGTTAATGATTGGCTCATTATTACTAATCGTTTGCCACTTAACATTCGCATTTGTTTTACCTATGTTTAAAGAAAGTGCAATCGGAGGAACAATCGTTGCTTATATAACTATCTTGGTTTTAGGCGCTTCATTCTCTTTAGTACCTGCTGCTTTATGGCCAAGTGTTCCAAAATTAGTTGACCAAAAAGTTATCGGTTCTGCTTATTCTCTAATCTTCTGGATACAAAATATCGGATTATGGTTATTCCCTATGTTAATAGGTAAGGTATTAGCTAACACAAATGTGGGAGTAGAAAATCCATTAGAATACAATTACACATGGCCTTTGGTAATGTTGGCTTGCTTAGGTATAGCTGCGTTACTTCTTGGTTTCGTTTTGAAAGCTTGGGATAAGAAAAAAGGTCTTGGATTGGAAGAACCAAATATTAAAGACTAAAACAAAATTTTTAGTTTAAGTAACTGCAAAATAGGGATTTGTTAATTCAAATCCCTATTTTTTTGTCTTTTATTAATAATCCTTTAAGTGCTTATATTCTTAAAAAAACATGGCCAATCTATCTGTTGATTAAATTTTCTTTAAGCATTTGGGCTTAAAATCGCATCTTTTGTTTGTAAATATTTTGCGTGCAGATGGTTATGTGGATTTTTAGAATTTTAAAATTTTTACGAAAATTGAAGATTTATTATCGAATAACAATAAAAAATAACTCTTAGCTTTATAAAATTAAAACTAAGAGTTATTTTTTTATTTCTTTGAAATAATTTTCTAAATCAAAGAAATATTTTGCTTAGAATTTAAATCCTATTCCTATTTCTAAAGGTAACATATATAATGTACGATCTTCTTTTATTGGACTGAAATTTTCAGGATTTCTACTTTCAATTGTCATATCTATATCAAAGACTGGAAAACGTAAAGTTCCTGAAAGTGAAAAATCTCCAAAGAAAAGTCTTAGTCCAACAGGAACATAGAAAGCATGTTGCATAACCTTTGAATCTAAAACCATAGCATATCCAGCAGGAGCTTTACTTAAATGCAATTCTGAATAGTCATAACCAAATCCTGCTGAAAGTCCTATTCCGTTTTTATGATTTTTAGTAAAGAAAACTTGTCCTCCAAAACCTAAATCAACAAATCCCGTATGGGAAAGAGTTCTGTTTCTTGTGAAGTCGGAATAATTATCAGAGTATTGTCTAAGACCAAAGGTGTATCCAACGTTATAATTCATTGTAAAATAGTCTGTTCCTAATGGAATCATAGCTCTCATTCCTATACCAATGCCATGTTGAGGAGTTAAGGCTCCTAAATCATTTGCAATTAAATCATAATTAAAGTCCATAGTTGAATAAGAATAATAAATTTCCCAGAAATCATCAAAACTTTCTTTTTCTTCAACTGCTACTTCTTCTACACCTTCTAAGAGGTCTTCTACATAAAATGTGTCTGTGATGACTTCTTGTACTGCAACTTTTTCTACTTGTGCTTTTGCTTCTGTGAAGGCAAAAAGCGAACACATTGAAAAACAAATCAATGCTAATTTTGCGTTTCTTTTCATACTATATAAATTTTAGTTTATAATTATTTCTATGTCGCAAATTTACAAATATTTTACTATAACAAACAAATAAATCCGTGATTTTGTTTAGGGGGGGGGTAAATCTTTGGTTTTCAAAAGTTTAGTAATAAAAAAATAACGGACTTTATTAAAAAATCCGTTATTTGCTTTATATAAATAGTTTCTTTATTGCTTTGGAATCAACGATATATTCAATTCTTCAAGCTGTGCAGGAGAAATTTCTGATGGACTTTCAATCATTATATCTCTTGCTTTGTTATTTTTAGGGAAAGCAATGAAATCTCTAATTGTCTCAACGCCAGCAAACATTGAACACATTCTATCAAATCCGAAAGCTATACCTCCGTGAGGTGGAGCTCCAAATTCAAAAGCATTTAATAAGAATCCGAATTGTTCTTGTGCTTCTTCATCACTGAAACCTAGTGCTTTAAACATATCGTTTTGCATATTTCTGTCGTAAATTCTTATTGAACCGCCACCAATTTCTGTTCCATTTACAACAAGGTCGTATGCGTTTGCACGAACCTCTCCCGGAGAAGTGAAAAGCTTTGGATAATCCTCTGATTTCAAGGAAGTAAAAGGATGATGCTTTGCATAGAAACGTTGAGTCTCTTCGTCCCATTCTAAAAGTGGGAAATCAACAACCCATAACGGCTTATAATTGAACGGATCTCTTAATCCAAGACGAGAACCCAATTCAAGACGAAGTGCACACAATGCTGTTTGAGTTTTTTCCTTAGCACCAGCCATCACAAGCATTAAATCACCTGGTTTTGCTGTGAATTTATCTGCTATTTTTTGCAATTGCTCTGGCGTAAAGAACTTATCTACAGATGATTTGAATGTTCCGTCTTCGTTATATTTAATATAAACCAATCCTGTTGCGCCTACTTGTGGACGTTTTACGAAATCGGTTAATTCATCTAATTGTTTACGAGTGTAGTTTGCGCACCCTTCTGCACAAATTCCCACTACCAATTCCGCAGAATCGAAAACAGAGAAACCATTTCCTTGAGCTACATCGTTCAATTCCACAAATTTCATTTCAAATCTTGTATCAGGCTTATCGCTTCCGTAATATTTCATTGCATCTGCGTATGTCATTCTTGGGAAATCTTCTAATTCTAAGCCTTTTACTTGTTTGAAAAGATATTTCATCAAACCTTCAAACATTTGTAAAACGTCTTCTTGTTCTACAAAGCTCATTTCACAATCCACTTGTGTAAATTCTGGTTGTCTATCTGCTCTTAAGTCTTCGTCTCTAAAGCATTTTACAATTTGGAAGTATCTATCATAACCTGCAACCATTAATAATTGTTTGAAAGTTTGAGGAGATTGTGGCAAAGCATAAAATTCATTTGGATTTACACGAGAAGGCACTACGAAATCTCTTGCTCCTTCTGGTGTAGAACGAATTAAGAACGGAGTTTCTATTTCCATAAATTTCTTATCATTCATATAATTTCTGATAAGAATAGATAATTGATGTCTTAATTCAAGATTTTTTCTTACACAATTTCTTCTAAGGTCTAAATAACGATACTTCATTCTTAGCTCTTCTCCTCCATCTGTATTGTCTTCTATTGTAAAAGGTGGAGTTTTGGCTTCGTTTAATACTGTTATTTGCTCTACCAATATTTCTATATCCCCTGTTGGAATATTTTTATTCTTATTACTTCTTTCAGAAACAACACCTTCCACTTGTAATACATATTCTCTTCCAAGTGTTCTTGCTTTCTCGCACAACTGTGCATTAGTTTCCATATTGAAAACAAGTTGTGTTATTCCGTAACGGTCCCTTAAATCTATGAAAGTCATACCTCCTAAATCTCTGGAACGTTGTAACCAGCCTGCAAGTACTACTTTAGTACCACAGTCTTTTATATTTAATTCTCCGCAAGTATGGGTTCTTAACATAACAACTGTTTTTATTCTGCTGTTTTTTGATATTGTTTACTCAAATTAAAGTTTTCAGGATATTTTGCTACTTTATCCTTATAGAATGCTTGGATTTTCTTTATGTCAGCTTCGTAATCTCCCGTTGGATAAAAAATTTCGCCACTTCCTCCTTGTTTTTTCTCATAATCTAACCACGAAAGATAGATAGGTTTTCCTGATTTCATGGCAATATGATAAAATCCTTTTTTCCAATGTTCTGTATATTTACGAGTACCTTCTGGGGTAATGATTACAGAAAAGTTATCGCTTTCTTTAAGTCTTTTAACTGCCTCATCTACAAGGCCTGCTCCTTTTTTCCTGTCAACAGGAACACCTCCTAAGGCTTTTAAAATCGGACCTAAAGGAAAGAAAAACATCTCTTTTTTAATAAAAAAATGAGCATTAACGCCCAATTTCCATAAACCACAACGTCCCCAAACGAAGTCCCACATTGATGTATGTGGGGCTTCTATGAAGACGCAATTTTTCATTTCTGGTTCTGGCTTTCCGATTAGTTCCCAGCCGCCAAGCCACATCAGAAAATCTGCAAGCTTTTTCATTTATCTATTTTACGATTGAATAAGTGTCTTGTGCAATAACCAATTCTTCATCAGTTGTTACAGAAAGTATTTTTACTCTGCTGCCTTCTTTTGAGATTATTCCATCTTGTCCAGCCATAGCTTCGTTTTGTTTTTCATCTATTTCTGCGCCCAAGAATTCTAATCCACGACAAATTTCTTGTCTTTGCCACCAAGCATTTTCTCCAATACCTCCTGTAAATAAGATTGCATCAACTCCGCCCATTGCAGCAGCGTATGCTCCGATGTATTTCTTAACTCTGTAAGCAAACATGTCGAAAGCGTAAGTTTCTCTTTCTTTTCCTTCTCTCTTTCCTGCCATGATATCACGCATATCAACAACTCCTCCTGTGATTCCATTTAAACCACATTTTTTATTTATAAAGTTGTTCATATCTTTAATTGTCATGTTTTCTTTTTCTGCTATGTAAAGAAGAACTCCTAAGTCTAAATCTCCACATCTTGAACCCATGATTAAGCCTTCTACTGGAGTGAATCCCATAGATGTATCTACTGATTGTCCGTTCTTAACAGCACAAATTGAAGCTCCTGAACCTAAGTGGCAAGAAATGATTTTTGAATTGTTTATATCTAATCCTGCCATTTTAGCTGCTTTTGGAGCAACGAATCTGTGTGAAGTTCCGTGGAAACCATAACGACGCACCTTATCTGTTTCATAATATTCGTAAGGAATTGCATAAAGGTAAGCTTCAGCTGGCATTGATTGGTGGAATGATGTGTCAAATACTGCTACTTGAGGAACATTTGGTAATATTGCTTCCATTGCTTCAATTCCTTGAAGGTTTGCAGGATTGTGAAGTGGAGCTAAAGCAAATAAAGCTCTGATTTGTTCTTTTTCTTTTTCTCCTACTAAAACTGATTGTTTGAATATTTCTCCTCCGTGAGCAACTCTATGTCCACAAGCATTTATCTCAGTTAATGATGCTATAACTCCTATTTTTTCATCTACCAAAGCATCTAACACCATTTTTATACCAGCTTTATGATCTGGAATTGGTTGTTGTACGTAATATTTATCTTTTCCAACAGGTTTGTGAGTAAATTCTCCCATTTCCAAACCTATTCTTTCTAATAATCCTTTTGCTAATAATGTAGCATTGTTATCCATATCTATCAATTGATATTTGATAGAGCTACTTCCGCAGTTTAATACTAATATTTTCATATCTTTATATTTTTAATTTTTTACTTTTCTATATTTAATTTCTTATATACTTCTTGTAATGAAGCATGGTCGTCTGTCATTATAAGTAATTTATCTTTTGAGTGAAGTTCTGTTTTCCCTGTAGGCACAAAATATTTTTCTTCTCTCTTAACCATAACTGCTAATGAATTTTCTGGTAATTTTATATCCATTAGTCTATTTCCTTTTTCAAAAGTATTATCTATTAATTCTACTTCTGCTAATACAGTTTTTATATCACTTGAAACGTCTATATCAAAATCTCTTAACTTAGATACATCGTTAGATTTTTCTGCTAATTTCAACCAACGTGCAACTATAGGTAAAGATGTTCCTTGTATTAGTAATGATATTAAAGTACAAAAGAATACTATATTAAATATTAATTGTGCATGAGGAAGATTCGCTGCAAGAGGCATTATTGCAAAAATAATAGGAACTGCTCCTCTTAATCCAACCCATGAAACATAGGTTTTAGCTTTAAGTGTCATCTTTCTAAAAGGAAGCAAACACAAGAACACTGACAAAGGTCTTGCGATGAATATCATTAATAAACTTATTATTAAGGCAGGAAGTACTATAGGCAATAATTCATGAGGATTTACAAGCAATCCTAACATCAAGAACATTATTAATTGAAACAACCAAGCTAAACCATCAAAGAATTTTATAGATGATCTTTTGTGTACAAATTTTGAATTTCCCATTACTAAACCTGCAATATAAACAGCTAAATAACCATTTCCTTGAAGGAAATAAGTTGCAGAGAAAACAAATATACAGAATGTCAAAACTAATATTGGGTAAAGAGAATCATTACCTATCTTTATTCTATTTATAACAAAAATCGCAAACTTACCTAAAGCATATCCTAAACCAGCTCCTACTGCAAGTTGCATAATTAATTTACCGATAATAAACCAAATATTAGGAGATGAACCTAAAGATATTATATCTACAAGTGTTAAAACTAAAAGATACGCCATTGGGTCATTACTTCCACTCTCCAATTCTAGCATTGGTCTTAAATTTTGTTTAAGATTCAAGTTTTTGGAACGTAATATAGAGAAAACGGAAGCTGAATCCGTAGAAGACATAATAGAAGCCAACAAAAGAGATGTTAAAAATCCTACTCCAGCACTTTCAAGCGTAGCTCCCAATACCCACCAAGAAAAAAGCCCCATAATTAAGGCCATAATCAATACTCCTATGGTAGATAGAATTACTCCTTGTGCTATGACAGGTTTTATTTCATTTAACTTTGTATCCATACCCCCAGAAAATAATATAATACATAAAGCAACTGTTCCTATCGCTTGAGCTATATATATATCATTAAATTGTATTCCTAAGCCATCGCTTCCAGCTAACATTCCAACCCCTAAGAATAAGAGTAATGATGGAACACCAAATTTGGAACTTGCTTTACCGGCAAATACGCTTAAAAAGAATAAAAAGGATAATGTCAACAAGATGACTTCTACCTGAATCTGCATAACAACGCTTTTTAATTGTGCAAAGATAGTAAAAAATATTTTTTTTCTTTAATTAACTCCTATATAAGATAGCACTTTGTGCAAAAATAATGTGGTTTTATCCACCATAACCCAATGTCCGCAAGAATTTATCGTAACTATTTTAGAATTTGTAAAAGCTTGTTCAAACACATACAAATCTTCCTCTCTTGTAAAATCCGAAGAATCTCCTCTTATTAAAAGGCAAGGAACATCTATTTTATCCACTTCAACAAAGCCTGCAACTCTATCCATTTGCTTTGATAACATTGGTGCATTAGATTTCCAAGACAAAATAACACCTTCTCCCAATTCTGATTTCACACACTGAACATTTTGCATAATCAAAGCCAACCATCCTTTATCAGAAATATGCTTTTTAAAATGCGACAACAAACCTCCTCTCGATGAAAACTCCTCTATGTTAGTATTTAATATCACTTCGGCCACACCACCTTTATTTAAAAGGAAAGGATAATTGATTGGCAAAATATCCACAACTATCAATTTCTCATAACCATCTGGAAACAAATCCACCATTTTCATAATCAACTTACCACCCATTGAATGACCTAATAGAATTGATTTATTAGATATTTTCTTTTTTTCTACAAATTCATGTAAAAAGGAAGCAATTTCTTCGTATGAAAATTCTTCAGTATGGAAACTTCTACCATGATTAGGTAAGTCTGGAATTAAAACATGAAATCCACAATCTGCTAAAAATTCTCCTATTTTAAGCCAATGTTCACCCATTCCCAACCAACCATGAGCAATCAATATTGTCTGATTTCGATTATTTTCAGCAAATAATTCTCTGTAAAAAAACTCCATATTTAGTAAAATAAAAATTTATTTTTCGATTACAAACGAAAAAAACTTCTATTTTATTTTTATGTTTAAATAAAAAACAGTAGCTTTGCAAAAAATATAATTTATAAAAGCATATGGAATATATAGCAATCATCATTTTTGCGGTTTTCGTAAACAATGTAATTCTTTCACAATTTCTTGGAATTTGTCCTTTCTTAGGAGTATCAACAAAGGTTAGTACAGCTGCTGGAATGGGTGCAGCAGTAGTTTTTGTAATGGCTCTTTCTACAATAGTTACTTTCCTATTACAAGAGTTTATATTAGAGCCTTTGAACATAGAGTTCTTGCAAACAATAGTCTTTATCTTAGTTATTGCTGCATTGGTTCAAATGGTTGAAATCATCTTAAAGAAAATAAGCCCTGCACTTTATCAAGCTTTAGGAGTATTCCTTCCATTAATCACAACAAACTGTGCTGTACTTGGAATATCTATCTTAGTTATCCAAAAGGGGTACAATTTGTTAGAGGGTATTACTTATTCTATAGGAATATCTTTAGGATTTACTTTAGCAATGGTTATTTTTGCTGGATTAAGAGAGCATTTGGAACTTGTTGAAGTACCTAAAGGAGTAAAAGGAATTCCTATTGCATTAATCACAGCTGGTATTTTAGCCATGGCATTTATGGGATTTGCAGGCTTAGTTAAAATCTAAAAACACTAACTTTATGATAGACAAACAAGCTAATAAACAATTAGCAAAAGGCTTAAAAGAAAAACAACGCAAACCAGGCTGGTGGGCAAAACGAAGTAGAAAAAAATTAATAAACGATATTCTTTCTGCATTAGAAGAATTTGATATTGATGCAGCTTGGGCTCATAAATCTTTCATTACTGCTCAAGAAAAAAGACCTAAAAACATAACTATTTATACAAATTTCAAGGGAGAAAAACCTGATGGATTTGCTCATAAGGTTGATATGGCAATGGACAAGGCCTTCCCTAAGAAAAAAATAAACATCATAGACGTAAAAAGTCTTCAACCTGCAATAATGGAATTTGTATTTAAAGATGTAGATAAAATCTTGTAAGATGCAAATTTCTGCAGTTATAATAACTTTTAACGAAGAAGACAACATTGCTTCTTGCATTGAGTCTTTAGAAGAAATCGTTGATGAAATCGTAATCGTTGATTCTTTTTCTGCAGATAAGACTGCAGAGATTGCAAAGAAATATAATAAGGTAAGATTTTATTCTCAAAAGTGGTTAGGTTACGTAGAGCAAAAAAACTACGCTAACTCCTTAACTTCATTCAATACAATCCTTTCTATAGATGCAGACGAACTGATTTCTAGCGAACTAAGAACAAGTATCTTAAACATCAAACAACAAGAAGAAAAACCTTCAAAAGTGTATGAAGTTTCAAGATTAACTAATTATTGCGGTAGCTGGATAAAACATTGTGGATGGTATCCCGATAAAAAAATTAGAATATTTGATAAAAGATTAGTAAAATGGCAAGGTGAACTTGTTCATGAAACACTTTTTCTTCCTCAAAATACCGAAATAATCCATTTAAAAGGAGATTTATTACACTATTCCTACAAATCAAGCACAGACCATATAGAAAGAATCAATAAATACTCTTCTTTAACAGCAAAAGAGGCCTTTAATAAAGGAAAGAAAGCTCCTTTTATGGATATATGGTTTAGACCTAAATGGAGATTTTTTAGAGATTACATATTAAAAAGAGGCTTTTTAGACGGATATGCTGGTTATCAAGTCTGCAAAATGTCTGCTTATATTACATTTGCTAAGTATATAAAACTTAGAGAATACAATAAAAACAATAAAGTAACAAAATAGAGCAAATTAAAACGCTGTTTTAGGAAATTTATTCTTGATTTTGAAAAAATAAATCTTGAAATAAATTTCCTAATTCTTTGTTTTATTATTTCCCATTATACATATTCATAGTTCTATCCATACCGATAGTAGCGAAAGATTTGATTATATCGCAACACATATCCAATTTAGGATCTACAGTTGCCATATCATCACCCTCTATCTTACCAAGAACGAAATCAACCTGTCTTCCTCTTGCAAAATTACTTCCTATACCAAAACGAAGTCTGTTAAATTTATTATGTCCTAAGCAAGCAATAATATCTTTCAAGCCATTATGACCACCATCTCCTCCACCCATTCTAAGGCGAATTGTTCCTAAATCTAAGGCTAAATCATCTACTATGACCAAAACATTTTCAACAGGTATCTTTTCCTTATCCATCCAATACTTTACCGCTTTGCCACTAAGATTCATAAAAGTCGTTGGTTTAACTAAAATAATAGTTCTACCCTTTACCTTAACCTCTGCAACATAAGCATGACGCTCTATAGAGAATTTATAAGCATTAGATTTAGCATCTATATTTAGATTCTTTACCATTCTATCTAAAGCCATAAATCCTATATTATGACGAGTATCTTCGTATTCCGAGCCTGGATTTCCTAAACCTACTATCAAATATTTCATATACAAAAAAATTAAAGGCTGTACAAAAAGAGCACAGCCTTATTTTTATTCTTTTTTCTTTAATTACAAGATTATCTTCCTGCTGAAGCACGAGTAGGTTTAACCCAAACAACGATGCTTGATTTAACGTCTAACAATTCAACTTTTTCTATGTTGATTTGTTCAACTTTAACACCTTGTCCTATTTCTAAGTTAGAGATAGATACTTCTGCATATTGAGGTATATCATTTGGCAAACCTTTAACTCTTAACTTACGAATCTTAAGCATAAGTTTTCCCCCTTGTAAAACCCCAGGAGCTGTACCAACAGTCTTAACTGGAATTGCAATTGAGATTGGTTTATCATCAAAGATTTGTAAGAAGTCTGCATGTAATACCTCATCAGTTACTGGGTGGTATTGGATTTCTTGTAAAATTGCTGTGTACTTGTTACCTGATATTTCTAATTCTACATAGTTTGTATCAGGAGTAAACAACAATGGTTTGAAAGCTTTTTGAGAAACTGTGAATCTTATTTGTTCACCTTCTCCACCATAAACCACACAAGGAACTAAACCTTGTTTACGTAAAGACTTAGCATCTTTTTTCCCTACGTTCTCTCTTAGAGAACCACTCATAGATACTGTTTTCATTTTTTTATTTTTTATTTATAATTAATAATTAAGTGTTTAGAATCTATCTACAACACCTTTTTGTTTTACTGCTATTTCATAAAAGTCTGCAATAGACTCATAGTTTTCAACTCTTCTAATTGCTTCTGCAAATATTGAAGCTGTTGAAAGCACTTTTATCTTATCACTTGGACGTTTCAAAGGAATAGTATCTGTTACTATTAACTCTGTCATGCAAGATTTTTCTATTTTTTCTATTGCATCTCCACTCAATACAGGGTGTGTAATCATTGCTCTTACACTTGCTGCACCACATTCATTGATAAGTTCAGCTGCTTTACACAATGTATTTCCTGTATCTATTATGTCATCAACCAATATAACGTGTTTACCTTTTACATCTCCTATTAGTTGCATTGTTCCAATTTCATTAGGTTTGTTTCTTTGTTTGTAGCACATAACAAATCCTGTTCCCAATGTTTTAGCATATTGACTTGCACGTTTTGTACCTCCAACATCAGGAGAAGCAAACAATAAATCTTCAGTTGCAACATCTTGACCTCTTAAATAAGGGATAAAGATAGAAGAAGCTAATAAGTGATCAACAGGAATATCAAAAAATCCTTGTATTTGATCAGCATGTAAATCTATTGTTATCACTCTATTTACACCAGCTGTTTGTAACAAATCTGCCATAAGTTTTGCTGCAATAGGAACTCTTGGTTTATCCTTTCTATCTTGACGAGCAAATCCAAAATAAGGAATAACTGCAATAATTCTTTTAGCTGAAGCTCTTTTAGCTGCATCTACAAGCATTAACAGTTCCATTATGTTATCACAAGGAGCGAATGTTGATTGAATGATAAATACATCACATCCTCTGATATTTTGCTCAAAAGAAGGTTGGAATTCTCCATCTGCATATTGCAATACTATAGAATTTCCTAGAGGTTTTTGATATACCTCTGAGATTTTTTTGGCTAAATAAGCCGTTGCTCTACCTGTAAAAAGAGCTGTTGTGTCTTTTTGGTCTTTTTCTGACATAGCGCTTTATCTATTGAAAACATTTCTTTCAGCGTGCAAAGTTACGCACATTTTCTTAAACTTAAAAAAAAATTGTAAAATATTTGTCGTTTTCAAAAAAAGTAGTACTTTTGCAACCGCAAATGAGTCGCAAACGCATCTGTGGCGGAACTGGTAGACGCGCTAGACTCAAAATCTAGTGGGGTAACACCCGTGCCGGTTCGATTCCGGCCAGATGTACTAAAAAAGGGGAAGGTTAATTCAAAGACTTTCCCTTTTTTTTCTTTTGTTTAGAAAAATTTTTCAAAGAAAAAATTCTCTAAATCAAAGTGTTATTTTAAGGGAGTTTTATATGAAATTGAAAGCCTACTTCTTGTTTGTGAGAATGTGGGATTAAATCGTTTCCAGAAGAGATTTCCTCTTTTTCGCTATAAAGAGTAAGGGCATATCTTAAAGAAAAATCAATCTTCTTTGTTAAGTTAATCTTGGAATATAAATACATTCTATGCCCTTTGTCGTAAAGGGAAACAACAGAATAATTTAGTGGTAAATTATATTCATAAACCGAAAAAGAATTGTCATAGTTTTTTGTATCAAAATAAGCATATCGTAAATTGAATTGCAAAGGCAGTTTACTTGGTTTATAAATCCCCTCTGCAAGCAAGTAATATCCGTTTTCCTTGTTTGATTCAAAGTTGTGAGTATGAGAATAACCCATGCGCGAATAAAAAGAAAAACTTGGAGTTAATTGAGCTTGCAAATAAAATTGAAGTTGTTGTAAGATATTGTAATGCAATATTGTTTCATTTTCTAAATCTACATCTTCCTGTCTATTATTGAACTTATAAGTTAAGCGCAAATGTATTTTATCGTTTGGATTGTAATTAACCTCTCCTCTTATTTTCATTCCCATTGCTCCTTCTTGACTTATGTATGTTTTAAATGGGAAACGGAAAAAGTCAGTTGCGACGTAATAGTTAAGTTTTGGAGTTACTCTATGCGAAAAATTTATGTTAAAGCCTTGTTCGTTAGCTACTCTTGATTGAACTCCTATGCTATTTGCATAAAAATTTTGATAATCTTTTTCATAATTTCTTAGCGAAAAGGAAAGTAGTGTTTTATATGCAAGATTGAATTGTAAGCCACAAAGAAAGGCTTTTGCTTTGTTTTGACTCATTGAGGCTTCTGTAAAAAGTCTTAGGCGTTTGTAAAGATATGAGGCATTTGCTGAAAGAATGGAGTTTTGTATGCCTGAGAAATAATATTGTTGATATTGAGAAGAGTTGTGTTTTATTGAATCTCTATAATCGTAATAAAGAAAGGTTGTTCCTAATTGCAGGCCTTTATATTCGTAATTAAGGTGTGATCCAAACATTCTTGCAAGATTGGAATCTTTTTTTGTGATTTCAGACTCTGTTCTATGCAATCCTGTTGTGAGAATACTACCCGAATAGTCTATTTTATCAATACTTCCAAATAAGAAAAGGTCCGTATTTCCTATTTTTAGGTTTGTGGCTATTCCTCTGTTGTATCCGTATTCTGTGCTTGAACGATGTGGCTTTATTCCAAAGTTTCTATTCTTTAATATTGCATCATTATTTAGGTAAGAGAGGGAAAATCCTTGTCCTATTGCTAATCCTTCTCCAAAGTTAAGACGATAATCCCCTATTGTAAGTTGTTGCACAATTCCTACATTGCGTAGGGTTAATTGAGTGGAGTAATAATCTATCAAAAAGGGTTCTCCCGCATCTTTGTCTGCAACAAAGGAAAATTCTAAACGGTCAAAATATGTAAAATTATATCTTAATTGTGAAGAAAACGGCATTCCTTGATAACCTTTGTTGTCTTCTCTTAAATATCCTTTGGATTTTTCTAATACTTGTTTGTATTGTGTGCGGATTTCGTGTCTTCCTTTTGTGAAAACGGAGTCTAATCGTAGTGAGGGTTGATACCTCATCGGTTTTACACAAACAAAGGGTAGGATTTCTTCTATTAGCTGTGGTGTAAAGCCGTTAATGACCGATAATTCGTGAATACTTTTTAATTCTCCCGTTTCGGAGATATAGTGTTTTAAAGAAAAGATTTGAAAATCGTCTAATCCTAAAAGTTGTAATTCGCTTTGTGTTGCGTTGTTTAGGTTTAGAGGAGAGGTTTTTAATGAATAGAGAAATTCTATCAATTCTTCCTTTGCCTCAGCGCTTATTTCAATATCTTCTATTTGTTTTAGTCTTCTTTGTAGTAAATCATCTATTGTTTGAGAGCGCAAAGGCAATAAAAAAAGCGTAAGACAAAATAATAAAATCAATGTTTTACATTTCATCTTACGCCTTTTTTGATGATATTTATTGTTTAACTACATTTGCTCCAACCGCATGATGCACATTGTTTACAGCCTCCTGTGTAGATTACGGCGTCTCCACATTGTGGACACTTTTCTCCTTCTACTACTGTGCCGTCTTTTACATAGCGTTTCAATGCACGTGCGATACCATTCTTCCAAGTGTTGATTGTATCTGTGTCAAGAGTTAATTTAGACACCAATTCTATTACGTTTTGTATTGGCATTCCGTGGCGAAGTATGCCCGAAATCAATTTAGCATAGTTCCAATACTCTTGTTTGAACATACGAGACAATCCTTCTATTGTAACCTTGTAACCATCTTGGTCAAGGAATTGGAAATCGTAACGAGCTGGCATGCTTCCTTCTTTAACTCTTATTACCCAACCTTTATCAACTGTTGCAGGTAATAGGAAGTTTTCTGCTTTTCCAGAGAAGATTTCGTAAGGTCTTCCTTCGTATAATCCAACTACTGCAATCCATTTTTCTTTGTCGTTTTGGAAACGGATAATCTCTGCATCTAATTTCTTTGGACGTTTAGGTGCTTTTGTTTCTGTGAAAGATGATGTTTCTTTTGTGTTATGAGAAACTAAAACTCCATCTCTTGAACCATCTCTATAAATAGTCATTCCCTTACAACCAGATTCCCATGCTGTTTGATAGATTTGAGCAACTATTTCTTCTGATGTTTCTTTTGGAATATTAACTGTTACAGAAATTGAGTGATCAACCCATTTTTGTATTGCACCTTGCATTTTTACCTTATTAACCCAATTAATATTGTTTGCTGTAGCATTGTTGTATGGAGACTTAGAAATAATTTCTTGAAGTTCTGCCTCAGGTAATTTTTCTAAAGACTTAACATCATATCCATTAATTTCTGCCCACAACGCAAATTTATGGTGTAATACATTGTATTCTTCCCATGCTTGTCCTTCCTTATCATAGAAAGAAATTGTTGCACTGCTATCGTTTGGATTTACTTTTCTTCTACGTTTGTAAGAAACTAAGAATGCAGGTTCTATTCCAGAAGATGTTTGAGTACAAATACTAACACTTCCTGTTGGTGCTATTGTTAAAAGAGCTATATTTCTTCTACCATATTCCAACATCATTTTATATAATTCTGCATCTGCTTCTTTAAGACGTTGTATGAATGGATTTTTTTCTTCTAATTTTGAATCATAGATAGGGAATGAACCTCTATCTCTTGCCATTAAAGCAGAAGAACGATAAGCTGAACAAGCTAATGCTTTATGTACTTGAACAGAAAAATCAATTGCTTCATCACTTCCATATGTTAAGCCCATTGCAGCTAACATATCTCCTTCGGCTGTTATACCAAATCCTGTTCTTCTTCCTTCTAAACATTTCAATTTAATGTTTAACCAAAGGTTTTTCTCAACTCTCTTGATTTCATCGTCCTCAGGATCTGATTCTATCTTAGCTAAAATTTTTTCTATCTTTTCTATTTCCAAATCAATAAGGTCGTCCATAAGTTTTTGCCCCTTTTGAACGTGTTGAGCAAAGAGTTCAAAATCAAATTCTGCCTTATCGGTAAATGGATTCTTAACGTATGAATATAGATTAATTGCTAATAAACGACAACTATCGTATGCACACAAAGGAATTTCACCACATGGGTTTGTAGAAATAGTTTTAAATCCAAAAGAAGCATAAGAATCTGCTACTGATTCTCTAATTATTGTATCCCAAAACAAGACTCCTGGCTCTGCACTTTGCCATGCGTTTTTGATAATCTTTTTCCAAAGAGCTCTTGCATCTATTTCTTTTACAACAGAAGGGGTTTTAGAATCTATAGGGTATTGTTGTTTGTATGGTTTTCCACTTACAACGCAACGCATAAATTCATCATCAATTCTAACAGAAACATTCGCGCCTGTTATTTTGCCTTGCTCCATCTTTGCATCAATGAAATCTTCTGCATCAGGGTGTTTAATAGAAATAGAAAGCATCAAAGCTCCTCTTCTTCCTCCTTGTGCTACCTCTTTAGTAGTATTTGAATATCTTTCCATGAAAGGAACTATACCTGTAGAGGTAAGAGCTGAGTTTTTAACAGGAGAGAATTTCGGTCTTATATGAGAAAGGTCATGTCCTACCCCTCCTCTTCTCTTCATTAACTGAACTTGCTCTTGGTCTATCTTTAATATTCCACCATATGAGTCAGAATTAGATGAATTTCCAATCACAAAACAATTTGACAAAGAAACAACTTGGAAATCATTTCCTATTCCTGACATAGGGCTACCTTGAGGAATGATATATTTGAAGTCTTTTAATAATTCATAGATTTCTTCCTCGCTTAGTGGATTTGTATATTTGTTTTCAATACGTGCAAATTCTTTTGCTAAACGTCTGTGCATTTGATCTGGATTTAACTCATAAATATTATCTCCATCTCTCAAAGCATATTTATTTATCCACACATCTGCCGCTAATGCGTCTTCTTTAAAGTACTCTACCGATGACTTTACGATTGCTTCTCTTTCTAAAACTTCTTTAGACATATCTGTTTTATTATCAAATTGTTTGTTATCTTTTTCTTTAGGCCTTTGCTCCATAATCACTTCACTCAAAAGCACTTCTGCATTGAGAGTCTTTTCATCTTCTTCTTCCTTTTGAAACAAAATCCATTCCATAATTCTAAATTTTTAGAAAGCAAATTTACAAATAAGATTTATAGTAAAAAACAAAACTATTTTATAATTATTAACAATGATTTTTAAATTCTTCTCAAGCCCTTATTTTCAAAAGATTTTAAAGTATTTTGATTGTTGATAAGTATTTTTTTAAGTAAGATTTGTTGTTTCAGAAAATGATTTTTCATATTCCACAAAATAGCAAAATAAAACAAGGAAACTCTTATTGAGTTTCCCTACTTTTTAGTTTTCATCTACCAATAACAATGGTTCTACCTTCTATTATCTACTTCTGCCCTTTTTTTACAATCAATAAAGACGGAGAAGATATGCTCGCCAACAAGTTTTGAAATACCAAGGTAGTCTTCCTCTTTTGTGATGCATTCTCTCCATTGATCTTTGCTAGTGTTCTTGTTTTGAATAGTATAGTATTTCTCCGAAACTGGATTCTTCATCTTCTTTTCATAACCATTTACAAAATAAATATTTACTAATTTTGCTTTAACTCCATTGGATTGGAGCAATTTCAAAAAAGCTATCCTATTTGCCATTTGATAGTATTGCATCTTCCAATCGTTAGTTGACGAGATTTGGAAATACTCCCTTGCTTCCTTGAAATATCCTTCAATGATAGAACTAGACTCCGTTCCTGCCCCACAATTACTTTCTATTTCTTTTAAATGAGCCTTAGCCTCAACAATGTATACCGTATCTTTTACCCAGAAAATACCATCCCAATTTTGTTTCAATTTATCGCCAAAATTATCTTTCTCAAATTTTGACATTACTTCTTCGGTGAAAATCTCTGGTATTTTCTCAAAGAAATCTCGTTTTATATATTCTCCGTCTCCAGATATCTTTGTGTTATCCCATGGATAATCCAGCCAATGAATTTCTACATTATCTGGCAAACCTATTTGACTTCTTAACTCTTTGAAGAAATACTCTCTATGATGACCAAGCATCCTCAACAACTGCCATTCACTTCCGTAACCATGACCTATTTGCGCCATATTTTTTGTATTTTTGAGGGTTTATAAATTATTACTCTCTTTGCTTCTCTAAAAATTTCAATTAATTCACCTTGCAAATATAACAAAAGTTAATACAAAACTATAAGCAAGCAAGATAAAAACACTCCTATTCTTTATTTTGATTATTTTAATCAAGTTAAAATAGTATTACAAAGCCATTAAAATAATATTTTAATCAAGTTAAAATAGTGTTTTAATTAAGTTAAAATGTAACAAAATAACGTATTAGTTCGTTAAAAGAGAAAAAGTAATTATATGGAAGTAGATATTAATTTTGAAAACAAGCCTAAGAATTTCATAGTTTGTTTTAATGAAAGATGTTCTCTTGGAAATAAATGTTTAAGACGACTTGCTGCTATTCACGATAGCGAAAATAGAGATTTGTTGCTTTCGGTTAATGTTTCAAAGTTTAACGAGAGCAACTGCAAATACTTTTTGGAAAACAAGAAGACAAGGATTGCTTACGGAATGAAGGATTCTTTTGAAGATGTAAAGGCAAAGGATATTGCTAATATACGAAGGGAATTGAAAAATCACTTTGGATTGACTTATTATTACGAGCGAAGAAATGGTAAAATGCCAATCACTCCCAAAGACCAAGAGTTTATCACAAGGCTTTTCAATTCTTTCGGCTATGAAATAAAGTTTGATGAAATCAGAGAAGAGATTTTGTGGAAATAATGTAAATCTTCGTTAATTTCAGATAAAATAAATACCTTTGCATTAATAAAACATTTAATGTTTATATTAACAAAGTAAGATACAGTTATGAATGAAAATTGGATTGAAATAGTTACAACACTACAACCATATATAAAATGTAATTCAACAGAAACTAAATATCAACAAGAGATTGAAAATTGTTTAAAATTTTTAGGTTGGAGAAGTTCTAATAAAACCATGCAATCCCAAGTAACAATCCCAATCGGAAATAACAATTCCATAAGACCTGATATTGTACTTTATAAAAATGGCATTCCAGTTTTACCTATTGAAATTAAACGCCCAAACAATACTTGTAATATTAAACAAGAATCTCAATTGATGTCTTATATGCGTCAATTAAAATTAAATATTGGTTTATACATAGGCGAAAATATCCAATTATACTATGACACTCCTAATGATTTAGATAATCCTATCTGTGTTTTCAAGGTAGAATTTCGTGAAGGCGATGTTAATGGAAGTATATTTTGTGAAATGCTTTCATACGAAAAATTTGATATAACTTCCTTAGAAGACTCCTGCAAAGAATACTATAATCAAATTATAGCTCGCAATAATTTACAAGAGCGTTTTAATGAATTCTTTTTTAGTAGCGATGCTAACAAAAACATCGTTACCTTAATTAAAGAAAAGTTCCTCAAAGAAGGATTTGAAGAAAAAGCTTTAGAATGCGAGTTAGAAAAACTAACAATTAAAATAGAAAGAAAACAATCATATCGCACTGAGCAAAAAATAAAGAAGCCGGAAATTGAAACCACTAATAAAGAATATGCAAAAGAGGTTTTTTCATTAGATGGAATTAACTATTATGGAGTTGGACCATTTGTTTTAGCTGTAGTTAAACAATATATATCAGAGCATCCAAATATAACTTTGGAAGAATTAGAAGAACGATTTCCCTCTTATTTAAGTATTAATCGCAAATGTGGAATTATACGCCCTATAGACTTTGTAAAAGAAAGAAAAGATGAAGGTCGCTTTTTTACAAAAGATTCTATTATCTTAAATAACGGAACAGAAGTTGCAGTGTATTCTCAATGGGCAAACTCCGGAATATACAAACAAAAATTCCAAGATTTTCTTAAACATGTGGAAACTTTCTATCATGTTTATTCAAAGTAAATGATTAAGTAAGTATAATAGCCGACTATTTTGAGAATGCGAAGACTTTATTTCAAAACTTTTAGAACTTACAGCTACGAAATAAAGTTTGATGAAATCAGAGAAGAAGTTTTGTGGAAATAAAAATAGGGAAACCCTTTGAGGATTTCCCTATTTGTTTTTATGATTCTTTGGTTGGATTATTTATTCCACTATAATCTTTTGAGAAAACACTGCTTTATCTGTATAAATCTTTACAACATACACTCCTTTATTCAATCCTATAATATCTATTGAAGATGTTATTTCTGAGGTGTTGTATTCTTTTAGTTTTTGTCCTAAAAGATTACAAATAATCAATTGTTTGATAGGGGCAGATGAATTTATGAAGAAATAATCTTTGGCTGGGTTGGGGTAAATAGAAACTTCTCTTTCAAATTCATTGTTTTCAAGTCCTGTGTATAAAGGTGTATAGCAATCATATATAGATTCATTAAAAGAAAAGTCGGAATACAAACATTCTTCGTTGTGTTCATAACAACGTAAACGTACATTAGGCATAGGATCCATTGCCATAGTGTAACTTCTCCAATCCATTAACAATCCTTCTATGTTTCCAATCCCCTCAATCCAAGTAACCCAAGCGTAATTGTAAAATTGCAAAGTGATTTTTCTTCTCTCCACTCCATTGTAATCAATAGTATCAACATCTGTTACATTAAAATAGAGATCATATTCACCATTACTTTCTGCAAGTATAGAATCTCCTTCTGTTAAAGAAAAATCATATAGTAAAAACTCCTGTTGATTATGATATGATGCTACAAAAACTTGTTTGTTTTCATTTTCTCTTATCCCACAAACAAAGGTTGCTGTTTCTATATTAAACTCTCGCTCTGTAAAAGAGTAAAGTTTCTTATACGACTTGCCATCTATGATTGTATCTTGCTCTGTTAAAGCTAATCTTTCATAACTATACTGCTCATTATACTGACCATACTCTCTATCTATTGTCCATATTTGTAAACCTTCTTTAACAATAGGGACATATTCGTAAGATTGTGTTTGTGCTTTCAAAGAAACTGAGATTATCAATGCAAATTGCATTACAATCAAAACAAGTGTTTTTTTCATGATATTTAATATTTATTTTAGAGTGCAAAGATAAGTATTTTTTACCCCCCCCAAAAAAAACTCTTTTTTTTAATAAAAAGAAATAAGAAAAGGGAAATCCTTTGAGGATTTCCCTTTTGTTTTTTATGAATCTTTAATTGGATTATTTATTCCAATCCATTGTTGCCATTCTCTTGTAAGATTCGTAACGCCATTTTGCATTTTCTTCTGAGGCTGCAAATAATTGTGCTGCTTCTTCTGGGAATGCTTTCTTCAATGAGTTGTAACGTACTTCACCATCGATGAATGCTTGGAATTTACTCCAATCTGGTTCTTTTGAATCTAATGTAAATGGATTCTTTCCTTCTGCTGCAAGTTCTGGATTGTATCTCCACAAGTGCCAGTATCCGCATTCAACTGCGCGTTTTCCTTCTTCTTGTGTTTTTCCCATACCTATCTTGATTCCGTGGTTGATACAAGGTGCGTATGCTATGATTAGAGATGGTCCATTGTAAGCTTCGGCTTCTTTTAATACTTTTAAGTATTGTGCAGGGTCTGCTCCGATTGATACTTGTGCAACATAAACGTATCCGTATGTTGTTGCTATCATACCAAGGTCTTTCTTACGAATTCTCTTTCCTGATGCTGCAAATTTAGCTATAGCTCCTACAGGTGTTGCTTTTGATGCTTGTCCTCCTGTGTTAGAGTAAACTTCTGTATCTACTACTAAGATGTTTACATCTTCGCCTGATGCGATAACGTGGTCAAGTCCACCGTATCCGATGTCATATCCCCAACCGTCGCCACCAAATATCCATTGTGATTTCTTAACAATGAATTGTTTGTTTGCTTCTAAGTCTTTGCATATATCGCAACCGCATTGTCCTAATGTTGGAACAAGTGAGTTGTAAACTTTTTGTGTGATTTCTGCGTTTTCTCTATTGTCTATCCAAAGTTGGAATAATGCTTTTTGGTCTGCTGTACAGCAATCGCATGCTAAGCCTTTTCTCATTAGGTCTTCTACTCTGTCTCTCATTTTACGAGTTGCAGTAGCCATACCTAAACCAAATTCTGCGTTATCTTCAAATAATGAGTTAGCCCAAGCTGGTCCTTTTCCTTCTGCGTTAGTTGTGTAAGGCATAGATGGGCAAGAACCTCCGTAGATTGAAGAACAACCTGTTGCGTTTGCCACCATCATTCTTTCTCCGAACAATTGAGTTATCAATTTGATGTAAGGAGTTTCACCACAACCTGCACATGCTCCTGAGAACTCAAATAATGGTTGTGCAAATTGAGAATTCTTTATGCTCTTTCCTACTTCTACTAGGTTAGATTTGTATGTTACGTTTTTGCTTACAACGTCCCAAGTTTTTGCTTCTTCCATTTGTGTGTGTAATGGTTCCATTGTAAGAGCTTTTGTCTTAGCTGGACATACATCAACACAGTTTCCACAACCTGTACAGTCAAGCGGAGAAACTTGCATACGGAATTGCATTCCTTCAAATTCTTTTCCTATTGCTTTTATAGTTTCAGGATTTCCTGTTTTTGCAAGTTCGTCTGCTGTGAATACGAATGGACGAATTGCTGCGTGAGGACATACTAATGAACACTTGTTACATTGGATACAGTTTTCTGGATTCCATGCTGGAACGTGTGCTGCGATTCCTCTCTTTTCGTATTGTGATGTACCACATGGGAATGTTCCGTTTTCTCTTCCCACAAATGTACTTACAGGTAATGTGTCTCCTTCTTGTGCGTTGATTACATCTACTACGTTCTTTATGAATTCTGGTCTGTCTGCTGCTTCTCCACAGTTGCAACCGCATGTGCAAGCATCAGCCCATTCTTTCTTAACTTCTATCTTTATAACTTCTCCTCCTTTATCAACAGCAGCGTAGTTCATCTTAACGATGTTTTCACCTTTCTTGCCGTATGATTTGTCGATTGCTTTCTTCATTGCAGTAACTGCAACTTCGTAAGGTATTACTTCTGCAATCTTGAAGAATGCTGATTGAAGAATTGTGTTAGTTCTGTTTCCTAATCCTATTTCTTCTGCAATCTTTGTTGCGTTGATTATGTAGAAGTTGATATTCTTTTCTGCTAATTCTTTTTTAACCTTGCTGCTTAATCTTTCAACAGTTTCTTCTGCTGAGAACATTGAGTTTAATAAGAATGTTCCGTTTGGTTTGATTCCTTTTAATACTTCATACATATTCATGTAGTTGAACACGTGGCAAGCAACAAAGTCTGGTGTTGTTACTAAGTAAGGTGAACGAATTACATTGTCTCCGAAACGAAGGTGAGAGCAAGTAAATCCTCCTGATTTCTTACTATCGTATGAGAAATATGCTTGACAATATTTGTTTGTGTTGTCTCCGATGATTTTGATAGAGTTTTTGTTTGCTCCTACTGTACCATCTGCTCCTAATCCGTAGAATTTAGCTTCAAATGTTCCTTCTGTTGCCATTGAAACTTCTGGTAACATTGGTAAAGAACGATTTGTAACGTCATCAACTATACCAACTGTGAATTGGTTCATTGGGTTAGCTGATTTAAGGTTTTCTACTACTGAAAGGATTTGTGCTGGTGTTGTATCTTTTGAAGACAATCCATATCTACCTCCAATAACCATTGGTTTTTCTGTGCAAGAGCAAGATGCAAATGCTTCAACAACGTCTAAGTATAATGGATCTCCGTTAGCACCTGCTTCTTTTGTACGATCTAACACACAAATTCTTTTTGCAGTTTTTGGTAATGCTTCAAAGAAGTATTTTTTAGAGAATGGACGATATAAGTGTACTGTTACCAATCCTAATTTTTCACCTTTCTTAGCAAGGTAATCTATAACTTCTTTTATTGTATCTGAAACGCTACCCATTGCTACTATTACGTTTTCAGCATCTGCTGGTCCATAGTAGTTGAATGGTTTGTAATCTCTTCCTGTTAATTTAGAGATTTTTTCCATATAATCTGCTACTATTTCAGGTAATGCTTCATAGTATGGATTACATGCTTCTCTTGCTTGGAAGAATACGTCTGGGTTTTGAGCTGTACCTCTTGTAACAGGGTGTTCTGGATTCAAGGCATTTTCTCTGTAATTTCTCAATGCTTCTTGATCAACCAAAGCAGCCATATCTTCTGTTTCTAAGGCTTCTATTTTTTGAATTTCGTGAGATGTACGGAATCCATCAAAATAGTGCATAAATGGAACTCTTCCTTTGATTGCTGAAAGGTGAGCAACTCCTGCTAAATCCATAGCTTCTTGTACAGAAGCAGAAGAAAGCATTGCAAAACCTGTTTGACGGCAAGCGTAAACGTCAGAGTGATCTCCGAAAATTGAAAGAGCGTGAGCAGCAATTGTTCTTGCTGTTACGTGTAATACGCCAGGAAGTAATTCTCCCGCTATTTTATACATATTAGGTATCATCAACAACAATCCTTGTGATGCAGTGAATGTTGTAGATAAAGCACCTGCTTGTAAAGAACCGTGTAATGCACCAGCAGCTCCTGCTTCTGATTGCATTTCAACTAATTTTACTGTTTCTCCAAAAATGTTTTTGCGACCATTTGCTGACCATTCATCAACATATTCTGCCATTGGTGATGATGGTGTAATAGGGTAAATTGCTGCTACTTCGCTGAACATATATGCAACGTGAGCACAAGCCTGATTACCATCGCAAGTCAAAAATTTCTTTTCTTTTGCCATTGCTGTATTGTATTAAGTAATAATAATATTTTTAATTTTCAACAAATTGCAAAACTACAAAAATATTTTAGACTTTCAAATTAAAAAATAAAAAAAGTGTTTTTGGTAAAATAATTCTTGAATTTAGCGATAATGATTCCTGAAGTAAAAAACATAAATCTTGAATTTAATTAATTCTTTTCAAGAAAGAAATTCACACATTTTTAATATAGATTAAGTAATCTGACAAATTAGCTTTGTTAAATTTTCAACAAAAACAATTCATCAAAAAAGCTGTTCATTTTATACATTAAAAACAAATTAATTTCAAATCGTTTTGCTAATTGGAAATAAAGTTATAATTTTGGAGACTGAAATAATAATTATTTTAATCATTAAAAACATAATAGCAATGGCAATAAAAGGAGCAATTGTAGTTGATGTTGAGCGTTGTAAAGGCTGCGGAGTATGTGTTTCTGTATGTCCAAAACAAGTTATCGCTCTATCAAAGAATGTAAATGTAAAGGGTTATAATTATGCCGAAATGGTAAACGGAGATTGCATAGGATGTGCATCTTGTGGCATGGTATGTCCTGATGGTGTTATAACAGTTTACAAAGCAAAGTTATAAATAAAAAAACTTTATAAGAAATGGCAAAAGAGTTAAAATTAATGAAAGGTAACGAAGCAATTGCGGAAGCCGCAATTCGCTCCGGTTGTGACGGCTATTTCGGATATCCTATCACTCCACAATCTGAGGTTATGGAACACCTAATGGCTGAAATGCCATGGGAAAAGACAGGAATGGTCGTTTTACAAGCAGAAAGTGAAGTTGCCTCAATCAATATGGTATATGGTGGTGCAGCAACAGGTAAAAAAGTTATGACATCATCTTCTTCTCCAGGAATGTCTTTGATGCAAGAAGGTGTTACTTACCTTGCAGGAGCAGAATTACCATGTTTGTTAGTTAACGTGATGAGAGGTGGTCCAGGATTAGGAACAATTCAACCTTCACAAGCAGATTATTTCCAAACAGTAAAAGGTGGTGGTCACGGAGACTACCAATTATATACTCTTGCACCAGCAAGTGTTCAAGAAATGTACGACTTTGTTTTCAAAGCTTGGGATATAGCATTCAAATATAGAAATCCAGTTATGATTCTTTCTGATGGTGCTATTGGACAAGTGATGGAAAAAGTTTATGTAGGAGATTATGTTCCTCGTTGGACAGACGAAGAAATTGCAAAGAACGCACCTTGGGCAGCTTTTGGAAAACCTGCTTCAAGAGATCACAATATAGTTACTTCTTTGGAACTTGATTCAGCAAAACAAGAAAAACATAACCATCGTTTCCAAGCTAAATATCGTGAAATGGAAAAGAACGATACTTTGTACGAAGAAATAATGTGTGAAGATGCAGATTATGTTTTTGTAGCTTATGGTTCTTGTGCTCGTATTGCACACAAAGCAGTTCAAATTGCAAGAGATAAAGGTATAAAAGTTGGTTTATTAAGACCTATTACATTATTCCCATTCCCAACACAACCAATCAAAGCATTGGCACAAAGAGTAAAAGGTATACTTACTGTTGAAATGTCAGCAGGTCAAATGGTGTATGATGTAAAACTTGCTTCTGAATTTAAATGTCCTGTTGAATACTTTGGACGTTATGGTGGTATAATTCCTACACCTCAAGAAGTAGTAGAAGCATTGGAAAACAAATTAATTAAGGGCTAAGATTATGTTTAACGAAGAAATAGTAAAACCAGAAAATCTTGTTTACAAAAAAACAGATGTTCTTACTGATGTAATTATGCACTATTGTCCAGGTTGTCCTCACGGAACAATCCACAGAATAATTGCAGAAGTTATAGAAGAAATGGGCATTCAAGATAAAGCAATAGGTATTGCTCCTGTTGGATGTTCTGTATTAGCATACAATTATTTTAATGTAGACTTTGTTGAAGCAGCTCACGGTAGAGCTCCTGCTCTTGCTTCTGCTATTCAAAGATTACACCCAGATCACCACACTTTTACTTATCAAGGTGACGGTGACTTAGCTGCTATAGGAACAGCTGAAACTATTCACGCTTGTAACCGTGGAGAAAATATCATAATATTCTTTGTTAACAATGCAATATATGGTATGACAGGTGGTCAAATGGCTCCTACAACATTGGTAGGTATGCCTTCTGCTACTACTCCTTATGGACGTAGAGTTGATTTAAACGGATGGCCATTACAAATCACTGAATTAGTTGCTCAACTTCCAGGGACATATTATGTAACTCGTCAAAGTGCATCTACTCCTGCTGATGTTAGAAAAGCAAAAGCTGCTGTTAGAAAAGCTTTCGAAAACCAAGCTGCTAAAAAAGGAACACAATTCATAGAATTTGTTTCTACATGTAACTCTGGTTGGAAGATGACTCCTGTTCAAGCTAACGAATGGATGCGTCAAAATATGTTCCCTAAATATGTTTTGGGAGACATAAAATTAGAAGGTCAAATAGTAAGAGAGTACAACCCTGAAGATAGTAAAGTAATCAGAGAGTTGAAATCTGTAAAATAACCCATAAAAAACGTATAACAATGACAGAAGAAATAATCATAGCAGGTTTCGGAGGACAAGGAGTTTTATCTATGGGTAAAATACTTGCTTACTCAGGAGCAATGCAAGGAAAAGAAGTAAGTTGGATGCCATCATATGGCCCTGAAATGCGTGGAGGTACTGCAAACGTATCTGTTATCATATCTGATGACAGAATATCTTCTCCTATTATCAGCCAATTTGATACAGCAATCATACTTAACCAACAATCATTAGATAAATTTGAAAATTCAGTTAAGCCAGGAGGTTTATTAATCTATGATCCAAACGGAATTATCAATCCTCCTACAAGAACAGACATCAATATATACAAAATTCCTGCAACAGAAAAAAGTGTTGAAATGGGAATGGCAAAAGTATTCAATATGATGGTTCTTGGTGGTTTCTTGAAAATAAAACCTGTAGTTACAGAACAATTCATTGAAGAAGGTTTAAAACACTCTCTTCCTGAAAGACACCATAAGTTAATTCCTGTAAACCTTGATGCAGTTGCTAAAGGAAAGGATATACTAGAAGCTGTACACGTTCTATAATCAAGAACTATAAAAATTACAAACAATCCGTTACTTTTTTGGGTAACGGATTGTTTTTTTATACTAAACCCTCTAAATAACTCTTGATAAATTTTATTATATTATTGAGAGTTATTATTTTTTTAAAATAATATAGAATGTTTTTCAAAAGACAAATTAAGCAATCATAGAAAGAGTTTTGGAATATTTTTAAAACTTAAATAAAATCTTAACTTTCTAGTTATCAAATAAGAAATAATAGCTCCAAAACTTTATAAAACATTTTTCCTGTAAATAAATTGCAGATTAAATAAAAAAATGTAACTTTGTAGATTGAAAAATTATTATTTACTAACAAAAAGATATTATGAGTTCAATTATTTATGCGATTTTAGCTTTGAGCATCATAGGGGCAGTTGCTGCTATAATACTATACTTTGTTGCCCAAAAATTTAAAGTTTACGAAGACCCTCGTATAGATACTGTTTGTGAAAAATTGCCTGGTGCTAACTGTGGTGGATGTGGATATGCTGGTTGTAGAGCACTAGCAGAAGCAATAGTAAAAAATGAAAGTTTAGAAAATAAATTTTGTCCTGTTGGTGGAGCAAGCACTATGAACGAAATAGCAGAAGTTATGAATCTCTCAGTAGAAGCTTCTGAACCTAAGATTGCCGTTGTAAGATGTAATGGTGGAAAATGTAACACTCAAGCAAAGGCAAATTTTGAAGGTTTTGACAACTGCCTTTTCGCTCACATGACTTTTTCAAGCGAAGGAGGCTGTGCTAATGGCTGTTTAGGACTTGGAAATTGTGTTAAGGCATGTAGTTTTGATGCAATACATATCAATCCAGAAACTAAATTACCTGAGGTAGATGAAGAAAAATGTGTAGCTTGTGGAGCTTGCGTGAAGACTTGTCCACGTTCTGTGATTGAATTAAGAAACAAAGGTAAAAATTCTCGTAGAGTTTTTGTTAGTTGCATAAATCAAGAAAAAGGAGCTGCTGCAAAGAAGAATTGTGAAGCAGCATGTATTGGTTGTGGTAAATGTGCAAAGGCTTGTCCTTTTGAAGCAATTAGCATAAACAATAATGTAGCATACATAGATTTTAACAAGTGTAAACTATGTAGGAAATGTGTTGCAGAATGTCCAACAGGTGCAATTCATGCAGTTAATTTCCCTATTAAGAAAGAAGAAAACCTCTAATTAGCCAGTAGAAAGATTATGAATACATTTCGATTAGGTGGAGTTCACCCACAAGAAAATAAATTAGCATCAGAAAACGCTATTGAATTATTTCCATTACAACAAAAGGCTGTTGTTTTTGTTAGTCAGCATTTAGGGGCGCCTTCTACTCCTGTTGTACAAAAAGGAGATAGAGTAAAAACAGGTCAATTATTAGCCAAAGCAGAAGCTTTTATCTGTGCTAACACTCACTCTCCTTATACAGGTGTGATTACAAAGATAGATGTAGCAACAGATTTTAACGGATATAAAAAACCTGCTTTCTATATAGATGTAGAAGAAGACGAGTGGTGTGAAGATATTGACACATCAGAAGATATAGTTCAAGATATTAAACTTTCTTCTCAAGAAATAATAGAAAGAATTAAAGATAGAGGAATAGTTGGTTTAGGAGGAGCTGCTTTCCCTACTCATGTTAAATATATGGTTCCTGAGGATAAGCATGTAGATTATGTGATTATAAATGCGGCAGAATGTGAACCTTATTTGACTTCTGATAATAGATTGTTATTAGAACACACAGAGGAAGTTCTGATAGGAGTCGAAATCATGAAAAAGGCTTTGAATATAAACAAAGCAAAGATAGGAATCGAGACAAACAAGCCAAAGGCTATCAATGCTTTGAAAACTATTATAAATAAGTACCCAGGAACAGAGGTTGTTGCTTTAAAGACTAAATATCCACAAGGTGCTGAAAAACAACTTATATATGCTTTAACTAAAAGAGAGGTCCCAAGTGGTAAACTTCCAATAGAGGTTGGTTGTGTTGTAAATAATGTTGGTACTGCTTTTGCTATTTATCAAGCGGTTCAAAAAAATCGTCCTTTGATAGACAATATTTTGACCTTTACAGGCAAAGCTGTTGAAAACAATCGCAACCTTTTAGTTAGAGTTGGTACTTCTATCCAATCCATAATAGATTATTGTGGAGGATTGCCAGAAAATACAGGAAAAGTAATAAATGGTGGTCCTATGATGGGTAAAGCTATGATGGATTTATCTGCTCCTACAACAAAGACTACTTCAAGTATTCTTGTTATGACAGAGGCTGAAGCAAGCAGAAAGAAAACAACAAATTGTTTGCGTTGTGGAAAGTGTGTTTCTGCTTGTCCGATGGGATTGGAGCCTATTCAAATTTCATTGCTTGCAAAACAAGAAAGATGGGAAGAGGCAGAAAAGGAATGTGCTATGGACTGCATAGAATGTGGTAGTTGTTTATTCACTTGCCCTGCAGGACAACCATTGCTTGATATTATAAGAGTTGCTAAGAGTAAGATAGGAGCACTTCGTAGAGCAAGAAGCAAAAAATAAATCAAGATATGATAAAGAGATTGTTTGTCTTATTTGTTATATGTTTTATTTGTAGTGGTCTTTTCTGTCAAGAAAATGCAATTTATCACAATCTTGACAATGGCTATTCTGTACAATATCCTAATGGTTGGGAGTTGGAAGAGGACCAAGAGAATGGAACGATAACTATATATAAAAACAATCAAAATTCTTTAATACATACTCATCTTCAAATAAGTAGTGCACTGTGGGAAGATGGCAGTTTAGAGGAATTTGTCAAAGCTATCAATTTAGAAGATATGAAGGATTTATACTCAGACTTTGCTATAATTGAGCACAATCAAGAGCAAGATGAGTGTATGTATGAGGTTACTTATCTTTTGAATGATGTGAAAGTAAATAGTATTTTTTCTTTTTTAAAGATAGAAGATCAAATTTTTATTTTCCTTGCAATGGCACAAGATGATGAGAATTACGAATTAGACAAAGAAGTCTTTATCAATATAATAGAGAGTATTGAATTTCAAAACTAACAAAATAACAAAAATATAAAAGATGGCATTACTTAAAGTTTCAGGATCTCCACACGTTCAAAGCAAAGATACCACACAAAGTATTATGTGGAGCGTAGTTATTGCACTAATCCCAGCTTTATTAGTTGGAGTGTATTTTTTCGGATTTAGAGTATTAGCAGTAACCGCAGTATCTGTTGCTGCTTGTATATTATTTGAATGGTTAATTCAAAAATTCCTATTAAAAGGTGAGCAAACAATTTCAGATGGTTCAGCCGTAATCACTGGTATGCTTTTGGCTTTTAATTTGCCTTCAAATATTCCTTTCTATATTGTTATAATAGGAGCATTAGTTGCAATAGGCATTGGTAAGATGACCTTTGGAGGATTAGGAAAGAATCCTTTTAATCCTGCATTAGTAGGTAGAGTTTTCTTATTCCTTTCTTTCCCAACAAATGTTGCAATGTCTGAATGGCCAACTGCAAAAACAGTAGATGCTTTAACAGGACCTACTCCTTTGTCTTTAATAAAAAATGGACAAACCCCTGAGTTGATGGATACTCTTATTGGAGCAACTGGTGGAAGTTTCGGAGAAGTTTCAGCGATTGCTATCATTCTTGGAGGTTTATTTATGCTTTTGAGAAAAGTTATCACATGGCATATTCCTATTTCTTTCATTGCTTCATCTTGGCTATTTGCTGGCATTCTTTATTTGGCAGGAATCACTGTTGATCCTACAACTCACATTCTTGCTGGTGGACTTATGCTTGGTGCTATCTTTATGGCGACCGATATGGCTACAAGTCCAATTACAAAAACAGGACAAATAATATTTGGTGTTGGTTGTGGTTTACTTACAATCATATTCCGTTGTTTCGGACCAATGCCTGAGGGAGTTTCTTTCGCAATATTGATTATGAATGCACTTACTCCTTTAATTAACAAGATGTGTAAACCAAAGAGATTTGGTTATTAATAATAAAAACTATAGAATTATGGCAAAATTAAATTCTTCATTAAAAAATATGGTAATGTCCTTAGCCATTATCTCTTTTGGAGCTTCTGCAATTCTTGGAAGTGTTTATGTATTGACGAAAAGCCCAATTGAAAAAGCTGCAGAAGAAAAGAAAACTAATGCTATCAAAGAAGTATTACCTACAAATGCCAATATGAAAATAGGAAATCCTGTAGAGATTTCAATAGATTCTTATTCAGAAAAGTTCACTATATATCCTGCTTTTGAGAACGATAAGCTTATTGCAGTGGCTGTGGAAACTTTTGATAACAACGGATATGGTGGACAAATAAAATCTATGGTTGGATTTGATGCTGAGGGTAAGATTGTAAACTATGCAATATTATCAATGAGCGAAACACCAGGATTAGGAGAAAAAGCAACTTCTTGGTTTAAGACTGCAAGAAACAAACAAGACATAAGAGGTAAGAATCCATCAGAAGAAAGTTTCAAAGTAAGCAAAGACGGAGGAGAAATAGATGCAATCACAGCATCAACCATTACTTCAAGAGCATTTTTAGCTTCTGTAAAAACTGCTTACAATGTATTTATGGAATATCAAAAACAACAAAACAAATAAGACTATGAATAAGTTTAAGATTATAATAAATGGTATCATAAAAGAAAACCCTGTTTTTTGTTTATTATTGGGTATGTGTCCTACATTAGGAACTACAACCTCTGCAATAAACGGTATGGGTATGGGATTATGCACAACATTCGTTTTAATATTGAGTAATATTGCGATTTCATTATTAAAGAATCTTGTTCCAGACAAAGTGAGAATCCCTGCTTTCATTGTAATTATTGCCTCTTTCGTAACAGTATTGCAACTATGTATGCAAGCATATTTACCTTCACTTTACGAAAGTTTAGGATTGTTTATTCCGTTGATTGTTGTAAACTGTTTGATTTTAGGACGTGCAGAAGCCTTTGCAAGCAAGAACAACGTTGTAAACTCTATGTTTGACGGAATCGGAATGGGACTTGGATTCACTCTCGGTTTAACAATCTTAGGTATAGTTAGAGAGGTATTAGGTTCAGGCTCTATTTTCGGAATGAAATTTATAGGAGATGCTGACGGAATCTTAATATTCGTTCTTGCTCCTGGAGCATTCATAGCATTAGGATATTTAATCGCATTGGTTAATAAATTGAAATCTAAACAACAATAAAATTAACATAAGAGGAAAAAGAGTCGTTGAATTTTAGTGTTCAACGACTCTTTTTCCTTGTTTTTATATTTTTTTCTTTATCTTTGCAAAATATGAGGAAGTGTATTATTATTGTTTTATGCTTGTGTTTTACTCTTGCTTGTTATTGTCAAGAATATAACAAAGTAAGCAACATATTAAACCTCTATGGAGAGGCTAAGATATTAGTAAAAATTGATGATAAAAATGTAAATAAATTATCAAGTTTTACAAGTATAGATCGTAAAATAAATAATGAATACTTAGTTTATGTAAACAATAAAGAATTTCATAATTTCCTCACATTAGGTCTTGATTACAGATTATTTGAAAGTACAGAAACCGAAAAAGCTTTACAAGTTGCAATCTCTGTAGAGCAAATGAAAGAATGGAATTGTTACCCATCCTATCAAGTTTATGTAGACTTAATGCATTCTTTTGTAGAAGAATTCCCTGAAATATGCAGTTTAGACACTATCGGTTTTAGCAAGAATAATAAATTGCTTCTAGCCCTAAAAATACATAATGGAGAAAATTCTCACAATCCTAAATTCTTTTACGCATCAACAATTCATGGTGATGAGCCTCTAGGCTGTGTTATGTTGTTACGTTTAGCTGATTATCTACTTAATAATTTCCAAACAGACACTCTTGTAGAAAGCATAATATCTAATGTTCAAATTTATATTTCTCCTTTACTTAATCCTGACGGAATGTATGCGGGAGGAAATAACAATATTAATAATTCCACTCGTTACAATGCCAATTATATTGATTTAAACAGAAACTTTCCTAATCCTTTGTTAGGTTCAAATCCAGACGGAGAAGAACATCAAATAGAGACATTAAATTTGATGCAATACTCGCAAGAAGAAAATTTTGATTTATCAGTAAATATTCATACTGGAGCTGAGGTTTGTAATTATCCATGGGATTCTTGGCAATCGTTTCAAAGGCAACACCCAGATAAGAATTGGTTTATTAATAACTGTCAGCAATTTGTCAGTCAAACGAGAAATATTGCGGGGAACAGCTATTTTACAGACGTATGTAGCAGTGGTGTTATTCATGGTGCAGATTGGTATCCTATTTATGGTTCTTACCAAGATTGGCTCAACTATTACTCTGGAACAAGAGACTTAACATTGGAGATAAGCACTGAAAAAAAGCCATCTTCTAACTTATTGCCATCGTATTGGAACTATTTAAAATTTCCTCTCCTTAATTATATAAAAAACACTTTAAATGGTATTGAAGGCATAATAAGAGATAACACAAATAATCAAATAATAACTTCTGCAAAAATTAAAGTTTTAGGTTTAGATGATGAAAACTCTTTTGTATCTTCAAATGTAGATGGTTATTTCTTTAGACCTTTGTTAACGGGTAATTATGATATTAAAATTGAAGCCGAAGGTTACAACGACACTATAATAAACATCACAATAGAAGATAATTCTACTACTTTATTCAAAACTATAAATCTATCCCCTACTTCAACATCTATTGAAGGTATTAGTAATGATTTCAAACAAGATTTTTTTGTTTATCCTAACCCATGTTTTGATAAACTATATGTAAATTCAAATGAACCTGCTAGTTATACAATATTAGACACAGAAGGTCGTTCATTCTTATCTGGTAATCTTGAAAAAGGTATAACGACTCTTGATATTAGTAAATTGAAATCAAGAATTAATATTTTTATTCTTGAAACAAAAAAAATAAAACAAAGAATCATTTTCATAAAACAATAAATTTAAAATAATGATGAAAAAACTTACTATTATAACATTTTTATTAAGTATATCTTTCTGTACTTTGATTAATGCACAAGAAAGAAGAGAGGAAATAATAGGACAAGATACTGCAATAAGTACTCCTTTTTTCACAGCGTCTGCAGGGTGGACCTTTCCTTATGGAGAAATGGGAAACAGATATTATTCTTTCTTAAATACAAATGTAAATTTAGGTTGGAAGACTGAAAAAAATTGGATTTACTATTGTGAATTCGGTTTTCAATTTGGTTCAGACAATGTAAAGATCAAAAATGATATTTTAGCAGATATGCTAGTAAACACATCAGACCCTTTTGTTATAGGGAAAGATGGTACTAATGCTGGGGTAGTTGCTTATAATAGAAATCTAAGCCTTTCTATCTTTGGAGGAAAAGTAATACCTCTTTGGTTTTCTAACCCTAATTCTGGATTAATGCTAACTGCTGGTTTAGGATTTATTCAACATCAAATAATTTATCAACCAACCCTTACACAAGCTCCTCAAATAGATAGTGTCTATGCTTATGGTTATGATAGACAAATGAGAGGCGCTATGGCTTCTGTATTTTTAGGATACATCCAAATGAGTAAGAAAAACTTTGTAAACTTCTATTTAGGTGTGCAAATTGATAATGCGTTTACTAAAATGACAAGAAATTATCAATTTGATTTGAGAAGAGGTGACAACAATCTTTATCACGATGGGATGTTTACTTTAAAATTTGGATGGATGTTCCCTTTTTATGGTAGGGATTCCGATAAAATTTACTACTAATTATTGAAAATGAACTTTTTATATAATCTATTCATCTATATTTATATTATAATTCTTAACTTAATTGCACCTTTTAACAAAAAAATAAGGACAATGTTAAAAGGTGAAAGGGAGTGTTTTGCGAAGTTATCTAATATTAATCCTAATGAAAATATAGCTTGGTTTCATTGTGCTTCACTTGGAGAATTTGAACAAGGACGTCCTTTAATTGAAGAAGTAAAAAAACAATTCCAAAACTATAAAATATTATTATCATTCTATTCACCATCTGGCTATGAACAAATAAAAAATACACCTTTAGCCGATTGGGTTGTTTATCTTCCTAATGACACAAAAAGAAATGCAAAAAAATTTGTAGATTTAGTTAATCCTGATTTAGTTTTCTTTGTGAAGTATGAGTTTTGGTATAATTATATCTCTGCCTTAAAGAGAAGAAGGTTATTTCAAGTTTCTTTGATTCTAAGGAATAACCAATATTTCTTCACTTGGTACGGAAAATGGTTTAGCAAACAATTAAAACATTTTGAGCATTTCTTTGTACAAAATAAAGAAACTGAAAGCTTGTTGAACACTATTGGTTATTCAAATGTAACAATAAGTGGAGATACAAGATTTGATAGAGTAATGACCATTGCCAATAATGCAAAACGTTTCCCTGACATTGAAGAATTTTGTAATGGAGAGGAAAAAATAATTTTAGCAGGTAGTTCTTGGTTACCTGATGAAAAAATTATTGCCCAAGCAACAAAAGGAATGAATATAAAATTAATAATAGCTCCTCATGTGATTGCTCAATCTCATATCAATGAAATACAAGAATTATTCCCTAATTCTATTTTATATTCAGAATTATCTCAAAACACAAAACAATCTAATGTATTAATCATAAATTGTATAGGAATTTTATCTAATCTATATCAATATTGCGACATAGCTTATATTGGTGGTGGATTTGGAGTTGGAATTCATAATACATTGGAAGCTGCAACATTTGGTAAGCCAATTTGTTTTGGAACAAATTATCATAAATTTCAAGAAGCTGTTGATTTAATAAATTTAAAAGCAGCTTATAGTATATGTGATGCAAATGAGTTAAAAAATATCCTAAGCACACTTCTAATAGATAATGAAATTTACAATAGAGCTTGTAACTCAGCTAAAAAATATGTAGAGGATAAAACAGGCGCTTGTGAAAAAATAATAAGTCACTTAAAATCCAATTAGTATGAAACTTAAAAAATATATATACCTTTTACTACTCGTATCTATTGCCTACTCTTGTGCACCTTCTAAGTTCATAAAAGAAGATTCATATCTTTTATCTAATAACAAACTAATTTGTAATAGTGATTTAATAGAAAAATCAGACTTAAAAAACTTAATCAAGCAAGATCCTAATAGTAGATTTCTTGGAGTTAAATGGGGCATGTATTTTTATTCTCTTTCAGAGACAGGAGATAAAGATTCTATAAATTTTTTATCAAGAGGATTATTTAGAACATTAGGTTCTAAGCCTGTGGAAATCAACAAAAAACTCACAAAGAACTCCATTGAAGATATGAGAATATACCTTCAATCCAAAGGTGTTTTTAATGCAATGCTCAAAGATAGTTTAGGATTAGTACGCAGATGGTATGCACCTTGGACAACATACAAAACAAGACGTAATGTAATCTATTTAGTAAATATTCCTGAACGCTATAAGATTAATAACTTTTCAATTTATTCAAAAGATAGTTTAATAAAAGAGGAAATTCATAACATCAAAAGTCTTGAACAAATAAAAAAAGGCGATTATTATGATGAAGATATATTAAAAAGAGTTAGAACAGATATATATAACAATCTAAGAGAAAAAGGGTACTTTGCTTTTAGTGAAAACTATATAGAATTTGCTATTGATACAAATCTCAAATCAAACTCTTTAAATATAGAATTGGTTATAACATCCCCTTTTTATCAAGAAAACGATAGCATAATTGAGACAACACATAAACCATACAAAATAAATAATGTATTTGTTTATCCTGACTATTATCCTTCTACTTCATCTCTTTACACTCCTCCTATTGACACTTCATTAGTTTTTCATAAACAAACAAAAAAATCCAAAAGTAGTAGTCTTTACTTTATAAGAAGTAATCATCAATCTATTAAGGATAAACCTATTGTAAGAAGTATATTAATACAAAAGAACAATCTTTTTTCACCATTTCTTTCAAAAAACACTTTCTCTGCTTTATCTCAATTACAAAATTTCAAGTACATAGATATTTCTTTTTTTCCAACTAACACAAATCCTAAAGCAGATACATTATCCTTAGATTGCTTAATAAAACTTTCTATGGCTAAACCTGTAAACTTAACAAGCTCATTTGAGTTTAATTTCTCAAATGCAAGTAATAGTATGAACATACAAAACACATCTACTCTTGGTTCTGAAATTAACTTTGGTTTTTCTCATAATAATCTTTTTAAAGGGGCAGAAATTTTCTCAACAAATATAAAATTAGCTGCGGAAGTTCGTAGCGATATTTTTTCACAACAAGAATCTAACAAATGGAATTTCTTTAATGCTTTTGAGTTTGGTGTCGATATGGGTATTGAATTACCTCGTTTCTTAGCTCCTTTCAGCACTAACTTTTATTCCATGAATTTTAGACCACACACGTCTTTAAGAATAGCGTATAATATTCAAAAAAGAACTTATTTTGACAGAAATATTTCAACCGTAAATTACGAATACTCTTGGCGTACAAACAATCATAATTTATTTTCTTTTATTCCGCTGGAGATAAACTATGTTGATTTAGAAATAACTGATGAAACATACAACAACTTTATTCAAACATTAGATAAACGAATCCAGTATCAAATGACTGATCACATGGTTATGGATACAAGATTTGGTTTTACTTATAACGGACAAGATATTGATAAAAGAAAAGACTTCAATTATATAAGAACAAACATAGAAGCAGCAGGTAATCTTTTATACCTATTGAGTAATGTTTTTAATCAGACTAAAAACGCTAATGGAGAATACGAAATCTTAAATATTCCTTACTCACAATATGTAAGAGCAGATTTTGATTTTATAAGATATTTCTATCTAAACAAAAAAAGTAGTCTTGTGGCAAGATTTTTCTCAGGTTATGGATATTATTACGGAAATGCAAATAGTCTTCCTTATGAAAAAAGCTTTTTTGCTGGTGGAGCAAATAACAATAGAGCTTGGCAACTAAGAGAATTAGGCCCTGGAAGTAGCTCTTCTACTCAATCAGAATTAAGATTTGATCGCGCTGGTGATATTGCTATCGGTGGAAATTTAGAGTATAGATTTCCTATTAGTGGAATTTTTGAAGGAGCAACATTTATTGATATAGGTAATATTTGGACTATAAATGAGCAAAAAGGATTTGAAGGTGGTAAATTTGAATTTAATGATTTTTATAAAGAGTTCGCAATTGGTGGAGGATTAGGATTAAGATTAAATATTCAATTTCTTATTATTCGTTTGGATTTAGCCATGAAATTACATGATCCTTCTAAACCAATAGAAGAAAGATGGGTAATAAAAGATACTGAATTGCAAGATTTACAATTACAATTTGGTATTGGATATCCTTTTTAATTATTATCTTTGCACGTTTAAATTTAATTGATATGAAAAAAAATAATTACATGTTCAGCCTTTCAATCATTGGCTTATTGTATTTTGTGTTCGGTTTTGTAACATGGTTGAATAGTTTATTAATTCCATTCTTAAAAACAGCTTGTGAACTTCCAGACTCTCAAGCTTATTGGGTAACTTTTGCATTCTATATTTCTTATTTTGTAATGTCAATCCCTTCTTCTTGGATATTAAAAAAGACAGGCTTTGCAAAAGGAATGAGTCTTGGTTTATTAGTTATGGCTATAGGTTCTGTTCTATTTATTCCAGCTGCACAAAGTAGAGATTATATGATGTTTTTAATTGGTTTATTTATTCAGGGAACTGGTTTAGCCTTACTTCAAACTGCAGTTAATCCATACGTTACAATTCTTGGTCCTATTGAATCTGCCGCAAAAAGAATGTCTATTATGGGATTGTTTAATAAGTGTGCAGGAATGATAGGCATTTTACTTCTTAGTAGCATTCTATTTTCTGGAATGGACGATATGACAAAAGAAATAGCTCAACTTACAGGAGCTGAAAAAGATGCTCAACTTGACTTATTAGCTATAAGAATAAAAACTCCATATATAGTTATAACTACTCTTTTATGTCTTTTAGCTTTAATGGTTAAATTAGCTAAATTACCAGAAGTGGAAAATGAAGATGAAACACAAGGAGAAAAAACACACAAATCTATATTCAAAATACCTTATCTTTGGTTAGGAGTATTTACACTATTCTTATATGTAGGAGTTGAAGTTATTGCTATAGACACTTTAGGATTATATGCAGAAACTCAAGGTATTTCTAAAGCAGTTGCACCTATGTTAGGAACTTTTAGTTTGATTGCTTTAACGATTGGATATATTTTAGGAATATTCCTAGTTCCTAAACATATAGATCAAGCTAAGGCTTTGGCTTTATCTGCCATTTTAGGATTTGTTTTTGCAACTTTTGCAATAATCACAAATGGCATGATTTCTATAGTATTTATAATCCTATTAAGTTTTGCTCATGCAATGATGTGGCCTAGCATTTGGCCTTTGTCTATTGACAAATTAGGTTCTCATACTGCTTTAGCATCAGCATTACTAATTATGGCTATAGCAGGGGGAGCAATTCTTCCTTTATTATATGGAAGTTTTGTAGATTTATTAGGAGGAGACAGACAATTCCCTTATATTATGATGCTACCTTGTTATGCTATTATATTCTACTTTGCTATGTGGGGACATAAACTTGGTAAGAAGTAAATCAAACAACATAAAAGTTCAAAATGAAGGAGAAAAAATCAAATAATATATATTGTATTTTTTGTGGGAGAAGTGAAGACCAAGTTCCTTTGATGATTAACTCTGAACTTGGTTTGCAAGGAGTTTGTATAGATTGTGCAAATGCTTTAAACGACATTGCAAAAGAGCAAAAATTTAAAAAGAATCAAAAAGAGATTGATGATTACAAACTAAAGACTCCTGCAGAAATAAAAGCGTATCTTGATCAATATGTAATTGATCAAGATGATGCAAAAAGAGTTCTTTCTGTTGCGGTATATAATCACTACAAAAGATTAAAATACTATCACTCTGATAATGCAAAAACAGATGATACAGAAATAGAAAAATCCAACATAATAATGGTTGGTCAAACAGGTACAGGAAAAACTCTTTTAGCAAAAACTATTGCACGTTTATTAGATGTTCCTTTCTGTATAGCAGATGCTACTGTTTTAACTGAAGCTGGATACGTAGGGGAAGATGTTGAAACTATTTTAACCCGCTTACTTCAAGCAGCAGATTACAATGTAGAGAAAGCCTGTAGAGGAATTGTATTCATAGATGAAATAGATAAAATAGCACGCAAAAGCGATAATCCTTCAATAACAAGAGATGTTAGTGGAGAAGGTGTTCAACAAGCTTTATTAAAACTATTAGAAGGAACAATAGTAAACGTACCACCTCAAGGAGGGAGAAAACACCCTGACCAAAAATATATTCAAGTTGATACAAAGAACATCTTATTTATTGCATCTGGAGCTTTTAATTCTTTAGAAAAGAAAATCGCAGCAAGATTTAACTCTAATGCAATAGGATATTCTGCTTCTGATCAAAGAAAAAAAATAGACGAAAAAGATCTAATGAAATATGTCCAACCTCAAGATTTGAAAAGTTTTGGACTTATTCCTGAATTAATCGGTCGTTTCCCTGTACTAACGCATCTAGATGCATTAGACAAAACTGCTCTTAAACGAATACTTACCGAGCCTAAAAACTCCTTAATAAAACAATACACAAAGCTTCTTGAAATAGATGGAGTAAAATTAAGTTTCAAAGAAGATGCTTTAGATTATTTTGTTGAGATTGCAGAAAAATACAAACTTGGAGCAAGAGGTCTGAGAGGTATTGTTGAAAGTGTTATGATGGAATTAATGTTTGAATTGCCTGGTGGCAAAACTAAAGAATTTACCATCACAAAAAAATATGCACAAACACAAATAGAAAAGCATCAAGAAATATTATAAAATGAAAAAAAGTATAATTCTTCTATTTATCCTTTTTAGTTACTGTGTAAAATCACAAGTAAATGATGGGCATGTAGTTTTCGGGACAATTTATCAAGGAGATACTATTCCAATGGCTTATCTAAACACTGTTAAAGTCACAGGATATGTATGTCCTCTTACCGAAGCAGAAAAAAGAAAGTATAAAAAACTAATCAATAACGTCAAAAAAGTCTATCCTTATGCAAAAGAAGCTGGAAGACTTTTGGATAGTTATACTATTATCCTTAAATCTGCCAAAAATGATTCTCAAAGAAAAAAAATAATGAAACAAGCAGAAAGTGATATTGAGAATAAATTTGGTCCTAAACTAAAGAAACTAAATAAAGCTCAAGGTAAAATATTAATACGATTAATTGATAGAGAAACCGGCAGTGACTCTTATGCTTTAGTAAAAGACTTAAGAGGTAGTTTTAGAGCAGCGTTTTATCAAACACTTGGGAAATTATTTGGATACAATCTACGCTCCAAATATGATCCTGTAAACAATTCGGAAGATAGAATAATAGAAAGAATCATATTTGCGATAGAAACAAAAAAAATCTAACAAATATGTTTGGAGTAAGTTTATTGTCTGTAATTCCTCTAAGAAGCCAGCCAAAAGAAACAGCTGAACAAGTAAGTCAACTAATCTTTGGAGACACCTTCATAATATTAAAAGAAATAGAAGAATGGAGCTTTATTAAACTAACTTTTGATGGATACGAAGGGTGGATAAATAAAAAACAATATGTTGAAATAACACAAGAAGAATATTTTGTACATACTAAGTCAAAACCTCTCTATACACACAAACCACTGACAAGAGTAAAAATACAAAACATAAAGACTTTTCAAACTTACTATTTAAACATTCCATTGGGCTGTAGATTACTTTCTAAATCTTATAGAATAAATTACTATAAAATAGAACTTGAAAACGACGAATTAGTTCCTCATTATAAATTTTCTATTTCTAAACTCAATGAAACAACGCGGCTTTTCGAAAGAGCTCCTTACTTATGGGGAGGTAAAAGTATTTTTGGAATAGATTGTTCAGGATTTACTCAAACAATATTTAAGCTATTTGATATAAATCTTTTAAGAGATGCCTCTATGCAAATCACGCAAGGAGTAAAAATAAATCATTTATCACAAGCACAAGCAGGTGATTTAGCATTCTTTAATTCACCAACAGGGAAAATAGTCCATGTAGGAATACTACTATCAAACAAAGAAATAATACATGCTTCAGGCTTTGTAAGAATAGATAAAATAGATGAAAAAGGAATAATAAGAGAAGAAGACAAAATCTATTCACATTCCCTATTTCAAATAAACAGATATATAACTACTGCTTAAATACAAAAATCTTATTCAATAAAAAAGACAAAATAGCATTGGGCAATAAAGTAATTGCTTGTCCCATTGCATCACCTATTTTTTCTGGATTAAGAGGTAAAGTATCTAAAAAATCCAAGAATTCTAAAGACAAAACAAATTCATAAAGACCTGATTTATCTAAAAGGTATAATTCTAATAAGTTAAATAAATATACGACACCGTAAACCAAAAAAAAGTGCAATAGTAGTCTGTTACTTTTATTTTGGAATACAATATAACCAGTTGTTTTATAATTAAATAAAATACCAAGAATATTAGAAAACAATAGTGCTATAGAATAGTGCATTCCAAACCAAATAAACAACAAAAATAATCCATAACCGAACATAGTATTAATAACTCCAACAAAAAGGAATCTAATAAACTTGTTCTCTATTTTTTGTAAGAATCTAATAGGATAAGATATTAACTTGGTAAACATTTCAAAAAAATTAGTTGGCAAAGATATTAAAAAAACTCAAATTTGTAATTAAATATACAAAATTCGTTTCTTTGTTGTATCTTTGCCAATTATATTTATGATTAAATGTAATATGGATAAGAAGCAACCATTGATTTTTATAACTAATGATGATAGTTACTTTTCTAAAGGCATAAGTACACTAATACGACTAATGAAACAATTAGGAGATGTAGTAGTTGTAGCGCCAAAAGAAGAAATGTCTGGTAAATCTCATTCAATAACTTCTAATGCTCCACTAAAATTAAAACAAATGGAAGTAACAGAAGGTTATGAAGGTTATATATTAGATGGAACACCTGTTGATTGCGTTAAAATCGCTTTAAATAGAATTTTAAAAGATAGAAAGATTGACTTATTAGTTTCAGGAATAAATCACGGAAGCAATGCGTCTATCAACACTATTTATTCTGGCACAATGGCAGCTGTTTTTGAAGGTTGTGCAGAACATATTCCCAGCGTAGGATTTTCAATAGATACAGCAGATAAACAAGCTGATTTTTCTTTCTGTGAAAATATCATCACAAAAATATGTCAAGAGGTACTTACAAACGGATTAGAAGAGGGCATTTGTCTAAACGTTAATTTCCCTGTTGGAGAAATCAAAGGTACAAAAGTTTGCCATCAAGCAAAAGCATATTGGGAAGAAGAATTTGTAGAATACAAAACACCACATGGAGAACCTTATTTTTGGTTAAGTGGAACATATCATTGTCAAGATTCTTCATCAGAAGCAGACTACAATACAATGCAACAATCTTATGCAAGCATAGTCCCTATGCAAGTAGATTTCACAGCATACAAAGCATTAAATAAAATAAAAAATAGATTTGAAAATGTTGAAAAAAGATAATTTCTGGACAGGGCTAATATTATCATTATTAATTTGTGGAATATCAATAGGAATAATCTACCTGATCATATATTCTTTAAATTTATCTCTTAACGACAATGCTACCCTATTCTTATTTGCCTTTGTTCCTGATATCCTTTTATTAAGATACTATGCGAAAAAACAATACTCTAAATCACTAAAAGGATTAATACTAATTTTAGTTTTTGGATTCTGCCTTTTAGTATATTTTCTAAACTTTATCGGAAGTTTTAATTTTAGTTTTTAAACAATGATAAGCCTATGAAATATTACATAATAGCTGGAGAACATTCAGGTGATTTACACGCATCCTACTTAATGAAAGAAATAAAGCAAAAAGATGAAAATGCCGAATTTCGTTTCTGGGGAGGAGATAGAATGATAGCCGAATCTAATCAAAGTTGTTTAGTAAAACACATAAAAGACTTAGCAATTATGGGCTTTGTAGAAGTTTTACTTAATCTTAAAACCGTATTAGGCAACCTTTCTCTTTGCAAAAAAGATATTTTATCTTGGAAACCAGATGCTTTAATTCTTGTTGATTATCCTGGTTTCAACTTAAGAATGGCAAAATTCGCACATAAAAACGGCATAAAGAATTATTACTATATCTCTCCTCAAGTGTGGGCGTGGAAAAAGGGCAGAATAAAAACCATGAAGAAGATATTAGAAAAACTATATGTCATACTACCTTTCGAGAAAGAGTTCTATGCTAAACATTCTATGGAAGTAGAATACAAAGGCAATCCATTATTAGACGAGATACACGATTACTCAACACATGCAGATAAAACAAAATTCTTAGAAGGACACGGACTAGGACAAAAACCTATAGTAACTCTTCTTCCTGGTTCAAGAACTCAAGAAATCAAAAAAATGCTACCGATACAACTTTCATTAGTTGATAAATACACAGAATTTGATTTCGTAATAGCAGGAGTAAGTACACATAATGAAGAATTTTATAAGTCTTTAATAGGTGAAAGAACAAACGTAAAACTAATCTACAATCAAACTTATTCACTTCTTAACAATTCATATGCAGCAGTTGTAACATCAGGAACTGCTACACTTGAAACAGCACTCTTTGAAGTTCCAGAAGTAGTTTGTTACAAAGCAAATGCTCTTTCATTTATTGCAGCCAAATATTTAGTAAAAATAGAATACATATCTTTAGTAAACATTATACTAAAAGAAAAAGCAGTAGTAGAACTTCTGCAAGACCAATGGAACGAAAATCAATTAGAGAAAGAATTTAAAAAAATCTGCTTTGACGAAAACCATAGAGAGCAAATGCAATATATGTTTAGAAAGTTAAAAAACATATTAGGCGATAGTGGAGCTTCATCTGCCATTGCACAATCAATAATAGAAGATATAACCTCAAAAAAATGAAAAAAGTACTCTTAATAATAAGTTTATTATTCACCACCCTATCTATATGTAAAGCACAAAATACAGCGAGCAATATAGATAATGTAAGAATAAGAATCTTTAGTGACAAACAAATAGAAGAAGTACTATTTGTTCCTTCTTTCGGTCAATACTACATAGAAACAGATAAAGGCGAAAAAATTAAAGTAAACAAAACTGCCAAAGTAAAAATTAAAGATTTAGATGGAAGTCTTGAAATAAAAATCAATGATAGCACCATCAGTAAAACATCAAAAATTAATCTAATAGCAACAGGATTGAAAGCCTTTTTTCAAATTGCTCCAATAAAACCTCAAATAACAGAAAGGAGATATGAAGACAACTTGGAGATTACAAGTAAAAACAATTCTCTTTTCATTATTAATGTAGTTAAACCTGATAACTATTTAGCAGGAGTCGTACAGAGCGAAACATGGGGGGCTACAACAAATATTGATTTCTTTAAAATACAAGCTATATGTTGTAGAAATTATATGATGAATAATCTTGAAAAGCACTCAAATGAAGGTTATAATCTATGCGATGGTGTTCACTGTCAAGCGTATAAAACTCGCGCTAACAAGAAAGAAGTAACTGAAGGTGCCTATAAAAGTAAAGGTGAAATAATAATAGATTCTGAAGGCAATATAATAGAAACACTTTTTCACTCAAATTCAGGAGGAACAACTGTTAATGCAAAAGACGTATGGGGAAAAGAAGTCCCTTATTTAGTTAGTGTAGAAGATAGTTTCTCTGTTGAATGTAAAAATTATCAATGGGAGAAATATATAAAACTAAGAGATTGGTTAAACTATTTCAAAGGAAAAGGTCTAAACATAAAAAGTAAAGAAATAGAAGATGCATTAATTAATTTTTCTCAAGAAAGCGGAAGAAAAACTGAAATTTTAGGTATACCTCTCACAACAGTAAGAAAAGACTTCAACTTAAAATCTACTTACTTCAATGTACAAAAATGGGGAGGAGAAGTAAAGCTTACAGGAAAAGGTTATGGTCACGGAGTGGGCATGAGTCAAGAAGGAGCAATAAAAATGTGTGAAGAAGGATATGAATACTGGGAAGTAATAGAACACTATTTCAAAGGAGTAAAAGTAATAAAACAATAATTAAAAAACAATTTCGTATGAAAAGTAAAAAAATTATCTTAAGCTTAGCATTTGTAGCATTTAGTCTAATATCATTTTCACAAGAGAAAATAGAATGGTTAGACATAACAAAAGCAGAAAAAGCAATGGCTAAAAAAGCAAATGCAGAAAAAAAATATTTCATTGACTGTTACACTGATTGGTGTGGTTGGTGCAAACGTATGGATAAGGATACATTCTCTGATACTTTAATAGCAAAATTAATGAATCACTATTTTGTGGCATCAAAATTTGATGCAGAACAAAAAGAAGAAGTAACAATAAATGGTAAAACTTACCAAAATCCTAATTATGATCCAAATGCAAAAAGAAAGACTGTTCATCAACTTGCATACTATCTATTAAACAATCGTCTATCCTACCCTTCTTTCTCTATTTTGGATAAGGAGTTTAATGTAATTACAGTTGTACCTGGATATTATCCACCAGCAGAATTTGAAAAAGTAATAGTATACATAGGAGAAGGCTATATTAAAAATATGGACTTTGAAACATTCTCAAAAGAATACTCAGAAAAATACAGAGCTGCAATATTAGAAAAGATATATTCTAAAAAATAAAGCATAAAGCTATGACAAGACAAGAAAGCATTAGAGAGCTAATGCAACAAAACATTGTATTAGCAGTTGGTTGCACAGAACCTGTAGCCGTTGCTCTATCAGTAGCAAAAGCAAAAGAACTTCTTGAAGATGAAGTTGTAGAAATTGAAATGCTACTCTCTAAAAACGTACTTAAAAACGCTATGGGAGTAGGAATACCTGGCACAGGAATGATAGGACTTCCAATAGCTATATCATTAGGGGTTGTTTGTGGAGAAAGCGAAAAAGAATTGCAAGTATTAGAAAACGCAAAAGAAAACGTTGAAATAGCAAAACAATGGCTTGAAACTCACGAATTAAAAATAGACCTTGCTCAAACAAATGAAAAACTTTACATAGAATGTCGTTGTTTCGGTAAAAACAATAGTTTTTCAAAAGTCATAATAGCACAAAACCACTTAAACTACATACATCTACAAAGAAACAAAGAAATATTACTTCACAAAAACTTAGAACAAACTACAGAAACTGCAAATACAAATAGCATAATAGACACTATTTCTGCACAAGAAATCTATGACTACGCTACTCAAAGCGATATTAGTTTCTTGGAATGGATTTATCAAACAGCAGAAGTAAATAGTAAAATATCTCAAGAGGGCTTAACTAACAAGTACGGACTTAACATTGGCAAACAAATTAAAGAAACTGCTAATGGAGATATAAGAAAAGAAGTCATAGCTCGCACATGTGCAGCAGCAGATGCAAGAATGGACGGAGCTACACTTGCTGTATTTAGCAATTCAGGTAGCGGTAATCAAGGAATAACTTGCACAATGCCTGTTTATGAATTTGGAGTATTGACAAACAAAAGCAAAGAAGAAATAATAAGAGCCTTAACTCTTTCTCATTTAATGTCTATTTACATCAAAAATAAGATAGGAAGACTATCTGCATTATGTGGAATAGTAAATGCATCTATGGGAGCAGCAGCAGGGATAACTTATCTTCAAGGAGGAAGCCTTCTACAAATTTGCTACGCAATACGCAATATGATAAACACAATAACAGGAATGGCATGCGATGGAGCAAAACCAAGTTGCGCATTAAAAGTTTCTGTAGGTCTTAACTCTGCCTTTGATTCTATTTTGTTAGCAATGAATAATGTCGTTGTAGATAACACAGACGGAATTGCTGAGGGTTGCATAGATCGTTCTATTAACAATCTTGGCAAAATAGGCCGTTATGCTATGGACGAAATGGACAATATGATATTAGATATAATGGTAAATAAAAAGAAATAAGATAGACTCTAAATTAAAAAGTCTTAAAAAAAAGTCCGAGAGATTAAGCTTTCGGACTTTTTTTCTTTGAATTAATAAAATGAAAATAGATTTTCAAATCGTTTTCTCTTTGTGAAAATCTATTTTCTCTTTAAGAAAATGAATTATCTCTTGAAGAAAATTCATTTTCACAAAGAGATAATAATGCGATTCTTTGAAAAAACAAATCTGTTTAAATGTAGTTTAAATATTAATTAAAGATTCATTTATCCGAATATTGTCTGAAAGATTATCTTTATATCTTTTAGAAATGTTCTATTATTGATATAATCTATATTTATTCGGAGTTTGTCAGGCATTATGTTAGTAATGTAGTATTGTTCTGGGTCTTCAGCCTTAGATAACAGGTCATTCTCGTTTCTGTATTTAATAGAAGCAGGGTCGGTTATGCCAGGTCTTACTTTTAGAACTTGTTTTTGTTCTTCGTTATACATTTCTACGTAACGTCTAACCTCTGGTCTTGGCCCTACAAAACTCATATCCCCTTTCAAGACATTTAGAAGTTGTGGTAATTCATCTATTTTATATTTTCTTATAAAATAGCCCGCTTTAGTTATTCTATTGTCTTTGCTACCTACTGTGAGTAATCCTTGTTTGTCAGAGTTTACTCGCATAGAACGAAACTTATAGAGTTTAAAGTCTTTGTTGTTTTTGCCTACTCTAATTTGCATATAGAAGACTCCTCCCTTACTGGATAATCCTACCCATAATGCTATTGGTATTAGTATTGGAGAGAGTACTATTAATCCAAATAAGGAGGCTATTATATCAAATAATCTTTTCATTATTGGTTTTTATTTAATACTGAATAATATTCTTCCACAAGATTTCTCACTATGTACTCTACTTGTTGGTTTGTTAGTTGTGGGTAAAGTGGTAGCGTGATTTCTCTTGTATAGGCATCAAATGCTTGTGGGTAGTCTTGTATTTTATATCCCATATTTTTGAAAAGAGTTAGTTCAGGCATTGGTATATAGTGTACATTTGTTGCTATTTCTTTTTTGGATAGATTTTCTATTATTTGGTTTCTTTGTTGCTCTGTTATAGGTTTTATTCTTAATGGGAATAAATGATAAATTGACTTAAAGTTATTATTAGATTTTGGTGGTAATATAGCCCAATGGTATTCACTTAGTAGTTTATGATATAATTCAAATACTCTTTTTCTTTCTTCTAATAAGTAATCATACTTTCTTAATTGAGCTAAAGCAACTGCAGCATTTATATCGGGTAAATTTATTTTCATACCAAAATCTACAATATCGTAACGCCATGCTCCAGCTTGATTTTTTGTAAAGGCATCTTTAGTTTGTCCGTTTAGTGTCATCAGCTTAAAGTATTTTCTTAATTCTTCCGCATCTCCCATTTTTTCAGGTAGATTTAAACATATTGCACCGCCTTCTGCTGATGTTATATTTTTAACTGCGTGGAAAGATTGTACACTGACATCAACCCATTGAGTTATTGTTTTACCCTGATATTCTGCTCCAACGGCATGAGCAGAGTCTGAAATTAAAAGTATTCTGTTTAGTTTTTCTTGTACTTCTGTTTTTGCTGAAAATTGTTTTCGTATTTCTTCTTCTGCAAGTAGTTCTCTTATTTTATCATATTGACAAGGACAACCTCCTATATCAACTGTTATGATAGCTTTTGTCTTTGGTGTAATAGCTTGTTTTATTTTTTCAACATCTATAGTCAAGTCTTTAGAAGATATATCCACCATTACAGGTCTTGCTCCTGCTTCCATAACTGCCATTGCTGTTGCACAATAAGTGTAAGCTGGTACAATTACCTCATCATCTTTATCTACTCCTAACCACCTTAAAACAAGTGTAGCTCCTGAAGTCCACGAATTAACACATACTACTGATTTAGCCTTTAGATAAGTTGTTAATTCTGATTCTAAAGCTGCTACTTTTGGACCTGTAGTAATCCAACCGCTGTGCAAAGATTCTGTTACCGAATCTATAACATCTTGGTCTATGTATGGAGGAGAAAATGGTATTTTCATTTTTTATTATATTTGTTATACTTAATTATTATTTTATTTATTAGTCTTTTGACTTTCTTTTGTGGATTTGTTGTAATAGCTGTTCTTGAAATTGAAAGAGCGTTTTCTCCATGCTTTTCTTTGTAAGCATCGGATATACTCGCATTAAGTTCAAATCCTATAAGTATAGAGAAACAACTAATATATATCCATAAGAATAATAGTATTAGAACTCCTATTGAACCATATAGTGCATTATAAAGAGGGAAGAATTTTATGTATAATATAAAAGCCTCTGTGCTTACAAGAAATAATATTGTTGCAAGGCTTGCTCCTGCTGAGAAGAACTTGTATCCTTTCTTTGACTCTAATGAATAGTAATACAAAGCTGCAAATGCAAAATATATCATAGAGATTACTATTATCCATTTTGACACTTTAAGAAAGATGATTTGCAGACTTGAATTAATAATATTTGCTGATAATAAGTAATTAATAAATAGCTTAAAACCTCCTAAAAGAGTTAAAACTATTATTATTCCTATTACTGAAAAAACTACCATTATCATGCTTATCAAACGGCGTTTCCACCATTTGTGTTTTTCTATAGAGTGATGGTGTGAAGTGTTAAAAGAAAGTATCATAGCATTTATTCCACTTGAAGCAGCGTATATTGAGGTTATGATACCTATTGACATCAATCCATTATATTTTCTGTTGAGAATTTCATTAAGTGTACTTTCTATTGGCAAATAAATGTCCAATGGGAGTGTGTTTTTGAGAAAAGAAAATATCTGTTCTGAGTAGTATTGTGTGTCAAAATATGGTAGAAGGGTAAAGAAAAATAGCAGTAATGGGAATATTGCTATTACAAAACGAAAGGCAGCAGCTGAAGCTCTTTGGTTGATTGCTCCTTTTGTTAATCCCTTAGTAAAGAATATCGCAACATCAAATAGCGGTATACCTTGAAATCCTGGTAGAATTAAGAGTCGTGAATAGTGCAATAAAGTTCTAACGGGACGCCAATATAATATTTTTCTAAAATATCTATTTGCTGGTCGTGTCATTACTTATTCTGCAACAAGGCTTAAGTCTATACTATCTATTTTATGAGTTAATGCTCCTACAGATATATAATCTACACCTGTCTTTGCATAATCAAGTATGGTAGCTTCTGTAATTCCTCCAGAGCTTTCTACTTCGTATCTATGGTTTATTAGTTCTACTGCTTTCTTTGTGTCTTCTACAGTGAAGTTATCTAACATTATTCTATTGATTCCCCCTTTTGTTAAGACTTCTTCTAATTCTGTAAAGTTTCTTACTTCTACTTCAATTTTTAAATCAAGAGAACGTTCTTTTAAATATGCATGAACTTTGTCTATAGCTGCAGTTATACCTCCTGCAAAGTCAATATGATTGTCTTTTAACATTATCATATCATATAGACCAAACCTATGATTAGCACCTCCTCCTGTTTTAACTGCATACTTTTCTAATATACGCATTGTAGGAGTGGTTTTTCTTGTATCAAGTAACTGCACTGATGTTCCTGCTACAAGAGTTTTATAATAATTAGTTCGCGTTGATACAGCACTTAATCGTTGCATATAATTAAGTGCTGTACGTTCTGCTGTAAGTATTGAAGTAGCTTCTCCTTCTACTTTGAAAACAATTTCTCCTTTCTTGACTTTATCTCCGTCTTTCTTGAAAGCAGTGAACTGAATATTTAAATCTACTGTTTGGTAAACTAATCTTGCTACATCTATACCACAAATTATACAATCTTGTTTTGCTATTAATTTAGCTTTATCTTGTGTACCTGCAGAGATACATGACAAAGAAGAATGATCAGCTTCTCTTACATCTTCTGCTAATGCTAATTGTATATGTGATATTATATGTTGTTTATATTGTTCCAACATGATGTTTTTTATTTATAGATTATCAATTTTTCTGTCCATTCAAAATTGTCTGAAGATGTTAGTTTAATTAGATATGTTCCGTTTGTTAGATGTGTAAGGTCAAGTGCTGTTTGTGAAAGTGAATGTAATGTTACATTTTCTTGAACATATACTTTACGAGATTGCATATCATAAACTTCTATTGTTACATTTTGATTTGTAGGAGTGCTTATAGCTAAATTCACTATTCCTTTTGATGGATTTGGAAGAAGCTTGATATTTGTTAATTGTTGTGATAAATCATCTAATCCTACTCCCTCTGTTACAGTTAGATTTCCTTCTCCAGAGATTTTTGATGGACATACTCCACTTTGAACAACTGCTCTATATTTCCAAGCTCCCATTTGATCTGGTTGATGATTGATAATTTTAATTCCTTCTGTGTTATCTATTTGCAACCAGTTAAATTCTGGTTTTTTATATTCCCAATAAAGAACTTCTCCATAAGATGCTCTTAGTTGCAATTCCACACTTTCTCCTAAAGGAATAGAACTTGATGCAACAAATACATTACCAGGTTTAGTTGCCTTATGAACATTTATACTTACCATATTACTTGTATCTGATACATAAGTTGAATATACTATTCTTCTAAAATATGTAGTATCAAATAGTTGTCGCATATCTAAGCTTTGTGTTGTATAATCAGAACCTATATTAGCATCTGTCCAAGTTTGCATATCTGTACTCATTATCCATTTGTAAGTATAGTTTTCACCATCTCCTCCTGTTGGTAATGAACCTACTAATATGTTTGCTACAGTTCCTTCACATATTGTTTGATCATCACCTATTGTATTATTGAAGATAGGTGTATGTTGTGTTCTTATTTCTTGTGGATATGTGTATGAAGTTCCATTGCTATTTGTTGCAAATGCTCTTACATAGTAAACTGTGTTCTCTTCTAAGTTATTTATCGTTGTTGATATTTCACCCATTCCACTACCAAGATGAATAGTTGTTGGTGTATTAATATCTATATTTGGTGTTGTTCCCCAACAGAATCCTCTATCAGTTACTTCACTAACACCTTGATATATTACTTCTGCTGCAAGTGAGATTGAATTATGCGTACTTGTAGATTGTTCTATTTCTATTATTGGTAATTGATATGTAGCATAAACTATTATATCTTTTAATTCTATTGATGAAAGATTTGATAACCCTTCAAATGCAAGATAATAGTTAGAAGATAGATTTGTCAATAGGATTGAATCTCTTTGGAAATCTGTTGTAGCTTCATTGTATGTTATTAATTCTGTCCATTCTGCCGATATGTCATTTTTATAAAGGATTCTTAAAACATCAGTACCTGCATTTAAAGTTAGTTGCTTTCTATCAAAACTTATATATGTTGCTTCTCTATCTGCCATGTTTAGTATTGGTAATATTAATTTAGCTGTTGCAGATTGTTGTTGAGAAGTAAATGTATAGATTGATGTTTCAGAATCATAGTTCCAAGAAGTATTTATGTCTAAACATGATTGTATTTCTGGTACATTTACATAGAATGGATAGTTTTCAATTCTTGCACATTCTGTTACAAAACTCAATGTATCTCCATAATCAATATGACCATTGTTTCTTGCAAATGCTCTAACATAATATGTAGTATTAGATATTAAGTTCAATAGATCTATAGTAAAGATTTCTTGATTGATTGTACTTGTCAATATTACTGAATCTTCTATTGTTGGTAATGGATGTGTAGCTAAACATATTCCTAATGTATGAACATTATTATTTCCATGAGAATCTAATTTTGCAGATACAGTTGCTCTCTCATCAGTTACTGAAGTTACGGATATTGTTTGTACTTGTGGATAAGCTGTTTGGTCCCCATCACATATCTTCACGTCATCTAATGTTACTCCATAAGCTCCTTTTACCTCTGCTTCAAATCCTATAATTACGAAATTTTCATTTGTTGGCAAGTTTATAATTTGTTCTGTCCAAGTATCAACACTTGCTGTGTAAGAAGCCAATTCATGCCATTCATCTTGTGCAGAGGTTTTATATTTTATTTTTAATAGGTCTTTCTTATTATTTTTTATTTTTTGAGTATATGAAAATGATAATACTGGTTGTTCAAGCATTGTAACATCTATTGGACTTGATACTAGTGTTGTTTTTTGTGAACCAGAAGTTCTATCACTTTTTATTATTGCCCAACTATTTCCTTCTTTTGGAGTTGCTATTGCTCCTGATGTATATGCTGAATCTATAATTATCCAAGCATTATCAACATATTCGTCTGTTTCTTGTGACCAACAAATAAGTGAAGATAAATCTTCAAATGATTCATGATAAGGGAAATCATTAATTGCTGAACATAATGTTTTTACCTTTATAACTTCTCCATATCCTATTTCTGATGATGTTTTAGCATACGCTCTAACATAATATTCGGTATCTGGTGATAATGATGTTATACTCAATAAAGCTGTACTTTGTGGAGTAGTTGTTGTAATTTTTGCATCATTAGCTTCTGTTGGTAAAACATTTGTTGTACTATAACAAATACCTGTTTCTACAATGTTTGAGTTAAAGTTATTTACTGTTAAACCAACTTCTATTGTATCTTCTATTGCATCTACATTTGTTGTTAAAACAGTTGGTCTATTTGAGTTGATTGGTCCATATACGAAATTAATATTTTTTGTGGTAGTATTTTCAGTTATATTCATTATAGGTCTATTTAGAGGCACTCCTTGGAAAGAATTACTATTTGGAGTTGATGTATCTGAGAATTCTGTTTTATTCGCTGTTCCAGGGAATGGGTTTGAAGCAGACGAAACGCTCCAACCTGAACCGTTTGCTTCTTCTAAGTCAAATCCTGGATTGTTTGGATTACAATTTATACAATGATTTGACCATCCTGATGCATTTTTATTTACATGGAATATTAACATACCATGACCTGGTAAATATTTATCCCAATAGATTTGTTGTCTATTTTCTAATATGAAATATTCATTTGTACTAAAACTTAATTTGTATGCAACATTATCTGTAATTAATGGTTGTAACGTAACATTGCCTTGTATTGTTAGTTCTTCTATAGTTGTATAGTTTCTTGTAGACCTTTGATATGCATTCCATATAGGAGGGCATTTTCCACCATTATTATAGTTTCCACTACACATTAAATCCCAACTTTCATGGTGAGAAAAACTTCCATTCTCGCTATAGTCTGTATCGTAAAAGTCTGGTAATCCTAAAACGTGTGAAAATTCGTGACATATAGTTCCTATAACTAATGGTTCTGGATAATATTCAGTGCCATTCTTTTCTGAAGAACAAGCGTAGTCATATATATTTACTCCGTCTTTTTCTATTGGTGGATAGACTGCTGAACGATGTGGCCAAATTGTATTAGCTGCTCCTCCACTTGATTCTGCAAACCCTGCATATATTACATAAACACAAGACACATAACTGCCTGGACCATTAGTGTATTCTGCAAAATTTATTTCTAAATCTGCTGAATCAACAGCTTCTGCTATTAATTCTCTTGCTCTCATATCTCCTCCCCCAGAATAGTTTTCTCCATAATAACCTAAATCAAATGCAGTTGTGTATGGACCTACTACAGTTGCCTCAACATTTAACTTGCCAAAAGATGTTGCTGTAAAATAATCATGCACACTACCTTGGTGTCCATTTGAAGAGTATCCTACTTGATTGAATAGATTTTCTATTTCTTGTTTTGGTGTAGTAAAAGGATAATTATTATAACTCATCAAAATTACTACCATTTTATAGGTTTCTAAAACAGCTTGCGCTGTATCGGAACCTATTGCTGCTTTCGTTCTTGTTTGAAAGTCATCATTTATGTCCCATAGTTGTTTTAGATAAGATATTTGCTCTTCTGAGTAAAACAATCCTTTATCTAAATTTGCCAAAAAGGCGTTTTCTTCCGCCGTTCTTTGAGTTGGGTTGTGTGCTATCATACCTGAAGGTTGCATACCACCATTACCATTTGGTATAGCGTAAACCCAATCCCCATTTTTCGCTCTCATCAAGGTGTAATCATCTGTTGTTTTACCCCAACTTACCTTTTCATCACCTCTTAAACTAAGAGTTAATTGAGTGTTATCACTTTGTGTATAATTTATTGGATGTGGATATGCTACTACAGCAAATAAATTATTAGTTAGACAAACTAATAATAAACTAATTATTAAAAAAATTTTCTTCATACTTTTAATTATTAATAACTCGCAAAAATAATACTTTTTTTACAAGTTGCAAAAATTTAGTTAGTTACTGAACTTTTTTCACTGATTTTTTTTGTAGATAATAGCCCACAAGCAGCAAGTATATCCTCCCCTCTTGATGCTCTTATTGTTGCCGTAATACCTTTTGAAGTTAATAGTTCTCTTATTTTTATCATTTCTTTATCATCTGCTTGTTGGAAGATTGTGTCAGGTATTGTGTGGAAACGAATTAAATTCACCCTACATTCCATGTCGGATAATTGATTAACAAGAGAAAAGATATGTCTATATTCATCATTTAAATCTTTAAAAACTATATATTCAAATGTAAGACGTCTTTGTCCTGTCCAATCGTATTGTTTTAATAATACTAATACATCTTCTATTTTATAAGCCTTCTCTATTGGCATTATTTTTTCTCTTTCATTAGGAATTATATTATGAAGACTTATTGCTAAATGTACTTGTGTATTATCTAAGAAATCTTTTAGTTTTGGCAAATATCCACAAGTTGAAACGGTAATTCGTTTAGGACTCATTGCCATTCCCCATGAAGATGTTAAAACCTCTATACTTTTGATTAAATTATCGTAATTGTCTAATGGTTCTCCCATACCCATATAGACAATATTTGTTAATTGAGAATATTCGTCTATTGACCTTATTATATTAAGAATTTCATTAGAACTAAGATTTCTTTTAAATCCTTGACGAGCTGTTGCACAGAATTGACAATTCATTTTACAACCCACCTGAGTAGAAACACATAAAGTGTATCTATCTTTGTCAGGAATCATCACTGCTTCTACGTAAGAAACCTCATCGTATTTGTATAAGTATTTTTTAGTTCCGTCTATAGACAACACATATTCTAAATATGGAGTTAGTCCAAAATCATAATATTCTTTAAGTTTTTCTCTTGCGACAACAGACAAATTAGTCATTTGGTCTATTGAACTTATCTGCTTCTTATATAACCAATCTGCAATTTGTTTACTTGCATAAGAAGGTAAGGATAATTCTTGGCAAATTTGTTTTAATTCTTCTAATGTTTTACCAAAAAGTTTTTGCTTTTCTTTCATATTTCGGGATTGTATAATCTTCCTTGATAGGTATTCCTTTCTATCATTCTTTGTTCTATTTTGCTTACAAGAGTTTCATTTCTCAAAAGTTCCCAATTTGAACCTCCTGCTTGGAATCTTGGAGGGACTTCTCCCGCAAAGCGTTCTATTACAATATTAGGTGAGAGTTTTTCTAAAAAATCTATCATAAACTCCTTATACTCTTCAAATTTCATAAATTTGAAATCTTGAGGATTTTGTTCGTAATCCTTTAATATAGGAGTGTTTTTAACTAAAATTAATTGATGAAATTTTACTGAATGTAAAGCAAGTGTACTTAGTATCTCTGCTTCTTTTTGCATCATTTCAACAGTTTCACCTGGCAATCCAAATATTATATGTCCTCCTGTTGTTATACCTCTTTCTGCTGTTTTTTCTATTGCCTGTTTTGTTTGCTCAAAATTATGTCCCCTATTAATTCTTTCCAAGGTTTTATCATAACAACTTTCTATGCCATATTCTACAATTATATGATGCTCTTTTTGTAATTCTGAAAGATAATCTAATATTTCATCATTTACGCAATCAGGACGTGTTCCTATTACAAGCCCTATTACTTGAGGATGAGATAATGCCTCAGAATATCTTTGCTTTAAAATATCTAATGGAGCGTATGTATTAGAATATGCTTGAAAATAAGCGAGGTAATTTTTTACATTCTTATACCTCCAAGAGTGAAACTCTATTCCTTCTTCTATTTGTTGGTATATAGATTTTGTTTTTTGACAATAAGAAGGATTAAAAGCATTATTATCGCAAAAAGAACAACCATTAAAGGAAATTTTTCCATCTCTATTAGGGCATGTAAAACCTGCATCTATGGATAATTTCTGTAGTCTTTGTCCAAACTTTTGCTTAAAATAATTAGAATAAGCATTAAATGGTCTATTATGCCCCCAAACGTATTTAGATGTTTCCATAATTATTTGTTATACATCAATAAATCTACAAGATGAATAGTCTTTAATGGATACTTGTTTTTGTCAATTTGTGCTTGAAGATGTTGCAAACAACTCAAATCATTACTTACTATAAATTCTGCACCTTCCTCTAAAACTGTTTTTAATTTTTGTTCTGCTAATGCTTGACTTACTACAGGATTATATATTGATAAATTACCACCATGTCCACAGCAAAACTTATAAGAATTTTCTTCTAAAAGTATAATGTCTTTTACAGACTTTAAAATCTGTCTTGTTTGCTTTTCAAGATTATATTCTTTTAAAGAATGACAATTAGAATGTAAGTGAACCTTATATGGAAAGACTGCATCAAAAGACATAGTCTTATCAACATCACACAAAAATTCACTTACATCCATTATTTTGTTTTTAAGTGTTTTATACAAATTATGATATGTAGAATTAAAAAATAGTTTTCCAAAGTTGTTTTTTATATACCCAACACAAGATGCAGAACAGCCTACAATATAATCACTATCTTTAAAATCGTTTATAAATTTTTCTCCTAACAGTTTTGCTTCTTCCCAATTACCATTTTCATACAATACCTTACCACAGCAAGTTTGTTCAAGAGGATAATTAACATTATATCCTAAACCTTCAAGCAATCTTATTAAATTCCTTGCTGTTTGAGGAGAAAACTGATCTACACAACAAGATATAAAAACACTAAGGTTCATTAACTACCTTTTAATATATAAATTCTCCGTAAGGACTATTTATCTTGACTGTCTTATGGTCAGATTTTTCAACACGTCCTACTATTTGTGCATCAACATTGAATGATTTACTTATATTGATTATTTCTAATGCAGTTTGTTCATCAGTATAAATTTCCATTCTATGTCCCATATTAAAGACTTTATACATTTCTTTCCACTCTGTTTTTGATTGTTCTTGAATCATTTCAAACAATGGTGGAATAGGGAATAGATTATCCTTTATAACACAACTATCATCATTTAAGAAATGTAACACTTTTGTTTGAGCACCACCACTACAATGAACTAAACCATCTATTTTATGACGATATTCCTTTAATATTCTTGCAATAATAGGAGCGTATGTTCTTGTTGGAGATAATACCAATTTACCTGCTGTAATACCTGCAACTTTACTTTCTGATGTTAAATCAAGATTTCCACAATAAACAACAGAATTATCTAATGAACTATCGTAAGTTTCAGGATATTTATTTGCTATAGTTTTGTTGAATACATCATGTCTTGCTGATGTTAAACCATTACTACCCATACCTCCATTATATTCATCTTCATAGGTAGCCTGTCCAAAAGATGCTAAACCAACAATAACATTACCTGGTTTAATATTATGGTTAGATATAATATCAGAACGTTTTGCTCTAGCAGTAACGGTACTATCTACAATTATAGTTCTAACTAAATCACCAACATCAGCAGTTTCTCCACCTGTAGAATAAATTCCAACACCCAAATCTCTTAATTGAGCCAAAAACTCTTCAGTACCATTTATTATATGAGAAATAACCTCTCCTGGTATTAATTGTTTATTTCTTCCAATAGTTGAAGAAAGTAAAATATTATCTGTTATACCTACACATAAAAGGTCATCAATATTCATTACAATAGAATCTATCGCAATACCTTTCCAAACAGACATATCTCCTGTTTCTTTCCAATAAGCGTAAGCAAGAGAAGATTTAGTTCCTGCACCATCTGCGTGCATAACAATACAATGCTCCTCATCTCCTGTTAAAATATCAGGAACAACTTTACAGAATGCCTTTGGGAATAAACCCTTATCAATATTCTTTATCGCATTATGTACATCTTCTTTTGATGCACTCACTCCTCTTAATGTGTATTTATCTGTATTCATAATTAATTATTATTTATTCTTCTGAAAATATGGCAAACTCTTTTTAATATCCTCATCTATTTCAAGATAAATTTTATAAAAATATTCTTCGCCATATAGATTTTGTGCTAAATATGATTTCATTAACAGTTTGATTTCTTTTATCTCATCATTTGTAAGAGTATTTACTTTCACATCTTGTCCTTGTGCGAAATTTATCATCTGCTGATATAAAGACTGTGAAATTTCAAATCTATTTAAGAAATCTTCTCCATTTTTATATTTTACAAAATCTTCTCTATGTTTATCTAAAAAATCAAAACAATATTTATAAATAAGTCCCTTTTTCAATAAATTTGTATAGGACTCACTCTTCTTATAAAGATTATATGACAACTCTACATCAGGTTCTATTCCACCTCCCCCATAAACCGTTCTACCTTTCTTTGTCTTATACTTCAAAGAATCCGCATGAGAAATAGTATCTGTATTATTTTCCATATTGGCATATCGCTCTATGAAATCAGTATAATACTTTTCAGTATCACCTAAAGTATATGGACGTTGAATACATCTACCACTTGGAGTATAATAACGAGAAACTGTAAGTCTAACAACAGAACCATCGATTAATTCTTTTTGTTCTTGCACTAAACCTTTGCCAAATGTCCTTCTTCCTATTATTAATCCTCTATCATTATCTTGCAATGCGCCAGATACAATCTCTGCAGCAGAAGCTGAAATCTCATCTATAAGAACTATTACTTTGCCATTTTCAAATTCGCCTTTTGATGTAGCAAAATAATCTTGACGTCCTTTTGCTCTACCTTTTGTAAATACAATCAAATCATCTTTTGGCAAAAATTCATCTACAATACTTATTGCTTGGTCTAAATACCCTCCTCCATTTCCTCTTAAATCAAATATCAATTGCTTCATTCCTTGCTCTTTTAATTTAATTAAAGATTCATGAACCTCTTGATAAGAATTTGCAGAGAATTGGGATAGCTTTATGTATCCTATAGAAGAATCTATCATTCCACTATAATCTACACTATAAATAGGAATAGCATCTCTCTTAACAGTAAATTGCAAATTTTTCTCTATGTTATGACGCTTAATTCCCAACTTAACCTTTGTACCCTTCTTGCCTTTTAAGAGTTTAAAAACATCTTCATTAGTAATTCCTTTGCCACAAACAACAGAATCATTAACTTCTATTATTCTATCTCCTGGCATTATTCCTGCCTTATGAGAAGGACCTTGTGCTATAGGTTGAACTACGACGATAGTGTCTTCAATAATTCTAAACTGAACTCCTATTCCATCAAAATTACCTCTTAATTGTTCATTTTCTTTTGCTATCTCTTCTGCCGTAATATAAACAGAATGAGGGTCCAAATCTTCTAGAAAACTTCTAATTGCTGCATCTTGTAAAGAATCTATATTTACATCATCTACATATTGAGAATTAATCAAATTAACAACATAATCCAATTTACTTTGTCCTAAATCGGAAACATTGATAATCTTTGGCATTAATAAATCACCTATACCTATAATTATCAATACTACAAGGAGTACAATTAAAAGTTTTCTTCCCTTTGGTTCCACAAAATGTTTCTATTTACTTTTCAATCCAAGCTGTAAGCTCTTCTAATTTCAAAGCAGGAATGTCTAATTTATTTTTCTTTCTTAAACCATTTAAATCATTAAATAGTTTATTAACATTAGCTGCTTTTAGATCTTCTATCTTATTGATACCTGCTTTCCTTAAAACAGCTACCCATTCTGCAGGAACACCTTGTTCTATGAATTGTTCATCTGTAGAAACTGATGCTTTCTTTTCAGGTTTCATTTGTGGGAAAAGAAGAACGTCTTGAATAGACGGAGAATTTGTCATAAACATACATAATCTGTCTATACCTATTCCCATTCCTGATGTTGGAGGCATACCATATTCCAATGCTCTAACAAAGTCATAGTCTATATACATTGCCTCATCATCTCCTCTTTCTTGTAATTTCAACTGGTCTTGGAATCTTTCCAACTGATCAATTGGGTCATTTAATTCTGAATAAGCATTAGCTAACTCTTTACCATTTACGAACAACTCAAATCTTTCTGTCAAGCCTTCTATACTTCTATGCTTTTTAGTCAAAGGAGACATTTCTTTTGGATAATCGTAAATAAATGTTGGTTGTATGTAATGATGCTCACATTTTTCCCCAAATATTTCATCTATAAGTTTACCTTTACCCATAGTTGCATCAACCTCTATTCCCATTTCTTTACAAGCTACAACTAAATCTTCTTCTTCCATTTTATATATATCATATCCTGTATGTTCCATTATGGCATCTCTCATAGATACTCTTGCAAAAGGACGTTTGAAATCAATTTCTTTATCTCCTAATTGAACCTTTGTTTGTCCATGCAATGCAAGTGCAACATTTTCTATCATTTGTTCAGTGAAATCCATCATCCAGAAATAATCCTTGTACGCAACATAAATTTCCAAACAAGTAAACTCTGGATTATGAGTTCTATCCATCCCCTCATTACGGAAATTTCTTGAGAACTCATACACTCCTTCAAAACCTCCTACTATCAATCTCTTAAGATATAACTCATTTGCAATTCTTAAATACAAAGGAATATTCAAAGTATTGTGGTGAGTTATGAACGGACGTGCTGCAGCTCCTCCTGGTATTGATTGCAAAACAGGTGTTTCTACTTCTATGTAACCGAATGAATTAAAGAAATCTCTGATTGTATTAAGTATTTTTGTACGTTTTACAAAAACATCTCTTACGTTTGGATTTACTATCAAGTCTAAATAACGTTGACGATAACGTTGTTCTGTATCTGTAAAAGCATCATAAACCACACCATCTTTTTCCTTAACAATAGGCAATGGTTTAATCGACTTACTCAAAACAGTGAGTTCCTTTACGTGAATAGATATTTCACCCATTTGTGTAACGAAAACATATCCTTTTACCCCTATAATATCTCCTATATCTAAAAGTTTTTTAAAGACAGTATTATACAATGTTTTGTCTTCATCAGGACATATTTCATCTCTTTTAACATACAATTGTATTCTTCCCCAAGAATCTTGTATTTCAACAAATGAAGCAGCACCCATTATTCTTCTGCTCATTATTCTACCCGCAATACTCACTTCTTGAAACAAAGAATTGTCCGAAGGGAATTTATCTAAAATTTCTGTTGTTTTTGCATTAACTTCATACAAAGCTGCAGGATAAGGTTCTATACCTAATTCTCGCATTTGTTCAGTAGCTTGTCTTCTCAACAACTCTTGTTCGCTTAATTCCAAACTCATACTTCTACAAATTATATTTTTGATTAAACTGCAAAATTAAGGAAAAACAAGAGAAAAACAATACATAAAAGAGATTTTTCTTGTTTATTAAAACTTTATTGTATATTTGCAACATAAAATTAAGGAAAGTTATGATAGGAGTAAACAAGGTTATTTTAATTGGTAATTTGGGGAAAGACCCAGAAATAATATCGTTTGATGATGTAAAAAAAGCCTCTTTTTCTTTGGCAACAACAGAAACTCATAAAACGAAAGATGGTACAAAAATAGAAGAAACCGAATGGCATAATATTATTTGCTGGAGAGGATTAGCTGAAGTTGCTGAAAAATTCTTGAAAAAAGGAACTCACCTTTATATTGAAGGTAGAATAAAATCTCGAATGAGAGAAGATAAGGACGGTAACAAAAAAAGAGTTGTTGAAATTGTCGCAGAAAATTTCAAAATATTGAATAGAGCACACATCTACCAATCAAATGCAAATGACGATAACAATACAGATGTTATTTATGACTCTTTGCTAGAGGAACAATTCCAAACAAATGATAACGATTTAAACATTTCTAAACTTCTTGCTGAAGATAACGATTTAAACAAATTAGGAGATTTACCATTTTAAATAGTTAAAAAATAGAAAAACATAAAGAGTTGAATCTATAAAATCAAGATTCAACTCTTTTTTATTTTATTTTCACAATTCATTTCTTTGTTTTTGCTACCCAATTATCAAATATCCATAAACGGATAAGTGAAATCTGTAGGTGGAACTAAAGTTTCTTTTATACAACGTGGAGACACCCAACGATATAGATTGAGTTCTGAACCTGCTTTGTCGTTAGTTCCTGATGCTCTTGCTCCTCCAAATGGTTGATTACCAACTACAGCTCCAGTTGGTTTATCATTTATATAGAAGTTACCAGCACTATATCTTAATTTATTCATTGCTGTTTCTATATCGTAACGTGAGTGAGCAAAGATTGAACCTGTAAGAGCGTATGGAGAGGTCTTATCACATAATTCTAAGGTTTCTTCATATTTATCTCCATCGTATAGATAGATTGTAATCACTGGGCCAAAGAGTTCTGTCTCCATTGTTTCGTAATGAGGATTTGAGGTAAGAATTATAGTTGGAGAAATGAAATATCCTACGCTCTTATCACATCCTCCTCCTAAAACCACTTGGGCATCAGAACAAGATTTTGCTCTTTCTACGTATTGTGCTATGTTATCAAAAGATTTTTCATCTATTACTGAGTTCATAAAACTTCCCATTTCCATTGATGAAGATACTTTTATCTTTTTTGTCATTTCTTTAATGTAAGAGAAAGTTTCTTCCCATATTTCTTTTGGAACATAAGCTCGTGACGCTGCTGAACACTTTTGTCCTTGATATTCAAAAGCACCTCTTACTATCGCAACTGCTAATTCTTGTGGATTGGCAGACTTATGAGCAAAGATAAAGTCCTTTCCTCCTGTTTCTCCCACTATTTTAGGATATGTTCTATAATTGTTTATATTTTCTCCTATTAGTTTCCAAAAGTTATTGAATGTACGAGTTGAACCTGTGAAATGAATACCTGCTAAATCCTTTGAAGAAAAACATACATCAGAGATAACTCCACCATCTCCTGGCACAAAGTTTATTACTCCATCAGGTACGCCTGCTTCTTGTAAGATTTTCATTAAATAGTAGTTTGAAAGAACTGCTGTTGTTGCTGGTTTCCAAACCGTAACATTACCCATAAGAACAGGAGATATATTAAGGTTACAAGCAATAGAAGTAAAGTTAAATGGAGAAATTGTATAAACAAAACCTTCCAATCCTCTATATTCTAATCTATTGATTGCGCTATTATCACTTAATGGTTGTTGCGCATAAATCTTTGAGGCATAGTGAACGTTGAAACGAAGAAAATCTATTGTCTCACACGCTGAGTCTATTTCTGCTTGGAAAGGATTTTTACCTTGTCCCAGCATAGTAGAGGCGTTGATAACATAACGATATTTACCTGCTAACAATTCTGCTGCTTTTAACATAATGCTACAACGCTCTATCCAATGAACATTTTCCCATTTTTTTCTTGCTTCAAGTGCTGCATCAATGGCTTTTTGTACTGTTTCTTTATCTGCTTTATGAAACTTTGCAAGAACATGTGAATGTTCCGATGGCATTACAACCTCAGCTACATTTCCTGTTCTTATCTCTTGTCCATTTATTATGATAGGAATTTCTATACATTGATTGTATTGCTTTTCCAACTCTTGTTTTAATAATTCCCTTTCTTTTGAACCTTGGGCGTATGATAAAACAGGTTCATTCTTTGGCTGCATAAAGAAAAATGTCGAATTGTTCATAACTTTATGGGTATTAAAAATGTTATTTTTTTTTATTAACTTTAATTTGTGCAAATATATATGTTTTTTTAATCTTGTCAAAAGAAAAAGCAGTAAATTTGCAGAAAAATTAGTCTTTTATGAAAGCAAAAACTATATTTACAATCAATCCTACAGATTATGGTTGCTCATTAGAAAAAGATGAATTGAGTATATTGGGCATTGTATCAGAATACCATGATTTTACCTTTGTTGCTCGTATAAACAGATTTACGAAATATAAGTTCGTAAAAAGTGAAGATTTTTACATATGGAAAGACAATACAAAGAACAATGATAAATTCACAACCTACTATTGCGATTACAAAGATAAATTTTGCAAAATCATATTGATAAACACAAAAAATAGTAACAATAATACCTTAATCAGTAACTGGAAAGATTTCACTAGTATCATAGTAATTGTAGGTAAAGACAATAAAAAAGTAGCTGAAGAATTACTAAAAAAATTAATGGAAAGTGAAATTACCCAAGGAGAGTTTTTACCATTAGAAACCACACAAACAGTGCAAATGGACTTATTTGGAGAGCAAGTCGTATCCTCTTCCTACAAAACATTTACACAAGGCAATCAATCTCTTACTTCAGAAACACTTGAAAGTTTATTATTCTCTATTGATAATTATATTGCAGATTTAAAAAATTATGAAAAATAAAAACAAACTAAATTATTTAATTGTATTATTTTGCCTTATCTTTTTAAGTCAAAACTCATACAGTCAAGAGAAACTACTATCCATGAAGATTGTTTACAGCGTTCCTATTATGATTGCAGAAATACAATCCTCTTCCGAAAAAGACTCTATTAAATATGATTTCATTATAGACAAAAGATTTTGGTGGCAAGCTTTTGATAAAATAGTTGCAAAATCAAAAGACAAAAAACTATTCTTCTATATAAACGATAAAGATAGTCTTTCTTATGATTCAATTTCCAACCTACTTGCAAAAACATTAAAAGAAAAATTCAATAAAGAATATACACCAGAAGAAACTCAAAAATTAATTGAAAACAACATAAGAAAAATACAATTTGAAGAACGCTGGTGGTATAACACAAAAACAATGCTGATAAGAAGTGAAGTCACAGCTTTTCAACCAATATTCACAATGGACAGTATTATACTTGACGATGAAGATTTAAAAATACAAGAACACTTTTCATACCCTTTAGGTTGGATAAAACCATTAAAAAACAACAAAACAACCGATGAAGTTGTAGTATCAAGTAACATAGAATTTACCATACCTATTTACAATACCACACCTTACCAATGGTGGCTCAATCACCTAGAAGCAGAATACTCCATACCATTTCTAGATATGCTTATATCAAAAGCTGAAAACATGCAAATAAACACCTATGACTCACCATCAGCCTCTACAGCCTTCAACAAAGTTGAAATACTAAAACAATTAGAATATCAAACGAGAGAAACCCTTGTAACAGAAGACTCCATGTATAACACCATTGAAAAAGACACCATTGTCAAAATAAAATACATGGGAGAACACATAGACTATTTTCGCTTTGGACAAAAATGGACATTTGATTTAGAAAACCTATGTTTCAGAAAACAAATCAATTACTTTGCACCCGTTATACGATTAACCGGTAACGACAATTCATTCAGAGGTTTCTATCCATTGTTTTATATCCGTAAAGAAAATTAATTATGAAAAAAATAATTTTAATCTTATTTCTAACAATCAGTTTTGGAGCAAAAGCCCAAAGCTATGGTGAATACGCCATTGAACATGAATTCCATAAAGTAGGAGTCTTCAACCCACAATGGGAAATAAACAAAATACTTAACCCCGTTAAATACGAACACCTCACAGGCTACTTTCGTGAAGAACTTGCGGACATAATACTCTCAGCCGTCAAAGATAAAAAAGTAAAAATCTATGACGAAAGAAAACGAGAAATCACACTTGACACAGTAATAAAAACAATCATTGCCTTTGAAAAAGACAACTTTGGAATAGAAGTAGGGAAAGACAGTATTTTCTCTTACATCAAAAAATTTGTATCCACATATCAATTCGAAGAATTCCTAACATATAACTATAAAAACATATCCCTAAGTAAACAAATCAAAGCCTATTGCCCATACTTAGTAAGATACAAATCCTTTGAAAACGAAACAGACACTCTTCAACTACCACTATTTTGGATATTTCCCGAAGAAAACCCTGACAATAAAATCCCTGAACTATTAAACATACCCGACACAGTACTCTCTGCACACAGTCTGAAATACCCTGTACAAATGCCATTCTCCACAAGTCTATTCTCAAAAATCAATAAAGACGAAATAAAAGTCTTTAAAACAAACGGTGATGACTTTAATACAAAAAAAGAAATCGAAAACCTATTCATTCTAGAAAACACCTTTGTTTATTTCGATGAACAAACAGAAGAAGAACAAATCAGGAAAAGCTATTCAGACATACTACCCGAAGACATAATAGCATTACGAATAGCTGAAAATTGGAGTATTAATCCACAAACCCTTGAAATATTTAAAAACATACAATACTACCTGCCACTTTACCAAATAGACGAAAAAGGTTACACACAACTAGGAATAAGAATATATAATAAAAACCAAAAATGAGAGAAAAACTATCAATGGAACAACTAGGAAGAATGAGTGTAGAAGAATTCAAAACTTCCAACAAATTTCCTTTCATAATAATTGCCGACAACATCAGAAGTATGAGTAATATAGGCTCAATCTTTCGTACATCTGATGCCTTTCGTATAGAAAAAATATATCTATGCGGAATAACCCCATGTCCACCTCACCGAGAAATACAAAAAACAGCCCTAGGAGCAACAGAAAGCGTTGCGTGGGAATATGTTGAATCAACACAAACCATTGTAAAACAACTAAAAGAAGAAGGTTGGACACTATTATCCCTAGAACAAACAACCAATAGTGTAATGCTTGACGAACTAAAATTAGAAAAAAATACAAAAATCGCTATCGTACTTGGAAATGAAGTTGATGGAGTTGAACAAGAAGTAATCGACTTATGCCACCAAAGTGTTGAAATTCCACAATTTGGGACAAAACACTCCTTTAACGTATCAGTTTCGGCGGGTATTTTTCTTTGGCAACTATATTGTTTAATAAAATAAAGAGGATTAATAAAACGAAGAAATAATTTTCTAAAAGGCCGAAAGAAAAAATTGTTTTAAAGAAATATTTTTGCGAAACGAAGAATAAAAAAAGGGAGTTAAATTTCAACTCCCTTTTTTATTTTTATAGTCTAATTTCTTTTTTTATTCTTTCTATCTTTTCGTTAGATTCTCTAAGTAGTTTTTCATAGTCTTCTTTACAAGTCATTGGAATTGAGATAGAAAAATAGAACTTAATTTTAGGTTCAGTTCCACTTGGACGAACCGAGACTTTACTTCCACTTTCCAAAAGATATTGCAGTACATTAGATTTTGGGAGTAGAGTTTTTTCTGTTTGTAAGTAGTCTATGATTTCTATAACCTTATCATTATCAAGGGTTTTTGGAGGGTTGTTTCTGAAATCCATCATCATTTTTTCTATTTCCTCCGCTCCTGTTTTTCCTTTTCGAGTGATGGAAACTTGTTTTTCGTGATAGAATCCATATTTTTTATATAATTCAAGTAAGAAATCGTATAGTGAAGTATTTTGTTCTTTTAACCAAGCAACCATTTCTGCTAGTATACAACAAGCAGACACAGCGTCTTTATCTCTTACAAAGTCGCCTATTAGGTATCCAAAACTTTCTTCTCCTCCTCCAATATATCGTTTAGTCGCTTCATTTTCACGTATTTTTGAAGCAATATGTTTGAATCCTGTCAATACATCAAAATACTCTACTGAGAAATCTTGTGCTATTTGTTTTATTAAATCGGTTGTTACAACTGTTTTTATTATATATTCATTTCCTTTTAAAAGGTTAGCATTTTTATTCGCTGATAGTAGATAATAGGTTAAAAGACTCGCTGTTTGATTTCCATTTAATATTATCCATTCTCCTTTATTATCTTTTAAAGCAATTGCTTCTCTATCCGCATCAGGGTCAGTGGCCAATAGAATGTCAGCGTCAAGTTGTTTTGCTAATTTTAATCCCATTTCAAGTGCTGCTACATCTTCTGGGTTTGGAGAAACACAAGTTGGAAAGTCTCCGTTTGGAATGGATTGTTCTTCTACACAGATTACATTTTCAAATCCGTATTCTTTCAACGCTCTTGGAACTAATGAAATACCTGTTCCATGAAGAGGTGTATAGACAATCTTTAAGTCTTTTTGTTTTTTTATACAATCTCCATTGATAGATATAGATTTAACTTTTTCAAGATATATTTTATCTATATCTTCTCCAATGATTATTATATTTTTATCATCATCTTGTATTTTAACTTGTGATAAATCGGTTATAGCATTTACTTTTTCAATAACTAATTCATCGTGTGGAGTGGTTAATTGTGCTCCATCGTTCCAGTATGCTTTGTATCCGTTATATTCTTTTGGATTGTGTGAAGCGGTAATCATTACACCAGCATCTGCTTTTAGTTCTCTTACAGCGAAAGATAACTCAGGGGTTGGACGTATATCTTCAAACAAAAACACCTCAAAACCATTTGCTGCCATAACTCTTGCTGTTATTTTAGCAAAATCTTTACTATTATTTCTGCTGTCAAAAGAGATTACTGTACGGATTTTCTTTCCTGGGTTATTTTCTTGAATATAGTTACAGAACCCTTGTGTAGTCATCGCTACGGTATATTTATTCATTCTGTTGGTACCAATACCCATTACGCCTCTTAGTCCCCCTGTACCAAATTCCAAAGTTCTGTAAAAGGCGTCGTTAAATTCTTCTACATTACTTTCTCTTAAACGAATAATTTCTTGTTTTGCAGAGTCATCTATGGTGGTATTCAACCATTTTTCTGCATTTATCGTAGCGTTTTTATCTATTTGTATCATAAAAGGGTTATTTTTTCTTTGGTTGCAAATAATTTTCTGCTTCCTTGTTTCCTAATTGTGCTGATTTTTTGATGTATTCTAAACCTTTTTTACGGTTTTTCTTTATTTTTTTTCCATCTATCATCTCTTTTCCTAGGATATAGTAGGTTTGAGATTGTTCTATATTTTTTATTGATAACAAATCTTTTATCTCTCCTGTTCTGTTGTAGGTGTCTATTGCCACTACTTCTTTTGCGTATGGACAGTCTTGAAGAGCAGATTTCTTATACCAATTTATAGCATCATTTCTTTTCTTTTCTCCATAAAATCCGTTTTCCAACAAAACACCTTTTACGTATTGCGCTACTGGTAGATTTTTTTCTAATGGTAGTTCAATTAGTTTTGATGCTTTTTGGTAATCAGGTGCAATACTTTGTCCTATAACGTATATATAGGCAAGGTTTTGCATTGCGTAAACTTCGTTTTGTTCTGATGCTTTTTCATACCAGTATTTTGCTTCTACCAAGTCTTTTGGTATTACATCTCCCTCAAAGTAAAAATCTCCTACTCTTCTACAAGAGAAAGCATCTCCTCTTTCAGCACATATTCTATACCAAAGGTATGCACGAGATTTATTTTCTATTACTCCTTCTCCTTCATCAAACATCTTCGCAACTTTTAATTGAGAGAGTTCATTTCCTCTTTCTGCTGCTTGAAGATAATAACTAAATGCTAAACGTTTGTTTTGAGCACAACCCTTACCCTCTTCATACATCGTTCCTAGTGCATAACAAGAAGCAAGATGATTCTTTTCTGCTGCTCTTTTATACCACACAAAAGCGTTAGTGTAACTTTGTATTTGTCCTATTCCTCTATAATATTGAGTTGCAAGTTCATATTGTGCCTCTGTATTTCCATTTTTTGCTTTTAACAAAAGGTTTTGACATTGTGATTCTATGCCAAAACAAATTAAAAGACAAAGTCCTAATAATATTTTTTTCATATAACTATTTATTGTTCGTAACGCCATAATTGATTTTCATTCCAGAATTGCATTGCAGTTGGGAATCCGTTATTAAAGGCTAGTTTAATATAGTTTACTCCTTGTGCAATATTCTTTTTAACTCCATCTCCAAAATATAACATCTTACCTATTTTGAATTGTGCCTTTGCTAGTCCTCCTTCATCTGCTGCTTTTTTAAACCATTCGTACGCAGTAGGTAGGTGTTTTGCTACTCCCACTCCTTGTTCATACATCTCTCCAAGACAAAAATAAGCCTCAGCATTTTTTTGTTCGGCTGCCAAGTTAAAATATTTAAAAGCAAGGTGAGCATTTTGCTTTACATCTACTCCATAGTAATAAAGCTCAGCCAAAGCCATTATCGCTTTTGGATGGTTTTGTTCTGCTGCTTTTTGATACCATTCTATCGCTTTTGCAATATCTTTTGGCATTCTATCTGCTCTTTCATACATCTTTCCAAGTCGATATTGTGCATTAGGATTTCCTTGTTCTGCGTCTCTAATAAAAGTTTGTGCAAAAGTATTTAATCCAAAAACTATTGCAAATAAGGTAATTAAAAATCTTTTTATCATATCTAAATCTATTTTCTCTTTAATTTAAAAAGGCAAAATTAAACTTTTTTTATAAATATTCAACAATTACGTCTTTCATATATTTCTTTTCAAGCACATCTACCAAACGTTTTATTACACTTTTACGTAATGCTATCTCAACTGGTAAGTCAAGAGAGGTGTGTGCCGGATTTATTTTCGTACCTACCAAAAGATGTATTTCATCGCTATTGAGTAAACTTTCTGCAATCCTATCAGCTGGACCATTACCAAAGTTTGGATTTGCTGGGGCATTGGTAAGAAGAGTGATTACTTTATTTAGAGTTAACACCCCTTCGGTTACCAAATCTAGTCCTTTCATTTTACTCATTGGAGGTAGAGAAGAATCCATATTTTCGTAATCATCAACTATTTCAACTCCCAAATGTTTTGAGAATATCTCTGCTGTGGTTGCTCCTGCTACTATTTTATATCCATCAAACCCCTTTACTCTTTCTACATACTCCGCATCTTTACTCATATCGTTTGGTGGACCTGTGGCTATTATAGTTTTTCGTGGATTTCTAAAATAAATAACAGCACAACTTGTGTCGTCCTTGGAAGAAAACCTATCGTTAGCGTATGCCTTATTTACTACTCTTTGTGCAAGTTTATTGGCAGAAATATAACGTTCTTTTAAAATAGTATCTTTTACATATTCAACATAGGCATCTCTTCCCCAACCCAAAAGCATATCATCATTACCCATTCCTGATTGAGTTACTCCATCGGAAATAAAGATAATTCTATCTTCTTTCATTGGACTGAAACTACAAGTCATTATTTCTTGGCTACGTCCTTGTCCATCAACGTTTTCAAGTAATAGACAATTCCATTCTGGTTCAAATATATTTCCTCCTCTCATAATAAGACATAGAGGATTGTCATATTCCAAAATATTTACCTCACTATTATGAACATCAACTATTGTGAAAGTAGCATAACTTGTTTTTCTCTCACTACAAATAGGTAAAGTATCCATAATTATATTAGCAATAGTTTGAGCATCTTTGTGCTCTTCCGCAAAATTTATTGCCATAGTTGAGGTAAGTGTAGCAAGTACATTTGCTTTTACTCCATGTCCCATTCCATCTGCCAAAACAGCAAGGGTTCTATTTTCTTCCTTTAGTCGTTTTGAAAGAAAAACATCACCACAAATAAATTCTCCTTTGTGATTTTTTTGAAAACATGCCGTTTCGACGTGAAATTTATTTTTTACCTCCATAAAATACTATACGTTTTGTATATCAACAAACTTTAAAGTATTATTTAGAATTTTTGAGTGGGGTGAAGAAAAGTCGTCTATTCCTATTTTATTAAAACTATTGTTAATACTATTTTTCATTCCTAGCAAAGCAATTTGAGCAATCTGTCTTTTAGCATATTTCAACACACTTTTCCCATCATAAATAACACAATATTTTGAAAGTAGTTGAGATTTTTCTTCATATAGTTCTTGATGAATTAAAACCGAAGACAAATCAAAATTATTTAATTGAGTGTGGGCAGAAAAATATTCTTTTGAAATATGAATATTAACATTATTTTCAGATGTAGAGATAGAGTTTTCTTTAAAAATAATTGCTTTATGAGGAATACCAAATAACAATGAGTGTTTTGTATAATCCATAATCAACTCAACAAATCTTTCAAATTGAGTGGTTGCAGAGTTGAGTAGAAACATTATTTTATTTCCAAAAAAATGAATTTCTAAATCTGATATTTCGTTTTTTATTTTTCTAAGTTGATTTGCAATATTATCAATTCTTATTTTCAACAAATCTTTTCCTCCTTCCAGGGAAATTTGTTCAAAATTTAAGAGTTGTAAAATACAAACATAGTTTTCTCTATTAGTCATCGTTTTTCTTCTTTTATTTCTAAGCGTTCCACGTTTCTATTTGCTTTGATATTATTTTTTCAACCTTTGAAATTGCGGTGTCTAAACAGTCATTACAAACTACATAATCAAAGTTTTCAGAGAGCGAAATCTCCATTTCTGCTCTCAAAAGTCTTTCTTTTAAAGTTTCTTCACTCTCTGTATTGCGATTTCTAAGTCTTCTTTCTAGTTCTTCTATACTTGGTGGCATTATAAAGATGGAACAGGCTTTGTCTTTTAAGATATTTTTTATATTTACCCCACCTTTCACATCTATATCAAAAATTACATATTTCCCTTGATTCCAAATCCTATCTAACTCCGACTTAAAAGTTCCATAATATTTACCTGGATAAACCTCTTCCCATTCAAGAAAATCACCTTGTGCTATATGCTCTCTCATTTTCTCAGGGGTAATAAAATAATAGTCCACCTCATCTTTCTCACCCTCTCTTGGTTGGCGAGTAGTTGCCGATATAGAGAAACTGAACCTCTCTTTCATTTTCTCTAATATGGGTTTAAGAATAGTAGTCTTCCCACTACCACTTGGGGCTGAAAAAATAAATACGCCTTTATTCATTTTATTTTTTAAATCTCTTTTCAACTAAATTTTCAAGTGTACTATATGCCAATGAGTTTTTCAACCATTTTCTCTTATTTTTATTTTCTTCTATTATTATCATTGACATTTCCAAGCTACTTGCTTCATTAAGCATATTGATAAAATGAGTATATGCAGTCAAATCTCCTGAAAACAAATCATTAATAAACATAAACTTCTCACCAACACCTATAGCTGTACGTAAATCAGAACGTGTTTTATTTTCAAATGATTCAGCTATTGAAGGTTGTGATTTAAATAAATCAAGCGTTGTATATTCCTCTTTCTTTGCAGAAGATTTAGTTTCCCCATCTTTCATTATGTTATTGTGAAGATAATCCAAAACAGATGAAGTCTTTGGAGCCTCTGGTTCTATATCAAATTCTATTTCTTTTTCAACAACTTTTACCTCTTCTTTCTTAACAATAGACTCTTCTTTAACAGGTTCTTCTTTTATTTCTTTCTCTTCTTCTATTTTTTCTTCCCCCTGTTCAACTATTTCTTCTTGTTCAAGTTCTGTTTCAAGCTCAAGTTCTATTTCTTTGATTTCTTCTTTTTCTTCCTCAACAATCTCTATTTCTACCTTTTCCGCTTCTTGTTCAATCTCTATAACAGGTGGAATCTCTGATAATTCTACTACAGCTTTTTCTTTTACTTGTTTAACTTCATTTTGAGTTTCCGCATAATCAGCGCTAAGAAGAAAATCATACATTTCTCTCATTTTTTGTCTTAAGACATCAATATCTAATTGAGAAACTATTTCACATTGACATACTCTATCACTTGCCCTCTTCATACTATCACTCATTGATAGTAGCTTTTCTTGAAAAATATTCATATCCGTATTATTTGTTATTATTTTTTTCAATAGGAAATTGGTTGTAAAATTACTGCTTTTTTCTGACATTTTAAACAAAGCAAAGAACAATTTATCAAACAAAGTGATTTACAATTACTTAAATCAGTAAATTAAAACGCCATTTTAGTAAAATATTTCTTGATAAAAATTTACGAAAACGCCGTAAAAAAATTTTAATTTCCTATCTCATTTTATTATATATTCGTACTTTTGTAAAAATTAACAAATATGAGTCAAGTTAAAATTTATTCAGCCTCTGCTGGTAGTGGAAAAACATTTAATCTTGTTGTAGAATATCTTGAAAAACTATTAACAAATCCTTATTCTTTCAAGAATATTTTGGCGGTTACTTTCACCAATAAATCGACAAATGAAATGAAAACAAGGATTCTTTCTACCCTTTATGGATTAGCAACCAATCAACCTTACGCCAATAAATATATCCCTAAACTTGAAGACAAAACCCACAAGAGTGAAAAAGAAATAAGAGAGAAAGCAAACGATATTTTAAAAATAATTCTTCACGATTATTCTTATTTCAACATTGAAACAATAGATAGTTTTTTACAAAAGGTACTAAAAAATCTTGCAAAAGAGGTTAAAGTTGGTAGTCGCTTCGATGTGATTTTAGATGAAACAGAATATATAGAAAAAGCAATAAAACAAGTAAACAACTCTGAGCAATTAAAACCCTACGTAGAGAAACTTATCGACAAACGTTTGGAAGAGGGAGAGAATTGGAAACATGACAATATTTTATTAGATATATCCAAAGACTTAAACAAACAAATCGTAAGAGAAAACATAGAAAATCAATCAATAGACTTTGAAGAAATAGAGAAATATGTTAAAAACCAAAAAGCAATCTATGATAATTTTCTAAAAGAATTACACTCAAAAATAGAAGACTTTAAAAAACAATATAACGTTAAGAGTTTCATAAAAAAAGAGTTTGTAAACGCTAATTATAAACTAGTAAAAGAAGAGGAACCTTTCAATAAAAAAGCACGAAAGAAAGGAACAGAAAACTCTTATGATGAAATAGTTGAATTTTTTGAGAGAGGTAAAGCAAAAGCATTAAAAGCAAAATTAGAAATCAATTCAGTTTATGAATCACTCTTACTAAAAAGCATAAAAAACTTTAAAGCAGAAGCATTAAAAGAAGATAACCTTTTCGTATTGAAAGAAACCGCTGGCTTACTATCCGAGATGATAGGAGAAGATGACGTATCCTTTGTCTATGAAAAGGTTGGAGCGAAAATAAATCACGTTATGATTGACGAATTTCAAGACACCTCACAGCAATCTTGGAATAACTTTAAATTTATCTCTAACGAATGTGGTAGTAAGCAAGGAAGCACTACTATTTTTGGAGATTTAAAACAATCTATCTATCGTTGGAATGAAGGAGATTGGACAATAATGTCAGAACTCTTAAACGAGGAAAAAGATAACGAAAAGAACCTTAACGAAAATTGGCGAACAGATGAAAATATCGTAAAATTCAACAATAAATTCTTTAAAGAAAAAATATATACAAAAATAAACTTTGAAACCAAAGTAGAACAAATAGCAAAAAATAACATAGGACAAGGACTCCTAAAGTTTCATTTCATAAACGAAGGTAAAGACATAGATGTATTAGAAAAAACAATAGAAGAAATAAACTACTATATAGAAAAGGGATTTAAACATTCCGACATTGCGCTCTTATTTCGTTCAAACTTAAAACTTGTAACAACAGCAGAATATTTAAAATCAAAGGGTTTAACTCCTATTTCTGATGACGCATTTACTTTTAATACTTCTCGCTCTATAAAAACAATTATTTTTGCTCTTCGCTTGATTGCAAACAACAAAGACGCCTTTTCTCAATACCTATTGAGCACTTATGGTTACGAAGAAAACACAATAAATCTCTTAAAAACAATAGACACAAAAAATATTCCACTAGTAGATATTGTAAATTCAATTATAAATATCTGTAAGATAGAAACACAAGACATCTTTATTTCTGCCTTTTATGAGAAATTAACAGAATTTTGCGGACAAAAACCTCAACAAATCAGTGGTTTTATAAAATATTGGAATGACGAATTAAAAGATTTCAAAATTTTGCTAGACGATAACAATGGAAATGAAAAAGAAAACGATAAGAATATAAAATTATTAACCGTACATAAATCAAAAGGTTTGGAATTCCCTATTGTTATTATACCATTTTTTGATTGGCAATACATAAATAAAACAAACAAATTATGGGAATATAACTACAAAGAAGACTGTCCTGTGAAATTATTCCGAGCAACTCTTAGTGAATTAAAGAAAACACAAGATACTATCTACTCTAAAAGTGCTGAAATAGAAGAAGAAAATCAAAAAATAGACACTTACAATCTTATGTATGTCGCTTTTACTCGTCCAAAACACTCTTTATGTACTATATCTAAGAAACCAAAAGATAATCTTTGTAGTGAAGATTTACTTTCTTATCTGTCAGATAACTATTCTTGTAATTCAGAGAATTGTTTCATAATAGGAAATGAGGATTTAAAGAAAGAAATCAGCAAAGAAGAATCGGAACAAAAGGATATTTTCTCTCTCAAAGGCGAAAACATAACTCCAAGTATTAAGAATACGAATTTTGAAAAGCAAGATGCAGTAAAATTTTCTCTTAGTAAACAAGCGCAAGATTATTTTGAGTTTAACTCAGAAGAATCCTCAGAAGAAAAAAGAGAACGTGGAATTGCACTACATAGTATTTGCTCTAAGATTTATGAAGAAAAGGATTTGGAAACTTTGTCTTTACCTGAGGAAGAAAAAGCAATAATTGAGCAAATGTTTATTGAGGCAAAAGAATATAAATGGTTCGATGGCACTTATAAAACATACAATGAAAAAGAAATTCTTTGTAACGGACAAACCAAACGAATAGATAGAATTATGTTTGGAAAGGACGAAGTAATTATTGTTGATTATAAATTTAGTGAAGACACAGATTACGAAGATAAATATCGCAAACAACTAAACGAATACAAGAAAATAGTCTCTGAAATGGGATATAAAAATATTAAAACTTATTTGTGGTTTATTGGTAACGAAATAAAGGAGATTAAGTAATGTTTCTAAAAAAAGTAGCACAAGATATAAAAAAGCATAGCAATGATTACTTGCTTGATTTACAAATATTATTTTCAAATAAAAGAGCAATAAAATATTTTAATCAAGAATTTAAACTCCAAGACAAACAAACCCTTTGGCAACCTGAGTGTAAAAGCATTGCAGACTTTGTTCAAGAATATTCTTTGCTTAAACCAGCAGAGGAATTTTCGTTAATCTATCAATTATTTCTTTCTTACAAAGAAATTTGTAAAAAAAACGATAACGAAACCTTTGAAATCTTTTATAATTGGGGTAAAATAATTCTTTCAGACTTTGATGACATTGACAAAAACCTTGTTGATGCAAAACAAGTCTTTCGTTTGATTGAAGATTATAAGGAGGTAGAAAACACTTTTGACTATCTAACTGAACAACAAAAAGAATTATTAAATAATTTCTTTACAATTTTTGAGCAAAACACTGATTTAAAAAATAATTTCAAAGAAATATGGAATTGTTTGTTTGATATTTATTGTCATTTCAAAGAAAAACTATATCAACAAGGTATTGGATATTCTGGAATGATTTATAGAGAATTTTTATCTCGCATAGAAAATGGAGAAATCCGCTTTCGTAACAAAAATTTCGCAATAGTAGGTTTCAATGTACTTAATAAATGTGAAGAAAACATTTTTAGAGTTTTAAAAGATGAATATTGCGTAGATTTTTATTGGGATTACGATGAATATTACACCAATTCCGACTATCAAGAAGCAGGAATCTTTATGAAAAAAAATCTAACTAATTTTCCTCATAATCAAGATTTTGCTAACAATAACTTTAATTCTATTACTAAAAATAAAGAAAAAATCAACCTCATCAAAACTTCTTACGAAATAGAAAACACTTATTATATTAAAACTTGGATTGAGAGTTTAGAAAATAAGTATAAAGATGATTTAAAGCAAAATGAAATCGCCATAATACTTGGAAACGAAAACCTTTTACCATTTGTGTTAAATTCTTTACCTAATAAAATCAACAATCAAGAAATAAAAGTAAACATTGCAATGGGTTATCCTCTTGCAAATATTACCCTATTTAACGAAATCGAAGAAAAAATAGACGAAATTCAAAAAGCAGAAAAATCTATCGTAGAGCAGATAGAAGAATTGACTTTATTCGTTAAAGAAAAAGGAGAAAAAAAACACAAAACCGAAATCATACAAAGTTGCTACGGAGTAATAAAAATACTCTCCGACTTTAAAGACACCTTATCTTTTAATAAAATAGAATTTTTACAAAACAATTTTTTGAAGAAAACCTTATTGTATTTACTAAGACGATTACATATTCCTTTCGAATCCGACGCTACTGATGGTATTCAAATAATGGGATTATTGGAAAGTAGAAATTTAACTTTTAAACACGTACTTGTCTTATCGGCAAACGAAGGATATATTCCTAAAATTAACAATGTAAATTCTTTTATTCCTCTTTCGGTAAGAGATGCCTTTGGATTGATTGACCAGAAGAAAAAGATTGCGGTTTTTGCTTATTACTTTTACAGATTATTACAAAATAGAAAAGATTTAGATTTTGTATATAACACCCTTGGATTAGGAGGAAAAATTAAGGAAATGACAAGATTTTTACTCCAACTGCGATTTGAAAGCACGATTTGTTTTGAAGAAAAATACATCTCTTTGCCAATGAAAGAGCAAACTAATCTATACTATGAAAATCTCTTCAAAAAAACCGACCAAGACTTAGAAGAATTAAAGAAAAAGCGATTTTCAGCCTCCATGATAAACACTTATCTTGACTGTGGTCGCAAATTCTATTTCAAATACATAAAAAAATTAACCCCTCCCGAAGAGACTGATATTTCTTACTTAGTCTTTGGAAGACTATTTCATAAATCGGCAGAAAGATTTGTAGAATCAGAATACACATTAGTCGAAACGGATTGTGTAAACCTTGCTTTTGAAGAATTTAAAGATAATGAAAAAGAAGTAATCACACAATCTGAAAAAGATACGTGTGTAAAATATTTAGAGGCATTAAAGAAATATTACAAAAGCGATAATAAATTTTTAGAAGCGGAAAAAGAAATAGAGGAAGTTAAAATATTTTTAGATGGTTTTGCTCTAAACCTATACGGAGTCATAGACAGAATAGATACAACCAAAGATGGAGATTATATAGTTATAGATTACAAGACAAGTAAGAAGAAAAAAATATTTGATAACAATATTCCAAAATTATTTGACAGCAGTTTAAAGGAAAAAAGGAACGCTTACGCACTTCAAATCTTATTTTACGCCTATTTATTACAAAAAAAAGGTTACAAAGTCTTAGATACACAGTTAATTTATCCGCATTTGCTTCACAAAGACAGTAATTGCAGTGTGTCAGAATTTAACAATGCTATTTACAATGAATATGAAAATAATTTAAAGAAGTGCTTAGAGGAAATTTTCGACAAAGAAAAGCAGTGGGAAAGCACAAAAAATTGTAATTATTGTGATTACAAAGAAATTTGTAGTAATTTTGAGGCTTCAAACGAAAGAGACGAATAGAAATAATGATAAATTTTGAAACTTTTCAATTAGAAAACGGACTAAGAGTAGTGTTTAATCAAGACAAAAACACTACTCTTGTTGCTGTTAATTTGTTATATGAAATTGGAGCAAAGCACGAGGAGGACGATGCTACGGGTTTTGTACATCTTTTTGAGCATTTAATGTTTTCGGGTAGTAAAAACTTTGAAAATTACGACCAAATAGTAGAGCGATTAGGCGGAGAAAGTAACGCATTCACAAATAACGACATCACAAACTACTATTTAAGCGTACCAAATATGTATTTACAATACGCTTTGGACTTAGAAGCAGACAGAATGCAAAATCTAAATTTAAATGACAAAAGTTTAGAAGTTCAAAAGAATGTTGTAATAGAAGAATTTAAACAAAGATATATCAATCAGCCCTACGGAGATTTATGGAAGCAAATAAGAGAGCTTACTTTCACCTCTCACCCCTATCAACACCAAACAATAGGAAAATGTATTGAGCATATAGAAAACGTTAGCTTAGAAACAGCGAAACAATTCTATGAAAACTATTACACACCCTCTAATGCTGTGCTTGCAATTTCGGGAAATGTAGAATTGAATGACTTGAAATCTATGATAGAAGCGTCATTCGGAAAAATCCCTGCCACAAAAACAGTAAAGAAAACATATCCTAACGAACCAAAACAAACAGAAAATAGAGAGAAAACCGTAAAAGCAGATGTCCCAGCTAACTTAATCTGTATTATTTTCCAAATGGGCGGACGACTAAGCGAAGATTACTATAAGTATGACTTAATTTCCGACGTGCTATCTAATGGAAAAAGCACTCGTTTGTATAATAGTTTAGTTGTAAATCAACAATTATTTACCGAAATCAATGCCTTCATAACAGGCGAGGACGATTGCGGGCTTTTTGTCGTTACAGGAAAATACCGAGATGGAGTAGATATAAAACAAGGCGAAGAAGCAATTTGGCAAGAGTTAAAATCAATGAAAGAAAACATGATTACCGAAAACGAATTGCAAAAGATGAAAAACAAAAATGACGCAAACGCTACTTTTGGAAACATAAAAGCATTGGACAAAGTAATGAATCTTGCTTATTTTACTCACCTTGAAGGAAAAACTCATTTAATAAATGAAGAAAGAGAGCAATATAACAAAGTAAGTCTTGAAGATTTACAAAGGCTTGCAAACAATCTTTTTAACAACACCAAGTATTCAACATTGTATTATTTAAAAAACAAATAAAATGACAACAACAAGTTTAAACAAAGGGCAAAATATAATGCCTATGATTTCAATTACAATTCTCTTTTTTATGTGGGGATTTATTACGTCTTTAAATGATATTTTGATTCCTTACTTAAAAAAGATTTATTCCTTATCTCACTTTGAGGCAAACATCGTTCAATTTGCTTTTTTCATCGCTTACTTTGTTGGAGCATTTGTTTTCTACCTACTCTCCTTCTCAAAAAATGACCCAATTAGCAAATGGGGTTACAAAACTACAATAGTAATAGGTTTAGTCATTTCTTCAGTAGCTTGTTTCTTATTCTCTCTTGCTGCTCACCTAGCTTTGAGTTTCCCTATTTTCTTATTTACACTATTCTGTTTAGGATTGGGATTAACATTCTTACAAGTTGCAGCAAATCCTTTTGTTGCAATCATTGGTAATCCTGAAACAGCTTCTTCAAGATTAAATTTAAGTCAAGCATTCAACTCTTTAGGAACAACTTTAGGACCAGCATTAGGTGGTTATTTGATTTTCTCAATGATTAAACCTGGAGTAAGTCAAGGAGCTTCAACAGTCGAGCTTCCTTATTTAGCTTTAGCTATCCTTTTATTACTTGTTGCTGTATTTATTTACTTCTCAAAAATAAACACTCAAGTAGAAGAAACGACAGAAACAACTAAGAAAGAATCTATATTTAAAAAGCCTTATGTGGTATTGGGAGCTTTAGGAATATTCTTCTACGTTGGAGCAGAAGTTGCAGTAGGTAGTAATATTGTTTCTTACTTAAAGGAAAACTATTCAATGGAAGAAGGTATAGCTGCTGCATATCTTTCTTATTATTGGGGAGGTGCTATGATAGGACGTTTTCTTGGTTCTATTAGTTTGAGTAATTTGAAAACAGAAAAGAAACTACTTTATATGTTATTACTTGCAGCTGTGGGCTTTGGCGTAATATTCGTAATCAATAACTCTCTTCACGCTCTTTCTTTCGACAAAGTGTGGATTTTCTTATTGTTTGTAGCTCTTAACTTCATTTGTTTGTACTTAGGAAAAGGCAAACCTGCTCGTTCATTAGCTATTTTTGCATTTGTTAATGTATGTTTAATAATTTTAAGTTTGTCTATAAACTCTCCTTTAGTAATATGGACTTTACTTGCAATAGGATTGTTTAACTCTATTATGTGGTCCAATGTATTCACTCTTGCAATAGATGGATTAGATGAACAAACATCTCAAGTATCTTCTATTCTTATTATGATGATTGTAGGTGGTGCGATATTACCTCCTTTACAAGGTTTATTAGCTGATGCAACTAACATTACTATTTCCTTCCTTATTCCTATGGTTTCATACGCATATTTATTCTTCTATGGTATTAAAGGATTTAATATAGGAAAGATTTCTTCAAAATAAGATATTGAAGAAATGAATCTTTAATTTAAAGAAATGATTTCAAGAAAAAATAAATTAATTCTTGAAATCATTTCTTTTTTTTCAAGAATTAATACGAGAAAAATTTAGATAATTCTTCCCAATACATAGGGAATGATTTGCTAACGCAGTTTGGATTTTCTATAACAATGCCTTTGTCCTTTATAGCGAGCAAAGAAAATGCCATTGCCATTCTATGGTCGTTGTAAGTTGGAATAAATTTCAGTGAATTATCAAAACATAATTTACTTTTATCTACTTTCAAGACAAAATCTTCTAAATTAGTTTTAGCATTTAACTTTTCTATTTGTTGTATAGCATTATTCAACCTATCTGATTCTTTTAATGAGAGAGTTTGTAAACCACTAAAAATCATTTGTGACTCAGTACAAATATAGCTTACCAAAACTGGTAAAAATAAATCAGGACAAGAAGAAAAGTTTACTTCATTAAATTGCTTTTCTACTTCAGAAGAATACTCTATGTAAGCACCTTCTTCTGTAAATGTAGTAACTACTCCAAAAATATTCAAGAATATATCTTTCACAACCTTATCTCCTTGTAGGCTATCTTCTTTTAATCCAGGTATAAATAGTTTTATTTCTTTAGAAATAGCAACTAATGCATATGCAAATGAAGCTGAAGACCAGTCAGCTTCAAATATTTCTTTATTAAATTTATATTCTCCTTCTCTAATACAAATAAGGTTATCTTCTCTTTTGATTGCAATTTTGCAATTTTGCATTATAGAAAGAGTCATATCAATGTAGGAAAGAGAAGTTTGTCCTTTTGGGTATTCTATATTCAAACCTCCTTCACAATATGGAGCAATTAACGATAACGCACTCACTATTTGACTACTTTGAGAAGAAGCAACCTTGATTGTTTTTCCTCCTTTTAAAGTAGTGCCTTTTATTGTTATAGGAAATATTTTTTGTTCTGAATTTATTGAAATATCAGCTCCTAATTGTTGCAAAGAATTTACAAGTGGGAGAATTGGTCTATCATTCATTCTCTCATCTGCATTGACTACCCATTGTCCTTGAATGATGGAAAGCAATGCTATTAAGAATCTTGTAGTTGTTCCAGCATTACAAGTATTAAAACTACTTGTTTGCTTAGTTTCTATACTATTAATAATAGATTTTAAAAGAGTAGTGTCGTCTGATTGAGATAGTCTTTCTAATTGTAATTTATTTTTTGATAAATAATTAATTAGCAAAACTCTATTGCTAATACTTTTAGAATATGGTATGTTAAAAATTTCTTCTTTATTTCTTAAAGAATAGTCTAACTTAATTGAATCAGTCATTTAATTTTTAGTATTTAAACCATATTCTAATAATTTTCTATATAGAGTACGTTCTGAAAAACCTAATTCTTTTGCCACGGCACTTCTTTTACCATTATGTCTTTCTAAAGATTTTATAATCGTTTGCTTTTCTATCTCTTTTAGATTTTGAGGAGCTGTTTCTTCTACTATATCTCTTCTTTCTTCTTCCATAGTAACAAATTCTTCTTCTACTTCAGAAGGCAAAAGTAAAGGTTCTCTACGTATGCTATTAGTTGTTTCAAATAATTGTCTAACTATTTGCTTTAACTGGTCTACTTCATCTCTAAGTTGCAGTACATCTTTGTGATTTTGCAGCACCATTCTGATTATATCATCTCTATTTTCGTTAGTTTCCTCTCCTCTTGTATCTGTAACTACAGGTAACTTTTCTAATATTGGAATGTATTTTTGAAGAGTATGCAAATCAATTTCTCTATTCATTTCAAGTATAGAAATTCTTTCTGCAATGTTTTTTAACTCTCTTACATTTCCTTTCCAACGATAATTCTTTAAATACTCTACTGCTTCTGGTGTAAGTTCTATTTTAGGTACTTGATACTTGCTTGCATGTTCTGAAGCGAAGAATCTAAATAATATAGGAATATCATCTCTTCTCTCTCTTAAAGAAGGGACATTGATTACTACTTGATTTAATCTATAATAAAGGTCTTCTCTGAATTTTCCTTTTTCAACTGCTCTATACAAATTAACATTAGTAGCAGCTATAACCCTAACATCTACTTTTGAAACTTGTGAAGAACCTACAGGTATCAATTCTCCATTTTCTAAAATTCTTAATAGTTTTGATTGAGTAGTTATAGGTAATTCCCCTATTTCATCTAAAAAGATTGTTCCTTTATCTGCTTCTGCAAAATATCCTTTTCTATCTTTATCTGCACCTGTAAAAGAACCTTTTATATGACCAAACAATTCGCTTTCTATTGTTCCTTCTGGAATAGCAGCACAGTTTACTGCAACGTATTTATTTTGTTTTCTTTTGCTATTTTGATGTATAATTCTAGAGAAAACATCTTTTCCAACCCCACTTTCTCCTGTTATAACAATAGTTGAATCTGTTGGAGCAACTCTAGCAGCTATGCTTATAGCTTCATCTAATTTAGTATCCTTTCCGTAAATTCTAAAATTTTTCTTTATTTCAGATACATCTAAATTTTGCATTACTCTTAGTTTTAAGGTGCAAAGATAAGAATTTATGACAATTTGTCAGTATATTTAAAACAAATATCTAAACGGTAATAAAATAACTTCTGAGATTCTTTGAAACAAAGAACGCTTTTTCCATTCATGAAAATCAAATGAAGTGCAATTCTTTAGCGAAGAATCAAAATGTTCTCTAAGACTAGGAATAAGTTCTGCTTCGTTTCCTATAAGAGCTAATTCATATTGATATCTAAAACTTCTATAATCAAAATTTGCAGAACTGATTGAAAATATAGAATTATCTATCATCAAACCTTTAGAGTGTAAATTTCCTTGTGTATAAAAGAAGAACTTAACTCCTGCTTGATGAAGTGGGCCTAAATAGTGCCTTCTTATTATATCTACAAATTTCACATCAGAATGCAAAGGTGTTACTATGATGGTATTAACTCCCCTTTGCGCTGCTTCACTAAGCAATTTTCTTAAATTATGTCCAGGAAGAAAGTAAGGTGTTTCTATTATAATTTCATTAGTTGCTTGTGAAATCATTCTTTCATATTTCGTTTTTATCTTTTGACGATAGATATTCGGAAAATCTTGAATGAACATCCACTTTCCAGAATGAAGATGTCTTTTAGAGCCTATATTTTTAAATGAATATCTTTCAAAAGAGCGAAAACTATCTTTAAACGAACGACGAAATATAGTTAATAAATCCTCTTCTTTGATTCTAATATTCAATTCTCTCCAATTTAAACAATAAGCAGATATGTTAGAAGAACCTAAATAAGCTATTTCAGAATCTATAATTATTAATTTTCTATGATTTCTACAATGATTTTTCGCAAGAAAAGTCTTGCCAAATCTCATTTTCCTATAAATTCTTACTTCTGCTCCTTCTTTTATCAACAGCTCAAAGAATGTCTTATCATAACCCGTTCCCCACGCATCAACAAGTAATTTAACTTCTATACCCTCTTTTAGCTTTTCATAAAGCACTGAACGGAACTTTTCTCCCATTGCGTCTTTATTAAAGCGAAAAACCTCTATCCAAACACTCTGCTTTGCAGCACGAATATCAGAAAGTATAGCCTCATATAGAAGAAGATTATCATCAAAAATCTTAAATTTACCTTGCATTTACTTATTATTAATCATTAGATAACGTAAACAAAGTATCAAAAATTATAAATACAATAAAATAAATCAATAAACTAAAATTTTAATCTATTGATTTACAATAATAAAAATAAAAAAGAAGACGTATTAATTAAAAAATTATTGAAAAAAGTTTGGTACTTTAAAAAAAAGACGTAATTTTGCAATCCCAATTCACAAGAAACGCAGTGTTTCTTGATAGAATTGGAGAGATGGGTGAGTGGCTGAAACCAACAGTTTGCTAAACTGTCGTACCTAATAACGGGTACCGGGGGTTCGAATCCCCCTCTCTCCGCAGAAGATTCTAGGTTGGGAAAAACAAAAACGGGGTATAGCGTAGTCCGGTTATCGCGCCACATTTGGGATGTGGAGGTCGCAGGTTCGAATCCTGCTACCCCGACAAAGGAACCAAGAGAATGGTTCTTTTTTTTAAGGGTTGGTCTAGTAGCTCAGCTGGATAGAGCAACTGCCTTCTAAGCAGTAGGTCTCAGGTTCGAATCCTGACTAGATCACAAAAAAAAGAGAGAAATTTGATTTCTCTCTTTTTTTATTTCTTTGGTTTTCCTACAACTTTATTTCTTCGTTTTCGGCATTCAAAAAAGAATACTCCATTATTCCATAATCAGAAGATGAAATAACTTTTATTTTAATTTTATACAATTTCATCCATTTTCTGCGAATAGATTTCAATAGTCCTGATATTAAATATGAACGAACAAATGGGTGTACAACGATTGTTAGTTGCTTTTCGTTTTGTTCTTGAGATAAGTATTTAATATCACTCTCTATTTCATCAACTACTACCATAGAAGATTTTATCTTACCGCTTCCATTACATAATGGACACACTTCAGATAAATCAACATCTACTGCAGGTCTTACTCTCTGACGGGTTATTTGCATCAAGCAAAACTTACTTAAAGGTAATACAGTATGTTTTGCTTTATCTTTACTAAGCTCTTCCATCATTTTATCAAGAAGAATCTTTCTGTTAGATGCTAAATTCAAATCTATAAAGTCAATTACTATTATACCACCTAAATCTCTTAACCTCATTTGGCGTGCAATCTCAACTGCTGCTTCACAGTTTACCATTAAGGCATTTTCTTCTTGGTCCTGACTTGATTTAATTCTATGGCCGCTATTTACATCTATTACATGCATAGCTTCCGTTTGTTCAATCACTAAATAAATCCCACTTCTTATGGTTACAACTTTCCCAAAAGAACTGCGTATTTGATTAGCTACACTGAACTGTTCAAAAATAGGGGTTTGCAACTTATAAAGATGCAAAATATCTTCCATCTTAGGGAAAATATTAGAAATATAAGTCTTCAATTCTTCATACATATCTACATCATTAACATAGATATTTGTAAACTCTTCGGTAAGCATATCTCTTACTAAAACAGAAGACTTATCCATTTCCGAAATCATTTTACAAGGTGGAAGAGATTTAGGAAGTTTTCTTATCAATTCTTCCCATTTTGACATCAAATCCTTCAAATCATTATCCAAATCTGCAACTGATTGTCCTTCAGCAACAGTTCTTATAATTATCCCAAAGTTTTCTGGACGAATGCTTTGAATTAACCTTTTTAAACGATTTCTTTCTTCAGAATTTTTTATTTTTTGTGAAATTGAAACCTTATTAGAGAATGGAACTAAAACAAGAAATCTTCCTGCAAAGGATATTTCAGCACTTAAACGTGGACCTTTTGTAGATATTGGTTCTTTGCTTATTTGCACCAATATAAGTTGTCCTTGTTTAACATAATTTGTTATTAAACCATTTTTCTCTAAATTAGGCTCTTTTAATGATTTAAAGTCTATATTATTTAATGAATTATTTATTCCTAATTTTGTAAACCTCTTCATTGAGGAATAATACAAACCTAAATCAAGATAATGTAGGAAACCATCTTTCTCATAACCGACATCAACAAACGCGGCATTCAATCCTGGTAAAATTCTTTTAACTTGCCCAAGATAAATATCACCGACAATGTGTTGCGATTCTGATTTTGAACGATGCAATTCAACTAACTTCTTATCTTCAAGAAGTGCAATATCCACTCCCGAACCAGAAGATGCATCTATAATCAAATCTTTATCCACTCGAATATAATTTTAAGATGATTAAACATAAAAATATTGCGAAACACCAAGCAATTATGTCTAAATGTTTCGCAATAACCTTACATAGACACTAAGTCCAAAAGAAAAATTATTTCTTTTTATGTCTATTCTTTCTTAAACGTTTTTTACGTTTGTGAGTAGCCATTTTATGACCTTTTCTCTTTTTTCCGCTTGGCATAACTTCAAATATTATTTAATGCTTATTTTACTTGTTTTACATTTTTCTTTACTGATTCCATAAATACCTTTGCAGGTTTAAAAGATGGAATATAATGAGCAGGGATGATTATTGTAGTGTTTTTAGAGATATTTCTACCTGTTTTTTCTGCTCTTTTCTTAACTATGAAACTTCCAAACCCTCTTAAATATACGTTTTCAGCATTTTCTTTTGTCAAAGCTTCTTTCAATACAGTCATAAAAGCTTCTACAGACTCTTGAACTAAAATCTTTTCTATACCTGTTCTGTGTGCAATTTCCGCAACGATTTCTGCTTTTGTCATTTCTTGTTATGTTATTTAATTATTCTATTTTTTACTAAAAAATCGGTTTGCAAAGATATAGAAAAAAATTTGAATTACAAAACATTAGGTAAAAATCCAACCATCTAAAAGAAAACAATTAAACATATAAGCCGTCCAACACACATTCATTAACGCAATAATTACCAATAAAGGATACAATAATTTAGAAGTAATCCTTCTATGAAAAAACGCCATAAAAGAAGTAATTACAACTAAATATGTACCAAAAAAATCTATCTTTGTAAAATAGTCCTTACAAAGAATTATTGTTATTAAACCTATTGATAAACAGAGTATTTGAGAAAGATTATTTCTGTTTTTAGCAAAAGTATCAAACAATAAAAACACAAAAAAAGGAGTTGCTAAAAGGTAACGCGCCAAAGAATATAAACCTCCATGTTGAGTAAACAAAGCAGTAAACACATTACCTACAAGAAAGAGAATACAAATCAATCTAACATACTTCCATTTATCAAAAACATAATCTTGTTTTTTTCTCAAAAAAAGCACAAATTCCCTTGCTAACACTACCAACATAGGTAAAAAATACAAATAAAGGAAAGGAACTATTATGCTCCTACCCTCGTTTGACCAAAAACTAAAAGGCAATTCTGGCAAAGAAAGATACTTTCCCCAATATCTTTGCGAAATAATTGACTGAAAAAACGAAGGTGCTCCCATTAAATATTGAAAGCACATAACTAAAAACATTCCCAATACAACTGGTAAAATTGCCTTTAAAAACCTTTTAAAGAACAAAACAATATCACGATGATTGAAAGCATAAAGGCCTTCTAAACATAAAAATAAAATCACAAAAAGTAAAGAAGAGGACTTTGTCATAGAAGCAAAAAGGAATCCAAGAAAATAAATCCAATACTTTTCCTTTATGATACCAAAAAGTCCAAAAGCAATAAAAATAAAATACAACGCCTCAGAATATGGCATCATAAAAATAACCATATAAGGCACGCATAACAATAGTAAAACGCCACTAAAGCTTAACTTATCCTTAAATATTTTAAGCATAAAGAACATTCCTATTGCAAAAAGGAAGATATTCAAAATGCTTATTCCAAGAGTAGAAAGCCCTGTAGCCTTCCAAAAGAAAGGAAACAAAGGGTAATAAGCAAAATCCTTTTCTCTTTCATAATTAGTTTTCTTTATCCAATCATAATGCGAGCCGTCCCAAACCGTCATCTTTTCAGAAGAAATCTTCTCAAAAGGCTTATCTGATAAACTCACGCTCTTTGAATAATTCTCATCAAAAGAAACATCATAAGTAGGAAAGATATTCTTTAAAGGCATATGAACACTCTCCCTTTGCAAAAGAATATGCAATCCAAAAACCAAAATAAAAAATAAAAAGATAGAAGATAAAGAGAATATTAAAGTACTCCTTGAATTTATTTGTTTCATATTTTAAAAAAGCTAATAACCACTGCAAAAGTAACAATTATTTCAATGCCAACAAAAAGGAAAAAATCTTTGATAATACTATTTTAACTTAGTTGTAATGTTCTACCTTTTGAAAGTAATATTTCTACTTCTTGAAGGTAGAAGTATTACCTTAAAGAAGTAAAAAAATAAAACAAAGAATTATGTTGCTGAAATCAAGTTTTAATTTGCGGATACAAAAAAAGAGAATGACCTTTTAAATTGTCATTCTCTTTTTAGCTTTTATGAATAATACTTAATTTAGTATTCCCACATATCTTCTTCCATTTCGAATAAATAATCTTCAACTCTTTGAGATTCTAATAAAGCATCTACACCACTCGCATAGTCTTCTATACGTCTATTGAAGTCATTTGATTCTCTGATAACATAACTTGAGAAGATTCTTTTACGGAATATATCATCGTATGAACGTCTTGCTCTATCGTTATCCATATTATATACTTCTGCATTTGCCAATAATTCTCTAACTTCAGGATCATTGTATCTTATCCAAGCAAGAGGTATTTGTACAGGAGGAACTCCTTCTTCTTTTTGTTGCAAATATATTAAAGCAAAGCCTATTATTCTTACGTCTTCTACAGAACGATTTTTGTCAATAAACCAATCTTCTTTTATACGCAACATCTTGATATCTTCTGCTTTTAAAGATGTGTAAACAGTATCAAATGTTTCTATTTCCATACCGTCCATATCTGTTTCCCATCTTGATATGACTTCAGATCCTCCAAGGTTTGATTTCAATTCTTCCCAATTTACTTCCTTAGAGAACATATCATCATCAAAGCCTCTTATACGTCCTTCAGTCAAAGCTTCATCTAAAATTGTGTAAAGGTTTTTTCTACCTTGGTCAGGAGTAACTGGATAGTAGAATACTTGATTGATTTTTTCTTTAAAGTCTATTACTCTCCAAACTCTGTGAGCCCAAACAACATCTGCTTCTCTAACATAAGGGAATTCAAATGCCTTTTTACCATTTTCAATAAGCTCTGATTCTTTTACATAGAATCCATCTGAATTATCTTCTGGTTCATCTACCACTTGAGCAAACAAACTTGGTGACAAGAACAAAAATAAGCCTAATAATATAACTTCTATTCTTTTCATAATCACAAATATTATTTAATTGTAAATATCATATCTTTATTAGATACTTGTACTTCTCCGACAGGTCCAATAGCAGTAATATCTTCTATATATATTTTAGCACCTCTTCTTGCCTTTTTAATTTGAGCAATAATGTCTGGTGGGAATTTAGCACCTGTTACAGAAGTTGCAGGTTTTGCATCCCCACCTCCAATAACTTGTATTTTAAATGAAGATATTCTATATGTTACTGGGAAGTCAAAGTCTCCTTTTTCTACACGAAGTCCTCCTTGTGCAGCTAACACTTCCTTGTCTATTTTACCTCCTTGTTGTTTACCTACCATTGCAATAGGGTTAGGAATACGTTTTGTTCTAAACTTCATAACTCCCATATCCATATCTTTACCACCTATTTTGGCTCTTACATTGATTTGGCAAGTTTCTTGTTTAGTAACTTTAACTGTATATTCTCCATCTTTTACCTTTGTCAAAACTCCACCTGCACCTGATATTGTTGCAGTGATATCTTTTGAGTTTGCTCCTGGTACAGATATTGATACTGGGTTATCAACTCCAATATAGAATACGTTCATGTTTGTTGGAGAGATTGTTGCAGAAGGTGCAGCAACAAAATATTCACTTTCAAATTCGTAAGGAACTTCTCCTGATTCTTTTTTAACGAAGATTGTACCTTTGTATTTTTGTTGTCCTAATGCACCTGCACCAAATTTCAATTTCAACATACCTGAATCGCCAACGATATTTTGTCCTCTAACTTCTCCTCTAAGTTCACTCTTAGAGTCGTATGCTGCAACTATTACATCTGCTTCATATTGACCACCTTGTATAATGTAAGTAGATTTTGGTAATACTCTTGCAACAACTTGATCAAACTTAAAGTCATCAGCAGATATTTGTGAATAAAGGTGATTTACCAAGTCCATTTCAGCATTTTGAATTTCTGATTTAAGCTTGTTCAAAAGCACCATATCAGCTGTGATAATAGTATGATAGAAATTGTACATTTGCCAGTTTTTATCTTGGCCTTGTGCATCTTTCCAAGTTCCATCTGTGATAATTTGCATTCCTTTTAGAAGCTTCTTATATGCATCACTTTGAGCATATGTAAGCATATCTGCTTGGTAAGCTTCTATCTTTTTTCTTAATTCTAAAGCCTTACCTGCTGAACCATCTTCTGTTCCTGCTAAGAAATAGTTTGTTGGAATATCATAGTTGTCTTTCTTTACAATTGCAGAGAAACCTTTTTCATTTAATAATTTTTTAGATTCTGCAACTCCACCTTGTAAACCATCAACAGCAACGTGTAGCTCATATTTAATGTTGTCTATATAGTCCAACATCTTTTTAGTTTTCTCTCTTACTTCTTGTGCTTTCGCCCAGTTATCTCCTACTTTTCCAGGGTTTCCGTTGTAAGCATTTTCAAAAGCAATGTAAGTACTTTCGGCTTTTCCTGCCATAAGTTTATTAGTTACCTCAACACTATCCCCTACTGTAACGAAAGCATTAATTATATCTGCAGAAACGTTCAAGGCTAACATCGCTGTGTAAACCAAGTACATCATCGAGATCATTCGCTGCCTCGGCGTTTCCGGACAATTCGTAGCACCCATAATTTTCTCTTTATTTTAAATTATTGTTTACTCGTTTTACTTTTATAAACTATGCTTTTGTTTGCATTGCAGCAAGCATATTTCCATATATGTCATTTAATGCTCCAACTTTCTTAGAAAGTGCATTTACTTGTTCTTTGTATCTCAATACGTTTTCTGCTGTATCTGCAAAGTTTATAACCAAGTTGTCTATTCTTTCTTGAACTGCTTTTGTTGCTTCTAATTGTGTAGAAGAATTTTGTATTTGCATTTCATATAAAGCATTGATTGAAGAAAGGCTTGATGCCATAGTTTTTAATTCATCTAAGTATGAAGCATCACCTACTGATAATGTATTTGCTGTTTCTTTGTAAATATTTGCTAATGTTGAAACCGCTGATGTTGCTTCTTGTACTGATGATAAGTATTCGCCAGAAACTAATAAGTCTTTGTTTAAATTGTCTGCTGTTTTCTTATATGCAGTAGATAATTCTACAACTGATTCTGATGCTACATTGATATTTGTAGTGAATTTTTCTGATGCAGCAGCAGCTCCTGCTATATTATTTAACCCAGATGTTGTTGTAGAAAGATTTTGTAATCCTTTTCCTAAGCTTTCTATTAACTCTGGTCCTATTTTAGCATCAGCCAACATTTTATCTAGCTCTTGTGTACCAGAGAATCCTCCTATTATTGTTGTGCCACCTACTCCTCCTACTACTTCTACTTGAGCGTCTGCTTTTTTATCTTTCTTTTCCTTTTCAGATCCGTGTCCGTGAGCATCTTCCATCCCTGCTAATTCAGGATATACCAAACTCCAATCATATGTAACGTGTAATGGCTCGAATGCTGAAGCGAAGAAAATTAAGGCTTCAATACCCATACCAACGATAAGCATAGGACCTGCACCTGGCCAGTGGTTGATTTTGAACAATGCACCAACGATTACGACCGCTGCACCCATACCATATAATTTCGCTGTAGTTTCTTTATAAGCTTTACTTGTTACTATTTTATCTATAATTCCCATAACTATTTTCTTTTTTTTATTTCTTAAACGATTTCTTAATTAGCTTTCTTTATTACTTAACATTTAGTTTATTCTACGTAAACATTTGATGATGTTTTAGGATTGTCACCTCTCACTCTTCCTAAGTAAGATTGTACGCAACGGAATCCTATATAACTCTTCCCTGAATCTTGATATTCATACGAACGAGTTGCTGTTTGTATGAAGTATTTTTGATCTTTCCAAGAACCTCCTCTAACTGTTTTTCTCTTCATTACAGGAGCATCATCTTCTGATGCAAGATAAACATTTACTTGGTTCAAGTCATGAGCAAAGTTATATGCTGATTCATTATAAGCATCTTCACACCATTCTGCAACATTACCTGCCATATCATATAATCCAAATCCGTTAGGAGCATAGTGAGCAACTAATATTGGAGTTACACCACCATCATCGCCGTAGTTACCTCTCAATGGTTTGTAGTTTGCAATGAAACATCCGTTACCATTTCTTACATAAGGACCTCCCCATGGATAAGGTGCTCCATCAACTCCTCCTCTTGCTGCGTATTCCCACTCAGCTTCTGTTGGTAAACGGAAATCTTCCATTCTTTCATACTCTTTCTTAGCTAAATAGTTGTTCATCATCAACGTTCTCCATACAGAGAAAGCTTTTGCTTGTTTGTAAGAAACACCAACTACTGGATAATTATCATATCTTGGGTGACTAAAATAAGAACGAGTAGCCGCATCATTGTAAGAATAAGAATAATCATGTACCCAACATAACGTATCTGGATATACATTGATTACTTCTCTCTTATAGAATTTATTCTTATTATTCAAGCCATCAGGACGAGATGAGAAAGATGAACCTCTATACTCCTCTGAAGAAGTTGTTTCAAAGTTCTTTTGACTTGCAGCTCTAAGATCAATCCAATAATATTCATAATTTAATTTTTTAGCATCTATTTGCATTGCGCCATAGAATCTTTCATCTACTGGAACAAATAATTCTGCTAGAGCTTCTCTTTCGTCCGCATTTTCTAATGTCCAATCAATTTTCTTTTCCCAATTGATTATAGGAGTCTCTAACTCTTCTCCCCATTGATCTGCTTCAATTAAATAGGTCTCAGGAAAATCTGCTCCTAATAATTTATAGGCAATAGAGTCTCTCACCCAATATACAAACTGACGATATTCGTTGTTTGTAATTTCTGTTTCATCCATCCAAAAGGATTGCACTTGAACTGTTCTGGGTTGCCAATCATAAAGTTTGTAAACATCTTCATCTGAAGAACCCATTAAGAAACTTCCTTGAGGTACATCAACCATTCCATATGGTTGCATATCTAAGAAGTCTGGTCTTTCTTGCACACCTATAACTTCTCCTTTATCAGAAGAGCCACAACTGAACATCAGAAAGGCTGTTGAAATTAACAAAAATATTTTCTTCATATCACAAATTGTTTTCTATATTAAAATACGTAAATATACTCTTTATGTTTCAATTATTTAACCCTTAAATACGACGTGTATTTCTATAAATTGTAGGCGGTTTCGGTGGATTTTCTATCTTGAAGCAGAATCTAGCAAATATTTCTAATGAACCAAATGATTGAGTTGAAATTCTAGAAGTTGGAATGTCATAAGATACACCTAATTTAAAATCTCCGAACGAAACTCCTCCCATTAAGACCATCGCATCCTGCACTCTATATGTCATTCCTCCCCAAATTTTGTGTTCCCATTCCATTAACAAAGAAGCATCTACTTGATATGCTGATTTTGATACAAAATCTGTTTTAACTAAAGCCGAAGGTAAAAGTCTCAATGAAGGATACGCAGGCAATGCCCATTCATATCCTGCCAATATATAGTAATATCTTCTATTTGTCCAATATAGATTATCGCTTGATGTTTCTAATAACTTAGATGTTGACAAGCCTATGTACAATTTTCCAGGTATTTGATAATAAATACCTGCCCCTAAATCAAAAAGAAAATCACTTTGCTCCGACATATCTCCCAACACAGGATCAAGAGATGTTCCTATTTGGTCATTTTGTGTAATACCATCAGCCCCTATTAATTGAGATTTATCCAAAGTAGAATTAAACAATTGAGCTTCTACCCCAATTGCCAAATTACCTGTTGGGAATTGGATTCTAAACGCATAATCTATTTTTGCATATATATTATCCCTAAAACCTATTTTATCAGAAATAATCGTAGCACCTATACCTCCATGAAGAAATCTAACAGGCATATCAAATGACATATTCATAGTTTCACCTGCAGAAGCACTTGAAGGCTCTCCATACACATCTGTTAATCCCATCCCCATCCATTGATTACGATAGAAACCTGTCAAACAAATTGCTCCATTGCTTCCGGCATAACCAGGATTGTAGGATAAACGATTAAACATATATTGCGAAAACTGAGGTTCTTGTTGAGCATACAACAACACCGGACTTGCAATTAATAGTGTGCAAATCAAATTCGCAATTCGTTTATATTTCCTTTGTATAAATTCTAACATTATACTCTACCTATTTTATTACTCTTCTACTTTTGATAACCCCTATTTAGTCAAAAAGCAGTCGTGCAAAAGTAAAAAAAAACTTTATAAAAAAGAAGTTTTAATCATTTTTTTGTTAAAAACTATTTTTTTAATTTAATATTAAATATTGATAATAAAGTATTTATCTTATATTTCATTTTTCTTTCTTTTTAACAATATAAGCAGATTTATATGTATTTTTTAACTCATTCAATGCATCTTCTGCTAATTTTATAGACAAAAACGGTCCAATATTTACATTATAATAGCCTGCATTAAGAACTTTTTCCATCAATACTTTGTTTTTTAAATTTTCGGGCAATTGTTGTTGTATTAATTCAGAATCTTCTTCTTTTTCTACTGAACATATTCTAACATAAAAATTAAACGCAAATATTTCTTCGTATTTGTTTTTTCTTGAATAAAGAAGTGAATCAAACTGATGATTGCGAATCTTATCATCTGCTTTTAGTTTATCAAGTACTTCAAACAATAATTCTTGTTCATCAAAAATTTCAAAATACTCGTCTTCCATTACCTCTACTCTTACTCTTGCAGTACCTGTTTTATGTAAAAGAATTTGCTTTGCGGCGATATAAGACAAATCTATAACTCCTTTTTTAGGACATCTATCATTTACTTTAACCAAAACAGAACGTCCATTACTTAAATTAGTAACTTTTACTAAAGTATTTAACGGAATCGTTTTATGTGCTGCTGTATACTTCTTTTGAGAGAAGATTTCTCCCGAAGAAGTTTTTCTATTTTCAAACATATTATGATAGTAGGTTGCTCTGCATTCAAAAGGCTGTATAGATTGTGCAAATACACATTGCCACGAACTAACAAAGCAAACTACTAATAATATAGTTGATAATATTTTTTTTAATCTTACCACGATTTTGCGTCTTCGTCAAACCATTTATTTTGTAACTTCATAACTTGTTCTATAACATCTCTTACACACCCACTTCCCCCTGGTCTATGAGAAATATAGTCTGCAACAAGTTTAATTTCTTCAGCTGCATCAGCAGGGCAAGTAGATACTCCTACCATTTTCATAACATCATAGTCGGGAATATCATCTCCCATATATAGGACCTCGCTTGCTTTTAACTGTTTGTCTTCTAAAAATTTCTCAAATATTTCTTTTTTCCTATGTGAACCTAAATAGACATCTTTAACACCTAACATGGCCATACGAGATGCAATACTACTACCTTTTCCTCCTGAAATCACCGCAACAACATAGCCTTTTCTTATAGCATATTGTATTGCATACCCATCTTTTACATTTCCACTACGAATTATTATTTCATCATTAGCAGTCCATATATTGCCATCGCTTATTACGCCATCGTAATCAAATACGAAAGCTTTGATTTCATGTAATTTAGATTTATAATTCATATCTAAAAATAAGATTGTTTCATTAAATAATTTTGCACATAATCTTTAACTCCTTCTTCTAAAGAATGGAATCTAGATTTATATCCAACAGATATTAGTTTTTGCATATTTGCTTCTGTATAATATTGATATTTATCTCTTATATCAATTGGTATATCTATGTATTCTATATTTTCTTCTCTATTCATTGCAGAAAATGTTGCTGCAGCTAAATCATAAAAGCTTCTCGCTGTTCCTGAGCCAAGGTTATATATATCACTTTTTGGTTTTTCTTGCATTAAGAAGAACAACACATCAACAATGTCTTTTACATAAATAAAATCTCGCATTTGCCAACCATCTTTATAACCTTCTTTATGAGAACGGAAAAGTTTCACTTGACCATTGTTCATTATTTGATTATAAGAATGGAAGATAACAGACGCCATTCTTCCTTTATGGTATTCATTAGGACCATAAACATTAAAGAATTTCAAGCCTGCCCAAAATGGAGGTTTTTTAGTTTGAGCTATCGCCCATAAATCAAATTCATGTTTTGAACGTCCATAAGGATTCAGTGGCTGTAATTTGTTTATTATACCTAAATTATCATCATAACCATTCTCTCCTCCTCCATAGGTTGCTGCAGAAGAGGCATATACCATTGGAATATCATTATATGCACATATCTCCCAAATGCTTTTTGTATATCCAAGATTTAATTCTTCAAATATATCCCAATTAAATTCTGTTGTATCAGTTCTTGCTCCTAAATGATATACTCCTTCTATATTTTTTGCATTATCTTTAAACCATTGAATAAAGTCTTTACGGTCTATTTTAAAAGAAAACTTTGAGTTTATATAGTTATTTATTTTCTCTATTTTGGAAAAATCATCAACAATAACTATATCTGTTATTTGCTCGTTATTTAATTTACAAAGCATACAACTTCCTATAAAACCTGCGGCTCCTGTAAGTACTATCATATTATTTTTAATTAAGACTATATTCTATTGCTTTTTCATAAATATCTCTCCAACCCAACCACTCTCTTTTATCAGACAAACTTTCGTTATGCCATATACTTATCATTTCTCCATTAACCTTTCTTACCTCTTCAATAATAGTTTTTATTTCTATTAGTGCTTGTTGCGGAGATAATTTTAGTCCATTTTTTAAAGCCACATCCATATAAGCAAAAGGATGTATCCTTAACTTCGTTTCATAGTCTAATGCTAAATCATAAAAATTAAAACTATTGCAAATTCCAGCTCTAAAACCTATGTTATCTGAATATCCCATAGAGAAATCATCTTCTATAGTATTGGTATTCATCAAGTTTCTATATCCTTCAGGCAATCTAAATCTTAAGTAGTGATAACGAGCTCTTTGTATTGGTTTATGCAAAGTCTCTTTTAGCATTTTTATTTGAGAATTAAGCATTTGTGGATATTCAAAACATTCATACGAAGGATGTACACCAACCTTACCATAATCACATAAGGTTTTGACTAATATTCGAAATTTGTTATTGTATGGACTTATATTTTTATCATACTTCCCATATTGACCATATAGAATAAAGAATATTGTATTAACTTTATGTTTTTCAATCAATTCAATTATATAATCAAACGTGTCGTACGGGTCTTTTTCTATTTTAAGAAGAACTTTTATTCTTTCCATACAAAGACTTATTTGCCCTTTTAACAAATCTCTACAAAATCCTAAAGTATTTCTTGTAAATCCTTTGCATGTATAAGAATATGCAGAATCAACATCTATAGTGTTTAAATAAGAATACTCTTTATGTTGAGTGAAAATCGCAGGATATTTATTTAATAACCTAGCTTTCAATTCATTAACCCATATATTAACTACAGGTTTTTTCAAAAAGCCTTTTTTGTATGCTAAACTATCTTCTACTTTAAAACGCGAATGAACATCCTTTATATACGGCAGATACTCTTCATATCGTGATACCAAATAGAAACATGCTGCAAAAACATCAAAATCACATATTGATTCTTTTGTATAAGTTTTGAATAAGTATGGCACCCCCTCTTTTTCAAAATAATCTATTTCTACCATTTCTATTATGGTTTGAAACAAAAGAGAAGAACTAAATAGGAATAGTTCATCGGCAATAGGTTTTGTAGAATAATTTAACTTAGGTCCTTCGTATTCAAGAAAATATCCCTTGTCTATTGTGATGGAATATTTCACAGACAATAGTTCTTTAAATACTAAATTTAAAGTATAGCCTAATCTATTAGTTAATTTATCTACATAAACCAACAACATATCTCTTACCTTAACTCAAAATTATCTCCTAAATATTTTTTTCTAACTTGCTCATCATTTGCTAATTCTTGAGGTGTTCCATATTTAAATACATTACCCTCTATCAACAGATAAGCTCTATCAGTTATTGATAAAGTTTCGTGAACATTGTGATCCGTTATCAATACTCCTATATTTTTATCTTTTAATCCTTTTACTATATTTTGAATATCTTGTACTGCAATTGGGTCTACTCCTGCAAAAGGTTCATCTAATAATATAAATTTAGGATCTGCCGCTAATGCTCTTGCAATTTCTGTTCTTCGTCTTTCGCCTCCCGAAAGTTGTATTCCCTTACTTTTTCTTATATGTGTCAAACTAAATTCCTCTAATAACTCTTCCATTTTCATTTCTTTTTCTTTCTTGGAAAGTTTATTATTGAATTCTAATATTGACATTATATTATCTTCCACAGACAATGTTCTAAAAACAGATGCTTCTTGAGCAAGATATCCTACTCCTTCTTGCGCCCTTTTATACATAGGCATATCGGTAATATCTTTTCCATCTAAAAAGACTTTACCAGAATATGGCTTTATTAAACCTGTCATCATATAAAACGTAGTTGTCTTTCCTGCTCCGTTAGGCCCCAATAACCCAACTATTTCCCCCATAGAAACTTCTATTGAAACACCTTTCACAACCGTTCTTTTCTTGTATTTTTTTACAATATTTTCTGTGTACAACTTCATTTTATCTGCTTTTATCTGCACAAAGATATTAAAAATAATGTAAACCGAATGTTTATTTAAGGAAATTCTTTCTTGAAAAGAAAAATTTTTTTCTTGATTTTAAAATATTAAGTCTTTGTTTTATTCTTGTAGAATGGCGTTTTATTAACTCTTATCCACGCAATATCAAGATATGATTTCTTTTGCAAATTCGAAAAACTTATTACAAGGAAATCCAACAATATTATAATAATCACCTTCTATAGATTCTATCCCTATAGTCCCTATCCATTCTTGTATTCCGTAAGCTCCTGCTTTATCGTAAGGTTTAAAATTCTTGACATAGTACTCTATTTCTTCCTTTGTTAAAGACTTAAATTTAACGATACTTGAAACAGAAAAATGTTTGACTTTTTTATTTGTTTTTAAACAACAAGCCGTAATAACTTTATGAGTTTTTGAGGATAATAAATTCAAATATTGCTTTGCTTGAACCTCATCTTTAGGTTTTCCCAAAATAATTCTATCTACAATAACGATAGTATCAGAAGTCACAAGAATGGAATTATCATCTATTTTTTTTGTATAATTTTCTGATTTCTTAATTGCCAAATATTCAGCAACAAAATTTATATCAATATCTTTAGGGTAATCCTCATTGACATCTATTGTTTCTACCTCAACTTCAAATCCCATTTGTTCCAGCAATTGTTTCCTTCTTGGAGACTTAGAAGCCAATATTATCTTTGTAGAAAGCAAATCAGATAAAGACATAAATCGTTAGAATTTTAACATGGTTATTGCAAACAAACAAGAAACGTAAACCATCTTTAATAACTCTGAAAGAAATCCATAGTCTTGAATAGCTTTTGCTTTTCTCAATTCCTTCAAAAAGAAGATTAGAGGAATGTAAATAATCAAAGCAACTATAAGAAAAGAAACATAACTTTCATAATAATAAAACAGAAAATATATTAAAGGAATAAGAAGTAATGTAACAGCAATTACTATATATTTTGTTTTTTTCTCTCCTAGAACAATTGCAAAAGAGCGACAACCTCCTTCTCTATCGCCTTCTTCATCTTGCATATCACCAATCACTTCTCTAATAAATGTCAATACGAAGGTAATAGCAGTAAATAATATAGTAATTGGTAATAATTGTTCTTTCAAAGGATGTATAATTATTTTGAAAATTTCTGGTTGCACTTTCATTAAAGAGAATAATTCAAACAAAATAGGCAAGAAAATTATCATTGAATAAAGAAATGCAACTACTAAATTACCTACTATAAATTGTCGTTTGTATTTAAGAGAATAAAAATAAGATATACATGCAATTGCAATAAGCAATGAGCCTAAATGTAAAAAGCCATTTAAATATCCCACTATATATCCTATCAATACTCCTATTGCTGATAGAATATAAAACAAATTAAGCACTCTTTTTTCGGAAATAAACTTCCCTATAAAGATATCCTTCTCTGCTTTATTAATTTTATCAATATCCTGATCAAAATATTCATTTATTAAGACAGAAGCAATAACAATCAATAGGATAGATAAACAAAATATAATATATTCTAATATTGAGAGAGAACTTATAACTCCTCCCGCAACCGTTTGATAAAATGATTCTATCAGAAAAAACCTAACTACAAAAAGAGCAATAAGACATAATATTACGCTTTTCCAACGTATTAAATTTAGAAAACTTTTCATTAAAGTTTATTTTTCTTTATTTCTTCTTTTATTTTCTTACCGTTTTTAAAAACTGTTTCGGATAAAATATTACCTCTCTTATCGTAATTCTTCCAAACACCTGACTTTTGTCCATTTGCATATTCTCCTTCTGCAGATTTCTTATTCGCAGAGAAATATTCTATCCATTTGCCATTTGGTTTACCTTGTTTAAACTCTTGTTCTCTTTGTTTATATCCATTTTGAGCATAGAACACCCAAAGTCCGTCTTTTTTCCCATCAATATAAAATCCATTCTCTACCAAAATGTCATCAAGATATTTTTCCCAACGGCCATTCATAACGCCTTCTTTGTAATTAGCTTTTTGGTAAATAGTCCCATTTTCATCGTATAATATTTCCGTTCCATGCTTTAAACCATTTTGATAATCTGTTTGCGTTTTCCTTGAACCATCTGTATAGAATACCTCCCACTTTCCACTCATTTGTCCTGAAACAAAACGCCCTCTTGTATTGATTTCTCCATTTTCATAATAGCTTTCCCATATTCCTTCTTCTTTACCTGCTACATAACTTCCTTTGTGATGTAATTTTCCATTTTCATAATAAGTATTCCACAAACCTTCTCTTAATCCATTTCTATAGTCTCCTTCTCTCCATTTTTCAGATGTTCCATAGTAGTAAATCCAACGACCTACTTCTTTATCATTGGAGTAAGAACCTTCACTACCCTTTTGTCCATTACCTCTATAATAATAAATCCATGCTCCTTCACGTTTCCCCATCTTTAAACTACCTTCCATATCCTTCTCTCCATTTGGGAAAAACCAAATTGCATAACCGTCTAGTTCATTGTCTTTATATGTAGCTTGTATTTTCTTTTTACCATCTGGATAATACTCTTGGTATTCCCCTTGTTTTAGACCTTCTTTAACGTTATAAGAATATTGTAGTTGTCCATTTTCATAAAAAGCCTTACACTCTCCTTTTCCCGAAAGCAATTCTTGCTTTTGAACTTTACCATTTGAATAATAATCTATCCATTCACCAACTTTTATGCCCTTATCATTGTATTCACCAACTTTTTGCAAAGCACCATTTTCATAATACCAACGCCAAACACCTATTCTTTCTCCTTTATCTGAAAGTGTTCCTTCTGTTGCTTTTTGTGAATTGCTCCAATACTCTACATAAGGTTTTTGAGCAAATACGACATTTAAAGATATACTTAAAATTAATAAAAAACTTAATATATTTTTCATATTATTTTGGTTTAGAGTAAGTAATTCTCATTTTAATAGGATTTGTTGGATGATTTACTCCATTCAATATCACTCGATTTGCAGAAGAACGTCTTTCATCTGGAATAAGATACAAATCAAGATTATCTATATTGCCATTTATGTAATTTTCAAAATGCATCGTAGCAGTGATTCTATACGAATTAGTTGTATGCTCGTATCTCCCATCATAATAAGTATCTGACACCTGTGCATCATGAATAAGGACTAAAGTTGTATCTCCATTTGCGACGTACTGCCTATATGCTAAAATTTTTAATACTGGCAAAAGTCCTGGATTCATATCTGCAAGTGGAATTTCTATCACTGCTCTATTTATTGCCACATTATTATTTTCTACTCCTTTGTTTATCGAATCTCTCCAATAAGACATAAAAGCTTGTTCATCAATATCTATTTTAGCCATACTTATCCCCATATTTCCAAGATAGATATATTCTCCATTAATCCCTAAAGTATCTGTATTGATGTTATTAATTGCAGTTCCAGTAAAGTTATATCCATACTTCATAAATCGATTACCTTTTTCAGGAAAATTTATCTTATAAGTTTGTTTTTTATCATCTTTCACATAATAAATAGTCAAACCAGTAGCAGCAGAAGTCATATCTACATAAGCCATAAAACCATCATTATCTTTTCTTTCTGCTACAATTTTTAATCCTTTTATCAACTCTTGAAAAGCATCATTATTCCCTTGAAAACTACTTATTTTTTGACAAAATTCACTATTTGTTATTTTCAACCTCAAATGAGGATCTAAAGTATCTGTTCCTATAACAATATCTTTATTTACATCTATTATTTCACTTGAGTTACTATATATCGGAATAGCATTTGCAGAAACATCACTAAAAGAATATTTCTTTGTAGAATCAATTACCTCATTAAGTTCATAAACAGAAACCTGCATTTCTTTTGCAAGCAATGCAGTATCTTTAGAATAACCACCAGAATATGCCAAAGTTAAACAAATTGAATCTATATCAAAACTTGAAAAATCTTCTGCAGGAGAAGACAAGCAAAGTTGAGTAAAAATAATTGAAGATACTGCTCCAAAGTTTTCATCTTTATATTCCCCCAACACATTATATCTGTAATTTGCGGTCAATAAAGAATCCTCTCTAAAGAAAGATGAAGACATTTCTACATCTTTCAATAAGCCTACATTTAATTTATCATTTTCATCAACCAAATCTATTCCCAAAGTATCTTCCTCATCAACACAAGATGCGAAAAGAAACAATGGCAACAATAACAATATTTTCAATTTATTCATACTTTGTACTTTTAATCTTCATCTATAACGGCCAAACTATCATAAAGATTATCTATCAAGACTTTTTGTTCATCAAATGATGCATACTCTATTACTTGCTTCTTGTTTGCTACTGCAAATTCTATCAATTCTGGTTTTACACCTTCTTCTGCAACAACAATAGCATCAGAATACATAATAGCAGCCTTCATCAAATTAAGATAAGTTGGTTCTTTATAAAACTTCCAGTCTTTTTGAGTTCCACCTTCCATTTTTAATTTTTTTAAGAAAGACGCATCCAAACTTCCTTGCCACTCATCATTAAACAAACTAAGAACAATCTTACTATCATTAAAGAAAGGATTATTTTTATATTCTGTCCTTTTTACATAAAAAGGCAAAAGTGCAGAGAACCACCCTACGCAATGAATAACATTTGGCTTCCAACTAAGTTTTTTGATTGTTTCTAACACTCCTCTTGCATAGAACATAATCCTTTCATCATTATCTTCAAACAAGTTCCCATCAGCATCAAGAGCATTTGCTTTTCTTTGAAAATAATCTTCGTTATCTATGAAATAGACTTGCATTCTAGCAGATTGAATAGACGCAACCTTTATAATTAATTGATGATCACTATCATCAATTATTAAATTCATTCCAGATAAACGAATAACCTCATGTAATTGATTTTTTCTCTCATTTACACCTCCAAATTTAGGCATAAACAATCTTACTTCCTTACCTTTTTCTTGAATACTTTGCGGAAGATATCTTCCAACATTTGCCAATCCTGATTCCAAATAAGGAAACACTTCTTGATTGACATATAAAACTTTCGTTTTTACCATTGTTTATTAATTGAATATAATATGCAAAATTACAAAAAAATAAGCTCCTAACAAAATTTCCTTTCTTTTAACATTGGGACAAACTTAAATTCCCCATACGATTGTATATCAATCTCTGAATCTGAATTTTTTTGTATTCTATACATAATCTGAGATTCTTCTCCAATAGGAGCAACCATAACACCTCCAACTTTCAACTGATTAACAAGAACTTTAGGAATGGACGGCGCTGCACAAGTAATTAGAATTCTATCAAATGGAGCAAAAGCAGGAAGTCCCAAATAACCATCCCCAAAAAAGCATTGTGGACTAACTTTCAATACATCAAACATTATTTGAGCAGAATTATGCAATGGTTTAAATCGCTCTATAGTAAAAACCCTCGCTTTCATCTTACAAAGTACACTCGTTTGATAACCAGAACCAGTCCCTATCTCTAACACTTTCTGAAAAGGAGAAACATCAAGTAATTGAGTTTGAAAAGCTACAGTTGAAGGCTGAGAAATAGTTTGTTTACATAAAATTTCTAAAGCTCTATCCTCGTATGCTAACACATCTAATGAAGAATCCAAAAAGAAATGCCTTGGAACCTCGTTCATTGCTTCCAAAACCCTTTGATCAGAGATTCCTTTTTCCTGCAAAGCCTTAATCATCAAACGCCGCATACCCTTATGCTTATAGCTATCAACAAACATACTTCTAAATATTGATTTTATTTACAAAACGAAGAGCAAAGATACAAAATATTTAAAATAATTTGTACTTTTGCAGACAGATAATTTTTTGAATATGAAAAGAGCACTTGTTTTAGCAATACTTTCAGTATTAATGTTATCTTCTTGCGATAACTTTGAAGGAGGTCAAGAAATCCCAGCATACATAAATTTTAAAGGATTTTATCTTGAAGAAAACCCAAACTTCACTTTTTCTCAATCAGAAGATTTACTTACCTCTGACATAAGAGATGTATGGGTTTATGTTGATAATGATTGGATAGGAGCATATCCTTTACACTTAGAAGCAGACTCTTCTTTCTCTTGCTCATTCCCTATCTTAAAAGAAGGAGAACATAAAATTGATTTAAGACCTGGTATTATTTATAACCGTATGAATAATATGAGAGAAGAATATGTTTTCTATACAACGTATACAGATAATCTTGATTTAATTCCTGGTCAAGAAATAGTTATAGAACCTAAACCTATAATGTATACTAATAAATGCAGTATCCCTTTAAAAGAAACCTTTGAAAACTATTTTGTAAATTTTGAACAAGCAGATGTAGTAGGAGCAGAACCTCTCCCAATGACAATAATAAACGATAGTGTAAAATATGGTAATCATTGCGGAGCAATTTATTTTGAAGATGGTGGACATAACAAATTTATTACTATAGATTCCATTTATTGTAACAACACAAACGGAATAATATTAGAGGTTGATTATTATTCTAACATACCATTTGAGATAGGTATGTATGGACGCAGCCAATCTGAAGAAGCATACAAATACATAAGCGCAGTAAGGCTAACACCTCCTCAAAGTGGGAAGTGGGAAAAAGCTTATATTTTATTGTCAAAAGTATGGAACACTTTGGGCTATCCTACAACCTTTAAAATATATATAGAAGCCTTTAATCCAAATAATATAAATAATTCTTTTATACACATTGACAACATAAAATTTGTTCAATATCCTAACAAATAACCACTAATCTAATCTCAAGATTTTCATGAACAAGACTACGCAAACACTTAAATACATAATAAGTGACGCTTTATCTTCTATGTTAGCTTGGAGTTTGTTTTTCATTTTCAGAAAAACAAGCATAGAATCAGGCAATTTTGAGGATATAAATGCAGTCTTCGCAGACAATAATTTCTATTACGGACTGGCAATTATACCTATATTTTGGTTATCCCTCTATTACGTACAAGGATACTATCAAAAAATATACAAAAAAGCACGTTTAAAAGATTTAATTCAAACCTTATTTTCTTGCTTCGTTGGAGTAGTAATCATTTTCTTTGCATTACTACTTGATGACAATGTACAAACATACAAGAATTACTATATCTCATTCTTCATTCTCTTTTCCATTCATTTTGTTTTAACATATATTCCACGTCTTATCATAACTTCAAAAAAAGTATTTAACGTTCACTCAAACAAAATATACTTTCCAACAATCATAATCGGCGATGGAGAAAAAGCATCGAAGATTTACCAAGACCTACAAAGCCAAGAGATTTCCTCAGGCAATAAAATTATTGGTTTTTTAAACAAAAGTGGAAATCCAACTAATTTTTCGGATTTGCAACACTTAGGACAAATCAGCCAACTAACCGAAATAATAGAACAATACAAAATAGAAGAAATAATAGTTGCCTTAGAGCAAGAAGAAGAAAACGAAATATTTGACATAATCTGCCTTGCAGGACAAGATGTTGAAATAAAAATGCCAGCAGACAGAAGAGATATTTTAATGGGTAACGTAAAATCAAACGCAATATTTAACACCCCTTTAATATCTGTAACACATGGACTAATGGATCCTTGGCAACAAATTCTAAAACGTATATTTGACATCGTAATTTCCCTAATTGCTATAATAATCCTTTCACCTGTTTACATAATTACGGCAATCATTGTGTATTCAACAAGCAAAGGACCAATTTTTTACAAGCAAGAAAGAATTGGTTACAAGGGAAAACCATTCTATATGCACAAATTCCGTTCTATGTACACAAATGCCGAAAACAATGGACCAATGCTATCAAGCGGAGACAAAGACCCAAGAATTACACCTTTTGGTCGATTTATGAGAAAGGTGAGATTAGACGAAATTCCACAGTTTTACAACGTTCTTAAAGGCACAATGAGTATCGTAGGGCCACGTCCAGAACGCCAATTCTTCATTGACCAAATCGTTCAAAAGGCTCCCGAATACAGACTTTTACATAGAGTAAAGCCAGGAATAACTTCTTGGGGACAAGTAAAGTATGGATATGCCGAATCGGTTGATGAAATGGTGGAAAGACTGAAATACGATCTTATCTACATGGAAAACTTGTCTCTTTCCACTGACATAAAAATTCTATTCTACACAGCAATAATAATAATTCAAGGAAGAGGAAAGTAAAACCTTTGAATAAACACACAAAATAGTAGAAATATGAAAAAAATATTCTTTTTAGTAGCATTATTTTGCTCACTAAATCTTCTCGCACAAGAAAAGAGAACAATGAATATAATAGAACCATACGTTGATTTCTCGTTTGGAGCAAATAACAATAAAGTTCTTGAACAAGAAATCCCTTCTTGGAATGCAGGAATTGGCTGCAGATATATATCTATTTACAAAAAAATAGGACTATCTTTTGAGTGGGATTTAGCATTAAGCACTTCAATGATTGCAACTGAAGGTAAATTTGGACAATCTATGACTTCAACAGAGTGTGCCTTTTTATTAGGATACAATCTCATCTACGACAAAGAAGATCTTTTTGCTATGCTTTCTTTTTCTGTGGGAATAGGTGGTTTTAATGGCATATACTGCTTTGAAAACACAGATACACAAAACGAATTTCCTTCTTCCGTAAATGCAATTACTCATTCCGTTGGATATATCCCAATCAAAATAAAAGGGGTCCTATACAACACTTCCTTAGCCTTTACTTACCGACTACCTACTAGAAACGTAAATAGCAGTACCAACGATTTAAAATTAAAAATGCCGGCATTTGAAGTCTCAATAGGTATGCCACTCGACTTTCATAAAGCAAGAAGATAATAACTCTTCGTTTAAAAAAAATAACTCTTAGAAATAATTTACTAATTCTAAGAGTTATTTTTTTGTTTCTTTGTTTTATTTTTAGCAAATCTACCTCAAAAGAGTTTCTCCTACTATTCTAGCAGCACAAGCTACATAATCGTTACAAGGTTTCTTTGCTTTGGTGCTTCCAGGCTCTAAGCCAAGTAGTTTTTTACAAACAATTTCTCCATTTTCTTCGTGGAATTTTTCTCCCATTGTTTGCACCATTGCAAAATAGTCTTTGTTTTCGGGATTTTGTTTTTGATATTGCAAAAGCATTCCTACAAGTAGGCTCATTGCTGATACGCAACCACACACTTCTTTAAAGCCTGCGAGTCCTCTTCCAAAAGGTAAGGAGAGTTTTTCTGCAATATTCTTGTCTATTGGCAACAAATCGCTGTACGCCATAACGACTGATTGGGCGCAATTATAGCCTTCATTGTGATATTTTCTTGCTAATTCTACTCGTTCTTCTATGTTTACCATAATTTTTTGGTTTTAATTTCCCGCAAAAATAATTAAATTTTGTAATTTCGCAAACGTTATGGATTTTTTATTCTTTCTGAAAAGTTATACTTGTTACAAATTTAAAGCCAAAGACGAATATTCTTTGCATTCGCCTTTTATGTTTGACTTTTTTGTAAATGGTTTAAAGAAACCTTGCAAATCTAAGGATATTTATTTCGATTCTAAATTAAAAAACATTATTCCTAAGAGTAAGTCTTTAAGAAAGTTTTTGTTTAAGGCTTTTCAATATTTTAAGTCGCAGGATATTGAAGTAGTTTATGTAAAAAAAGATGATTTTTCTTTGGATTGTATAGAGAATTTCAAGTCTTACTCCTCCAATACTGCTATTGTGATTGAGGGTATTTATAAAAACAAATCTAATTACAATTTATGGAAATCTTTACAAGCAAATCAAGATTTTAAGATTTGCTCTGATTTTTTTGATTTTGGTTTTGTGTTCTTAACAGATAAGCCTTTAAAAAAGCAAAACTACGTTTTAAGAAAACGATAAAGGGTTTCGAATTATTCTTCGTTTACTTTTTGTACTCCGTAAGGGTTTTTAACTGTTACGCTATCAAAATCATCTCTTGCTCTTAGGCCTTTAGCATAATCAATTCCTCCTTTACTATGTCGTCTAAGAGGTAAATCTGTTCTTACTATTGCAGAATCTTGTATCCAATACAAATCTTGACAATAGATTGTATCCATATCTTTATAGTTTACAATGACTACGCTATCTTTTAGGTAGTATAGATTATTTGAAAGGCTTTCTGCGTAAAGTGATGTAAGAATTGCTTTTATTGTTTTGTCTGAATTGATAAATTTCACCTCTAATCCTTGAGGAAAAATCATTTTTGAACTATCAGGATAGTTGTAAATCTCTATTTTTTTTGAGAATAATTCCGTATCAACTATTCCATCAGAGCTACGCAATAGGTGTGCGTCATTTATTATTTGCGAAGGAGAATTATTATCTTCCGTTTTTGGTTGAGAGGAAGTAGTTTTGCTACAAGCGAAAAAAAAGTATGAGAAAGCAAATACAAGTAATAATTTCACAAATATATACTTTCTCATACTTATACTTATTGAGTATATGATAATTTATTAATCTCTAGATCTTGCTGTTGTTCCTTTTCCTATCCAACATCCAACAGTGTATCCGTCACCTGGATTTATAGAGTTAAAGAACATATCTGCTTTTAATGGCCATTGAGAACGTGCAGCATTCATTACTCTTTGAGCATCTTCTGCAAGGCTTGGGTCAATATTTTTAACCCTTGCTGCTTCATCGTATGCTGCCCAAGCTGCTCCTCTGATTTTTCCTCCATGCGATGCACAAGAAACTGAGCTTTTCAAGTACATATTCGCCACCATTAAAACTGCTTTTCCTTCTAATGATTTGTCATATTCTGCTACTTTATAAGCTGCTGTACGAGCTGAACCATATTGTCCTGCATTCATATAAGCTGTTGCTAATAAGAATGAAGCTTTTGCTTTTGATTCATTATCTTCAAATTTGCTAATTGCTTCTTCAAAATAAGGCACTGCTTCTTCATATCTTTCTTTCTCAACTAACATTTGTCCCATCATAAATGCTGATTTTGCATTTGGTTCTAATTTATGTAAGTTCTCTGTTGCTTGGAAGAATAGTTCTGATTTTGTACATTTCTTACGATCTAAGTTTGTAGTGATTTTTCTCAATAATTCTACATCGTTAGGATTTGCTGCAAATTTTGGTTCGTAAATAGGAATAATTTTATCACAAGAAGCAAAAGGTTCTATGATTTGTTCTGTTAAAGCAAGGTAGCTTTGTGCATTTTTAATATTTGTTTCAATCTTCTTTATTGTTTTAGCATTTCCTGATGCTTGTGCTTGTTCTAATTCTGCTTTAGAAGTTTTTAATATCCCTTCCAATGTTTCTGAAGCATAATCGTATGCATCAAATAGTATATCCATTTGATCTGCACTTGCTTTTATTGCAGCTAAGTGTTTTACTGCTGCTTCAACATACAATGGACAATATTGTGCGTCTAATTGTTTTCCTCCCTTTTGTGCGGCTTCTTTAAACCAATTTAAAATTTGCTCTGTTTGGTTAGGGCGATATTCTGATAAGATTTTAGCTTTTTGCGCAATGTTATTGTATTCTTCTCCAAAAGCTTGGCTTCTTATGTCTTGCAATGCTAAATACTCATCTATGTATTTGTTTCTCATTTCAACATTAGGGGCTGTTGCAATCATTGTTTTCAAGATGTTCGCTCCTCTAATGTATGTGTTTACGTGATATTGTGGACAATGAGCTACTACTTTTGTCCATGGTTCATACGCATCTTTGTAATTTTTTTGTTTGTAAAATTCTTGGTATAATGAGTTGTTCATTATACATGCTGTACTGTCTTCCGGTGTTTTTCCAAATTTTTGTGCGTTTACTGTCGTTGCACAAAACATCGCTGTTATAACAGCTGCAATTAAAGCTATTTTCTTCATTCTTTATTATTTATTTTATTGATATTTTCTTTTAAAAAACCATCTATCTCTTGCAGAGAAAGAAACTCCTACTCTAAAATAATCTTCTCTTATTAGATTATTTTCAGTTGTTCCTCTTTTTCCATACTCAAGATATAAATTAACATGTGTTCCTTGCTTCTTTATCGGTAAACCAAAACCTAAGGAGATTCCCATTTGAGATATATTGGTATTGCGTAGTGTAATTACTCCCGTTTCATAATTAAATCCTAATCTATACGCAAGTTTCTCTAAATAATTTCCATATATATTAGGTTTATATTCAAAGCCCACATTGATTGTATAGTTATCTTGCAATAATGATTCATAAGTAATGCCTTGCAAAGTAAAATCAGACCATTGTGCATAACCCAAATCAAATCCCGCTAAAAACTTATTTGGACGTTCATAAGAAAGTCCAATACCCATTGTTTGAGGAAGTTTAATTTCTCCTGTAGTATTTTCATAATTTATTGAATCTCTTAGTATTTCCACTGCTGCACTTGTTGAGAAGGTATAATGTCTGTATTGATTATTTGTAGGTAAATTTGCTGGTAACACATAATTTAATCCTATTGTTACTTGGTCTTCGTTAGCAAATTTTTGAAAATATTGCAACCCAAAATTGAAATTAAATGCAGATATAGAATAGTTTGATTCTACTCTCGATGAAAGCATATTTGCTGAATCTGGAAAAGTCAATGTAGAACTTCTATAATAATTTCCAAACAAGTATTCTGCATTTAGTCCTATTGATAAATTATCCCAAAACGATGGCTGATAAGCTATACCTAACATTGCTTTATTCACTCCACCTTCCCCATCGTAAGTAAGCTTATGAGATCCTACTATGGTATCTGCAGGAAAACTTTCAGATGCAGAAAAGTCTATAACTGATACTGGTAAAATTCCCCCTGCCATCTTTATAGTTTTACTTAATGGAAAAGCGAATAATATATGAGAAATACCTCCTGTATTACCTTTAGATTTTAATTCTCCTGATTGTAAAACAATGTTATTTGAATAATATCCTATATCAAATACAAAGGATTGGGTATCTATTGCTGTATAAGAAGCAGGATTTTTGTGGTTTACAAAGTTATTTCTTCTAAGGGCATTATGAATTCCTCCCATAGATGCATTAATTGTATTTGTAAACCCGACATTGTCTCCTATTCCATACTTTGAATAAGGAGAACTTATCGTATTTTGTGCCCCTAATTCAAAAGCAAATACTATGAATAATAAAATAAGTGTTATTCTTTTATACATTTCTTTTATTTATATTATATTCCAATATTGTATTTAAACCTTTTAAAACTAAATTTTCTTCTACTATATTGTCGTATTCAATATTTTTCGATATAAATTCTGCATCTCCTCCTGTTAAAATTATTTTAAATTCATTATTTTCTTGCTTCGCATAATATTCTATCATTCCTTGTATTTCAAATATTGTACCATTTACAATGCCAGATTTAATGCAATCAGTCGTATTATTGGAACAAACTGCTACTTTTTGATTATCTAAATTTATTAACGGAAGAGCGGCTGTAAAAGTATTTAATGCTTTAGATTTCATTTCAAATCCTAATGATATACTTCCTCCTTTGTATTCCGATTTATCATTTATAAAATCTAAACAAATACAAGAGCCAGCATCTATTACCAATACATATTTTTTAGGAAAAATTTTAGTAGCTCCAACCACAGCCGCTATCCTATCATTTCCTAAAGTGTATTTTGGCAAGTAATTCATCTGAATAGGCAAACACAAGTCCTCGCTCATAATAAATAAATTAGAGTGACTGGACAGATAGTTTATTACATCTTCTTTTTCTTTACCAGATACGGTTGAAAATATTGTGTTTTTAATATCGTATTTTGAAAATAAATCATAGATTAAATACATATCCAAAGCTTTAACCGCATTTAAGGAAAGCATATCTGATCCCTTAAATACGGCTATCTTTGTTCTTGTATTACCTTTATCTATTATTAATTTCATTCTTTACTTCCACTTAAAAAAGGAAAAGGATATACTGAATTAAAGCTTGATAAATCCATGTATTTATCATAGAATTCTCTTTCCATCCAACAATCCTCTATATTTAGTGAATTATTGTTGGAATCATATATCTCGTAAGTTTTTCTAATCAAATTACCTTCTTTATCCCAATAGTATTCAGAGCGTTCAAAAGCTACCTCTGCACAAACAGAATTATAAGTATTATAATGTCTAATGAATAGAATCAACTCTCCTGAAGAATCATACAACCTTTCATAAATAAAGTCCCATGCTTTATTTTGATTATAAATATATTCCTTACAATAGAAAAAACTATTTTCCTCTTTACAATCAACCAATTCAAAACGTTTTTCTATATCTTCAAGACTTGGTAATTGTCCTTCATATTCTATAAACTCTTCATTGTCTTTATACTTTGCATATCTATATGTCAAGCTATCATTCTCATTTAGATAAATAGCATAATTCAACAAATCTTCTATATAAAGAACAATTTCTCTTGATTCATCAGACTCATCTTGAAAGATTTTCTCTTCATCAGAAATTTCATATTCTTCTTCTGACTCGTCAAAAAACTCTGTATTGTAGTCCAAATAATTAACAGTATCTATATCTTGTGCTTTTGCATTTGCTTGAACAAAAAGCACAAGTAAAAATAGAAACTTAAAAAATTTCATTCTATTTATTTTTTTAATAAATATCTTCACTAAACATTGGATCCCAAGGTGGTAAAACGATAGGTTTTTGTTCTAAATATTTCAAAATATCAGCTGATACATATTTTTTATCAACTACTACTCTGAACATATATTCTTCAAACCATTCATCTGTCATTATTAAATGTCCTTGCCAACCGTTAGAAGCGCCCCAACTATTTTCTACTAACCATTTTTTAGGATTACCATTTTCATCTAAATCAACAGCGCACAAAGTCATAGCGTGAGAAGAACCACTTGCGAAAGTTTGTATTCTTTCTTTTTTATTCATACCAAACTTTGTTCCCATCAATGAAGCATAGTCATATGTGTTTACATCTAATAACCCTTTTTCTGAATACAAGAACTTACCAACATCACAAGAAAAATACATCATTGTTGAATCTTTTATCGATGCAATAGCGACTTTCTTTATTTCTTCAATAGGAAGATTTATGTATTTCCAATTTGCTCCATCCATAACGTGTCTGTCATTTTCTATTTCATAGACTTTATAGAAATCTCTTGATGGATCATTCATCAACATAACGTAAGTATTCTTTAAATCTTTACCTATGTGTTTTTCATAGAATGATTTTGGAGTATAAGTTTCTGTAGAAATTTCCTTACCTTCAGCATCTCTCAATGTGTAAGTAAATTCTTGCACAGGCTCTCCATAAGCATAAACTAACATTTTGTAAATTTGAGAAAGCATTTCTATTTTTTTGCTTTCTAATTGTTCATACTTTACTTTTTTATTGTTTTGCTTCATTGCTCTTAACTCCAAAGCATATTCTTTTAATTTCAAAATAACAAGTTCATCTATTTTGCGAGTATTATTAGAATTAAAAGTTTCAGGTTGAACAGTTGAAGGAACTAATCCGTACTTTGTAACCAAATCAGAAACTCCTGTAAATTGTCCTCCGTCTGAAAGCGTATTTTTAAATAACCATTCATTATGTTTACTATCCAAAGGTTCATCTATATGATTTATAATCAAAGACAAGAATAAATTACTCTTTTCTAATTGATCATAGAAGAACAAATAGTTTTGGCTAAATTCAAAAGCACCAAGATTATATTTTGCAATCATAGCACTTCTCATTACATTAAAGCCTGTAAACATCCAGCAACGGCCAGAAGATTTTTGATCTGTTATTCCTTTACTTTTAACTCTATGAGAAAAGTGAGTGTCATACTTGTTTAAATTATCTAAATCCAAAACCAATTTTTGGATATTATTATTAGCAACAGCATTTCTTATTGCTTTATTTTCTGGTGTTTGTTTGTAAGAACTTCTTATTTTATTTAAAGATTCTTCGCTTAAACCGCCTTCTTGTGCAAAAACTGAAAAACTTCCACAAGTTAATGCTAATATTAATGTAAATAACTTTTTCATTTTATTCTTAATAAATTATTTATCTAATACGTCCCCAATTGTATTATCATACATTTGTTTATACTTACTAATCTTTCCGAAAGATTCTTCGTCAATTATTACTTCTGCATCATCTCTTACTTTACCTACTGCACAACATTCAATGCCAGAAATTCTTAACATATCAAAGAATTCTTCCTCTTTATCTTTACAAACAGTTACAATAGCTCTACCTTGAGCTTCTCCAAACAAGAAAGAGTCTAATCTTAATTCTCCTGCTGTATAGATTTCAAATCCAAGATTTCTTATCATGGCACTTTCTAAAACTGCAACGAACAATCCTCCTTCACTTATATCGTGAGCAGATTCTATCACTCCCTGATTTATCAAGTCGCTTAATGTCCTTTGCATATTTGCTTCTTTATCTAAATTGAAGTATGGAGCTGGAGATAATTTAATTCCTCTGTATGAATATAGGTATTCTGAACAATTGATATCATCAACCATTTCTCCTAACATATAAATTGTTTTATCAGCAGCCTTAAAGTCCATTGTCATTTGATTAGACTTTTCAACAGTACCAACCATTCCTATAACAGGTGATGGATACACAGCCTCTGTTTTTCCATTCATCACTGCTTGGTTATAGAAACTCACGTTTCCACCTGTAACTGGAGTATTAAATTTGATACAAGCTGAAGACATACCTTCTATGGCTTTAACAAATTGCCAATATGTGTTTTCATTATATGGATTACCAAAATTCAAACAGTTTGTTACTGCCAAAGGCTCTCCTCCAGAACAAACTATATTTCTTGCAGCTTCTGATACTGCTATTTGAGTTCCTACAAATGGATCAGAATAAACATATCTTGAATTACAATCACAAGTCATAGCAATTGCATTATCTGTTCCTTTCAAATTTGCAATTCCTGCATCTGAAGGTTTATTTGTTGACATATTTTTTGTTCCAACCATTGAATCATATTGTTCATAAACCCAACGTTTTGATGCGATGTTTGGATGAGAAGCTAAATATTCAGCAATCTTTTTAGCCTCTTGAATATCTGGTTCTTTTACAGATTCTTTCTTAAATTCAAATGTTTGTTTATAGTATTCAGGTTCAGCATAGCTTCTATCGTAAACAGGAGCTCCTCCACCCAAAACTAATGTTGAAGCAGGAACTTGTGCAACTAATTTGTCATTATGATAGAAGTAAAGCATGTCTTCATCTATTACCTCTCCTATTTGAGCACAATTCAAATCCCACTTTGCAAAGATTTGTTCTACTACTTCTTCTTTTCCCTTTTCTACACAAACAAGCATTCTTTCTTGGCTCTCTGAAAGAAGTATTTCCCATGCTTCCATATTTTGTTGACGCAAAGGAACTTTGTCTAAGTTGATTCTCATACCAGAACCACCCTTTTCACTCATTTCAGAAGTTGAACAAATAATTCCCGCAGCGCCCATATCTTGCATTCCAACTATAGCTCCACTCTTTCCTAATTCCAAAGTAGCTTCCAATAGTAGCTTTTCTTGGAATGGATCACCAACTTGTATAGAAGGAATATCATCTGCTGTATTTTCTGTTACATCTGCAGATGCAAAAGTAGCTCCATGAATTCCATCTTTTCCTGTTGCAGAACCAACTATGTAAATAGGATTACCAGCACCTTTTGCTACTGCTTTGATTAACTCTTCTTTTCTCATCACCCCAACACTCATTGCATTTACCAATGGGTTGTTTTCAAAGCTATCATTAAAGAAAACTTCTCCTCCTAAGACTGGAACTCCAAATGCATTTCCATAATGAGAAATACCTTTCGTAACTCCCCTCAACAACCATTGTGTATGAGGATTATGTAAATTACCAAATCGTAAAGAATTTAATTGAGCAATAGGTCTTGCACCCATTGTAAAAATATCTCTGTTAATTCCTCCAACTCCTGTAGCTGCGCCTTGGAATGGTTCTACTGCACAAGGGTGGTTGTGAGATTCTATTTTAAACACACAAGCTAATCCTCCACCAACATCTACCATACCTGCATTTTCTTCTCCTGGAGCAACTAATAATTGCTTACCTTCTTTTGGTAAAGTCTTTAGGTACTTAATAGAATTTTTGTAAGAAGCATGTTCGCTCCACATAACAGAATAAATACTCAATTCAACATAGTTAGGACAACGTCCGCCTAAATATTCTTTTATTTTTTCATACTCTTCAGGCAATAAGCCTAACTCTTTTGCATTTTCAACTGTTGCGATTTGATTATTTTCCATAAATTCAAAAATTTTATCTTGCAAAGGTAATATTTTATTTTGAATTTTATGTTTTTATACGTAATTTTGTGATCCAAAAAATACAATTTATTTTTAGATAGTATGAATTTCACAACACCAATCCCTATTTCAAAACACGAAATCAATATTTCTCATAAAGATAAAATAATGTTATTGGGTTCTTGTTTTACCGAAAATATTGGAAACAAATTAACAACAAATGGTTTTGAAACATTGATAAATCCATTTGGTATTTTATACAATCCAATTTCAATAAATAGTTGTTTAAATAGAATAATAGAGCTAAAATATTTGAATTCAGACAGTTTAGTTCAAGTAGATGAATTTTGGTATTCTTATGAACATCATGGAAAATTTAGAGATGAAAACAAAGATAAACTACTGCAAACTATAAACTTAGATATTACAAATACCAATTTATTTTTAAAACAAACCGATTGGCTTATTATTACCTTAGGAACAGCTTGGGTGTTCTTTTTAAAAGAAAACAATCAAATATTAGGCAATTGTCACAAATTAAATCCTCAATTAATAGACAAAAGACTTTTATCTACAGAAGAAATATATAAAGATACTATACTTACTATCAATAAGATAAGAAAAATAAATCCAAATATTAAAATAATACTTACAGTTTCTCCCATAAGACACTGGAAACAAGGATATAGAGAAAACCTCATCAGTAAAAGTACTCTACATATAGCAGTTGATCAAATATGTAAAACAACGAATAACTGTTCTTATTTTCCTGCATACGAAATAGTTATGGATGAATTAAGAGATTACAGATTTTATCAAGCAGATATGCTACACCCATCGGAAGTTACAGTAGATTATATTTGGGAAAAATTCTCTAATCACTTATTTACAGACTCAACTATAAGCCTCTGTAAAGACTATCTTAAATTACACTCCATGAAACAACACAAAGCCTTTAACCCTGAAAGCCAGGGATATAAAAAACATTTAATAAAAATAGCTAATTTAGAACAAGAATTATATGAAAAACGAAACAAACTTATTTAGAATAGAAGCCTGCATAGGCACTTTGCAATCGGGAATAGAAGCTGAAAAGGGAGGCGCAAATAGAGTAGAGTTATGCGACAATCTTGCCGAAGGTGGCACAACTCCTTCTGCAGCTCTAATTCAAATGACAAAAGAAAAATTACAAATTCCTGCAGCCGTGATGATTAGACCACGACATGGAGATTTTCTTTATTCAGATTTAGAGTTTGAAATAATGAAAAAAGACATAGAATTTTGCAAATCAGTTGGCGTGGAAGCTGTTGTATTTGGTTTATTAACCCCTGATGGAAATATTGATTGTGAAAGAACAAAGATATTGGTGGAAACTGCTGGGAATATGCAAGTTTGCTTTCACAGAGCGGTAGATTTAAGCAATGATTACTTAAAAGCTGTCGAGCAAATCATAGATTGTGGTTGTCATAGAATACTTACATCTGGTGGTGCTAATAAAGCAATTGAAGGAATTGAAAATATTAAGAAAGCACAAGAGCTTTATGGAAATAAAATAGAGATTATGGTTGGTAGTGGAATAAATGCTGATAATGTAAAATCATTTTACGATTTAGGAATTAGACATTTCCACCTATCAGGAAAAGTACAAATTGATAGCCAGATGACTTATAGAAAAGAAGGAGTCTCAATGGGTGCAATCTCTGCAGAAGAAGAATACAAAATTACTCAAACAGATTATAGAAAAATAGAAGATGTAAAAAAACAACTCTTGAAATAGATAAATTCTTTTCAAGAGTTGTTTTACTAAAACTGCGTTTTATTTCTTTAAAACGCAGTTTTATTTTTATAATTATTTATCATCTGTTAACAGATATTTTCTTTGAAGTGATACCTGCGTTAGATATTATCTTAACAAAGTAAGCACCATTACTTAAATTTGATGTATTTATTTCAAATCTATTTGTTCCTGTTGCCAATGCAACTTCTCCTAATGAGATTACTTCTCTTCCTAACATATCTACTACAGAGATATTAGCATGAGTTGATTCTAACATAGAGATTTCAAGGTTCAACATATCATTAACTGGGTTAGGGTAAGCTAATGTTTGAAGTATTGCTCCTTCTGCTTCTTCTAATCCTACTAATGAAAGAATTTTAATATCAACTGCTTTATAGTCATCGTAAGATGATGCTGTTCCGTTTACTAATCTTGTTTCTGAACCATCGTAGATTTTGTATGTTGCACCACCATCTCCGTATGAGTCAAAGATTTCAAATATATAACAACCTGTCTCAGTTAATGGAACTTCTACTGTATCTCTTACGACTGATTGTTGTGGATAGTAGTCAGCTTCTTCTAATACATTACCATTTCCATCAGAAAGTTTCCAACTGCATTCGTAAGCATATTGGTCTGTTTTTATGATAATTTTAAGTTTATCTCCGTTTCCTTCTTTTGGAGCATCTTTTTTGATTGTTGCAGTCTTTTGTGCATCTTCGATTGCTGTTCCATTGATTGAAACTATCTTAGCAAATACGTTTGTGTTTTGACCAACTGTTACAGGGACTTCTGGCAATTCAACGAAAACTTCTTGATCTGTAGTTATATTTCCTGTCCAATCAAAAGTTTGTTCTCCAGATACTGCTGAGCCATAAGCAATTTGCATGCTTGTTATTGCAGTTGCTCCTGTATTGTAAACTTTTAATGCAAGTGATGCTAAATCGTTACAACCGTTTATGCCAGCTGCAGACATAGTTGTTGACATTGCAGCAAGTTCTGGAAGGTTTGTAACTGATGGTGTACATTCTGAACCTGTGTATATTTCTTGTTGATCTCTTGCAATAAATACAATTAATCTTAAATGACCAAGTTTTACTAATTCATCGCTGATTGAACCTGGTACGCTGTAAGTATATGTTCTTTGAACTAATGTTCCAGCAGGAATAACGCTTGATCCTTCTGGCGCTGTAATATCATCGCCCCATTGACCTGTGATCATATCTCTCAACATGCTCATGTGAATGTATTGTCCATCAGAAGTAACTTGAGAAGGGTTTCCACTTGCGCCTGATTGTGGTCCTATGATGCTGTCTTGTACTAAAACAACGTTTAATTTGTTTGATGCAGTTTCTGCATCTGCTGTGTAGTATGCTTCAACATTTACAGTCATAGTTCTTGCTGTTGCATCTATTGTAGCTTGTGCTGCAACGTTTACAAAAGATTGTTGTGCAAGAATTTGATTTCCTGCAGAAACAAATTCACCTCTTCCTAATGCTGTTACAGAACCAGAGAATACGTGTCTATTTACTGTTCCTGAAGGGAAACCTTGAAGTCCTGTTTGGTTCATTAAAGCAGTTCCCCATTGAGTTGTGTACATTGCAGCATAACCTCCTGCATGTACATTGATTCCAAACACTCTTCCTGGATTAGCTTCTTCGTATTCTTTTACAATTCTATGTCCGTCTGGACAGTATCCACAGTTTATACCTGTGTACTCTTCAATAACGACATTCTTGTTTGCAGGCTGTGTTGAAACAAACTCTGGAGTTTGTGCTGATACTGCAAAAGCAGCCAACAAACCGAATAATGATAATACAATTTTCTTCATAGCTTTTAATTTTATCTAATTAATTCAGTTTGCAATAATACATTTTTTTCTTGAATTAACAAATTGTAGAATAAAAAAAATGTCAAATAAATATTTTTAAGTGCTTTTTATGTATCTTTGCAATTCAATGTTGAGTAAATATGATTTCTACATATAAACAAGGAGATGTTTTAAAAAAAATAGATTCTCCAAATGATTTAAAATCATTAAGCAATAATGAACTCTTATCTCTTGCAAAAGAGGTAAGGGAATATATACTAGATGTGTTGAGTGAAAATCCTGGGCACTTGGCTTCAAGTCTTGGTGCCGTAGAACTTACAATTGCTCTACATAAAGTATTTAATACTCCAGAAGATCCTATAGTTTGGGACGTAGGTCATCAAGCTTATATCCACAAAGTGCTCACGGGAAGAAGAAATGATTTCGTTAACATAAGAAAGTTTGGAGGCCTTAGCGGTTTTCCTAAAAGGAGTGAAAGCAAATACGATTCTTTTGGTGTAGGACATGCTTCTACTTCTATATCTGCTGCTTTAGCTATGGCCATTGCAGATAAGCTACAAAAAAAAGACAATCATCATATTGCAGTTATTGGAGACGGTTCAATGACTGGTGGAATGGCGTTTGAAGCTCTTAATCACGCTGGCTCTACTGACGCTAATCTTTTAGTAATTCTTAATGATAATGGAATATCTATTGATAAGCGGGTAGGAGCTATGAGTCAGTATTTAACAATGATTACATCTTCTGCAACGTATAATAGATTGAAAAATAGGATTTGGAATTTGATGGGAGGAAATACTTCTCACAATAAGCCAAAGAACTTTTTAAAAAAAATATCTTTTTCTCTTAAATCTTTATTTTCAGGAAAGAGTAATTTCTTTGAGGCTTTAAACATAAGATATTTTGGACCTGTAGATGGTCATGATTTGATTGCTCTTACTAAAACTTTAGAAGATTTAAAAAATATCAAAGGCCCTAAATTATTACACATAATTACAAAGAAAGGAAAGGGACTCCCTGTTGCAGAAAGTAATCCTACGACTTATCATGCTCCAGGAGTGTTTAACCCTTTGACGGGAGAGATTCCTGAAAACAAGTCTAATGATGAAATTCTTAAATTTCAAGATGTGTTTGGAGAAACTTTGGTGGAGCTTGCGAAAGAAAACGAAAAAATTGTCGGCATTACACCTGCTATGCTTAGCGGTTGCTCTATGAATAAACTGCAAAAGGTTTTCCCTGAACGCACTTTTGATGTTGGAATTGCAGAAGAACATGCTGTAACTCTTTCAGCTGGGTTTGCGTGTCAAGGAATGATTCCTGTATGTAACATATATTCTTCTTTCATGCAAAGAGCCTATGATCAATTAATACATGATATTGCTTTGCAAGACCTTGGTGTTGTATTATGTCTTGATAGAGCTGGATTGGTTGGAGAAGATGGAGCCACTCACCACGGTGCTTTTGATTTAGCTTACTTGAATTGTGTACCAAATATAATAGTGGCTGCTCCAAGTGATGAGAATGATTTACGGAATATGATGTTTACTGCCGTAAATCAAAATAAGCCTTTTGTAATTCGTTATCCAAGAGGAAAAGGTTACTTAAAGGATTGGCGTAATGAAATGAAAAGTATAGAGATCGGCAAAGGAGTGAAAGTGAAAGAGGGAAAGGAAATTGCTATTCTTTGTATTGGAAATACTATTCATATTGCTAAAAAAGTTGCAAGTGAGCTTGCTGAAGATAATCTTGATATTGCTTTGTTTGACTTTAAGTTTTTGAAACCTTTTGACAAAGATTTGGCGAAACAAGCCTTAGAGTCTTACGATTATATATTAACAATGGAAGACGGAACTATAAATGGAGGTTTCGGAAGCAGTATTATAGAATTTGCTGTTAATAATAACTATCACAAAAAGATTGAAAGGATAGGAATACCTGACGAATTTATTGAGCAAGGTAGTGTAAAAGAATTACAAAAACTTTGTAAAATGGATTGCGAAAGCGTTAAGGAAAAGATTTTAAGACTAAAAGTAGATTAGTAAATTAGAACATCCCCTATTATTTTACCATTTATAGATATTTGATAACTGCCTGATGTAATATTTCCTATGGTATAGGTTATATTTTTAGGGCAAGTACATTTGTTTTCCATGCTGGATTGTTCTGTTATGGCAATTACATTGTCTTTTATCTCTGCTGAAACATTGATTTCACCTTCACAAGGATAGGCTGTACTATATTTATGAATATTAAGAGTTGAAATTGAAGAATGATAACTAAATGCAGAATCTTTATCTGTTTTATTTTCCAAACAATCTCCGACATAAGTCATTGTAACATCAAGTTTCTTGACTTCTTTTTGACAAGATACTATTGTAATTGACAATACAAGCGCTATGATAAGGTTTATTATTTTCATAAATTTATTTCTTTATTACTTTTAGCGTTTGAATACCTTCGTTTATTGTAACTCTAAAGGTATATGTTCCTGAAGGTAACGAAGATATATCAACAACTGATTTTTCTGCAAAAATATCTACTAAATTCCCAGATGTATTAAAAACTTCTATTATTTTCGCCTTTTTACTTAAATAAACTACTCCTTTTGTTGGATTTGGGTAAAATGTCAATTTCTCTTCTAGTCCTAGGTTGTTATTAGGCGAAAATATTGCTATATAAATCTTTTCTGTATCGTTCACCTTTATTTTGCGAGGATTTTCAGTACTTCCATCATTCCATTTAACAAATTTATAACCTTCAAATGCATCTGCAGTGATTATTACTTCTGAATTATAATTATATACACCACTTCCATAAGCATCACCCATCATTATATCGTTTGTATTCACGTCTATAATATAGGTCTCTGGCTCAAAAATTGCACAGAACGCAGTATCATTAACTAAATTTATTGTTCTTGGATTGTCGACATTGTTGTCGTGCCAAGAAACAAATTTGTATCCTATATTTGCTTTTGCAGAAATTTCAATATCTTTTGAATATGAGTATTTTCCTGAACCTTTAGTCTCTCCCATTATATCATCATAGCTAAATACTGTAAGTAAGCAATCTTTTTTCTCAACTATACTTTCTTCTTTAATAGAGGTAGGTTGAATTGGTGTCATTTGTATTATTTGTGGCTCTAATATTGTATTTGTTACAATATTTTCTTGCGTTGGTTCTATATATGATAAATACTCTGTGTTTATTCCATTCAAAGATAGAGATAATACACTTATTGTTTGAGGATATTCTAAATATAATACCTTTCTTTTAACAGGTACTTCATATAATTTTGCTATTGGTATATTTTCTAACAGACTTTCTTGTATATTCGTCTTATTAAAATTCTCGTATATAGTTCTATCTTTTATTAACGATTGTCTTTGCGAGTCAATCGTTACCTCTAAATTCTTTACCGATTGATGAACTTTTGCTTCTAAATAGGGAAATCGTAAGGATGCAATAAACACAGAATCTGGATTAATGATAGAATCATTAAGATCTATATAAATATTAGCATTTTTAGGGAGTCCATTCCATGTTGTTTTTGAAGTCACTAGGGGAGGTGTTGTAGTCTTAAAAACAATTTCTCTTAAATTTTTACAATTATTAAAAGCGTATGCTGAAATTGTTTCTATATTTTCTCCAAATGTAATTGATGTGATATTTAGACATTGTTCAAAAGCCCCTACCCCTATCATTGTTACTGCTGCTGGGATATTAAGCGAATTTAATTTTGAACATTTATAGAAAGCATAATTACCTATCGCCCTTACATTATCACCTATTTTTACTCTCTCAAGATTAGTACAATTGTAAAATACATAGCTTCTTACCGTATCTATTGTATTTGGTATTTCTATAGATTTTAGTTTTTTGCATTCTGAAAAAGCATATGATCCTATCTCTCGTGTATTTGATAATATTACTAGCTCTAAACTTTCACAACCTTCAAATGCGTATTTGTTTATTTCATGTACCGAATTTAAATCTATTGTTTTAAGATTTTTACAATTTTGAAAAGCATATGATCCTATTGTGACAACTGATTTAGGTACATTTATCTCGGCTAAATTTACACAATTAGAAAAAACAGCGTTCCCTATTACGCTAATAGTAGTTGGAAGTATTATGTGCGTTAATTTTGTGCAATATTCAAAAGCATTATTATCTATTATTTCTATTGTATTTGGTATTTCTATACTTTCCAAACTTTCACAATGTGCAAAAGTCGAATTACTTATAACTCTTAATGACTGAGGAAAATTAATTGTTTTTAAACTTACACAAGATGAAAAAACAGATAAACCTAAACTTGTTATTGATTCTGGTAATTTGATAGTTTGTAATTTAGAACAAGATGAAAATGCTTTATTGTCTATTATTTTTAAATTTTGAGGTAATGTTATAGAATTTAAATTACTACAAGATGAAAAAGCTGATTCTCCTATATATTCTATTGATTCTGACAGAGTAATCTGTCTTAAATTTTTACAAGAAGAAAATGTATAAGCCTCTATATTTCTTATATTATTGGGGATTATTACTTCTTCTAATGAAGAACAATGAGCAAATGCATGTTTTGAAATTTCTACTAAAGTATTAGGCAGATTAATATGCTTTAACTTCGAACATGATAAAAAAGCTGAAGCACCTATTTTTCTAACACTTTCCCCTAACTTAACTGATTTTAAATTACTACAATTAGCAAAAGATTCACTACCTATTATTCTTATTGAATCTAATATTATGACTGATTTTAAATCTGCACAACTACTGAAAGCCTGGTTATCAATTGCTATTACAGTGTATTCTATTCCATTATAATTTACTGTATTTGGAATTATTAAATCTCCAGAAGGTTTACTATAACCAATATATGAAGATCTTACTTTAGTATAATAAGGAGCAGTTACAATAACTGTTTTTGTTTGATTATTTATATTGTAATACAATGTTTGTCCTGTTGGAGATACTGAACTGAAATCAAATGCTATTGTTTTTAACCCAAAAAACAAAAAGGTTAATATAAGAATTATTTTCTTCATATTTGATTATTTTTTAGGCGGATAATCTATAGAGTAATGTAATCCTACACTCTCTTTTCTCTGTTCCGCCATCTTTATTATCAAATAACTATTCGCTATCAAATTTCTTAACTCACATAACTGAGGAGTAAGAACAGAACGATTGTATAGTTCTTCTGTTTCTTCGTAAATTAATTTTATTCTCTTAAAAGCTTTTTTTAATCTCAAATCACTTCTAACTATTCCAACATAGTTAGTCATAATTTGTTGTAATTCTCTTCTTGATTGAGTGATAAGACTTAATTCTTCATTTAGAACCATACCCTCTGCATCCCAGTTTGGAACTTTATCACAGAAATCCACTGTTTTAATCCTTTTAACTGAATCTAAATAAGCCCTATGAGAATAAACTAAAGATTCTAATAAAGAATTTGATGCCAAACGATTTGCACCATGTAATCCAGTACAAGAACATTCCCCTGAAGCATATAGATTTTCAATACTTGTTCTTGAATATTGATCAACTTCTATTCCTCCACAGCAATAGTGGGCTGCAGGAATGATAGGTATCATCTCTTGGGTTATATTGATACCTATTTCTAAACATTTTGCGTATATGTTAGGAAAATGTCGCATAATCTCTTCTTTGCTAATTCCTCTGCAATCTAAATATTCATGCTCATCTCCTCGCCTTGTCATTTCTGCATTAACCGCTCTTGCAACGATATCTCGTGGAGCTAAAGATCCTCTTTCATCATATTTTTCCATAAAAGATTCTCCTGAAAGATTCTTCAAAATTCCACCAGCTCCCCTCATGGCTTCTGTAATCAAAAAAGAAGGCTTTTCTCTTGGGTTAAACAAAGATGTAGGGTGGAATTGAATAAATTCCATATGTCTTAGTTTTCCCTTGGCTCTATGAACCATTGCTTGCCCATCTCCAGTTGCTATTAATGGACTTGTTGTTGTAGAATACACATTACCATTGCCTCCTGTACATAGCATTGTAACCTTGGATAAATATGTATCTATCGTATTTGTTTTCTTATCTAAAACATAAGCTCCATAACATCTAATATCCTCACGTCTCCTAGTAACTTCTTCTCCTAAATGGTGTTGAGTAATTATATCTATGGTATATTGATTCTCTTTTAAGATAACATTTGGGTGGGAACGAACTTTCTCTAATAAAGCCCTCTCTATTTCAAAACCAGTATTGTCTCTATGATGCAAGATTCTATATTCAGAATGCCCACCTTCTTTGGCTAAATCATAAACACCAGTTTGATTCTTATCGAAATTTGTTCCCCAGTCTATTAATTCTTTAATTCTATCTGTAGATTCTGTAATAGTTATCTTTACGCTTTCTAAATCACAAAGCCCTGCTCCTGCAATCAATGTATCATTAATATGCTTCTCATAAGAATCATGATCATACATTACTGCCGCGATACCACCTTGAGCGTATTTAGTAGAAGATTCTGAGGCATCAGACTTTGTCAAGATACAAACCTTTCCATAATCAGCTACCTTTAAAGCATAACTCAATCCTGCAATTCCAGAACCTATTACCAAAAAATCTACCTTGAATCTCATAAATACACTATTTTAAAGCCTCTGCACCACTACAAATTTCTATTATTTCATTTGTAATAGAAGCTTGACGTGCTTTATTGTAAGTAAGCTTAAGATCTTTTAACAGATTTGTTGCATTATCTGTTGCTTTATGCATAGATGTCATTCTCGCTCCATGTTCTGAAGCAAAAGAATCTAAAAAGCACTTAAACAACTGTGTTTTTAATGATTGTGGTATTATAGAATTAATTATTTCTATTTTAGATGGTTCAAAAATATAATCATTATTTATTTCAGAATTTCCTTGTTCAAAAGTTATAGGTAATAATGTTTCGTCTGTCAAAACTTGTGTTGATGCATTTTTAAATTGATTATAGACAACTTCTATTTTATCATATTTTTTATCTAAAAACTCAGTAATTAATGCTTCACACTCACTAGCAACATTGTCAAACGATAAATTATCCCATATTTCATCATTCTCTCCTATGTGATTAATGCCACTAGAATGCTTTTTGAAAAAATCTGAACCTTTTTTACCAAAAGTCTTAACATCTATCTTAGTATCTGAATCATTAGATTTGTAATACTCTATTCTTTGATTAGTAGCCTTTATAACATTTGCATTAAATGTAGAACACAATCCTTTGTTACTTGTCAATACTAAAATCAAAACATTATTTAAAACTTTTGATTGTCTTGCAAGAGGTAATTCATCTCCCTCGCTACTACAAAGATTCTGTATTATCTCAGTCATCTTTGCAGAATATGGTCTTAACTTCAAAATCGCGTTCTGAGATTTACGCAATTTTGAAGCTGATACCATTTTCATTGCACTCGTTATCTGTTGAGTTGAGCTAACAGAAGCTATTCTTGTCCTGATTTCTTTAAGATTAGCCATAAATAACTATGCTTTATATTTTCTACTTATATCTTTCGCAATATTTTCCAATTTACTCATAATTTGATCATCAAGTTTTCCTGCTCCTAAAGCATTCAACATTTCTTTTTCATTACTTTCAAGGTGGAAAATAAATTCTTCTTCAAAGTTTTTAACTTTATTTGTTGGAACATCTCTCAACCAACCATTAGTTCCACAAGCTATAATAGCAACTTGGTGTTCAACTTTCATTGGTGAATATTGAGACTGTTTCAATATTTCAACATTTCGTTTACCTTTTTCTAATACAAACTTAGTAGCTGCATCAAGGTCTGAACCAAATTTAGAGAATGCTTCCAATTCACGATATTGAGCTTGGTCTAATTTCAACGTTCCAGAAACCTTCTTCATAGATTTAATTTGTGCTTTACCTCCAACACGTGACACAGAAATACCTACGTTAATCGCTGGTCTAATACCTGCATTGAATAAATTTGTTTCAAGGAATATCTGTCCATCCGTAATAGAAATAACGTTTGTTGGAATATATGCCGATACGTCCCCTGCTTGAGTTTCAATGATAGGAAGAGCTGTTAAAGAACCTCCTCCTTTAACTAAATGTTTAATACTTTCAGGCAAATCATTCATATTCTTTGCTACAGTATCCTCATTGATAATCTTACCTGCTCTTTCCAACAATCTTGAGTGTAAGTAGAATACATCTCCAGGATAAGCTTCACGTCCTGGTGGACGTCTCAACAATAGAGAAACTTCACGGTAAGCAACAGCTTGTTTACTTAAATCATCATAAACGACTAAAGCTGCACGTCCTGTATCTCTAAAGAATTCTCCGATGGCAGCACCTGCAAAAGGAGCATAGAATTGCATTGCAGCAGAATCAGATGCTGTTGCAGCTAAAACTGTTGTATAAGCCATTGCTCCTTTTTCCTCTAATGTTCTAACTATATTCGCAACAGTAGATCCTTTTTGTCCACAAGCAACATAAATACAATAAACAGGTTCTCCCTTATCGTAAAATTCTTTTTGATTTAATATAGTGTCTATCGCGATAGCTGTTTTACCTGTTTGTCTATCTCCAATTATCAGCTCTCTTTGTCCTCTTCCGATAGGAATCATAGAGTCAACCGCTTTCAATCCTGTTTGTAAAGGTTCTTCAACTGGTTGTCTGAAGATAACACCTGGAGCTTTTCTTTCAAGAGGCATTTCATACAATTCTCCTGAAATAGGACCTTTTCCATCTATAGGTTCACCTATAGTATTAATTACTCTACCCAACAAACCTTCCCCTACTTTTATAGATGCAATCCTCTTTGTTCTTTTAACAGTATCACCTTCATTTATAGATTCTGATTCTCCTAGAATCACAACTCCCACATTATCTTCTTCAAGGTTTTGAACTATTGCTTGAACGCCATTATCAAATTCCACCAATTCCCCTGCTTGAACATTCATTAAGCCATAAACTCTCGCAATTCCATCACCTACTGTCAAAACTGTACCAACCTCTTCCAATGTAGCTTCCAAATTAGAATTTGAAAGTTGTTGGCGTAATATCGCTGTTATTTCCGATGGTTTTATTTCTGCCATATCTATCCTTATTTTTTAGAATATTCTTTCGTATATATTCTTGTTAAATTCCTTTTTTAATTTTGTTATTTGTTTACTGAAACTTGCATCATATTGTTTTCCTTCTACAGTTAGAGAGAAACCACCTAACAATTTAGGATTAACAAATAACTGTAAATCTATTTTAGAAGATAATTTTTCTTCAATCTCTCTTCTAATATCATCTACAATCACCTCATCAAGAACTTGAGCTGTTGTAAATCTAACAGTTTTTATGTGGTTAAACTCCTTGTACAATTCAGTATATCTATCTGCTATTTCAAACAAGATAACGTCTCTTCTTTTTGTAACTAACAATTCCATAAAAAGAATAGAAATTTGTTCTACCTTGCTAGAAAAGATATCGTGAATTATACTTTTCTTTTTTGAAGGCTTAATCACAGGATTTTTCAAAATAGCCTTCAATTGCGGAGATTCTTCACAAACCTTCTTAATTAATAACATATCCTCATAAACTCTGTCGATTGCATTATTCTCTTGTGCAAGATCAAACAAAGACTGAGCATAACGAGTTTGTAATTTAAAACTATTCATTATTATTTAAGGTTTATTTCTGACATTCTCTTACTAATAATTTCATTACTTTTCGCCTTATCAGAAAGTTCATGTCCTAAAAGATCTTCTGCTATTTCTATAGAAAGGTGAGCTATTTGATTTTTCAAATCAGTCATAGCATGCATCTTTTCATATTCAATGTTTTCACGCGCTGAAGCAACAATTCTTTGAGCCTCTTTTTGAGCTTGAGTTTTAGCCTCCTCTATCATTTTTTCTTTTAGCTCTTTAGTTTGTTGCAACATCAAATCTCTTTCTTTTTGAGCCTCTATTAGTAATCGTTCATTTCCAGCTTGCAATTGCTTCATTTCTTCTCTTGCCAACGCCGCCTCTTCAAGAGATTGTTTAATTTTTTCCTCTCTTTTCAGCATCATAGAAATAACTATCGGCCAACCGAATTTCCATAAAACGAACAAAAGAACTCCAAAAGTTAGAGTCATCCAAAATAAAAGACCAATATCAGGTGTTAGTAGTCCCATATATTTAATAAAATATTAATGTTTCTTAATAAAACATAGCAACAAAACCAATCGTCATGCTGCTATGTTATAACTCTTTGTTTGTTATTTCATCAATATAACTAACAAACAAACCACATTAGCGAACAAAGCAACAGCTTCTACTAACGCAGCTGCAATAATCATATTAGAACGAATATCTCCCGTTGCTTCAGGTTGACGAGCAATGGCGTCCATTCCATTACGTCCGATATTTCCAATACCTATACCTGCGCCTACAGCAGCGATACCTGCTCCAATGCCTGCTAAACCATAACCAATTGTTGGGTTAGCAACAGCTTCTAATAATAATGATAAAGATGTCATAATAATTACTTTTTGTTATTTAAATTTAGTTCTATTACTTATAAAAATGCGTTCAAAGTTATAATATTTTTTGCATACTAAAGAGAAAAAACAAGAAAAAAAAACAAGTGTCCAATAAAATACATTAATTATCAATCAATTAGAAATATTTATTCAAAGTTTTAGCATAAAAACCTTGCAGAAATTAAACAAAGATGTATCTTTGCACTCGAAAAATCAATGAGTTTTGACATTGTCTTCGTAGCTCAGCTGGTAGAGCAATTGACTCTTAATCAATGGGTCCAGGGTTCGAGTCCCTGCGAGGACACTACTTTCATTCAAATGTGGTTGTTATGAAAATCACAGAAATCACAGAGAAAATAAAAGAAAAAGCACGACAACATTTTAAAGATGTTGTCGCTTTTCGTAGACATTTACATCAATATCCAGAACTTTCAAAGCAAGAAAAAGCGACTTCAGAGTACATTTGTTCTATACTTGATACAATAGATGGTGTAGAATATAAAGCAAATGTTGGAGGTTACGGAGTCTATGGATTCGTTAAAGGCAAAAATCCTAATGGTAAAGCTGTAGCTTTAAGAGCTGACATGGACGCTTTACCGATAAAGGAATGCACAAACCTACCTTTTGCTTCAAGAAATGAAGGAGCAATGCATGCTTGTGGACATGATGCACATACAGCAATCCTATTAGGAACAATCAAATTACTATCAGAATTAAGAGATTCTTTTGATGGACAAGTAATGTTTATCTTTCAACCTTCTGAAGAACATTATCCAGGAGGTGCAATAACAATGTTAAATGACGGAATCTTCAAAGATATAACACCATCTGCTATATTTGCTTTACATACAACACCTGAATTAGAATGTGGTAAAATTGGCTTAAAAGAAGGTAAATACATGGCTTCTACTGATGAAATTTACATAGAAGTAAGAGGCAAAGGAGGACATGGAGCAACACCTGATTTAAACATTGACCCTATAGTTGCAGCATCTCATGTAGTAATAGCATTACAAACATTAGTAAGTAGAAATGCAAATCCTACACTTCCAACAACATTTTCAGTAGGAACATTCATTGCAAATGGCAGAACAAATATAATCCCATCAAAAGTAGATTTGGAATGTATTATTCGTACTTTTGATGATAATTGGAGAAAAGAAGCTCATAAATTAATACACAGAATAAGCGAAAATACAGCTAAAGCATTCGGAGCAACTGCTGACGTATTTATAGACCATGGATACCCTTATCTATACAACAATCCAAAGCTTACAAAAGCAACACGCTCTTTAGCTCAAGAATATCTTGGCGAAGAAAACGTATTAGATATAGATATGAGAATGACAGCTGAAGACTTTGCTTACTTTGCACAAAGAGTTCCTGCTTGCTATTTGAGATTAGGCACAAAGAAAGCTAACGAAGCAATAACTAATCTCCACACAGCTAATTTTGATATTGACGAAAAAAGTATGCAAGACGCAATAGGACTTCTTTCCTTTTTAGCAATTGAAAATCTAAATATTAAATAACAAAAAACCAAATCAAGAATTACTGATTTTTTTCTTGATTTGGTTTTATTTATTCTTGATTTTATTTTCTTGAATTAAGCTTTAAAAAATTCCTTTATTTTAGAAATCATGTAAGATTGTTGCATCTCATCCAATTCTGTGTGCATTGGCAATGACAATACGCACTCTGATAATTCCTCAGACACCTTTAATTCATCACCTTGTCTTGCAATCTGTAAAAAGGCTTTTTGTAAATGCAAAGGTATTGGGTAATACACCATCGCTGGAATATTGTTTTCTGCAAGAAAATCCTTTAATTTATCACGCAAACCATTTTTAATTTTCAATGTATATTGATGATAAACATGAGTTGAATAAGGAACTTCTACTGGAGTTTCTATTTCTTCTATACCCTTTAATCCTTCTGTATAAACTTGAGCTGCTTTATATCTTGCCGCCTGATACTCTTCAAGATGTTTTAATTTTACATTTAAAATCGCAGCTTGAATTGAATCTAAGCGAGAATTAACTCCAAGCACCTCATGATGATATCTAACCTTCATTCCATGATTAGCTATCATCTTCATCTTTTCAGCCAAGACATCATCATTAGTAAATATTGCACCACCATCACCAAAACAACCAAGGTTTTTAGATGGGAAGAAAGAAGTACAACCTATTGTACCAATAGTTCCTAACTTCTTTTTCTCGCCATTAGAGAAAGTATAATCAGCTCCAATAGCCTGTGCAGTATCTTCAATTACATGTAAATCATATTTTTTTGCAATAGCAAGAATTTCTTCCATTGGAGCAGCTTGTCCAAACAAGTGAACAGGTATTATAGCCTTTGTTTTTACAGAAATAGCCTTTTCAATGTTTTTTGCAGTCACATTAAAAGAATCCTTATCAACATCTACAAATACAGGTCTAAAACCTAACAGCCCTATCACTTCAGCAGATGCTATGAAAGTAAAGGAAGGACAGATTATTTCATCAGAAGGTTTTAAACCTAAAGACATAATAGCAATTTGTAAAGCATCTGTACCATTTCCACATGGAATTACATGCTTTACAGAAAGAAAATTTGCTAAATTATTAGCAAACTCATCTACTATACCCCCTTTAATAAAAGCAGTAGAATCTATAACCGATTGTATTGAAGAATCAACCTCAGACTTTATCTTCTGATATTGATTCTTCAAATCTACCATTTGTATTTTATTCATAATAGTCTTATTAGAATATTGTTTCTGCTCCAAAATATGCTTGTAAAGCTTTTGGTATGCGTATTCCTGATTCAAATTGATGATTTTCCAACAAAGCAGCCACTATTCTAGGTAAAGCCAATGCACTACCATTTAATGTGTGAGCTAATTGAGTTTTATTATTTTCATCTTTATATCTTAGCTTCAATCTATTTGATTGATAAGTTTCAAAATTTGAAACACTACTTACTTCTAACCAACGTTTTTGTGCTGCAGAATAAACTTCAAAGTCGTATGTTATCGCAGAAGTGAAACTCATATCTCCTCCACATAATCTAAGTATTCTAAACGGCAACTCTAATTTTCTTAACAATCCAGCAACATGGTTTTTCATCATCTCCAACTGTTCATAACTATGTTCTGGAGTATCTATACATACAATTTCTACCTTATCAAATTGATGTAATCTATTAAGGCCTCTAACATCTTTCCCGTATGAACCAGCCTCTCTTCTAAAACACTGAGAATAAGCACAACAAGCTATTGGTAAATTACTTTGTTTTTGTATTGTATCTCTAAATATATTCGTAACAGGAACCTCAGCTGTTGGAATCATATAAAAACCATCTAAAGGAACAGAATACATTTGTCCTTCTTTATCTGGTAATTGTCCTGTTGCAAGAGCAGAAGCCTCATTTACCATTAAAGGAGGTTGTACTTCTGTAAAACCAGATTTTCCTGCCTCATCTAAGAAGAAATTAATTAAAGCTCTTTGTAGTTTTGCTCCTTGTGATTTATATACAGGGAATCCTGCACCTGTAATTTTATTTCCAAGTTCAAAATCTATTATATCATATTTTGAACATAAAGTCCAATGTTCTACTGCACCTGCATGCAATTCTGGAATAACTCCTTCTTCATAAACTATTTCGTTATCTTCAGCAGATTTTCCTCTTGGTACAGCTTGATTTGGTAAGTTAGGAATACTCAAAAGTAAATCTTTTAATTCAGCTTCCACTTTTGCAAATTGTTCTCCTAATTCTTTTTCTTGAACTTTGCATTCAGCTGTTCTTGCTTTCAACTCTTCTGCTTCGGCAGCTTTTCCTTGTTTAAAAAGCATTCCTATTTCTTTAGCCAAACGATTAGCTTCAGCTTTTATATTATCTAACTCTGTTTGTTTAGTTCTTCTTTCGTTGTCTAAAGATATTACTTTATCTACTTTTGATTCTGCTTCCGAAAAATTCTTTACTCCTAATCTTTCAATAACAAAATCTCTATTCTCTCTTATAAATGATACTTGTAACATATATCTTATTTTTACTTATTTACTACTCTATCAAAAAATACACTCTTACCTGATACACTTAAAACCAATGCTAAAATAGTAGAACAATCAGGTAATAAAGAAAGTTCTTTTGCTGCCAATCCTACAGAAAACATTACTCTACTATCAATTCTGTAATCCGCAGTTTTAGAACACATACTTCCAATTGCTATTCCCAAATCATTAGAATTGAAAAAACAAGGAGCAAGTGGTGCATTTTCTTCCTTTTCTTTGCAAGATGCAAAACCACAATAGCCACAATCCAAACCTAAAACCTTAGTTTTACTTCCTATAAGTATGATTGCTTGTGATTGAAGCAAATTATTTGAATCTCTCAACAAGAACTCTTGACCTGTTTTTTGATAAAGTTCTTGTAGCTTTTGAGATAATTGTTGTAAATCTTCTCCGTGTGCTATTTTTATTTCTAAATTATCAACTCCTCTCGCCTTTGGAGCAGTTATAGCTGCAAGCGAAATTTGTTTTGCAATAGAAATAACTTGTTCTTCTGTAATTTCTCTTATATCAATCATAGTCTTTTTACTTTTTTAGAAGATATTTTATGAGTTTATCTGTTGCTCTGCCCCTATGAGATATTTTATTCTTTTCTTCCAAACTCATCTCTGCAAAACTTTCCCCATAACCATTTGGCATAAAAATAGGATCATAGCCAAATCCTCCTCTTCCATAGCGTTCTGTAAGAATACATCCCTCGCATCTTCCTTCAAAAACAGTTTCTTTCCCTCCTTCTATCAAACAAATAACTGTAGAAAAATATGCTTTACGATTAGTTTTGCCTTCCATCATTTCTAACATAAGGTCAATATTATCATCAAAGCTGCATTTCTCTCCTGCAAAGCGCGCAGAATATACTCCAGGTTTGCCATCAAGTGCATCAACCATTAGACCAGTATCATCTGCAAAGCAATCTCTTCCATATTTTTCCCAAATATATCTTGCTTTTTGACGTGCATTTTCCTCTAATGTTTCGCCTGTTTCAGGAATATCCTCCTTGCAACCAAGTTCTGCAAGAGTGATTATCTTGATTTTACCGTCCACAACTGAACGTATTTCTTCTACCTTATGTTTATTATTGGTAGCTATTACAATTTCTCTCATTGTCTAACCTTCTTTTCAGACTGCAAAGTTAGTTCATTTTCATCGTAATTGCAATAGATGTAACTCTCTTTTCAATCCTAAAGATTCAAATTTCAAAAGAATACTATCTTTTTTGTATTCTTTAAAATCCAAATCACTTGTATTTAGTATGCTTGAACGAGACAAAGGAGTCTTTGCACCAATAACATCTGTGATGACTTTTTCACTTAAAACTTTCGATTTATTATATTTGTGAGATGAAATGACTAAAGGTAAATCTTTACTGCCATATTTATACATATAAAGATTCTCTGCAGCAGGCTTATCTATCAAAATAAAGGTAGCATTTTTATGAGTTTTCATAAGCGAAACAACTTCTTCATTACAGTTAAGTTTAATAAATCTTTGTGGATAAAGAGCAAAAGTTGTATTCCATAAGATTAAAGCCAAGCCAATAAAAAGCATCGCCTTATAATTTGTGAAATAGTAAGCATAAAGCATTATGAGAATAAAAGGAATTATAATCATAAACTCTGCATTACCATTAGAAAGAGCTGCAAATACAAATGATAAAACAAGCATTATCCAAAGTATGATTACAAATCTTTTATTGCTAAAAAGCGAAATATCATTCTTTTGATTCTTGAAAAGATTTACTATTCCTAAAATCAAGAATGGTAAGAATAAAACAAAGAATAAAATCATTGAAACTTGAAAACATTTTATTAATTCCAAGACATTTCCATGCAGTTGAATAAATGTCCTTACCAAACTTACAACACTTAGAATCAAAACTTGCTTTACGTCTGGCGATTGTGCATAACCTTGAACATAATCATGAAGAACAAATGAGAAAAGTCCGTTTAAAGTTAGTTGATTAGTAACAAGCCAACATGCAACCGAATAGACTATCGGTATTATCAAACTAAAAAGAATGAAATACAAAACATATTTTCGTCTTTTATTTAATAACAAACCTATAAATAATGAGAGGTAAGCTAAAATACTGAGTTGATGACACAAACAGGCAATTACTATTGACAAACTCATTTTTAGTAATCGTGCAAAAGTGTTTTCAAGCAAAAAAGTCTGTAAATAATAAATTGAAAGCATTGAAAAAAACAATGGAAGTATATATGTTTCATTGTCTGTTGCAAATCGCATAAATCCAAAACATGAGCCACAAAAAACTATTGCTGAAAACAAAAATCTCTCATCACGATTTACTCTCTTTATTATCCGTCTCAAAACAAGTAATGTACCTGCTGCAAGAATGGCATTAAAGGTTTGAAAAATTGTTATCGGTTCTATATTTGTAAAAGCAAAAACAGAATAAATCACACGGCAAATCCAACAATATAATAAATGATGAGGACGTAATAATTCCTCTCCATGTAAAGATGAATAGGCATATGAAACAGAGTCCGAAGTAGGATTATGAGACAAAAACAAGAGATATAAAATAGCAAAGCCTATCACAGCCAAATAAGAGTAGTTGTACTTTAATTTATTTATAATTCTCAATTTCATAATACCAGTTTTTCTTGTTATCGAACTTTATATAACGATAAAATCAATAAAAAACGTATATTTGCAATTCAATTATGATTAAAAGGGAAGATATAGATAAAATTCTTAATGCAACTCGCATTGAAGATGTGGTTGGCAGTTTTGTTGAACTTCGAAAAAGAGGTGTCAATTACATAGGTCTTTGTCCTTTTCATAATGAAAAAACTCCTTCTTTTAATGTTAATCCCGCAAAAGGAATTTTTAAATGCTTTGGTTGTGGAGAAGGTGGCGACGCTGTTTCTTTTTTAATGAAGCACGAGCATTACACTTATCCTGAAGCACTTCGTTGGCTTGCTAATAAATATGGTATAGAAATAGAGGAGCAAGTCTTGTCAGCAGAGGAAGTAGCTCAACAAAGCGAAAGAGATAGAGTGTACCAAATCAATGAATTTGCACAAAAATACTTTCAAGAAATTCTTTTCTCAGATATAGAAGGTAAATCAATTGGTTTGTCTTACTTAAAAGAAAGAGAACTTTCAGAAGAGACAATCAAACGTTGGGGAATTGGATACTGCAAAGACGCAGGAGATGACTTTTCAAAAAAGGCCTTAGCAAAAGGTTTCTCAAAAGAAGAACTTGTAAGCGCTGGCGTTAGTCTTTTAAATGCTAACGATGGCAGTATTTATGATAGATTTAGAGGAAGAGTTTGCTTTCCTATCTATAATATAGGAGGAAGAGTTTTAGGCTTTTCTGCAAGAACTTTAAGAACTGATAAAGTAAAAGCAAAGTATGTCAATTCTCCTGAAAGTTTAATCTATTCTAAAGGTAAGGTTTTATTCGGATTACATCTCGCAAAAAACGAAATAGTAAAACAAGACGAATGTTACTTGGTAGAAGGTAATATGGACGTTGTAATGATGAGCCAAAATTCAGTAACAAATGTCGTTGCTACTTCCGGAACAGCCCTAACCGAAGACCAAATAAGACTAATTAAACGTTACACAAAAAATGTAACGCTTCTATATGACGGAGACAAAGCAGGAATAAAAGCAACCTTTAAAGCTGTAAATCTTTTGTTAGAACAAGGGTTACATGTTAAAACTTTACTTTTCCCAGATAATGAAGACCCAGATTCTTTCGCAAGAAAACATACACAAGATCAGTTTAAGGACTTCATAAAGAATAATGCACAAAATTTCATCATTTACAAAACTAATCTTTTACTTGATGATGCTCAAAACGACCCAATAAAAAGAGCTGATTTAACAAGAAACATTGTTGAAACCATTGCTTTAATACCCGATTTATTAGAAAGAAACGCATATTTACAACAATGCAGTAAGTTATTAGAGGTTAAAGAAGAAATACTCAGCGCAGAACTTGCAAAGATTATAAGAGGTAAGGCCTTTAAAGAAACTTTAAAGAACGAAGTAAAAGAAGAAACCACACCTACTACCCCTATTGACAATAACGCAACTAAAGTAAACGAAATTGATAACGATGTAAATAACATAAAAGAACAAAATATAATTTCTATTTTGTTTAATTATGCAGATAAGATTACTACACAAGAGGTTTATAATGATGAAGGCAAAATAGAAAGAAAAGACTTATCAGTTGCAAATTATGTAGTTTGCGACATTTTCAATGACAATATAAGTTTCAATAATGAGTTGTTTAATACAATTTTTATGATATATAAAGATTGCATTTACAACAATTCTCCTTTACCAAATTTAAGATTTTTCACTTCCCATCAAAATCAAGAAATTGCAAAATTAGCAACCGATTTAGTAATGAATCAATACGTTATAAGTCCTTATTGGGAAGAAAAAAACGAAATCAAAGTCCCACGTCCAGAAAATAAAGAAACAATGGACAAATACATAAAAGACACTCTGCTTGATTTCAAACTATATAAAATAAACGGATACATAGAAGACGTAAAAAAAATAATTCCCCTTGAAGAAGGAGAATCTCAATTAGAATTATTAAACGTTTTAACAAGTTATCTTGGCATAAGAAACAACATCGCAAAACTTTTAGGAAG
>JAGCJW010000005.1 GCA_017647785.1 Bacteroidales bacterium | reverse complement strand
TTATCTAAATCTTCGTAGAATTTACCGTTCTTTAATGCGTATGCGTATGCATCAAAAGCGATAGAACCTTTTATTGTTTCTTTGTCTAAGTTTTGTGATTTTACTTCTTCAATGAATAATTTTAATGTTTCAAGATAGTTTTCTGATTTGAAGAAGTTGATTTTTACTTCTGATAAGTTGATTCCTTCTAATAAGGCTTTCATATCAGCTGCAGTTTTTACGTTCTTAACTGCAAATCCTAATGAGTTTACGCCTCTTTCTAATCCTGCTTTAGCTACTGCATTTGCTGTTTTTACATCACATTCAATAACATCTTGGCGTACGTCCCAAGCGTTTGTTGTTTTTTTGTATCCTCTTACGAAAGGTGCTTGTGCAGGATTTCCGTTAAGATATTCTAATGTAGCCAAGTCTTCTGCTCTGTAGTATGGCTTTACATCAAATCCTTCTAATGTTTTCCAAATTAATTTCTTGTTGTAATCAGCTCCTTTTAAGTCGGCTGTTATTACTTCTTCCCATTGTTGTGTTGTAACTTCAGGAAACTCTGTAAATAACTTGTTATTTTCCATTATATATACTGTTTTTATTTCATACTAAATCAGCCCGCAAAATTATGAAGATTTTAATACATATCCAAATAAAATAAAGAAAAAGACGGAGTTTTTTTCTTTATCACTCCGTCTTCTTCTTTATTTAGGTTTTTTTACGATTTATTTTGCTGGGCCTTGCAATTCTTTTACTTTCGATGCATCTGCTGCTTGTGATTTTTTATCACCAAGTTTACCGTATGTGTTTGCTCTGTATTTGTAAGCGTTTACATAATCTGGTTTTAATTCTATTGCTTTTGAAAAATCTGCTAATGCTTCTTGGAATTTATTAGCTTTAAACAATGCTACTCCTCTGTTGTAGAAGTATTTTTCATTGTTTGCGTTTAATTCTATAAGTTTTGTGTAATCAGCTGCTTCTTGTTCAAAGTTTTTCAATGCTTTGTTACATACTGCGCTTGATTCAAACAATTTTGCTGTATTCATTCCTAATGCTGCTGCTTGAGCAAAGTCTGCTACTGCTGCTTGTAATGATTCTGCTGTTTTCATTGAGTAGTTAGCAAATCCTCTGTCATAATAGAAATCTGCTTTTTGTTCTATTGCAAGAGCTGATGTAAGGTCTGCAACTACTGCTTGCCAATTCTTTTGCATTGCGTATGCTGATGCTCTGTTTGAAAGGGCTGCTACGTTTGTTGGTTCTATTGCTAAAACTGCTGTAAGGTCTGCGATGTAGTTATCAAAGTCTTTTTTAATCATTCTTGCTTGAGCTTTGTTAAGCATAACTGATACATCGTTTGGATTTGTTTGCAAATATGCATCGTAATCTCTTATAGCAAAGTCAGCTTCTTTTATTTCTAAATATGAATTAGCTCTATAAAGGTATGCTGCAGGTGTTGCTGTATTTTTTTCAATGAATTGATTGAATGAATTGATAGCATCTTGATAGTTTTTCAAATTAAAGTTTGCTAATCCTTCATAATAGTGAACGAATTCCCAGTTTGGTACTTCTGCTTTACATGTTGCAGCTTGTGATAACATAGAATTCCAATCTTTTGAAGCGTTTAACCCTTCGTATGTTTCTATCCACTTGTTTGTGTTTACTGCTTCATCTTGTGCAAATGCAAAAAATGTACAAAGAAGCATAAAAAATGTTGTGATTGTCTTTTTCATTTTTGTTATTTGTTATTTGTTATTATTTCTCAATTTATTTAAACGTTATTTCTTGTATGTTATTATGTTACAACTTAAATTTAAGATAAGTAATTGGCTTTCCTATTTTAAGATACATTGATTCATAGAAAGTTTGTATTTCTATAACATCTTCTTTAAAATCAGAAGAATAAAGGTCTGATGTATTGTAAATTATTTCTCTTTTACTTGGTATTAAAACCTCGTCTTTTGTGTATTCATATAGCTCTTGTGAATCTGTTTTAAGATGTATTATTCCATCTGTTTTAAGTATATTGCTATATAGTTTTAAGAAACGTTCACAAGTAAGTCTTTTGTTTGGCTTTTTAAGTTGAGGGTCTGGAAAGGTTATCCAAATTTCTGACACTTCTTGTTGTGCAAAATAACTCTCTATCATTTGTATGTGAGTTCTAACAAAGGCTACATTTGTCATATTTTCTTCGTTAGATGTTTTGCAACCTCTCCATAGTCTTGCTCCTTTTATGTCTATGCCTATGAAGTTTTTATTAGGATATTTCTTTGCTAATCCTACTGTGTATTCTCCTTTTCCGCAACCTAATTCTAATACTATAGGATTGTCGTTTTTAAAGAATTCTTGATTCCATTTTCCTTTCAAAGCGAATCCTTCTTTTGTGATTTGCTCGTATGAAAGTTGAAATAGATTTGCGAAGGTTTCGTTTTCTGCAAATCTCGCTAATTTATTTTTTCCCACTAATATAATCCTTTTACTTTTGACGGTGCTGCTTCAAAGTTCTTTAAATAAAAAGGTTCAAAGTATGCAACGTCTGCAAATTCTTTTTTATCATATTTCTCAAACGATAATACCCTCATGTGTTTTGCTGATAACTCTGTTGATGAATCAAAGAAATAATTTTTTGATTCAAAGATTGGTTTTATTTTTTCTAAGCAATCTCCAACTAAAACAACGTTTCGTTTATCTGAAAGGTATTCTTCGTATATATTTTCTTCTAAAATATCTGCCGAACAAGGTTTTATCTCTTTTCGTTCGTGATAAATAGTCACATAGGCTTCCATTCGTCTTGCGTCTATCAAACTTACACAACAAGCTTGTGGATTTTTCTCATAAACTGCTGAGTAAAGTATTTCACAAGTTGGTATTGTAATTATAGGAATGTCTAATGCGTATGCTAATCCTTTTGCAGTGCTTACTCCTATTCTTAATCCTGTATAGGAGCCCGGACCATTGGAAACAGCTATTGCTGATAAGTCTGAATATTTATGTTGTGATTGTGTAAACAAACTCTCTATCAATAGAGATAATTGAGATGAATGAGAATTAGGCTCATTGCTTTCTGCATAAGCAATAACCCCTTCCCTATTCGCTAAAGCACACGAACATTTAGCAGTCGCTGTTTCTATTAATAATATTAAGTCTGTCATAAGTTTAATACTACAAAAGCGTTGGCAAAGTTATGTTTTTTTCTTTAAAAATTAAAAACAATCAATATTTTTATTCTACTTGTAATAAAAATCCTTTTAAGTATTCTCCTTCTGGGTGGAATATTGATTGAGGGTGGTCCATTGCATGAGGTAATCTTTGTACTATTCTAATTCGTCTGTTTGTTATTGCCGCACATGAAAACAACATTGTTCCAAAATCTTCTCTGCTTACGGCTTGTGAACATGAGAATGTAAACAGAAATCCTCCCTTTGCAATCTTCTCCATAGCCTTTTGATTGATTTGTCTGTAACCTTTCAAGGCTTGATTTAGGTTTCTGTTGTGTTTAGCAAAGGCCGGTGGGTCTAAAATTATCAAATCAAACTCCCCTTTCTTTACATTGTCAAGATATTCTAATACATCTACTGCCAAGGCTTGATGAGTTGTGTTGTCTGCAAAGTTCTTTCTTACATTTTCTTCACATAACTCCACTGCTCTTTTTGATATATCAAGACTTAAAACCTTGTTTGCTCCACCTTGAATAGCAGCTAATGAGAATCCTCCTGTGTAAGAGAATGCGTTTAAGACGTTTCGTTGATTTGAAAGCGTTTTTACAAGCTCTCTATTCACTCTTTGGTCTATGAAAAAGCCTGTTTTTTGTCCTTGACTATAGTCTATTTTGAAAGAAAGCCCATTTTCCATTGCATACCATTCTGGATTCAATTCTCCATAAAGGAATCCATCACAGTCTGCAACGTGTTTTGGAAGTGTTGATGAGGATTTTGAAAATATAGCTTTGCAATCTTCTCCAAGACTTTCTTTTAAGGCTTCTACTATTTCATTTTTTAGTTTCAACATTCCTACGCTATGGAATTGCAAAACTACAAGTCCATTGTAATAATCTGCTATCAAAGAAGGCATAAAATCTCCTTCGGCATTGATTAAACGAAATATGTTTGAATTAGGATTATTGAAGAATCCAAGACTTTTGCGATAGCTTACTGCTTGTTGGACTCTTTCTAAAATGAATTTATAGTCTATTTTTTCTTTTTCAAAGGATAAGACTTTAACTGCTATAGAAGCATCTTGCCAAAATCCTACACATAAGAATTCAGATTTACTACTGAATACTTCTACTATTTCTCCTTCTTCTAATTGAATTGATGTTTTTTGTAATGCACCAGAAAAAATCCAAGGGTGCTTACGCAAAACAGACTTATCCTTTTGTGGTAAAAGGATAAGTCTTTTATATTGTTGTTGCATTTATACTTTATTTGATTGGGTGGTCTTCGTGGAATTTCTTAACTCTTTGAGCAAAGACAGGTATCATTTCATTTGGTATTAAAGAAACGCAAGCTCTTGCTCCTTCTGTTCTTGTGCTTCTACAAACGCCCAAAGAAATTGCACTGATTCCATAATAAGCTAATTCTCCTAACATTTCTTCTCCTGTAAGTCCTGGGTAAGAGAAAGTGAAATAGAATCCATCTGCAACATCTACATCTAAGTCTTTGTCGTAAACGATTTTAAATCCGTTTTCAACCAAAGCTTTTTTCATTTGTTCTGCTTTTCTTCCGTATTCTTTCAAAGGTTCTGCAAAGTTGTATGTTCCATCGTTGCATGCCTTGAAAATTGCTGTTAAAGCATATTGTGGAGAGAATGCTGTACCAGATGTTAATGCGTAAAGAGAACCGAAGATTATTGCACGTCCAAAGCAATCTTGTGTGAAATATTTCTTCATGTGCTCTGTTTTCATATCAAACAAGTCTTTGCTGATAACCATTACAGCAATACGTTGTCCAGCGTATGAGAATATTTTACTACCTGAAATCATTAAAACGAATTTCTTTGCCCATTTTGCAACTGTTGGTTGATATGGTGCAACACCTGGTTTAGAAAAATCTTGACGGAAGTCCATTCCAAAATACGCTAAGTCTTCTAAAACTATTACATCATATTTATTTGCAACTTTTGCTATGATTTGAAGTTCCATTTCATTGAATGAGAACCAAGCAGGATTGTTTGGAGATGAGTAAATCATCGCAGCTACTTCTCCTGTTGCAAGATATTCTTCTAATTTTGCTTCTAATTTTTCTCCTCTATAATCGTAAACATCAAAGTGTAAAGTATCTATTCCTAATATATTACATTGTTGTTTTTGAACAGGGAAGCCTGGGTCTATAAATAAGATTTTATTTTTCTTTTCGTCTAAACGAGCTATTGTCATAAAAGCTGCAAAACTTGCTTGCATACTTCCTACTGTTGGAACGCAAGCATCGTCTTCTACTTCTACGTCAAGGAAATTCTTTACAAAACGTGCTGTTTCGTGTTTCAATTCTTTTGTTCCGTAAATATCTGGATAGATTGCAGCACAGCCATTTTTCAATGCTTCAATCTCTGCATCAACTCCTAATTGCACAGCAGGAATTCCTGGAATACCCATTTCCATTCTCACAAATTTTTCTCCTGTTGCTGATTCTACATCATCTATGATTTTTTTCACTTCTCTGATAGAAGCTTTTGCTACGCTTTTGATGTTGTTTTTTGCAATGATTTCATCAACCAATGCTCTGTCGAAAGGTATGTTCATATCGTTTATTTTTTTATTATTGTTGTTGTAATATTTGTTCGTATTTATTTGTATTAGCTGGGTTGATTTCTTTCATCAAATCCACAACTCTTTGCTTTTCATTTTGTGGAGCTCCTTTGAATATATTAACTATTTCATCTGCCTTAGCATCTAAAAATTGTTGTACAACGACCAAGTCAGATTTTTCTCTGTGTGCTCGTTTTACATTCTCTATAGCTTCCATTATATTGTTTCTTGCTTCAGCTTGACTCTCTCCTTGCATCATATCTAAACCTAATCTATGATACTGATAAGAAGCCTCTCTTATATATCTATATGTAGAGTTTGTATAGTTTTCTATCATCCAATATTTATTCTTGTAATCCTCTGCTCTCTTCCACCCCTTTGAAACAGAACGTTGAGAAGCAGTTACAATATTTTGACAAATTGTAAAATATTTACTTCCTCCATTTAATTCAAAACTATCTGCATCAAGAGCTAAAAAGTAATACAAGTAGAATGCTATAGCAGAAACAAGGTTATTTGTATAGTTATTTTGGTCAAACTCTAAACTCTGACCTTGTATAAATTTAAAAGTAAAGTTTTGTTCTTGAGTATTTAAAAGAGTTGTAGTGTAAGTTGAACCATAAACAGGACGTCTTAACTGCAAATTCAAATCTCCTTTAAAGTCTTCTTGTGTAGAATGCTCTGTAATAGTAAGTGATATTGAGCCTTCTATCTTCTCATACTCTTCATAAATAATATCTGTCCATTTTCTTTCATTAATAAATTCGTTTAGGAGTTCTTGTATTTGTTGAAAGACCTCTCTATCCGAAGATTGTAATTGAGTAGAATTCACACTTACACTCACTCTAAATTCTTGAGAGTAAGCAAATGTAATAAATAAAGAAAATAAACAATAGAGAAGAAATCGTTTCATTAGCCTAATATTTTTTCAGAAATATCTAAGGCTATTTCGTATTTTGATTTCAAGCCCGACTCATATATATTACCTTTAGCATCTAATATAGAAACCTTATTGGTTGGAACATTAAATCCTGCACCTTTATCGTTCAATGAATTTAACACTATGAAATCAAGATTCTTTCTTTGAAGTTTATCTTTTGCATTTTCCAATTCATTGTCTGTTTCCAATGCAAAACCCACCAATGTTTGATGCTCTTTTTTTCTTCTTCCTAATTCAGCAAGTATGTCCTTTGTAGGAACAAGTTCTACTACTAAGTTATCATACTTCTTTTTCAATTTATTATCAAAAGTTGATTTAGGAGTATAATCAGCTACTGCTGCAGATAAGATAGCGATATCAGATGTTTCAAATATTTCAACAGTTTTTTCATACATTTGTGCAGCTGATTTCACATCATATCGCTTTACATTTTCATTTTCTATAACCTGTTGAGTAGGACCTGTAATCAAGCTAACCTCTGCTCCTTTTTGAGCAAAGACCTTAGCCAATTCAAATCCCATTCTACCAGAAGAATAATTTCCTATAAAGCGTACTGCATCAATTTGTTCGTATGTAGGACCTGCTGTTATACAAATCTTTTTTCCTTTTAAAGGTTTATTGTTTTTAATTAAAGAATCAACAAATTGAAATATCGTTTCAGGTTCTGCCATTCTTCCATCTCCCACTACTCCACAAGCTAACTCTCCATTTTCAGGAAGTATCACATTAACCCCCAAAGATTGTAATTTCTTAAGATTTGCTTGCACAACAGGATTATGATACATCTTTGTATTCATAGCAGGAGCCATACAAACAATCTTATCAAAAGCCAAAAGCGATGTTGTCAAGCAATCATCTGCTATTCCATTAGCATACTTACCTATTACATTAGCCGTTGCAGGAGCTACAATAAACACATCTGCCCAATCTGCCAAACTTATATGTTCGGTAAACTGAGAAGACTTTTCAGAAAACATTTCACTGTAAACAGGATTTTGTGAAAGTGTTTGAAGAGTTGGAATGGTAACGAACTCAAGGGCGTTTTTAGTCACAACAACCTTTACTTCGCAATTGTTTTTCTTCAACATACGAATAAGTAAAGGCACTTTATAAGCAGCTATACCTCCGCTTATTGCAACTACCACCCTTAAAGCCATAACCTAAAAATTATTTTGTTTCTTCTTTATTTTCTTCCACACCTACGCCAGTAGTAGCATTTTTATAGACAAGTTTTTCGTCCATATACTCTTTTATTGCGATAAGATAAGGTTTTGGAAGTTGTTCATAAAATTTTGCTAATTCTATTTGTTCTTTATTTTCGTGAACCTCGTCCATAGAATCTGTAGGAACTGCAAAATCTTCTATTTTTTTATACAATTCTTGTTTCAAATCAGCTGATATTTGATCAGAACGTTTACTCAACATTGCTATTGTTTCGTAAAGATTTCCTGTCATTGTATCAAAGTCATTCAAATTTCTTGTTTTAATACTTGTATCAGCTTTTGTTCTTTTGTAATCCATGATATTTGTATAATTTTTTTTGATTATTGTTGTTTTAAACTCTCTAATTTTGTTTTTGAATCGTTGTATATTTTTTCTAACTCTTGACGTCTTTTATTGCTTTTCATATTAGAAAACACAACAGCAAAACGTTCATAATCCAAAACTACCGATTCATATCTTTCTTTCAGTTTACTTTCCACACTATTACTTGCATACTCATAACCCGAAAGTATTATATAATACATTGCATTTTCTCTTCTCTCTGTCAAATCAGGATAATCATTCAAGAAATTCTTAAAAGCAACTTGAGCAGCTTGATATTGCATAGTCTTGTAGTAGTTATAAGCATTATTATAGTCTTTTTCTATAATCTTTTCTCTCAATTCATCTATCAATTTATTTGCTTCTGCCACTTTTTCACTCTTAGGATACTTTTCTATATACTCTTGAAAAGCCTGCATAGACTCATAAGTAAGAGTTTGGTCTAAAGAATGCTCTGGAGTTTCTAAATACTTACAAAAAGCAGCTTGAAACAAAGCCTCTTCTGCATATTTAGAATACGGAAACCACTTTACAAAGCTCTCAAATTGATAACCAGCAGAGTAATAATCCTTTGAACCTAAAAGACTTTTTGCGTAATAAAGATTAACCTTTTCAGACATTTCCCTACCACGAGAATACAGCAAAAGATTCTCAAACAACTGATTAGAGTGCATATAATCACCCATCTCATAAGCCTTCATAGCTGCCTCATACTTTGCATCCTGGTCTGTACTTTTCAACAACTTATTATAATTTGTTGAAGAACAAGAAGCCATCATAACAGCTAAACATATTAAACAGAGTACTCTTTCCATAATTTTGCAAAGATACAACATTTTTGTATTTTTGCAAATAAAAATCATACAAGAATGTTGAAAAAAGTCCTTAAATACATAGGAATTACAATCCTTGCTTACTTAGTATTGAGTACGCTTCTCACAATTGCATATATTGTAATCAATCCACCCTTTACACTTCTTATGATACAACGCAGTCCAAAGATGGAAAGAGAATGGGTAGATATAGAAGAAATCTCTCCAAATATGGTACAAGCCGTAGTAGCTTCAGAAGACAATCTTTTTTTACAACATTCCGGATTTGACTTCAATCAAATTAAAATAGCAATGGAAGAAGCAAAACGCAAAAACAAACCCATGCGTGGAGCAAGCACCATAAGCCAACAAACAGCCAAAAACGTTTTTCTATGGAACGGAAGAAGCTATCTAAGAAAAGGCCTAGAAGTATGGCATACCTTTTTAATAGAAACCTTTTGGTCAAAAGAAAGAATAATGGAAGTCTATCTTAACGTGATAGAATACGGAGATGGAATATATGGAATAGAAGCCGCATCTCAACACTACTTTAATCGTTCAGCAAAAAGGCTAACCAAAAGACAATCTGCACTTATAGCAGCAGCCTTACCAAGTCCATTAAAACGCAATCCTGCCAATCCAACAAGATATCTCAATCGCAGAGCAAACAAAATCATGCGATTAATGAACAATGTAGGACCTATTAAATTTGACTAAACAACAATGTGGGAAAACTATCTCAACGACTTTAAAAGCTACATACTCTTCGAACACTCCCTTTCCACAAACACATTCGAAGCTTACCTGTCTGACTGCAACAAGTTTTTTAAATTCATGCAAGAAAACTTTCCCGACATCACCCCTCACACCACAGAGCTAAAACACATCACAAAATTCATCACTCAACTCGATAAAGAAGCAGGCAATAGCGAAGAAGAAAAACTACTAAAAGCAAGCAGTCAAAATCGCATCATCAGTGGAGTGAAAGCCTTTTTCAAATTCCTTTTGATGACAGACGTAATAGAAAACAACCCTTGTCTATTAATAGAAAGCAAACGCCTTGAACAAAGAATTCCCATAGTGCTTTCACATCAAGAAATCCAAAGAATGCTAAACGTAATAGACAAAAGCACCTACCATGGATTTAGAGATAGTCTTATAATAGAAATACTCTATGCTTGCGGATTAAGAATAAGCGAGTTGCTCAACATGAAATTAGGAGATGTTTATTATCATCACGAATACATAAAAGTATTAGGAAAAGGCAACAAAGAACGCCTTGTACCAATAGGAGAAAAAGCCCTAATGCTATTAGAATACTACATAAAAAACCATAGAAGTAAATTAGCCAAAATAGACCCTAAATGCAAAGACTACATCTTCCTTAATCGCAGAGGAAGAAAGCTTACAAGACAATACGTCTTTCAAACCATAAAAACCTTTGCACAAGAAGCCGGCATAAAGAAAAACATACACCCTCACACCTTAAGACACAGCTTTGCAACAGCACTAATAGAAGGAGGAGCTAACTTGATAGTAGTAAAAGAAATGATGGGACACGCGAGCGTTGTTTCAACTCAAATCTACACACACCTAGATACAGCACATTTAAGAGAAACCCTTATGCTTTACCACCCACACTATCAAGAATTAAACAAGAAAAACTATAATCGATAAAACCTTAAAAGACTTCCCTCACTTGGATTTCTCATAGGATTTTCCATTATCTTGCCTTCAGAAGAAATCAATATAAACATAGGAAAGGCCTTAACCTTGTAATACTCCAATAAATCATAATTAGAATCAAAGTACAACATATTCCATTGATACTTGCTACCAACCTTTGTATTCTTTACAAAATTATAAAGTGCATCTAAATTCTTATCACAACTAATTGTCACAATATTACAATTTGCCTTAATACTATCATACATCGCATGGACAACCTCCAATTCCCTCTTTGATTCCACGTCATTCAACTTCACAAAATTTAAAATCAACGGCTTATCTCTCAATGAAGACAAATTAACCTTTTCATTACTAACACTCTTCAACACAAAATCCCCAAACTCTTTTCCCGAATGAGATACTGACAAAAGCGCCTCTATTGTGTTTTCTGCTATTGTTTTATGTTCCTCAAATTTTGTATTCTTTGCCAATTGTTCCAAAAGGTTTATCACATCTGACTTTTCATAAACACCATCTAAATAAACATCTTTCATACCCTTGACAAAGACCAGCTCTCTAAACTTTTCATTTCTCAAAACACTATCCTTACCCAAAGCATCTATGAAATCATCATAATTGTGAGTAGTAAGCCAAAAATCCAACTCTGCCTGAGATATACTCTTATTACCCTTTGAGAAATAATGGTCAAACACCGAATTGAAACAATCCATATAACCCACATTGAAATACAACATAGGCTTATCAACAAAGAATTCATTTCTCAAACGATTAAAGTTTCTCAAAGCAAGACTTCTCTCTATAGCAGCAAATTCATATTTCACATAATCAGAAAAATAACCAACCCCATTCTCCGCTTTCAAGACTTCATCTCTCAAAGCATACAATGAAGCTATGGTCAAACTATCTTTTTGAGGATAAAGCTTACGTCTATTCTTTACAATAAAATCATTTACCTTGCTATCAAAAGCAATAATCTTTGAAGTCAAATCATTCTCAGGTGTAAGAATCTCTATCGGCAATTCTACTCTATACATCAAGACATTAAAACTATCAGCAAGATTAAAGTTAAAATCCCTCAAACGCATATCATAGATATTACCCGGTTGAGCCAAAAACGAATAAGAGTAAGCGTCAATAGAAATAATCAACTCACTCACACCATCAAGCGTAAGCTCAAAATTCACAACACTATCCCCTTGAGCAACAGTCTTTCTTTGTCTTTCTTTTTGCAAAAGCGACAACCTGTCTTCCACACAAGAAAGCTTAACTGTTTTATTTTCCAAAGCCTTTGAGGTTAATGTTATTCTCACATTTTGAGAATAAGCCATAAAACCACAACAGCACAATAAAATCAAAATCAATTTTTTCATACTACAAAAATACAAAACTTATCTGACATAACACAACTCTTGATATCATTTTTTTAATTCAAAGATTCAGTTTATTTATTCTTTGAATAAAAATTCTAAAAAAGGACAAAATATCCAATAAAGCGAACAAAATATACCTTCAAAGCGGACAAAATATACCTTCAAAGCAGACAAAATGTACCATAATAATAAATATATAATAAAATTATAATTAAAAAGAAAAATTAAAAATAAAAAGAAAAAAAGATGTCAGATATTTTTTGTAAATTTGCAATAGATTCTTCAAGCAATGTAAGTGAGATGAAAAAGGTGTATAACAAGAAAATAGGATTGTATTTTGGTAGCTTTAACCCTATTCACAATGGGCATTTGATTTTAGCAGAGCAGATATTAGAAAACTCCGACTTGGAGATGATTTGGTTTGTTGTAAGTCCTCAAAATCCTTTCAAGGAAAGAAATACACTTTTAGACAATAGAGCAAGATATTTTTTAGTTCAAAAAGCCATTGAAGACAACGATAAATTCAGAGCATCTGACATAGAATTTTCCTTACCTATCCCCTCTTACACGATTGACACCTTAACCTATTTGCAAGAGAAATTTCCAGACAAAGAATTCACCATCATTATGGGAGAAGACAACCTTAAGAATTTCCATAAATGGAAGAACTATCAAGCAATCTTGGATTATTACAGGGTATTTGTTTATCCACGACCTAATTGCGAAGAATCAGAGTTTTTGAAACTGAAGAATGTAATCAAAATCAACGCCCCTATGATAGAGATAAGTTCTTCACTTATTCGTAGCAACATCAAGGAGAAAAAATCCATAAAATACCTACTACCCGAAAATGTTAGGCAAGAAATAGAGAAAAACGGCTACTTTTTGTAACCATTTTCTCTGATTATCGTAAAGACTATTGATTTTTAAATTTATTGGAATGAGACAGCTCAAAATCACAAAACAATTAACCAACAGAGAGATTACCTCTTTAGACAAATATCTTCAAGAAATTGGACGTTTAGAGATGATTTCTCCGGAAGAGGAAGTAAAGTTAGCACAACGAATTAAGGCAGGAGACCAAATAGCTTTGGAGAGATTGACAAATGCTAACTTAAGATTTGTTGTATCAGTTGCTAAACAATACCAAAATCAAGGAATGAGTTTACCAGACCTTATCAACGAAGGAAACCTTGGATTGATAAAGGCTGCTCAACGCTTTGACGAAACAAGAGGATTCAAATTTATTTCATACGCAGTGTGGTGGATTCGTCAATCAATCTTACAAGCATTGGCAGAACAATCAAGAATAGTTAGATTGCCTTTGAACAAGATTGGTGCAATGAACAAAATCACAAAGACATACGCACGCTTGGAACAAGAGTTTGAACGTACTCCAAATCCAGAAGAAGTAGCAATGGAATTGGATATTTCAGATGCAGAGGTAAAAGAAAGTTTACGTCATTCAGGAAAACACGTCAGCATGGACGCTCCTACATCTGCCGATGATGATAATAATATGTATGATTTCATGCGTAATGAAGACGGAGATACCCCTGAAGCAGACTTGATGTACGAAAGTTTGAAATTAGAAATCAATAGAGCTCTTGCAACTTTAAGTCCAAAAGAAGGTAGCATATTAAAAATGTTCTTCGGATTAGAAGGATATCCTCCAATGACATTAGATGAAATTGGAGAAAACTTTGACCTAACAAGAGAAAGAGTTCGTCAAATAAAAGAAAAGGCTATCAAACGTCTTAAAAATACTTCAAGAAGTCACATCTTACAATCCTATTTAGGAGAATAATTAAAATAAGAAAAAATAAGAAAGGAGAGTTAATCAACTCTCCTTTTTGTTTATCTAAAAATTTTTCTTTGTTTTATTTTACTCTTTCTGAGTATTCTGCTGTTCTTGTATCAACTTTAATTCTTTCGCCTGTTTCAATAAATAATGGTATTCTTACTTTTGCTCCTGTTTCAACTGTTGCATCTTTCATTGCGTTTGTTGCAGTGTTTCCTTTTACTCCTGGTTCTGTGTAAGTCACTTCCATTTCTACAAATGGTGGCAATTCGCATGAAAGTGGAGTTTCTGTGTCTGCGTGAACTACTACTTCTACTGCTTGTCCTTCTTTAAGGAATTGAGGTGCATTAATAAGTTGTTCTTCTATGTTGATTTGTTCGTATGTTTCAGCGTGCATAAAGTTGTATCCTGTATCATCTTTATATAAGAATGTGTAAGGACGACGTTCTACTCTACAAGTATCAATCTTTGTTCCTGAAGGGAATGTATGTTCTAATGTTCTTCCTGTTTTAAAACTTTTAAGTTTTGTTCTCACGAATGCTGCTCCTTTTCCTGGTTTAACGTGTAAGAATTCTACAACTGTGAATAAGTCGTTGTTCATTTCTATACACAATCCGTTTTTGATGTCTGCTGTTGTTGCCATATTACTAATCTATTTTTTTTATTATTTATTTTCTTTTTCTCTTATTAATTCATCTATTCTTCTTTGTAAGAATTCGTTGTCTTCTTCTAATTGTTTATAGTGTTTTTCGTAATAGTTGGATTTTAGCATTGAGGCTATCATTTTAACTATTGCTACTGCCAAGATTGAGAGTATTAGGTACTCTACTTTCTCAAACTTAATAAGGAAATGATATAACAAAACTCCTACTATTGCAATTGTTGTGAAAACATCTAATATCTTTGATATTTTTACTACGTTCATAACGTTTGTATTTACTTTGAAGGAGCAAAGATAGTATTTTTTTTCCTTATTATTATAGTTTTCAATCTTTTTTTGTAAAGGATTGCTGCTATCAATAATCCTATAGCTATGCCTGAAAAGGTTCCGCAAGGGCCTAAATTTAATGGAAATCCTAGGATATAAGCAAGTGGAAGGGCTATTAGTGTGTAACTTAATAGGGAATATTGCATTGGTTTGTTTACATCATTCAATCCTCTCAATGCTCCAAGCAAGGTTACTTGTGTTCCGTCTATTACTTGAAAGATACCTGCTATTAGAAACAAAGATGCTGCTTGTTCAATCACTTCTTTGTCGGAGGTGAACATTGATGTTATAAAGTCGGGTATAAGAATAAACAATGAGCCAAAGACTGCCATTGTTGTTACGCTTAATTCTACTCCTGTTCTTGAATGCATGCTTACTGATTTAAAGTCTTTGCGTCCGTAAGAGTGCGATACTAATATTGTAGTTGCACTTGCTATCCCACAGGATATTTGAAAGGTCATTGTAAAGAAGGTGAGTGCTATTTGATATGCTGCTAATACTACTGTGGAGAACCAACCCATCATTATGGTTATCATAGAGAAAGAAACACATTCTAAGGTTTGTTGCACTGCTATCGGCGCTCCTAACTTTAGGATATTCTTTTGCATGTGTAATTGTAGATTGGATTTTTTAAAGAAAAGGGTATAGCGACGATATTTTTTGTTTGAGAGAATAAATATGAGATATGCTATCGGCATTAGGGTTCTTGCTACAAGGGTTGCAAGTCCTGCTCCAAATGCTCCCATAGGAGGACAGCCTAGTTTACCAAAAATAAAAACATAGTTAAGGATTATGTTTAATATGTTGGCAGAAATGATAATTGCCATTGTAACTTTGGTATTACCGACTCCTTCCATAAAATGACGAAAGGCAAGGAATATTTGTGCTGGTAAGAGTGAAAGTGCTGTTGCTATGAAATAGGGTTTTGCAAATTCTATTACCTTTGGCTCTTGTCCAAAGTAGGGTAAAAATGGTAGTAGAATCATTAAGGCTATTACGATTAAAATACCTATAATTATGTTTTGCAAGATTGCATTTTGAAATATTATTGCAACTCTTTTAGTTTCTTTTCTTGCAAAGGCTTGACCTACTAAGGGAGTTTGTGCCATTCCAATGCCTTGTCCGCAGACTAAGAACACTATTATTATAGCAGAGGCAAATGCAACGCCGGCTAAGGATTCTTTATTGACTTGTCCGACCATTAAGGTGTCGAAAAACTGTACAATACTTAATCCTAATCCAGATAAAACAATAGGATATGCTAATCTAACATTGTCTGCAATTCTTCCCATTTTTGCATTTTTTCATTAAGTAGTTGCTTGTTATTTTCGTACTTAACAAAGAAATCTCCATCTATATCGCTTTGATTTTGCAAGGCTTCTTCAGCTTTTGCAATCTCTTGCTCTATTTTCTCTATTTCTTCTTCTATTTTTGAGATTTGATTTTTTATCTTACGGATTTCTTTTTGGTTTTCTTTTTGATTTTGATAGTCTATCTTGCTTTGAGAGATTACTTCGTTTACAACAGTGGTTTTCTTTTCTGCTGGGGTTTCTAAATCTTTTAAGTCTTGTAGTTTCTTACTTTCCAAGAACTCAAAAATATCGCCTTTAAAGATATTGATATGATGACGAGAGAATTCGTATAGAGTATCGGTCAATCCTTGCAAGAAATCTCTATCGTGAGAAACAACTATCAAAGTTCCGTCATATTGCATTAAAGCCATCTTTAAAATATCCTTTGACACCATATCAAGATGGTTTGTAGGCTCGTCAAGAATCAATAGGTTTACAGGTGTAAGTATTAGTTTTGCAAGCGCAAGTCGTGTTTTCTCTCCTCCTGAAAGCACTTTCACTTTCTTTTCTATTGCTTCTTCATCAAAAAGGAAGCTACCAAGTATTGTTCTTATCTTGGTTCTAATCTCTCCTTCTGCAATATCATCTATTGTTTCAAAGACTGTTTTATTAGGATCTAAGAGTGCCGCTTGATTTTGTGCAAAATACCCTATCTTTACTTGATGTCCTATTTTACATTCTCCTGTTTGGTCGGTGATTTCTCCTACTATGATTTTTGAAAGGGTTGATTTACCTTCTCCATTCTTTCCAACAAAAGCAACTTTCTCTCCTTTCTCAATCAAAAGGTTTACATCTTTTAAGACAAGTTTATCGCCGTAACTTTTGTTTAAATTATTGAGTTCTACAACTATCTTTCCTGAATGTGGAGCTGGTGGAAACTTAAAGTGAATGTTAGATGTGTCGGTTTGAGTTACCTCTACCCTTTCCATTTTATCTAACATCTTTATGCGAGATTGCACTTGTTTACTTTTGGTAGCTTTGTAACGAAAACGTTCTATGAATTTCTCAATCTCTGCTATTTGTTTTTGTTGGTTGTTGAGTTGAGAAATCTCTTGTTGTTGTCTTTCTAGCAAAAGCTCTACATATTTACTATAAGAAACCTTATAATCATAAACCTTTGCACAGTTGATTTCTATTGTTCTTTTACAAACATTATCAAGAAAGGCTTTATCGTGAGAGACAAGTATTACTGCTCCATAATAATTTGACAGAAAGCTTTCTAACCATTGGATTGATTCTATATCAAGATGGTTTGTAGGCTCGTCAAGTAAGATTGTGTTAGGGGCTTGAAGAAGAATCTTTGCAAGTTCTACTCTCATTTGCCACCCTGAACTAAATTCATTCATCTTTCTAGAGAAATCGCTATGAGTAAAGCCTAATCCAAGTAATACTTTTTCGGTTTGAGATTGCATATTATTCGCTCCCATAACGTTTAAACGCTCTGTTAGCTCGGAATGTTTTTGAAGAAGATTTTCATATTCTTTAGAAAGGTAATCAGTCGAAGAATTAATTTTTTCATTCAAAGATTCAATTTCTTCATTTATTGAATTAACTTCTTTAAACGCCGTAAGAGCTTCATCTAACACACTCATTGTAGAGCTTGGTATCATCTCTTGTGGAAGATAACCTATTGTTTGATATTTAGACAAAACAATATTACCTTTTTCACATTCTTGCTGACCTGCAAGAATCTTTAAAAGCGTAGATTTACCTGCTCCGTTCTTCCCAACTAAGCCTATTCTATCTCTATCCAATACAACAAAGCTCACGTTATCGAACAAATAAGTTCCCGAAAAATGTATTGATATATTATTTACAGTAATCATTATCTTCTTAACTAAAAAAAGAGACGGATTGTTAAACAATCTGTCTCTTAAGTTTATTTCTTGAAAATTTCAACTTATGTATTATCCTGCCAAAGTAAACTTAACAGGTAAGTTAAATTGCATTCTAACTGCTTTACCTCTTTGTTTAGCAGCAGACCATTTAGGCATTGATTTAACAACTCTGATAGCTTCTTCTCCACAACCAGAACCTATATCTCTCAATACTTTAATGTCTGTTAGAGAACCGTCTTTTTCAACAACGAATGTTACATAAACCAATCCTTGTGTACCTGTTTCTCTTGCTTGTTGAGGATATTTTATGTTTTGAGCAAGATATTTCATCAACTCTGCTTGACCGCCTGGGAACATAGCACTCTCTTCTACAACTGTAAAGATTGTTTGTTCTTCCTCTTCCTCTTCAACTTCTTCTATTTCTACTTTTGGAATAAACACATCTGCGTTTGTTGTATTCTCAAAAGATTCTATATTGAACTCGTTTTCCAATTCTTGGTCGTCATCTACGATTTCAAACTCTGTAGTTTCTGCTTGAGGTGGTTCTTCTGGTGGTGGAGGTGGTTCCTCTGCTTTAGTTTGAATTACCATTTCTTCAACTTCTTGAACAACTTGGGTAATTTGAACTTCCTCTACTTCTTTATCATAGCTTTTCCACTCAAATGCAAGTATGCAAACGCCTAAAGCTATAACCAAACCAAGTTGAAGGAATAAACCTTTGGTTTTCTCCAAGTTCGCTTTGTCTGATTTCTTTACTTCCATCTTGATTGATGTTTTATTTATAATTTTTTTAAACAATTCACGGTGCTAAATTACTACTTTTTTTTGTAAACTCACTTTATTTTTAAGTTTTTTAAGTAGTTTTTTTTCAACATAAACAATTAATTGCCTATAAAACAATATTTTATCTTGTTTATTTCTCTTTTTTTTAGTTAATATTTAAAGCTACTTCCACCCAAAAATTCTCTCATTATTGAGGTTGGAGGAATAAAGTTTGAGTGTATTGATTTAAAGTTTGCTAAAAATGTTTGCAATCTTTTTGCTTCTGCGTATGCTGGAGAGTTTTGTCCTACTTCCATAAGCAAAGGTTCTGCTATTGGCTTCAATAAACCTATTTCATAAAGCAAAGAGGAATTGAAAATAATATCTGCATTTTCTTGATAAGGGAAAATATGTTTTTCTTCTCCCGAACGAACACTATCCCATCTCATTATAGTATCTTCTGCAGAATAACCTCTATAATTATTATCTCTCACTATTCTTCTAATCAATCTATTATCAGAGGTAGATATTAGATTATGTTTATCCAATGCTACTTGAGTAAGAGCCGAAACAAATACCTTATATTTGTATTTATCATCTATTTCCTCTGTCAGTTTTGGATTAAGAGCATGTATACCTTCTATTATAAGAATAGAGTTTTCTTTCATTCTAAGATTTTGAGTAGTAGTTTCTCTTTGTCCTGTAATAAAGTTAAAGCGAGGAAGATTAATTTCTTTTCCTGCTATAAGTTCTTGCATTTGACGAACAAAGAATTGAGTATCCAATGCTTCAAAACACTCAAAATCATAATCGCCCTTTTCATCTCTTGGAGTAAACTCTCTATTTACAAAGTAATCGTCCAAAGAAATTTGAATCGGGTCATAACCTAAAACAGAAAGTTGAGTAGAGATTCTTCTACAAGAAGTTGTCTTTCCTGAAGATGATGGTCCTGCTAACAAAACCATCATTACTCTATCTTCTCTTTTATTAATTTCATCTGCTATTTGTGCATATTTCTTCTCATGCAAGGCTTCTGAAACTTGGATTAATTCATTTTCTTTCTTAAACGCAACAACTCTATTCAAGTCTGCAACAAATGGTGTATTAAGAATTTTCAACCATTGTTTATGTTCTTGAAATACAGAGAATAGTTTATTGGATTCTCTTTTATTTTTTGTTGGCAATTGCAATATAAATCCTTTATTGTAGGCGTATAAGTCAAAGTTTTGCAAGTAAGATGTAGATGGTACTAATTCTGTAAAGAATGAATTTACAGTTCCATCCAATACATCTACATTTGCATATATTCTTTTGCTACCCGAAAGCAATTCTGCTTTTTCGTTCATTCCTACTTTCTTAAACAATTCTACTGCTTGTTGAGTTGGAATCAACTCTCTTTCAAACCTAAGGTCAGCACTTACTAATTCACGCATCTTATTGCGTAAATCATCTAATAGACTTGCAACTTCTATATCTGCATTTTCAAATTCAACATAATATCCGTCATTCATAGAATGTTGAATAGAGATTTCATATTGAGGATACAAGTCTTTGCTTGCCTTATAAAGCAAAAACATTAGAGATATCGCATACATTCTACGTCCAAAGGAAGTTTTATAATCAAAAAACTCTATTTCCCTTGGAGTATAAACCTTATAATTCATACTTTGCACCTTGTTATTTACCAAGGCTCCTAATATTTCATCTTGATTTTCTACTTGTGCGTATCTCAACACCTCTTTTAAATCAACACCACAAGGCACTAAAAATCTTCTGTCTGTATTTCTACAAAACACTTCTATCATTCCTTGCATAAGCTTTTCTTTTGTTCTTCGTAATACTTAAACATATCTACAACAGACTCTCTTTTGTTTTCATAATATCTCTTATCCTTTACTTTCTTGTATGCACTCACCCCTATCAATTCTCTTATTACAACACTTGCAACAGTACAACCAAAAACAGCAGGCATATAAGATATAGTACCTACATTTGAGAGTTTGTTTTCACTTCTTTGTTCTATAACAGATTCCTTTGGAGTTTCTTCGGCAGAGAAAACCACCGCCACAGAATCATATATTCCTAATTTATGTAAGCGCTTTCTCATCATTCTTGCCAAAGGACAATTATATGTTTGTGAAATATCGGCAACCTGAATTTTGCTTACATCTAATTTTCCTCCACTTCCCATAGAGCTAACAATAGGTATTCTAAAATGCACACTCCATGCAGAAAGAAAAACCTTTGGAGAAAGCGTATCTATTGCATCAACAACATAGTCAAATTTATTATTTTGCAATAGATTTATCATACTTTCATCTCTTAAAAATTCCGTATGAGTTATTATTTCAGCATTAGGGTTAATATCTAACAAACGTTCTTTCAATACATCAGTCTTATTTCTTCCCATTGTAGAAGAAAGAGCTAATAATTGTCTATTCTTGTTGCTTTCACTTACAACATCTCCGTCAACCAAAGTAAGTTTACCTACTCCTGCTCTACATAACATTTCAGCAGCATAAGCTCCTACGCCTCCTAATCCTACAACTAAGACAGATGTATTTTTAAGCTTTTCTATTGCTTCTGCACCTAATAATAATTCCGTACGAGAATACATTTATTAAGCTTTTATTCTTTTAATCAATCTAAATATTTCTCCTATCCAAAGCACAATAGATGTTCCTCCTATAACGATTAACCAATCTATTGCTTTCAAAGGAACAACATTAAACATTTTTCCTCCAAAACTTACAATTAATACTTGTCCTACAACTATAATTAAAGCTATTAAGCCAAAGCTTTCGCAATCTTTAAAGTTGAAAGCAGAACGTCCTGTTTTGTAAGCACGAGCATTAAACATATTCCAGAATTGTAACATAACGAATATAGTAAAGAACAAACTTTCTTCGTATGGATTCAATCCTTGATAAGCTCCTAATTGAGCAGAGAATAATTCAGAGAAACTGTGTATATCAACATGTTGGAAAATATAAAGCAATACTAATAACAAGGCAAAGAATAATATTCCTGTTCCTATTATTGCTATTCCCATAAAACGATTAATGATAAAGTCTTTTCTATTTCTTGGTTTATCTCTCATTACTCTTTCGGTTGGAGGAAGCGAAGCTAAAGCCATAGCTGCAAAAGTATCCATTATAAGATTTACCCAAAGCATTTGAGTAACTGTAAGAGGAGATTCTTGTCCCATGAAAGCACCTGCTAATACGATTAAACAAGCCGCTACATTGACTGTCATTTGAAACAAGATAAATCTTTGAATATTTTGATACAAAGAACGTCCCCACATAACTGCTCTACCGATTGAAGCAAAAGAACTATCTATAATTGTAATATCACTCGCTTCTTTTGCAACCGATGTTCCATCTCCCATTGATAATCCAACGTGTGCTGCTTTCAATGCCGGAGCGTCATTTGTTCCATCTCCTGTAACGGCAACGACTTGTCCTTTTTCTTGTAAGGTTTCAACCAATCGTTTCTTATCCATTGGTCTTGCACGAGAAATAATCTTAAAGTCTAATATACGTTCTTTCAATTCTTCATCGCTCAATGCAGCAAACTCTGGTCCTGTTATTATATTCTTATCTCCATCGTTTTCTGTCCATAAACCAACTTGACGACCTATTTCTTTAGCAGTTCCTGTTGTATCTCCTGTTACTATTGTCACATTAATACCTGCAGACAAACAATCTCTGATTGCTTGTGGCACTTCTTTTCTAACAGGGTCTGAGATTGCAACAACACCTAAAAATTCCAAGTCTTTTGCAATTAACTTATCTCCTTCTATAACTTGCTGACCTTCTTCTACTATTTGATAAGCAAATCCAAGAGTACGCATTGCTTGTGATTGATAACCTAAAAGTATTTCATCAAGTGTTTCTTTGCTTACATTACCACAAGTTTTGCAACACATAGAATGTACTATTTCAGGAGCTCCTTTAACATAAAGAACATTCTTTTTAATCAATGGAGAATAGACCAAAGTAGCCATAAACTTTCTTTCAGTAGAGAAAGGTATTTCCCCTATCACATCAACACTTCTCTTTAATGGAGAATAATCTATACCCTTACTTCTTAACCACAACAATAAAGCTCCTTCAGTTGGATTCCCTATTACTTTTGGTTTTTCATCACTTATGTCTAATGAAGCAGTTGTATTAACAGCCACACCTTCTTTTATAAGTAATGAATATTCATTTTCACCAAATTCTTGATTCTCCAATGAAAAGAATTTAGTTTGATAAACAGTCATTTGATTTTGAGTAAGTGTTCCCGTTTTATCGGTACAAATAACAGATGTTGCACCCATTGTTTCGCAAGCGTGCATCTTACGAACAAGGTTATTAGTCTTTAACATCTTTTGCATGCTATATGCCAAAGCCAAAGTAACAGCCATAGGCAAGCCCTCTGGAACAGAAACTACGATTAATGTAACCGCTATCATAAATGTTTGCAACAAATATGAAAGGAAGTTCATTAAAACAAAAGGCTCTCCACTTGTAAAATACAACATCATTCTTCCTACTACAATCAATCCCGCTATTGCATATCCTAATTTAGAAACTAAACCTCCAAGCTTATCTAATTGTTCATTCAAAGGAGTACGAACACTTGAATCAATTTGTGCAGCAGTAAAGAC
>JAGCJW010000004.1 GCA_017647785.1 Bacteroidales bacterium | reverse complement strand
GGATCAAACTCTTCATTGTAAAAAAAGTTCTTTATTTTTTTAATTAACGGTTATTGTTTCCTTACTCTAGGTACAAATACTTTCTAGTATTTGTCCGCTACCTTGGTTCCTATTGTTTCAAAGATCATTTATCCCAAAACTGCTCCCTCTCATCTCACTCACTCTTGTCCGTTTTGGGATTGCAAAAGTACTGCTTTTTCTTTTACTACCAAACTTTTTTTAACCTTTTTTTTGGTATCGTTTGTTAAGTCCCTGATTACTAGTAAGATTATTTTTTTGCGTTTTTTGTGTGTATCGGCTGATTTTAGGAAGATTTTCTTGTTTTTGGTTATTGCTTTGGGGTGTTTTTTTCTTTTTTATTGGTTTAGGGTTATTACAACAGCATTGGAATACCTCTCCAACAGCGTTGGAATACTTCTCCAACGCTGTTGGAATCTTGTTTTTCTGCGTTTTCTCGGAAAAAGGCTTTATTATATAATAGGTATTCTACTTAATTCTTAGAATTTGTCCTATCTTTATTTTTGAAGCTTTTGCTTTAGAGATATTGTTTAGGCGAAGTATTTGGTCTATTGTCACTCCATATCTCTTTGCTATCTTGGCTATAGTTTCACCTTGTTTGACTTTGTGGTTTACTATATGTTGGACAGGTTTCTTCCCTGTTGTTTGTTCTTTTATTTCTTCTGCTGTAGGTTGAGTGCTGATTGCTTCGTTTTCTGATGATACTATTGGTTTTTCTGTATTGAATTCAGGAGTTGTAGTTGTTTCTTCTGTAGGTTTTTCTTTACGGAAGGCTTGTTTTTGTTTAACTGCAAGAAGCTCTCCTATTTTGAGATACTTTCTTTTGCTTGCTTTTTTATTCCACGATTTTAGTTGTTTCACAGTTACTCCATAACGGCGAGCGATTGAATTCCATGTTTCATTTTTTCTGACTTTATGATATACTGTGCGTTCTCTGTATTCTATTTCGCCAGATGCAATCAATTCTTCTTTGCTTCTACCTTCTCCAAAGTATTCATCTTTCTTATAGTTCGCAATGCTATCTTCTAATGATACGAAATTGTATAGGTGAGTTGAAGGGAGCTTTAAACTATAGCTACCTTTACTACCTGGAATTATATCTGTTTTATATTGAGGATTCATTTCCCTTAATCTTTCTATAGGAATGCTCATTACTTCTTCTATTTGTTTTAAGTGAATATCGTTTTTGAGCATTACGGTATCAGATATTAGTGAGAGTGGTTTGCTGAGTGGGGCTATTTCTATGCCGTGTTCTTTGTAATAAGTCATGGCATATACTGCTGCTATGTAGGCTGGAACGTATCCTCTCGTTTCTCTTGGCAAGAAATCATACATTTCCCAAAAGGTATCCTTACCCGAACGTCTCATTGCTTTGTTTACATTCCCTGGTCCACAGTTATAGGCTGCTAATGCCAAGGTCCAGTCTCCATATATTTTGTATAAATCTCTTAAATAGCGAGCAGCTGCATGTGTTGATTTGATTGGATCACGTCTATCGTCTAATACGGAATTGATTCTTAAGTCATACATCTTTCCTGTTGAAGACATAAATTGCCAAGGTCCTGTTGCACCTGCACGAGATACTGCCATAGGATTTAGAGCTGATTCAATAATTACAAGATATTTTAGTTCTTCTGGAACGCCTACTCTATCTAATATATCTTCAAAAAGAGGGAAATAGTATTTGCTTAGTCCCAACATAACACCTACTCTATCCCCTATTTTATCTACATAATATATTATATGATTACGAACTTTGTCGTTATAGCTTAAATCTATTGCTGATGGAATTCTTCTTAATCTTTTTGCAAGTACACTATCAGGCAAGTCCGCAGCTTTAATTCTTGGAGCGAACTCATCAGGCTGGCTATATCTTTGTCTAATCAGTTTTGAGTTGTGTTTCATATAATAGCTGTTTAGCAAGCTATCATAGTTTCTTTCAAACTGTGGATAGATTTCTGCATTATCAAACTCTTGTGCAGATAAGGAAAGGCTTATAAATAATATATATATAAGGTATTGTATTCTTCTTTTCATTGCTTTGTATCAAAAAACGAGTTGTAAAATTACAAAAATTTGACAAATCAAATGAAGAAAGGTTTATTTTTTATTAAATTTAATTCATTTGAATAGATTTTAATTCTCGAAATAATTCGTACTTTTGTAGTTTAATAAACGTATTATAATTGTATATTTATGAAAATAGTAATTCCAATGGCAGGTATGGGCAAAAGATTACGTCCTCATACATTAGTAACGCCAAAACCTTTGATAGAGTTAGCAGGTAAACCAATAGTACAACATTTATGTGAAGATATAAGAGAAGTAGTTGGAGAAGAAATAGAAGAAATTGGTTTCATAATTGGAGATTTCGGAAAAGAGGTTGAAGAAAACCTTTTGAAAATAGCTGAACAATTAGGAACAAAAGGAAGAATCTATTATCAAAACGAACCTCTTGGAACTGCACATGCTATTCTTTGTGCAAAGGAAAGCCTTTCAGGAAAAGTAACAGTAGCTTTTGCAGATACACTTTTTGATGCAGGCTTTACTTTAGAAACAAATGAAGATGGAATTATCTGGACTCACAAAGTAGAAGACCCAAGTGCATTCGGTGTTGTAAAGAAAAACGCTGATGACACAATTTGTGGGTTTGTGGAAAAACCAAAAGAATTTATAAGCAACGAAGCAATAATTGGCATTTACTATTTCAAAGATGGTGAAAAGCTTAGAAACGAACTCCAATATTTAATAGATAACAACATTACAAAGTCTGGCGAATATCAACTTACTGATGCGCTTCAAAATATGCTTGATAAGGGATTGAAGTTTAAAACAAACGATGTGAAAGAATGGTTAGACTGTGGAAATCCTGCGGCAACGGTTGAAACTTGCGGAAGGGTGTTAGAATTAAAGTCTGCTAAGAATGGAATTTATGAATTAGCAGAAGAATTATTGGATGAATGTGTTATAAACGACAACACTTTGATTATTCAACCTGTTTATATAGGAAAAGGAGCAGTAATTAAAAACTCTATCATAGGACCTCGTGTTAGTATAGGAGAAAACGCTAAAATAAGCAATTCTTGCATAAAAGACTCTATGGTAGGTAAAGAAACCGTGATAGAAAACGCAATTTTAAAAGATAGTATGATAGGTTCATTTGCAAAAATTGAAAATAAAGAGCAAGAATTGAACTTAGGAGATTATAGTTGTATAAATTAGAAAATATAATGAAAAGTAGCGGCATTATTTTAACCTTATTGTCTATAATTATTTGTTTATCTTCTTGTAAAAATCAAGAAAAAGCAATTAAACAACCTAATGATAACGACATTAAAGTGGCACAAATGGTTATTGATGCCGCTACTCAACGTGAAATTGGTAATACAGAAACTGCTTGCTCTTTGTATGAAGCAATTATTAAGCAACAACCCGAAAATTCACTTGCATATTACCAACTATCTTCCATAAATTATGAGCAACGAAACATAGCAAGGGCCATTGAATACAACTTAAAAGCAATAGAATTAAATCCCAAAAATCATTGGTATCGCACTCAATTAGCCGAAATCTATCTCCAAACAAAACAAATTGAAAAAGCAGCAGACCAATATCGTGCAGTAATAGATTTACAACCTAATGTGACAGAATATTACATGGAATTAGTTGCTATTTATACAGAAGCAAATATGTTTGATAAAGCAATAGAGATTGTAAACTTACTTGAAAAAAGACAAGGCGTTAATGAATATTGCTCAATGTTAAAATACAAAATCTATAAGCAATTAGGAAAACAAGAAAAAGCCACAAAAGAAATAGAAATCTTATGTAAGGAATATCCAAGCAATGTTTCCTATCTATCAACCTTAGCACAAAACTATTTATCAAAAGGAGAGGACAAAAAAGCCTTATCTCTTATGAAAAAAGTAGAAGAGATAGATTCTAATAACATAGAAAACATAGTCGCTTTATTAGAATTATATTACAAAAAAGGAGAGATTAATTTAGCCGAAAGCTATATAGATAAACTATGTAGGAATACGCAAATGAATTTTGAAGAAAAAAATCAGCTAATACTTACTTTATATCAAGAAAAGGTAGATAATGATTCTTTTACTTTAAAATGCTATATGGGGCACTTGGAAACAATGGCAAAAATGTATCCCGAAGAAGGACGTTTGTGGCAGTTTCTTTCTATTGCTTATATGAGAACATTCAGAATGGCAGATGCCTACATAGCATGTAAAAAAGCAGTAGAATATGGAGTAAACGACTTGGATTTATTCAAAAACTGCATTATCGTTCAACAAGTAAACGATGACCCAAAAGAGATAATCGAAACTTGTGATAAAGCTTTGAAATACTACCCACGAGAAGTAATATTCTATATTGTAAAAGGACATAATCTAAATGCGATAGGCGAATACACCTCTGCGATAGAAGTATTTGAAAAAGGCTTAAAACTAAAAACACGACAAGAAGACTATTTAATAGACCTTTACAATGGTTTAGCAGAAGCACATTATAGAACAGAAAAATATGACCAAGCGTGGAATTTCTTTGAAAAGGTTTTAGAAATATCTCCAAATGATTTTCCAACCTTAAACAATTATGCTTATTATCTTTGCATAGAAAACATAAACCTTGATAAAGCAGAAGAAATGTCAAAGAAGACTTACGATGCAGAAAGCAGAAACATAACTGTTGCTGACACTTACGCTTGGATTCTTCACACAAAGGGAGAACACCTTAAAGCAAAAGAAGTTTTAGACAAGTTTTTAGATTCAAAAGATAATTGGAGCGCAACCGTACAAGGGCATTACGAGGAAATTTTAAATGCTATAAAATAACCTCATCATCAACGATTATTACCCTTGTTTGATTTTCCATTACCTCTATTTTGATTTCTGTCATATCATCGGGTAAAAGCGGAAGAATGTTTTCACACCATTCCATAAAGCAATAGTTTCCGCTATAAATGTAATCATCAAATCCTATATCTATCGCTTCTTGAAGATTTTTTATCCTATAAAAATCGAAATGATAAATAGTTCCTGCCTTTTCTGAATAATATTCATTTACAATAGCGAAAGTTGGCGAACAAACATTATCCTCTACCTCCAAAACATTACACAAAGATTTTGTAAGTGTAGTTTTCCCTGCTCCCATTTGTCCATTCAAAGAAAAATGTCTTGCATTTGGAAAATCATTTAAAATACTTTTTGCGACCTCATCAATACAAGACAAGTCTGTAAGCGTATATTGTTTTTTCATTTCTTTCTATTTGTTTGTCAATTTTATGAAAGGAATCATAATTTCCTCCATTGAAATACCTCCATGTTGGAAGGTATTTATATAATATTGTACATAATGATTGTAATTTGTAGGATATGCAAAGAAATCGTTAGAACGAGCAAAGATGTATGGAGAAGAAATATGTAGCCTTGGCAAGAAAATATCCTCAGGATTTTTTACATCAAACACTTCCTTAGTATTATAATCCATAAGTTTACCAACCTTATATCTCAAATTAACAGAAGCATCTTTTGTTGAACGAATTTTTATAGGATTGTTTATCTTTACTGAGCCGTGGTCAGTTGTTATGAAAATATTTACCTTCTTGGAACTTAAAAATTTTATAACTTCCAAAAGTGGTGAGTGTTCAAACCAAGTTTTTGTTACACTTCTATATGCTTTTTCATCCTCTGCCAATTCTCTAACTAAGGCAGAATCCGTCCTTGCATGAGAAAGCATATCTATAAAATTGTAAACTATTATATTTAGTTTGTTTTGTAAAAGGTTTGGCAAGTTATCTATCATTTTCTTACCATAATTCATATTCAAAACCTTATGATAAGAAGTTTTTATATTGATATTATGTCTTGTAAGGTTCTTTTGGAAAAATGTGTATTCGTTTTGGTTTTTCATTCCTTCTTCATCTTCATCTATCCATAAGTCTGGATAAGTTTTCTTTATTTCCGAAGGCATCAAACCAGATAAAAGAGCATTACGAGCATATTGGGTAGTAGTAGGAATTATACTATAATAAATATCTTCGTTTTCTACTCTAAAATATTGTTCAATTTGAGTTTGTAAGGCCTTCCATTGATCAAAACGAAAATTATCTATAATAATCAAAAAGTTAGATTTGTCACTTTCTTTTAAAACGGGAAATAATTTCTCCTTTAAAAGAGTATGTGAAAGTAAAGGTACATCTTCCTCTTTTTTCGTTATCCAATCTACATAGTTTTGTTGATAATATTTTGAGAAAAGATTATTGGCTTCTTGCTTTTGTTGTTTCAAAATTTCAAATAAACCTACATCATTAGATTCTGCAAGATTCAATTCCCAATACACTAATTTCTTATAAATATCTACCCATTCTTTCCAATCTAATCTATCTTGTAGTTTCATACCTATTTGACGAAACTCTTGCTGATAGCTCATAGTAGATTTCTCACTTACAAGACGTTTTGTATCTAAATGCTTTTTAAGAGTTAATAATATTTGGTTTGGGTTTACAGGTTTGATAAGATAATCAGAAATTTTTGAGCCAATAGCTTGCTCCATTATTTGTTCTTCTTCACTCTTTGTTATCATTATTATAGGTAAAGCAGGATAGCGTTCCTTGATAATTGTCAATACTTCCAAACCTGAAAGTCCAGGCATATTTTCATCTAAAAACACTATATCCACTTTTTCTTCTGCTAATATATCAAGAGCTTCGTTCCCATCTATTGCAAGAGAAAACGCGTAACCTTTTGTTTCAAGAAAAAGAACATACGGTTTCAGTAAGTCTATTTCGTCATCTACCCAAAGTATTCTAACCATATCCAAATATTTTTTCAATATGAGAATAGAACGTTTGCAAAAGGTAAATTGTTATAAACTCGTGTAAAAAAACTAATTGAGGAATTCAACTATTTTTTGTTCGTTTATGTTTGTTGATTTATACAAATCAACTATTCTACCATTGTCTAAAAGCACGATTATTGGTTGTCTGCCTTTTGTAGCAGAAAGAAATAACAATGGAGGGACTTGATTTGTTGGCAATAATTCAGCTGCCGTTTCTTTATAAAATACATCTATGCTATTTTCTTTACCCCAGAAAAGAACAACAAAATCTTGCTTATTGAGTTTATGACGTTTTATAATCACGTCAATTTTTATTGCTGTTCGCTTACAATGTTTGCAAGCAGTAGAGTAAAGACATAGTACTTTCTTCCCTTCACTTACTTTCATATCTTGCACTTTATCCATATTTAAAAGCTTTTCAAAGCTATCCATATTAAGCTCTATTTGTTTGCCATAAATAGCATGAGCAATTACATCAGGAGGACGCACAATGAACGTTGTTGCAAGTGGAAGAATAAAAGATGCTATAAGTATATATTTTGCATATTTTAGTTTCCAACCTTTATCGAAAAATAAGGCAGTTGAAAACAATAACAGAACTACATTTTTGATTAATGTTTGATTGTCAGACAAAATCATCACTTCTCCAAAGCAATGACAATTATCTGAATTTACTTCAAAGAAGAAAGGCTTAATCAAAATATAAATCGTAAATACAACAAGACTACCAATAGTCAACCAACGCGAAAGTTTAGTAAAAATACCAAATAGTAACATCAATCCCAAACATGCTTCACTCGCTATCAGTATTCTTGTAATGAAATTTGTAAGATTCCAAGAAAATAACTCATGTTCAAATACAAACATATCAAATGCTTCTATCGAAATATACTTTGTAACTGCAGAGAGTACAAAAACAATTCCTATAAGTATTCTAATCGCTATTAGAGTTATTTTCTTAAAATTCATAATTTCTTAATATATTTCTGTACAAACTATAGGAAGATTACCAAATTCTGCTTTTTTAGCATCAAGCATTATATCAGAACAACTACCTGACCAATCATAATATTGATACACTTCATTGCCGTATATACATTCACAATCTGTAGTTTCTGTACAAGAAGTTAAAATCACACAAGCAGAAACTAAGCCTAATGTTAAGAATATCCTTTTCATAATCTACTTTATTTAAAAAAAGGAATACTCTATTCGGAGTATTCCTTAAATATTTTCCCTTATTTTAGGAATTATTTTTCTACGCAACTTAAAGTTAATCCTAATTCTTCAGCATCCATCCATTCTTCTGGAAGAGTGATGTCTGCATAATTTACTTGATCGCAAGTTCCTTCGAAATCAACGATTGTTGCAGCTTCTTCTGTGAATAAATCAAATGTAATTCCCATGTCTGAAGATATTGTACAGTTACAATCAGATACTGGATTACAAGCAGCGAAAGCTAAGAAAGCTCCCATTACAAATAATACTTTTTTCATAGCGCAATTAATTTAAATTGATTAATAATTGGCAAAGTTAGATAAAATTTTTTTTACTACCAAATTTTATCAAGTTTTAAATTATTCTTTTCAAGAATTATTTTTTTGAATTCAAGAAAGAATTTATTGATTCTTTGTTTTAAAATTGATACATCAAGGATAAATTTATGTAATGATGATATTGAGCATTACGAACCTTTACATCGTAGTTAAATATCTCGTAATCTCCTCGTCTTATACTAAATATAGAATAGTTATATGTAGCATTTAAAGCAAAATGTTTTGAAAAACGATAGTGCAATCCTCCTGATATTAGCATATTAAACGGACGGAAAGAGTCTTCTACTCCAACCTCCATGCCAGATACAGTTTTTTCACTATTATATATCAAGACAGAAGGTATTAAACCTGCTTTTAAGTCTATTTTATCGGTAAATTTATATCCTGCATATACTCCCCAATCAATGTAATTTGCACTTATTTCTATTTGTGAATAATTAACATTTTTACTACTTGCAACCTTACTACCCTTCATCGTAAAAGACAAATCTGTATAAAGAAATATATTATCTTTTAAGTCTCTTGATAGAAATACTCCTCCTGTTAGTCCTATCTTGTTATAACCTGTTATTCCGTCTCCATCAACTTGCGAGGGAGTTATACCAAATTGCAATCCTGCACGAAAGTCTTGTGCACTAACATTTAAAGATAAGCACAAAATTATTACACTTAATGAATATAATAAAGCTTTTTTCATAATTACATTAATAAGAATGGGTTATGTGTTTTTTCGTAATCTACTGTTGAATAAGGACCATGTCCTGGATATACTTTAGTTTCTTCTGGTAAAGTAAGTATTTTTTCTCTTATGTTGGATAGTAGCAAATCCAAATCGCCTGTTGGCAAATCTGTTCTGCCGATTGATTGAGCAAAAAGAGCATCACCTGTTATCACATAGCCTTCTTCGGCATTGTAATAGCTCAAACTTCCTTCGCAATGACCTGCTGTATCAAGGCATTCTATCTTACTATTTCCAAATTCTATTACATCACCTGGCATAATGGTTTTTATCTCTACGTTGTTTATATCTCCAAGTTCAAATCCCATCATTGCCGCTTGATTGTTTGCGGTATTGAACATTCTTACTGCGTCTATGCTCATTGTTATAGGCAAAGAGAATTGTTTGCAAGCAAATGCGACGCCGCAAAGATGATCTACATGTGGGTGAGTAAGCAATATATGTTTTACTTTTAAGCTATTCTGTTCTATAAAGTTGATTATTTCTCTTTCTTGTAAGGCTCCTTGTGAGCAAACATCAACTAAAACACATTCTTTGGTGTCATCGAATAATATATAACTATTTACTTCAAAGTGATTTTGTGGTATAATTTCTATCATAATTATTCCTCCATTGCTTTTGCGTTGTTCCAAATTTTATCCATTTCTTCAAGTGTCATTTCTTGAAGTTTTTTGTTTTGTTCTTCTGCTACTTTTTCTATGTATTGAAAACGTTTTATGAATTTACGATTTGTTCTTTCTAAGGCGTGTTCGGGTTTTATTTTTAAAAAGCGTGCATAGTTTATTAGTGCAAATAAAACATCTCCAAACTCTTCTTCTATTTTTTCTTGCGAATCTTGAGCTTCTACTTCGTGTTCTAATTCTTGCAATTCTTCTTTTACCTTATCCCAAACTTGTTGAGGGTTTTCCCAATCAAAGCCTACGCCTGCTGCTTTTTCTTGTAATCGGTACGCTTTTATTAAAGAATCTAATGCTCTTGGGACTCCTGAAAATACGGAGCTTCTTCCCTCTGTCATTTTTATTTGTTCCCAAGTTTTTTTAACATCTTCGGCATTTTCTACTTTGACTTCTCCGTAAATGTGTGGGTGTCGTCTTATTAGTTTTTCGCAGAGAGAATCTATTACTGACCTTATGTCAAATTCTCCTTGTTCACTGCCAATTTTTGAATAGAAAACAACGTGCAAAAGCAAGTCTCCAAGTTCTTTTTTGATTTCTTGATTATCGTTGTCCTCAATTGCTTGTGCTAATTCATAGACTTCTTCTATTGTATTGGATTTTAGACTAAGGTTTGTTTGTTTTTTATCCCATGGACATTTGCTTCGCAATTCGTCCATTATGGTTAATAGTCTGGAAAAGCTTTCTTGTGCTTGTTTATATTTGTTTTCTTCCATTTTTTATTCCCAATTATTGGCTATTCTTATGATTTCATCTACGTTTTGTGCATTCATGCATTTGAAATGCTTTTTAGGACATTGTTTATAGCCTAATTTACTACATGGACGACAAGATAGATTTTTTACTTCAAAGTTATGAGTTTCAGCTTGTGAGTTTTCGCTTCTGTAAGGATACATTCCAAAATCCATAACGGTATTTCCCCATAAGCAAATTATGTTTTTGTCTAATGCAGATGCGATATGCATAAGTCCTGTATCGGCAGTAATTACGCCAAGTGAGTTTTTGATTACAGCACTGCTTTGATTGATATTATATGCTCCACAACCATTAAATACTTTTACTCCTACTTCTTTTTCTATCTGGGTAGCTTTTGCAAAATCTGTTTTATCCCCCAATAGTATTATTGGTTTATCTATTCCTTTACAGATTCTTATTAATAACTCCAAAGGCATTTGTTTTGTGTAGTGTTTGCTTCCTACTACAATAGCTATATAGCCCCCTTGAAAATCTAATGGCAAAGCATCTGATGAGATATAGTCTTCTTCTTGTAAAAAATAATCTAATCCTTTGTTGTCGTTTTTTACACCTAATTTGCTTGCAGTTTCTAAATATCTATCTACAATATGCACGTTAGGCATATTGTTTATTTTGAATTTGACTAATAGAAGTTTTTTTAAATTTAACTTTTGAAAAGATTTGCTCTTTACACCAAGGGCTAATTTTATCTTGAATGAGCGTAAATTTTTATGTAAATCAACAATGTAGTCAAATTTTTCTTTTCTTAATTTATAAAATAAGTCCGCATCTTCCAATAGATGTATTTTATCAATATATTTATTGTTTTGTAACAACGAGTAATTAGTTTTCTTAGTCAAATAATGTATCTCTACCTCTGGTATTTGTTGCTTTAAGGCCCTAACAACTGGCGTTGTCAATACAATATCTCCTATTGAAGAAAACCTAATTACTAATATTTTCTGTCCCATTATCCTACACTGTTATCTAAACTAATAGACAATAATTTCTGTGCTTCAACTGCAAACTCCATAGGCAATTTATTTAAGACTTCTTTTGCGTATCCGTTCACAATTAAGCTTATTGCTCCTTCTTGACTTATTCCTCTTTGACGGCAATAGAATAATTGGTCTTCAGAAATCTTTGAAGTAGTTGCTTCGTGTTCTACAATTGAAGATTGATTATCTACTTTTATATAAGGGAATGTATGTGCTCCACAAGTATCTGTTAATAATAATGAATCACATTGAGAATAGTTTCTTGAATTTTCAGCTAATCTATTTACTTTTACTAATCCTCTATATGAGTTTTGGCTTTTACCACTTGAGATACCTTTACTTATAATTGTACTTCTAGTATTACGACCAACGTGAACCATTTTTGTTCCTGTGTCTGCTTGTTGGTGATTATTAGTTACTGCAACAGAATAAAATTCCCCTACAGAATTATCTCCCATTAACACACATGAAGGATATTTCCATGTTATTGCAGAACCTGTTTCAACTTGAGTCCAAGATAATTTTGAGTTATTGCCTTTACACATACCTCTTTTTGTAACAAAGTTGTAAATTCCTCCTTTACCATCTTTATCTCCTGGATACCAGTTTTGAACGGTAGAATATTTTACTTCTGCATCTTTCATTACAACTATTTCTACAATAGCAGCGTGCAATTGATTCTCATCTCTTTGTGGTGCAGAGCAACCTTCCATATAAGAAACGTATGCTCCTTCATCAGCAACAATTAATGTTCTTTCAAATTGACCTGTTCCTCCTGCATTTATTCTAAAATATGTTGAAAGTTCCATAGGGCAATGTACTCCTTTTGGAATGTAACAAAACGAACCATCTGAAAAAACTGCAGAGTTGAGTGCTGCAAAATAGTTATCTCCTATAGGCACAACACTTGCCAAATATTGTTTTACTAAATCTGGATAATTTTTAACAGCTTCACTAAATGAACAGAATATTACTCCCGCCTTGCTAAGTGTATCGTGGAAAGTAGTTTTCACTGAAACAGAATCCATAACTGCATCAACAGCTACTCCTGTTAGTCTTTTTTGTTCGTCAAGAGATATTCCCAATTTATTAAAAGTATCTAACAATTCAGGATCCACCTCATCAAGACTTTGTAATTCTTTCTTTTTCTTAGGGGCAGCATAATAGATTATATCTTGATAATCTATTGGTGGAATATTTAAATGAGCCCAATCTGGTTGTTTCATAGTTATAAACTTTCTATAAGCTTTTAATCTAAATTCTAACAACCATTCAGGTTCCTGCTTCATTTTAGAAATACGACGAATAACATCTTCGTTTAGTCCTTTTTCTATAAATTCAGTTTCTATATCCGTAACAAATCCGTACTTATAATCGTTATTTGTTACGCTTTCTATAATATTCTTGTCTTTATCCATAATACAAAATTACTACTTTTGATTTACTTGACAAAATCGCAAAACTTATTTTATCAGAAAATAATTACAAAAACAGGAACGTTTAAGTAATAAGTTCGTATAATAGACATTATGGAAAGCAATAAATTAAACACTCTTCTGAATAGAAGAACTATCAGAAAGTATAGCAATAAAAGTATAGAGAAAGAAACTCTTGAACAAATTCTTCAAGCAGGAGTTAGAGCTTCTAATTGTGGTAATATGCAAATCTACAGCATAATAGTAACACAAGAACAATCTCGCAAAGAGCAATTATGTAAGTTACATTTCAATCAACCAATGGTAAAAAATGCTCCTGTTGTAATAACAGTTTGTGCAGACGTAAATAGATTTCACAAGTTCTGCGAGCAAAGAAATGCTCCAAAAAGTTATGATAATTTCTTGTGGCTAAATGTTGCAACAATAGATGCAACTATTTGCACTCAAGCAATGGCAAATGCAGCGGAAGAATTAGGAATTGGTATTTGTTACATAGGAACGGTAAACTATCAAGCAAAAGAAATAGCAGAACTATTGAATTTACCAAAAGGCGTAGTACCTGTAACAACTCTTACATTAGGATATCCTGATGAGAATCCTCCTTTAACAGAGCGTCTACCTTTAGAAGCCGTTGTTCACTACGAAACATATCAAGACTACAGCGAAGAAAGAATAGAAGAATTATATCAAGAATTTGAACAATTACCTCAAATAAAGAAATACATAGAAGAAGCAAAACAAGAAAACCTTGCACAAGTCTTTACAAACGTAAGATATAAAAAGCAAGACGCAGAATATTTTTCGGAGAAATACATGAGCTTCTTAAAAGAACAAGAAATGATTTAATAAGATATAGAAATGAAAGCAAGAGTAAGTATAATTATGGGTTCTACATCGGACCTTCCCGTAATGGAAAGTGCAGCTAAATTCTTTGACCAAATGGAAATTCCATTTGAAATCAATGCTTTGTCTGCCCACAGAACACCAAAAGAAGTAGAAGAATTTGCAACCAATGCACACAAAAGAGGAATTGAAGTAATTATTGCAGCAGCAGGAATGGCAGCACATTTACCAGGAGTAATTGCAGCAATGACTCCACTACCTGTAATTGGCGTTCCAATCAAGGCTTCTTTAGAAGGAATGGACGCAGCACTTGCAATGATGCAAATGCCTCCAGGAATACCTGTTGCAACCGTTGCAATAAACGGAGCATTAAATGCCGCAATATTAGCACTACAAATACTTGCAACAGCAGATGATGATTTAAAAAAGAAAATGATTGACTATAAAGAATCGCTAAAAGACAAAATAGTTAAAGCGAACCAAGAACTTGATAACCTATCTTACAAATTTAAAGTATGATAATAATAGGAATAACAGGCACAATAGGAGCAGGAAAAGGCACTATTGTAGAGTTGTTAATTAAAAAAGGATTCAAACATTATTCGGTAAGAGATTTTCTTGTTGAAGAAATAAAGAGACGTGGTTTAGAAATAAATCGCGATACTATGACTTCAACTGCTAATTCTCTAAGAGAAGAGTTTGGAAACGATTACATTGTAAAAACCATTTTAAATACTGCAATAAAAAATGGAGAAGATTGCGTAATAGAAAGCATACGTAATGACAAAGAAATAGAATTGTTAAGAAATATTCACAATTTCTATTTATTTTCAGTAGATGCAGACATCAAAACACGCTATCAAAGAATCTCTCTAAGGAAAAGTGCTACGGATAATGTAAGTTTTGAGACCTTTGTTGAGAATGAAAAAAGAGAAATGTTATCTAATAATAACAATAGTCAAAACATTTCAATTTGTATGCAAAAAGCAGATTACACTTTCAATAATGACAAAGATATAGAATCACTTTCTCTACAAGTAGAAGATGTATTAAAACAATTAGATAAATTTAAAAGACCTTCTTGGGACGAATACTTTATGGAATTAGCTAATGCAGCTGCAAAAAGAGCTACTTGTGATAGAGGTAGAAGTGGTTGCGTGATAGTAAAAGACAAACAAGTATTAGTAACAGGATACGTTGGAGCTCCAAAAGGATTACCACATTGCGATGATGTAGGACACTTGTTTAAACAAATGATAAACGAAGACGGAAGCATTAGTAAGCATTGCGTAAGAACAGTACATGCAGAACAAAATGCAATTTGTCAAGCAGCCAGAAGAGGAATTGCATTAGACGGAGCAACACTTTATTGTAGAATGACTCCTTGTCGCACTTGTGCAATGATGATTATAAATTGTGGAATCAAAAGAGTTGTATGCGAAAAGAAATATCACGCAGGAGCTGATTCAGAACAAATGTTTGCACAAGCAGGAGTTCAATTAGATTTCTTTAATGATGAAGTATTGAAATACGACAAACAATAACAGCAAAGTAAAAATAAAAAAATGAAAAGCTCATAATTGTTATGAGCTTTTTTTATATTTGCACTATAAATCTCAAAAAACAAAAGAATATGTCAGAAAGTAGAGAAGAATTGATTAAACGTTTGAAGGAAATAGCAAACGAGGAAATTAAGGTTGAAGACAACGGAATTAGTGCAATGTGTTATTGTCCTGCTATACCTCCTACTCTTACATTTAAATGTAAAGAATGCAACAAGGAAATGAAAGATACTATGTACGAATCCAATTATAAGTGGATGCATAAAACAATTAAAGAAATTCGTAATTTAGGTTATGATGCAAAAATAAGGGTTTTGTGTGAAGAGTGTTTGATTAAAGAAATTGAAAGTGGAGAATATATTTGCAACATTGATGATTTCAAAAATAGAAAACCTCTATTTTGCTTCTATTTTAGAACAAATAAAAACGAAAAATATCATTTAGCAGAATCAAATAATTCATCAGATTATGATATTGTGTTGAAATTTTTAAAAGATAAGAGGAAATGGGAAGAATTTGATAGGACTGTATTACTAAAAGACAGAATTTACACTATTGAAAGAATGACTGGTTTAAAACTTTCTGAATAATGAAATATCGTCTTCCTAAAGCAGTTGTGCTTGAATTAACTTATAGATGCAATCATAAATGTTTGTTTTGCTCTTGTCCTTGGTATGCTCCTAATTCTTCTTATCCTGTTAAAACAGAGCTTGACATCAATCAATGGAAACAAGCAATAAGTCGTCTTTATGATAGTGGCGTAGAAGTGTTTTCTATTTCAGGAGGGGAGGCTATTTTAAAAGAAGGATTTGAAGAAATACTTCTACACATTAGAGAGGAAGGAAATAAAAGAGGTTTTAATAATGTAATTACTTTAATCTCTAATGGGCTTGCCATGAAAGAAGAATACCTTCATCTTTTCAAAGAGTTAAATGTACATTTGAGCATGAGCTTGCCCGGATACACAACATTTAAAGACCATACTGGCGTAGATAATGCAGAGGGTGTGCTTTCATGGTTTCGAAAAGCAAAAGAAATTGGATTAAATCCAACAGTTAATGTTACCGTTACTCAAATAAATTACCACGAACTTTTTGAAACAATCTCATTAGGGCTAATAAATGGAGCAAGTAATATTTTGCTTAATCGCTTTTTGCCTGGTGGTAGAGGATTGTCTTATATGGATAGGCTTAAACTAAACAACGAGCAATTAAATGGAATGTTAGATGTAGCGGAAGAGGTATTGGAATTGTCAAAGCGAAGAGGCAGTGTTGGTACAGAGTTTCCTTATTGTGTTATTAAAAAACCTGAGGAATATAAACGCATAAACATTGGAATGAAATGTGCTGCTGCTAAAACATTTTTTGTAATTGGGCCTTCGGGAGAGGTAAGAACTTGTAATCATTCACCAAAAATAGTTGGTAATATCTTCAATGAAGATATTATTTCTGATATTGATTATTGGAATGACTTTGCTCAATCAAATTACAAGCCTCAACAATGTAAAAGTTGTGAAGAAATAACAAATTGTGATTGTGGTTGTAGAGAAGTGGCGAATATTTTATTCAATAGCTACAAAGAAATAGATCCTTGCATTTTAGATTTAAAGAATTAAAAAACTGAATCTTGATTTCCAAAACGTTTTTTCTTGATGAAAATCCATTTTCTTCAAGAGATAATTCATTTTCTTCAAGAGATAATGGATTATCATCAAGAGAAAATAACGTGAGTCTTTGAAAAGAAAAACGTATTACTTGAAATAAAATCTATATAACAAGGAAAAGCATTTATGGAACGGGGTCATAGCCACTTCCACCCCAAGGATGACAACGAAGAATTCTTCTTATTGCCAAGTAAAGTCCTTTGAATGGACCATGCTTTTTAATAGCCTCTATTGCATATTGTGAACACGTAGGAGTAAATCTACATGAAGGTGGCTTTAGAGGTGAAATCGCTACTTGATAAAATCTTATCAAGGCTAAAAATACAAAAGAAAAGACTTTCTTAATTGTTTTCACTAAATATCTTTTTTTCTATTGTACTAAGAATATCTTTCATCTTTTGTTCTGTAAGATGAAAATCTGGCATTGTTTTTGAGACAAGACTAATGCTTATTAGTAATTGTGAGGAAAGGTTTATTATTTTTGTTTGTAGCTCACCTTTGTTTAGTCTGTATGCTTCTCTTAAAAAACGTTTTGCTTTATTACGATTAACAGCAAGCTTTTGATAACGTTTTGGTGCTACAATAAGCACCGACATTTTTGAATCACTTTGTGATGGTTTATAGATAAATCTTACGCTAAAAGGATAAGCCATAAACTTATCTCCTTTAGCGTATAATTCATCTATTTCATTTACGTTGTTTATTCTTTCTCCCTTTGGGAAATTATTCATCTTTTGCTTTAGTGGTTTTCTTTGTGGTTGTTTTTTTAGTAGCAGTAGTTTTAGTTGTTGTTGCTTTCTTTGTAGTAGTAGTAGTTTTTTTAGTAGTAGATGCAGTTGTGGTTTTCTTTGTGGTTTTTGTAGATTTTTTATATTCTGCATCTATTTCTGCCATCCATTCTGCTCTTTCTTGTTGATTTAATGACAAGAATTTATCTATTGCCATAATCATTGAAGGAGACTCTTTTGTTGGAGCAGGAATATATGTTTTAAGTTTTGCTGTTTTAAGTGCAGCTTGAGTTGTTGTTCCAAAGGCTGCTATAAAGATATTATCAGATGTTATTTTAGGGAAACTTTGTACAAATGACTTAACTCCTATTGGACTAAACATCGCTATCATATCAAATTTATTGATATCTATATTTGTTAAGTCTTTTGTTTCTGAACGATACATAACAGCTTTTGTATAATTTATCTTAGCTGCTTCTAACATTTTGAAGTATTCAATAGAAGAATCTTCAGCACAAGGTATAATGAAATTTTCTTCCTTGTGTTTTACAATTACATCTACTAAATCTTTAAATGTTAATTTACCATAGAATATTTTACGTTTACGATATTGAACATAATTTTGCATATAGTTAGCAACAGCTTCTGTTATGCAAAAATACTTCATAGTTTCTGGAATGGTTAATCTTAATTCTTTTGCTAAACGGAAATAATTATCAACGGCTAACTTGCTGGTAAAAATCACCGCACTATAATCCAAAATAGCAATTTTTGAATCCCTAAACTCTCTATTACTTATTCCTACAACGTCAAAAAATTTGAAAAAGGTAAACTCTACACCATACTTACTTGATAAAGCTTTGTACTGATTTTTCAACAAATCTGTTGGCTCTGGCTGAGAAATTAAAATGTTTTTAATTGTTCTTTCTGTCATAAATATTTATGCTATTTGCTTAAAAAATTGACCTATATAAAAACAATAAAGGCACAATTTCGAGGGTGCAAAGATAGCAAAAAAGATAGACATTGAAAAATTTAGGGAATTTTATAATTATATAAAGGCCTCTTAAAGCCCTTATAATGGTGATTAAAACGAATATTGATGCTGATATTATCATCAATATTAATTTATAAGAATCTAATGCAAATAAAGACGCAAATACAGGCAAAAACATTAAAACAGAAGCAAATCCAAGATAAACAAATAGATTTGTTATATACATATTTACTTGTTGATTGCATCTGAATAATAGTCCACAAAATTTAATTAACAATATCTTTATGAAAAAGAATAATAATATTGCTAAAAGCGAAAAACAATAGAATTTTAACTCTCCAATTTGATTTAATTCTGCCACAAACCAATGTGAAGCAACTGCATAAGCTAATAATCCTAATATTGGAATTATTAAAAATGACGAAATCAATACAAGAGGATTGCTTGTCTTGGTAAGAATTTCAAAAGACTTTAAGGATAAACAAGAATGTACAATATCCACACATCTTTTTTTAAAGAACTTAAATCCTATCGCTATTACAGCAAAGAACAATATCAATATAGAGAAAGTCCAATTTTGAGAGGAATTTTGCACTTCCCTTTCATGAAGTTTTAATGGTTTTGTTATGTAGTAAGTCTTTTCTTTTAAAAGGCTTTCTTCTAAAACTGGTTCAGGTAAATACTGACCTAAAGTTTGGGTTGTATATTCCATAAAGCCATAATCCATATCGGTATCTGCATTAGCCACCGTTGAATCTTTAAATATATATAAAGGCGTCAACGTGTCTAACTTTGTTTGAACAGGTTTTACCGATATGGATAGGCTATCTTGCATTTATTATTCTGCTATGATTAATTTCTTTGATAATATAGTATTATCTTTGATTATATTCAAATTATAAACACCGCTTTCTAAAGAAGACAAATCTATCTCAACACTATTTGAAGATGTTGTTTGATAATATCTCATTCTTCCATTAAGGTCGGTAATTGTTATTTGATTATCTCCGTTTAAATTACTCAATACAACAAAATCTTTTGCAGGATTTGGATACATAGAAATATTATCCAAAGAAGACAATTCTGATAATCCTACACAATTTGCTTTACGAGGTAATTGCACATCATCTATTCTTACGCAATCCTCACCTGAACTTGTAGAATAATCTTTGCTGTACTCCCACTTCAAAATATATTCTCCTGCATTCAATGTAAATTTCTTGTATTGCCAATCTGCATTGTTTGTTCCAGATGCTGATATTTTAGAAACTCCATTGATATAAAAACGGAAGAAATCATAATTGCTTTCAGATGAAACCTTGTAATAAAAAGATACAGAATCTCTGAAAGCAGTATTTACTACCATTGTAAGAGTTGTTAATCCATTATGATCTATTGCAGCAGAACGAGCAGAGAATGTTCCATTATTAGCTGTAGTAGAATCTATAATCCAAGGAGCTGAAGCATCCATTTCCCAAGCATAAGAAGAAAAATCTCCACTTTCAAAAGTTTCTAATTCATTTATAAGGCTAATAACATAAGATTTTGAAGCTAAATAATAACCAGATGCATAGTCTAAAGTAAAGTATAAAGAATCTTGTTGCGCAAAAGTGCTATCATCAATCATTAATGTGAAAGAAACTTCTGCCTCTGATTGAGTTGCTAATGAAGGAACCTCAACTATATTAGATGATACTGTCACATAATCTGGCATATCAAGAAGTTGTAATGTACCCTCTGCAACATCAACACTACCTCTATTTCCTAAAGAAACTCTTAACAATTTTCCATCTGTAACATCTGATAGCTTAATAGATTCAATTGTTAATTTTGGAGCCGCAACTCTCTTTGTTATATCCTTTGTTTTTGAATAATTATTTCCTGTTATATTCGCCACAAATGAAACTTCAGTTCCATCTATTAAAGCATTATCAACTTTTATCTTGAATACATTTGTTGATTGTTTTTCTTCATTAGAAGCAATATTTCCTAATGATTGTGTATTTGCAACAATAGTTGCATTAACTGCATCATTCAATGTAATTGCAAGAGATGACAAAGGTTGATTTCCTACGTTTTTAACTGTAAAGTTCAAATAATACTCTTTCGAAGGAGTAAGTTTTGATACTTCTTGCATTGTTTCAACATCTACAAACGATAAATCTTTAAGTGTTATAAAAGGCTCATCACTTTGAGATACAAGAACAGAATCTATATGTGTTTTATAGAATTGATTAGTTAGTACAATGTTTAAATATGTAGGCTCATTGATTGGGTCAAAACTTATAGACACATCTCCATTTCCATCAGCTTGAGCTGCTCCTAACAAATTTCCTCCCATTGATAAACCAACATATGTATATGCAGGTAAGTTTGAAAGAACTAAATTATTGTCTCCAATATTTAAAAGCTCAGGTAATTCTGCATTGAATTCTTGTCCTACTCCTGCATAAGGAATTAAAGAAGGATCTCCAAGAAGAGTGTATATTTCCCAATAGTATTCAGAAAGACTTGAACCAGATGTTTCTACGGCTAAGTTCCCTGCTATCATAAGTTCTCCTGCACTTATGTACATATCTCCAAAACTTTCTCCATGTGTATGGAAGAATCTGTCATAAGCACCTAACTTATTGCTATTGTAAGAAGGGTTTAACGTAGGATTTTTTGCTCCTACTGCCCAATAAAAGTCCTCACTCCAATAAGTGTAATTACTTCCTCCTATTACTCCTATAGCTCCTTTATCTTCTGCTCTCAAAAGTTTTTCTGCAAAACATTCAGATTGATTATATCTACTTGACAAACAACAGTTGTTAATAAAGAAACTATATTTACCTACATTACGCATTGAGGTAACATCTGACTTATCATATGAAGGATTTGACCAACCTGTTTCATCGCAATGCGCAGAATAATTTATCCAAGATTGACCATCATTTATTTTTGTTATGATTTCAGAGGTGTAATTAGCAGAAGATGGATTGTAATATATAGATGTATCTAATCCTATAAAGTATTCTTTTACATAATTTAAGTGTCCATTCACACAAGTAGGAGCAGAGCCACTTGTTTCTTTACCTCCAACTAATAATATATTATTTAGATACTCTGCATCATCAAAAGCATATTTTTCATATTTAATAGTCTTTTCTATGATTTGTCTTAATTGAGTTGTAGTTGTTGCAGAAAATCTACCATAAAATATATCTGGCAAAATATCTCCTGTATATTCTGCATAATAAAGATCTGTTGGCTGACTGTCATTTGAATAATACATATGAACTCCTGCACAAGCTGGAATTTGTCCTGTATCTCCACAAATCAAAAGGTAATCGGCTGGAGTTTCACTACTATTCTCCCATAAGTTTTTTAAATAAGTTTTAATAGAAGACTCTGTTGTACCTGTTTGATCTGTAGTCAATTCAACTATATCAAAACCTTGTTGAGTTTTCCATTCAATAAATGTTTGCAACTCTTCACTAAATTCTGGAGTTGAAAGTATTATCATTTTCAATGGTCTATTTACTGGAGAATTAAATGTACTTGCAGCAGTAGATTTATTGAAATTGATTACCTTTTTTCCTAAAAATTGCTTGAAGCTATTTGTTAGTTTATTTCTTGTTTTAACTGTTTTGTCATAATCAGGATTTATATATGTAAGTTCTATATTCAAATCTTTGATATATTCAATTTGTGCTGTAGCAGGATTGTATCTTACAGGGCAAATACTTAATCGTGCCAATCTAACACCATTCATTACTCCCAAAACCTCAATTTGAGCAAGTTCTGTCGAACCAAAACTATTTCGAGAATAGTAATCCGTATTTAATTCAAAAGGCACTTCTTCATTTTGTTTTGATTGAGAAGGTTGTTTTGGATATATTTTCAATCCTTCTTTAAGATTTATTGTTTCTTTAGAAAGAATATTTTGTTCTATCTTTATGTCTGAACAAAATGGTATTTCTATCAAACAATTATAAGTAGGCAAATCTGCTTGTCCAACCTTATTAGAACTTAACAATTCTTCTCCCATATCAATCTTATAGAAAGATTGACCATTTTCTGATATGGTTTCTAATTTTAGAAAATCGAATTGTTGTGAGATTTTAATCCCTTTTGATGTTTCTTCTATTGAAGTAGAAACTTGCTTTTGAGCTTGCATGTTAGTCAGCCCAAAGAAAAGCATAATTAAAACTGATAAAATAAATCTTTTCATTACTAATTTTTTAAATGAGCTGCCAAAGATACAAAAATAAATTCAAGAATAAATAAATTCTCTCTAAGAATTATTCATTTGATTTAAAGAAATGGAGAAATAAAACTCAAATTAGATAAAAAATAAAGGCTATTGAAAAATTCAACAGCCTTCTTTTCGTACTCCGGGCGGGACTTGAACCCGCACGAACGCAATGTTCACAGGATTTTAAGTCCTGCGTGTCTACCAATTCCACCACCAGAGCAACCTCATCATTTAAAGAAATCCTTGGAATCGGATTTTCTTTGAGCGGAAAACGAGACTCGAACTCGCGACCCCAACCTTGGCAAGGTTGTGCTCTACCAACTGAGCTATTTCCGCTTGATTTGCGTCTGCAAAGATATAATCTTTTTTTGGAACACCAAAACAAATTTAAACTTTTTCTAACATTTTTTTTATATCATGCAGTTTTACAAGACATTCTATCGGTGTTAAATTATCAATATCTGTTGATAAAATCTCTTCTTTTAGCTGTAAAAGTATCGGATCTTCAAGTTGAATGAAGCTTAATTGCATTGGTTTTTCATTAATTTTGCTTTTTACAGTTTCTTGAATTGACTGCTTTGTTTGAGATTCACTCTCCAAAACTGCCAACATTTTTTCAGAACTATTTAACACCTCTTTAGGCATTCCTGCAAGTCGTGCAACATGTATTCCAAAGCTTTTTTGCGAACCTCCTTCTGCAATCTTTCTCAAGAAAATTACTTTCTTGCCTTGCTCTTTTACTTTTACATGAAGATTTTTAATCCTTCCATATTTATCTGCTAAAGCTGTCAATTCATGATAATGTGTTGCAAAAAGTGTTTTTGGTTTAAATTTACTTTCATGCAGATATTCTCCTATAGCCCAAGCAATAGATACTCCATCATAAGTAGATGTTCCACGACCTATTTCATCTAAAAGAACTAAACTTCTTTGCGAGAGATTATTTAGAATACAAGCTGTTTCGTTCATTTCAACCATAAACGTACTTTCGCCTGCTGAAAGATTGTCACTTGCCCCTACTCTTGTAAATATTTTATCTACAATTCCTATTTGTGCACTTTGTGCAGGAACAAAACTACCTATTTGAGCCATTAAAACAATTAAAGCAGTCTGTCTTAAATAAGCACTCTTACCTGACATATTTGGCCCGGTAATTATACCTATTTGACTATTTTCTTGATCTAAATAAATATCGTTTGATATGTATTGAGAGCCTATAGGCAATGTTTTTTCAATTACGGGGTGTCTTCCTTCCGTTATATTTAAAATATAGTCTTCTGTTATTTGAGGTTTAATATACTTATTATGCTTTGCAACTATTGAGAATGAAAGCAAGCAATCGATTTGCGAAAGTATATTTGCATTCTTTTGTAAAGGTTCTATCCATTTTTTAAGTTGTTCAAGCAATTCATAGTATATTGCATTTTCTTTCTTTGAAACAAATTCAGTAGCATTAAGTATCTTTACTTCTAAGTCTTTTAACTCTTCAGTAATATATCGTTCTGCATTAGTAAGCGTTTGTTTTCTCACCCAAGTTTCAGGAACTTTATCTTTGTGTGCATTAGTTACCTCTATGTAATAACCAAAAACATTATTATAACTTATCTTCAAAGAAGTTATTCCTGTTGCTTCTATTTCTCTTTTTAGAATATCATTGATTAATTCCTTGGCATCAGTACTTATCCTTCTGTAATAATCCAATTCTTCATCAACTCCACTTGCAATAGCTCCTCCTTTTGAAATATTATTTGGCGCTGTTGGAGAAATATATTTCTCTAATAGCTGACTTAAATCATCAGATATAATAAGATTTTGAGAAAGTTCTTGCAGATTTATTGAATTAGATACCTCAAGATTGTGTTTTATAGACGCTATTTCTTTTAATATACTCTTTAATGCAAGTAATTCATTTGGCTGAACTCTCATCATTGCAATTTTAGAAACCATTCTTTCAAGGTCTCCTATGGATTTGAGAGAGTCTATTGTATTTTCTTGAACATTTGTATTATTATAAAAGCTTTCAACTATATTTAAACGCCAATCTATTTGGGTTTTATCTATAAGTGGTAAAACAATCCAACGTTGTAATAATCTACTACCCATGTGAGTAGAACAATTATTTAAAACATCAAAAAGAGAAGTGCCATTATGTGCATAAATCAATTCAAGATTTTTAATAGTAAATCCATCTAACCACATAAAATTACTATTATCAATCTTCTTTATAGTACAAATATGCTTTAATTCATTGTGCATTGTTTCTTTTAGATAGTTCATTATTGCTCCCGCAGCAATGATTGAACTTTCCATTTTCTCAACACCAAAGCCTTTTAAACTTAATGTATCAAATTGATTGTTTAGAATTTCATAAGCAAAATCTTTTGTAAACACCCAATCTTCATACGTCTTTATGCTTTTAACATTAAAGTTTGAAGCCTCTAAATCTCTTAAATACTTCTTTTGTACAATTATTTCACTCGGAGCAAAAGAACGTATTATCTTATCAATATCTTGCAAACTTCCTTCCGTAATAAAGAATTCACCAGTAGAAAGGTCTAAAAAAGCAGAACCTATTTGCGTTTTTGTATAATGAATAGCAACAAGAAAATTATTTCTATCCCCTTGCATAGATTGCTCGCAATAAGTCAAAGCAGGAGTTGCTATTTCTACTATTCCTCTCTTTACTAATCCTTTTACAGATTTAGGGTCTTCTAATTGCTCACATATTGCAACCTTCTTTCCTTCTCTTAAAAACTTTGGCAAATAAGTATCAATAGCATGATGAGGAAATCCTGCTAAAGGATTATCATCTCCGCCACCCCTTTTGGTTAAGGTAATATTCAATATCTTTGAAGTCTCTATTGCGTCTTGCCCAAACGTTTCATAGAAATCACCTACCCTAAACAACAAAATAGTGTCAGGATGTTGTGCTTTCAGTTCATTATATTGCCTCATCAAAGGAGTAGTTGAAGTTTTATCTTTTGCCATATTTAAGAATGTTTTATGCAAAGATAAGGATTTTTTATTGTTTATTAGCTATTCATTTCATGTAAAGCTGTTATTACAAATCCTTTCTTTGTTTCAGCAGAATAATTCTTCGTTTTATTTTTTTACTTCTTGAAGGTAATTTTCTAAAACAGCAAAAAAATAGCGACCTTGAGGTTTCAAAGTCGCTATTTCTATGTTTTAAGCTATCTATTAATAGAAGAATGTAAAGTGATTCTTTATATCTGCTTCCATTTGTAGTGCTTGCATTATCATTTGTGCTTTTTGGTATGATTTTGTTTTGAATTGTTGTTGGATTAGTTTTGGATCTTCTTTTGTTGGACGAGTGTATTGTCTATCTACGTTCAAAACATATATTCCGTTAAATCCTTTAACAGGTTTTTGTAATCCTGTTTTGCTTGCTGCAGAAAGGCTACCGATAACTCTCATTTCAGGACCTGCTGCTGCAAAGTATGGATTTGCGAAATCTACTGCCATTGCTGAATCTATTGTTGCATTAGCTGCAGATGCGAAAGCTTCAATTGTTTTGTTTGTTGCTAAAAGTTTGTTAGCTTTTTCCATTAACACTTCTGCTTTCTTTTCCATTTTAACTTGTGATTCTATGTAGTTCTTTGTTTGTTCTAAAGACATAACGCCTTTTTCTTTCTTGTCTTTCAATGCAACTACAAGGAACATATCTGTTAATTCGTAAACTTCTGGTGCAACGTCATTCAATTTTGTTTTTTCATCAAATGCCCAACGAATAATTTCTCTACAATATGGTGTACCATTAAGTTGGTAATCCATTTCTCTTACTGTTGCTGTAAGTATGTTTAAGTTGTCTTTTTGAGCTTGAGCTTTCATTTCAGCAAGTGTTTTTGATTTACCTAATAAAATGTTAGCTTTATCTCTTATCTCGTTAATTGTATTGTCGCTTGCTCTAACTCCCATTACTATCATAGCTACTTGTAGTTTTTCTACTGGAGCTGTTTTTTCTTTTAATTTGATTAGATAGTGTCCCATTTGGTTTGGTAAGTCATAAACAAACACATCGCCTTCTTTGCATGCTTTTAATTGGTCAAATAAGTCTGATTGTAATTGTCCGTCCAAAATCCAACCTGAATCTCCAAAGTTATTTTTTGCTTCTGGGTCGTCTGAGTATTTTGCTATTGCTGCTTCAAATGCTGTCGAGTTAGCTTTGAATACGTTTAATAAAGAGTCTGTTAATGTTTTTGCTTGTTCTGGTGTTCTCTTTATATCTTTGCTTGCATTGTTATTTAATACTAAGATTTGTGAGAAACGAACTGAGTCAGGGCGTGATTGGATATCTGTGATTTTTCCCATTATCCAATTTTGTCCTTGTTGGAATGGTTCAATGAAACTTCCTACTGCTTTTCCTGCAAGTAATGAATCAGCGAATACTCCTTTTAGGTCTTCTCTTTTATAGTAAGTACTATCGTATCTTCTATCAGAAGAGATTGAAACGAAACTTGCTATTTCAGATGCTTCTAAAGCTTGAAAATCAATAAATGTTTTCTTTACTGAATCGTTTATTGATTTCACATCTGCTGGTGAAGGTAATACTGCGAATTTAACGAATTCAATATCTCTTAAATCTTCGTATAATGTGTATTCGTTTTTATGTTGGTCATAGTATTTTTTATAATCCTCCTCTGTAACTTTGATTGTATTGTCTTCAACAGAAGAGAAAGGCATTACAACATAACGAGAATCTACTACCTTGTTTGAAACATTGCTCATATGTTCTGCAATCTTTGCAGGCATATAAAAACTACTTATAACAAGTGCGTTGTATTTTTCTTGTAAACGAGATTCTTTTACATAGTTTTCAAAGTTTGACCATTGTAATTTTTGTTCTTCTGGTAATTTATCAAATTGTGCTATGTATTGTTTTACAACTTGAGGATTGTATTGTCCAGTTGTTGGATCTGCAAAGTTTTGTCTTACCATTGGATGAATGAATGTTCCAAAGAACATATCGTTCATTTCTGCTTCAGAAACTGCAAGTCCTACATTTTCGCACTCTTGTTTTAAAATCTTTTCTGCAACCAAACTTTGATATGCTTGTTGTTTTGCAACGAAATTTTGTTCATTTGTAAGTGAAGCAACATTGTATTGTTGTTTCAAACTTTCTTCAGCATTAGCTGTTGCAGCTTCAAACTCTTGGAAAGATATATCCATTCCGTTAATAGACGCTATTTTTGCTGGACGTGTGTCTCTATTTGAGAACAAATCAGTAAAAATAAACGCTAAAATTGCCAACGCAATAACGGCAACTACTAATACTCCTGCTTTTCTTCTAATTGTACCTATTATAGCCATTACTAAATTTATTTATTGTTTTTTATTTTAAAATTTTCCTATTTTTAAGCTTGCAAAGATAAAAAGAAATTTTAGAGAATAAAACTATTTACTAAAAAAACTTATTGTTTTATCATTTTTTTAGCTTGTTTAATTATCTTTGCATCTCAATTAAAAAACATTTTTATGGTAAAGAAATTCATTTTTAGTCTTATTCTAATTGTTATTTGTTCATTTGCAACAACAAAGTCTTTTTCTCAAATAGAGAATGATAAATATTTTGAAATGAATAAAGCAATAGAAACTTTTGGTTCCGTTTTCAAAAGTTTGCATAGTAATTATGTTGATGATATAAACTCAGGAGATTTAGTCAAAACAGCTATTGATGCTATGCTTGCAAAGCTTGACCCTTATACAAATTTCTATCCAGAATCTGATATGGAAGATGTAAAACTTCAACTTCTTGGTCAATATGGTGGAATAGGCGCTTTGATACATTATGATAATGGTATAGTTTATATTTCTGAACCATACGAAGGATTACCTGCTTACAAAGCTGGAGTGAAAGCTGGAGATGCAATAATAAGTGTTGATGGAGAAAGTGCAAAAGGAAAGACAAACGAGCAAGTTAGAGAAAGATTAAGAGGACAAGCCGGCACAGAAATAGAATTAGAAGTTGAAAGAGATGGACAAATCATAAAGAAAAAGTTCAGAAGAGAAGATATACAACTTCCAAACGTGCCTTATTTCGGAATGATTGACAAAGAAGTTGGCTATATCAAACTAAACGAATTTACAAAAGAAGCAGCAAAACATGTACAAGAAGCTTTTGAAAATCTAAAACGACAAAACATGCAATATTTAGTTTTAGACTTGAGAGGAAATGGTGGAGGATTATTACAAGAAGCTGTAAGCATTGTAAATCTCTTTGTTGATAAAGGACAAGTTGTTGTAAGTACAAAGGCAAAAACAGCAGATAAAAACGGAGTATTTAAAACAACAAAAAAAGCAATTGACACAAAAATTCCAATAGTGGTGTTAATTGACGGAAGTTCTGCATCTGCATCTGAAATTGTAGCAGGAAGTTTACAAGATTTCGACAGAGCAGTTATTATGGGACAATGTTCATTTGGTAAAGGCTTAGTTCAAAATATCCTACCTTTGATTTACAACTCACAAATGAAAGTTACCGTTTCTAAATACTATATTCCAAGTGGCAGATGTATTCAAGCAATAGATTATTCTCATAGAGACAAAGACGGAAAAGCTAATAAAATTCCCGATTCTTTAAGAACAGCATTCAAAACAAAAGGAGGAAGAACTGTTTACGATGGATTAGGAATAGAACCAGATGTTACAATAGACCCAAAATATGTAAGCAACATAGCAATCACGCTTATAAGTAAATTTCACTGCTTTAACTATGCAACAAAATTCGTAAAGGAAAATCCAAGTATAGTTTCAGCAAAAGATTTTGAAATAACAGATAAAATTTATAATGACTTCGTTGAATACCTTAAAGACAAAGACTACAACTACACAACAACAAGCGAAAGAATTTTAGAAGACCTTATCTCTTCTGCAAAGAAAGAAAAATTAGGTGATGAAACATTAAAAGAAATCGAACTAATTAAAACTCAAATAGAAGAAGACAAAAGCGGTGACCTTATAAAATATGAAGAAGACATAAAAGAAATTTTGTTATCCGAAATAGTAGTAAGATATTACAATCAAAAAGGAAGAATAGAAGCTCTTTTGAAACACGATAGTGAAGTAAAACAAGCAATAGAACTACTTTACAACAAAAAGGAATACGAAAAAATATTAGGTAAATAATAAAAGGAAATAAAGAATCATGATGAAAAAAGCATTATCATTAGTTTTAGCAATTGTATTCTTGTTCACAGCAAACGCACAAGAATACAGAAAAGAATATTGCAAACCAACAGGCAAATTAACCAAACAAGAAAAAACCTATTTACAATTCTTGTATGACTATATGCCGATTAACGACATAGCAGATTACGACACAGATTTCTTTCTTGAACAAGTAAGAACTGCAATCAAAGCAAAAAAGACTTTTTCTTGGGGAAAGAAAGTTCCAGAAGACATATTCAAACACTATGTCTTAGTTTACAGAGTAAATAACGAAAACCTTGACACAGCACGCACCTATATGTTCAACGAACTAAAAGACAGAATAAAAGGATTGTCTATGTACGATGCAGCACTTGAAGTAAATCATTGGTGTCATGAGAAAGTAAACTACAAAGCCGCAGACGGAAGAACCTCATCTCCGCTTGCAACAATGAAAACCTCGTGGGGAAGATGCGGAGAAGAAAGTACATTTACAGTAACTGCACTTCGCTCTGTTGGAATCCCTGCAAGACAATGCTACACTCCACGTTGGGCTCACACAGATGACAATCACGCTTGGGTAGAAGTTTGGATTGATGGCACATGGTATTATCTTGGAGCTTGTGAACCAGAACCTGAATTAAACGTTGCGTGGTTTGACGCACCAGCTAAAAGAGCTATGATGGTACACACCACGGTTTTTGGAAAATATAACGGAAAGGAACAAAAGAACTACGAAGATAGACTTTACAGCAAAATAAATCTTTTATCAAACTACACAGCCACTAAAAAATTATCAGTAATTGTAAAAGACGAAAACGGAAATCCTATTGAGGGAGCAAAGATAGAATACGGACTTTACAACTATGCGGAATACTATCCTTTGGCAACGCTTACCTCTAACAAAGAAGGAAAAACCACACTCGAAACAGGATTTGGAGATTTGATGATTTGGGCAAGCAAAGGCAACTTAACAGCAAGTGCAAAAGCAGAAGGCACACAAGAAAGTTTAACCCTTGTTTTGAAAAACGAAAAATTCGTTCCACACACTAACACATTCATACTTTATCCTCCTGTTGCAAAATCAATAGACAGCCTTCCAGCAGAAAAAATCGCAGCAAACGCAATACGATTAGCCTTTGAAGATTCAATAAGAACAGCATATATCAACACCTTTGCCACAAATCGCAACTCTAATCGTTGGATAAAACACCTAAATACTTGGAATGTAAAACAAGAAGTAGTAGAAGATTTCATCAATCGCTCATGGGGAAACTACGATGAAATAGAAAAAGTATTAGAAAGCGGAGATGAAAATGCAGTAAAAATGCTTTCGCTTGTTTATGACAAAGACCTAAGAGATGGAAACGCAGAAGTATTACTTTCTCACTTAAAAGCATACAAAAACTACCCAGCAAAAGAAGACGCACTTGTAGAATGGGTATTAAATCCTCGCATTCAATTAGAAAAAATCACTCCTTACAGAGAATATCTACAAGAATACTTCAAAGATTACGCACAACAATTTACTTTCTGTCCTCAAACAATAGCAGATTGGATTAACTCAAACATAAAAATCAACAATACAGACAATTATTATGGAGTACAAATATCTCCAAAAGGCGTTTTAAAAATAAAAGAATGCGATAAACTATCACGCGAAATACTTTTTGTTGCAATAGCACGAAGCTTTGGAATTGCAGCTCGTTATGAATGGGCAGTAGGAAAAGCACAATTCAAAATATCTTCACAAGATGATTGGCAATATCCTATCTTTGAAACAGACCAAGACGAACCTATGGGAAGATTGATAGTAGATAATTCTAAGAACAATAGAATAAAACCAGAATATTACATAAACTTCACAATACAACGCCTACTTGATGGAAGATGGCAAACACTCGACTTTGAATATGACCCTAAATTCCAAAGATTCCCAGAAGGCTTAGACTTAGCAGTAGGAACTTATAGACTAATGTCAGGAAATCGTGATGTAGATGGCAACATTTATGTAAGAGAAGACTACTTCACAATAGAATACAACAAGATTACAGTTGTAGAACTAAAAATGGAAGAAATAAAAAGCGAATTAAAAGTTCTCGGAAAGGTAGATATGAATTCTCAAATACAAACTTGGGATAAAGAAACCGTAACTTTAAAAGACCTTGCAGGCAAAAAAGGAATGATACTTGCGATAATAGACCCTTATTCTGAGCCTGTAAGACACCTAATGGCTGATTTACCATTAGTAAAAAAAGACTTAGAACTATGGGGAGGAGGAATTGCTTTCTGTTTTGCTAAAATGCCAAAACAAACTCCAAAAGAACTTTACGAAAACCTTCCAAAACAAAGCCTATTTGCTTTTGACACAGATAAAAATCTTCAAAACCAAATAGTAAAAAGCAGTGGCATAAGTTTTAGCAATAGTTATCCTATCCTATGTTTCGTATCTGAAAAAGGAGAAGTATACTTCCTTTCAACAGGATATAGAATCGGCTCAGGAGAAAGCCTATTGAAAATAATACATCAATTAGAACAAAAGAAATAAGTGAAACATAGATTTCTTATCACTCTGATTTGCCTTTTTGCCTTCGCTATTTCGCAAGCAAATACAAACGAAGACTCTTGGCGATTCGGAATAAAAATTAGCGGCAGTTACGATAAAGTATCTATAAGAAACGGAGGAAAGTCCAAACTTGGCTACAAGTTGGGCTTTCTTGCCGAAAAGCATTTGCTATATATGCTTTACTTTCAGCCCTCTGTGCAATATTCTCAAAGAGGCTACGAATACGAAATCAGAAACGGATTTCATGAAAACACAACTTACAATGCCATAGAAATAGATGCAGGATTACTTTTGAAATTCGGCGATGACAGACTCAATAGGGGGATGTTTTTTTCTATAACACCATATATATCAAGAGGACTCGCAGTAAACAGCAGCAGAACAAACATTAACCCCAATTCCACTGAGTATAATCAAACCATTACTTCAAAAGAATTTGATTATATAAACAAAAACGATGCGGGATTTAAGTTAGGCATAGGCTATGATTTCAATAAACATTTTGAAATCGCAGCAAACTACACCTTTGGCTTTAATAAAATTAACAATACTACAAACTACAAATGGAGAGGCTTTGCTCTCCATTTAGTTTTCTTTATTTAAAATTAGTCCAAGCGCGTTGGACTAATTTTTTTACTTAATTTTTGCAATTATCTCTATAACCTCATCATTTATTACTATATCTGATAAAGCTAAATGTTCAAGTACTTTTTCTAACTTTTCTATTTTATATAAATTAACCGCGATAATCTTTCCGTCTATCTCAATAACATTTTCCGGTAATGAAGAAATTAGTTTTGGTAATAGCTTTTCTACTGCTATTTCCATTAAAGGCTTGCAACTATACGTAAGCTCTATTTTGTCAGAATACACATTCGTTACTTTCAATAACGCTTCCACATTAGGCAAAAACGGAATGCCAGCGTTGTATCTAAGTTTCAAAGTTTTTTCGCTATCTTTACTTACCGACAAACCAACCTTTGTCAAATCCTTTACCTTTTCTTCTATTTCCTTATATGCTATTGAGAGTTTCATAAATTTGTTATTAAAAATCTAATAATTGTTTTGAAGTATCATTGTACAATTGTGCAAATTTCTCAAGGTCTTTCAATGGAGAAGATGTAACGATTCCAGAAACATTTCTCAATGCTTCTATTATCATTTCCCTATCATTAGATTCTATAGCTTTATCTATTAAGTCATAATTCTTTTGTAAAGCATTTTTTCTTTCCCCAAATACTTTATTTAAGAAATTTTCTGTTTGTTTATATTGTGCAGTAATTTTGGCAAGTTCTAAATTTGTCATCATCTCAATTTGCTTTGTACGTTCTTTCATCGCTGTACATTGAGCATAAAAACCCGCAATATCTCTTGCTCCACTAACTACTGTATTCACTGCGTTACATACACTCTCTCTCATATGCTTTTCATTCTCTAATGCATTATCTAACGCCTTTTGCTTAAGGGCATACTCGTGATCCATTTCCCTTTGCTCCAATGTAGACATCATGTTAAAAACAGATAATTCTGAGCTTGGCATACTTGTAGGTTGAGGTATTACTTCTTGTTCAGGTTCATAATTAACAATCTCTTCGTTTCTTTTTTTCTTAAAATTAAATAGACTCATAATTTTGCTGTATTTGTTTTATTAAATTCACTTATAGCTGTCACTAAATCATTTACTTCTTCTATTGTCATTACTTTATTATAGTGAAACACTTTATCTCTTAATGGTGCATATACTGAATAAAAACCATTATTAGACTTTACAATAGCTTTCATTACCTCAATAGTACGTAATAATTCAGCTCTTCCCTGTTGAAGTTTTGGTGCAATTCCTCTTATTTCACGTACTATACGATTTTGTTCATCTTTGTTTTGCTTAATAACTTGATTTCTTTGACTAATATAAGCCCCCGCAGTAGAAAGGATTGCCAATCCAGCTGCCGCCGTTCTTCCTGGATTGTATCCCATACTTCTTAATGATGACATAGACTTCTCAAATCCTTTTAGTGCTTTATTAGATACTTCATTAAAATTCATTGAAATCTTATCAAAGTTTATGTCTATTGTTTTTATTTGTGATACATCTGCATTGATTGAGTCCTTTTCTACATAAAGACCTTTACCTCCTGCATTATCTCTTTGATAATTTAACAATTCAACTGCTAAATATATATTTCTATATGCAGTTAATCTTATCTTTGTTAATTCTGTATTTAATATATTTTGAGTATCTGCAAGGTCATATATCTCTTTAACTATGCTATTTGCAAGATATGCGAATGCATTAGTTTGAGACTTAACTTTATCTGTCGAAGTATAATTAAAATCTCCTATCCATGTCTTTGCACTAACATCCATTGATTTTATATCTTTTATACTTCTTTCATAATCTTTCTTTTTATCCTTTTCAATTTGAGTTATCCAATTTTCTAAAAACTCTTGATTTGCGGTTTTTTTACATTGTAATATATTTTTTTCTTCAATATCATATCTTAAATCATTGCTTGAATTTGCATTTTCAAGTTGATTTTCAAATTGACTATATGCCTCAATATCGTTATTAGATTCAGCTCTTAACGATAGTTGATAAAACAAATAGATTTTTTGTTCATATAATTCGTTTTTGTAACTCATTTTTGTTTCATCATCAGTAGCAGTTTTAATTTTTTTATTCAAATATTTGATTTTCTTAATGGCTGATTTAGCTAACCTATTGGTATTAGAATCAAATACTGCATTGTCTGGTATAGGCATTCCATCGATAATTTTTCGTAAAACCTTTGTATGTTTTTTGTATATTGCCTTATTTATGCTATCAACTATTGCCTTAACAATTACGAAAATCAAGAACGCAACTGCAATTCCTGCTATTATTTTTGCTAATAAGATAAAGAAAGCAGAATAAGGAATTACAACGTATTTTATAAACAAGAATAAAGACCATGCTATTGATATTATCAACAATATTATACGAACAATCGGTATTCTACGAATATTTGTAATTATTGTAAAAAACAAGAGTACGGGAAATAAAACCCATTGACAGACTTCCCAATAAGGGATAAACAACCAAAAAGTAGCGGGTACCAATCCTACTATACCAACTATTGTAAATATTGCAATACCATCATTGTCTGCATCATTATCTAAAATACAAACTGCAAACATTATTAAACAAGCTAAAACTGCTATTAAGCCTATTCCTACTAAAGCCCATTTGAAAAAGGCTCCAACAGAAGCCCAAAAGCCTGCTAACAAAACTGTACTTATTATCATATTTTCTCCTTTCTTTATTTTCGTTTTAACCAAACCATACCTCCGTTTTTGGAAGCGTAAATTCCTTTTGTTGTTGTTGCGATTATTTCTGTGCCTGCATCGTTTAGCTCAATAAAATCACCGCAAACACTCGCTTGATACCTCAATCGCCAAATGCGACCTCCGTCTTTGGAAACTTCAATCCTGTTTCTTTGTTCTGGATTGATTCTCACTAATTCTCCGTTGTGTGTGATTAACTGACTCATATCTTTATTTAAAAAAATTAAGTTTTCAAAATTACAAGTTCATTCTTTGCCTTACAAGTCCAAATGCTATTTGTCGCAAATTTGTCGCATATCTTAATTTTTTTACTCTTCAAAAGGGTATAAAAAAAATCGTGGACTTCATTTCTTATCGTTATATGAGGTCCTCGAAACTACCCGTTAGTCAAATAAGAAAAGCCCACGATACACATCGCGAGCATTTTCGGCTTATCTTTTGACTAACTTGTATGAAATTTTCGAGGTTTCATATAACTAAGTATAAGCAAAAAACGCTTTTATATTTCGTATTAAATTACTAAGTCTTAATTGTAATTATTCTTTTTCTCTTTTGTTTCCTCCTATTTTAAGGGTTAATAACTTACTTGCAAAGGTATAAAAAAAATAATAACTACAAAAATTTCTTTAAAGGTATTTTACATTCATTTTAAACCCCTAATAAACATATTTTCTTAAAGAAAAATGCTTCAATTCATTGAAAAAATTGACGAAAATTGAGGGTAATTTCACTAAAACGAAGGTTGATTTTTAGAAAACGCTGATTAATTTTCACCAGACGCCGTTTAATTTTTTTTAAACGGCGTTTAATTTCAAAAAAACGGCGTTTAATTTTGCCAAAATCAAGTAAAAAAACGCTGTTTTTTGGCTTTAAAAGGTGTTTAAAAAGGCTTTAAAAGTGATAAATCACTGATTAGCAGTATTTTGCTTAAATTGAAATGCTTAAAGAATTTGCAAGGAAGAAAATCACTGCTCGATTTTTTCGCAGTATTTGGGATTTTGATTTTAAGAAAAAAGAATTTTATTATTCAAAATACATAAAAAGCTCCTTTGAAAAATTGACTAAAAACTCTTGTTTACTTGCTCTGATTACGACTATTTCGAGCCAGAGGAAGTTTTCTTCGTTTTTAGATAATCTTTTGCAAATCTAATTCTATATTTTATGTCTTCTATTGTAGAAAAGTGCGTTCTCTTACTGCCACATTTAGGACAAGTTTTATCAACACACTCTGCGGGGATAAATCCTCCCGTTACAGGAAAGACTTCTCCACAATCACGGCAACGTACCATTCTTACTTCTATACGACTCATAGTTTATGCTTTAATATTGTTTGATAAATTCTCTTATAAAGGCATTATGTAATTCTAATTCATAGCCTGCCGATGGGTGTGTGATTGGCATAAGGGCTATTGTCTTTGTCCCGATTTGATAGCTCCATATTTCAGTGGCATTACCTGCGTATTCGCCTTGTGTTATCCCTAAATCAGAAAGTTGTTTTCCCTTTTGAGGAAGATTAGTGTATAGTCTCTTACCCCAAACTATTACAAGGTCGGGCTGATATTGCGAAAGAATTTCAAAGAATGCTTTTTCAGATTCTTGAAACTGGCTTTCGCTTGGAGCAATTCTTGTTCCTGTGATTGGAGTTTGCACATAGTTGTAAAATAAGACGTGTTGCCAAAATTCTTCCTTGTTTTTTTGATTATATTCTATGTTACCAATAAATGATTTTGCGAATTTGGTATAAGTATTCTTATATCCTTCGTGTTCACTCAAAGGGTCAAGCAAATCTTCTATAACTTTGATTGTTATATCTTTTGTTGCTTCTGTTTCAGGGTTTGCACAATAATGACTTTCTCCTAATATCATTAGCTTTTTGCCTTGAAGAATTCCTTTTTCGTAGTTTTCTCCTACCCAAGGCTTGAATTTCACAACGCTATTCATATTTTGATTGTTTTTTTCTTCAAAAGTACGACTTCTAATTTGAACAAAATTCATAATAATAACATTGTTGCAAATTTGTTGCTATTCTGTGTGATTTTTTAAAGTTAGAAATAATAAAAGGAATAATTAGATTAAAGCTTAAAAATATCAAACAAACACTTCATAAACATATTCTTTCACCTTTTATTTTGACTCCTTTGTTTATTTTTGAGATTATTGGCATCTAATCTCATTTAATTTCTTATTTACAACTTCTAGTGTTACCCAATCATTGCCAACAGGATGAAAATGTCGTAATTGAGATATAGCCATTTTTGTAGTAAGTAAAGTAGGTATACTATAACTAATCTCGTCTTGATTTCTCTTTTTCGGATTCTTTTTAATAACAGCAACAAGATTATAACCTATCGGTAACAAGAAACTATTATAATCGCCCATATTATCAATGTAAACATATGGATATGCATATCTATAATTGGTTATTGTTTTTTTCCCTGCAATTTTTATTAGTTCAACAAGTTTCTCTTTATATTTATCTGAATCACTTTCATTAAGGTCTAATATTTCTTTTTCATTTTCTTGTTTTGTTCTATATTCTATTTTCAATTCTTTTAACAATTCTTGTTTTCTTTCTGGATGTTCCAACAAAATATGTCTATTTTTTTCTATATCTTCTAGTGCTAACTTATCATATTGAAATAACACATCGCTAAGTTTCTCAAATGGCAAATATAGATTAGGTAATTTCTTTATGTTTTTTATTATATGATTTTCATCAAAAAAAGATTTCTTACTTGATTGGAGATCAAATAATTTTAATTTATTCTCTCCTTTTTTGAATATTACATACACATCATCCCCTTTATGATATAATGCAGAATGCATTATAATAAAATCATTATAATGCGTAAAGTAAGTATCGCTTAAACTTTCACATTGATGTTCCAACTGTTCTTTTGTTAAACATAAATCATTCTCTTGAAATTCTGAGGATGTTCTTTTTAGTGTTAAATATAAAGAATATGCGATATGCTTTATAAGGAATTCATCCTTTCCCATACCCAAATCTATTTTTATTTTATCAATCCATAAAAAATCATTAAATTTATTAAGGATATTATCATTTATATCTACAAGAGACAAGAAAGTTTCTATATCTGGTTCTCCTAACTTTTTTGCATTTTGCAATAATATTTTTTTATTTGCAATATAAACATTCTCATTGTATGAAGGAACTATGCTATCTCCACATTTAAAACCATATAATTTATATGAAATTTTAGTGTTATTATTTTTACAAAGAAAGAAATAATATTCTGTGCACTCTTTTTTTACTTTTAAAATAGGGATTGTTTCGTTGCAATCTATTATTTCAAAGAGAGAAGATAGTTTAAAGTCTAATATTCCTCTAGTTTTAGTTAAATCAATATCAAGACGATTTTGTAAAAATTTTGGTATATATATTTTCTCTATCTTGTTTTTCATAAACTATTCATATTTTTTGACTATAAACCCTTGGATAACTTTACTCCAAAAATAAATTTCAAACATTGCTGCAGCCGGATGTACAATAGGCAAGAAAACAATAAGTTTTTCTCCTTTATAGGACCATATTTCTATATCCTCAAATAGATAATCGTATATTTTCGCTTCCAAATCTTCCAAATTATCTCCCTTATAATTTACTAAGTCTTGTGGTAAATTATTGTATAATCGCTTCCCCCATATAATAACTAAATCAGGATTAAGTTTATCTAAGATTTCTTCAAATGCCACTACTGAATTTGAGAAATCTTCTTTACTTGGTGCAATTCTTGGTCCTGTAATGGGCTCTTGTACATAGTTGTAAAACGCTATATGTTGCCAAGCTTCTTTTTTTACTTCATCATCTAATTCATCTATATATCCTGTCAAGGATTTAATGAACTTTGTATAGGTGTTTTTGTATGGTTCCCATTCACTTTCAGGAGCAATCAAATCTTTTATAATATCGTTTGTAAGTTCTGGTATTGCTTCTGATTCATCATAACAATAGTGACTTTCTCCTAAAACAAGTATTTTTTTACCTTCTCCTTCGCTTTCTCCATATTGTATAATACCGTTTTCATCGTATCCTACAATACCATTTTTATAATCTTCGCCAACCCAAGGATGAAATTTCACATTGTCGCTCCATTTTAATCCTTCTTTATCTTTATTTTCTCTTCCCATAATTTCAATTATTATTGTATTATTTATTTCAAATGTTTGGAGTTTAGGAAAGATGGTCCTGCCCTCCAAACACACTTACGTCTTTTTTAAAGACCTAAGTTCTTTGCTCCTATTTTTAGGAGTGTTACAGCGGCAGCAACTGCTATTGCTGGCACTGCGACTTTTACTACTTCTTTCATCTTTACTTCTCTTTTGTTTCACCATAGATACTATCTACTATGACATCTATAATGTCTGAGATCTTTTCTCCGATTATTGTTCCTATGGTTTGCCAGGTGTCTTTGTTTGACAACTCTGACGAAATGTTTTGGTTGTACTTTTTCATATCGTGTCTTTTTTTATTTGGTTTTTATTATTCTTGAAAAAAGCAACAGAGAAGAATATGGTATGCTATGCAGAGAGCACTCTGTTGCCTTGATAGTCTACGCTCTCTTAGCCTTACTTCCTACAAGTACTAAGATTGCTACTCCGACCAAGACCTTTAGAATTCCTTTTGCTTGTGTACTGTTCATAATTTTAGATTTTTTTGTTTTCGTTTGCAAAAATAGCATCCTTTTTTAAACCACCAAAATCTCTAAACAATAGGATCGAACTAATAATTCGCAATTACATTTTATTTAATTGATAATCAAGAAATAATTTGTTTTAACTATTTTATGTGATTTTATAATTTTCTTCCATTTTTTTTACCCTTTCGTGCATTTTTTCTCTAACTTTTTCTGGTTTTAGCACGATTAACTCGTCTCCAAAAGAGGATAATAAATTATAAAGTTCTCTATTAGGAATACATTTTATGGTAAAAAATACACCGTCATCAGCTAAATTTTTGTATTCTTCTTTATAGTCTTTTGCTTCTACTTCCTTTTGTGTGGAATGTATCGGTTTTGTTCTTATATAGTTAAACGCATATTTTTTTGCCCACAAAAAAATTTCTAATTCTTCTTCATCTTCTAAATAAGTTACTCCTACAATTTTTTCGAAACGTGCTTTTAAATCTATCTTACATGGTTTATAAGGAATTTCTGTATTTGTTTTAACACTCCCTAAAACTATTCTATCTAATGCAAAATTAATTATTTTATAATCTGTATTATTTTCAGCATTTCCAGCAAATAAAAACCAACGATTATTATATTGTTTAAGTAAATAAGGAAAAACTATTTTTTCTTGTTCTTCTTCTTTAAAAGGTTTATAACGTAAGGATATTGTCTTCTTTTGTTTTATTTTTAGAAGTAAATCTCCTAACATTTCTTTATTTACTAATCCTTCATTATAATCAAAAATTATATATTTTTTCTCAGAAATGTTAATTCCTAAATCTTTAATCAATCTTGTCGGAGTCTCAAATACTTCTCCTTTATAATAAGAGAGGTTTTTCCCAAGTTCTTCTAATTTAGGAATTTTATCCTTTACATAAATTTCTTTAAATACAGAGTTAATAACATCTGGATATCGTCGCCTTTGTGAAGCATCTTTTATTATCTTTACATTGAATATTTCTTGAAATAGTTTTAAATCTTTTTCAATAGTACGTCTAACAACTTTTTCTTCGTCTGGCAATCTCTTATTAACTTCATTTACTAATGAATTCATATTATATCCAGACTTATCACAAAGTAATTTATCTAAGATTTGATAACGTTTCAGTGTTTGTTTTATACTTTTTGATTTTTTCTCTTCTTTCAAATCTTCAACCTTTTTGTCTGACATTATTATAATCTATTAAATTTCCTATAATATTTTTACTTGCTAAATGCGTTCAAAGATATTATTTTCTAATTCTTCTATATATTTTATATCTTTATTGATATTGTTATATGCTCTTAGTGATTTCAGATTTTTTAACTTCTCTCCATTTCTCTTATATTTAGAAATTATTTGTTCTATTTCTTCCCAATCTTTAAAATTATAATAGTATTTCAGTAGACGTAATATATATCCACATTCTTGTTCTTTGGCAGAAAATGGTATAACAAGTTCTCCATTTTCAAATTGCATACTTCCTCTTTTTATTGCGTTGAAAATGACTTTTTCTATTGAAAGAAAGTTTTTCTTTTCTCCGTCTTGATTGAGTGTTATTTGTCTTTGTGGTAGGGATTTGTGTAAATAGTTTTGTATGTCTTGAATTGTAACTGTATTTGTTTTATAATTGTATGAGTAAAGGTAGATTTCCATTGTGGAGTGTTCGCGAACTATGGATTCTTTTTTGAGTCCTGGTATTTTTTTAAGGGTTTTGTCGATTGCATCGCTTACTCCTTTTGTCCAAACATAGATTAGTTGTGGGTTTATTTCTTTTAGTAGTTGCGAAAAGGCTTTTAAGGCATTTTTATTCATGTCTTCTAATTCTACGCCTTGTGGTAAAAGGTCTGAGGGTGAGAAACATTGATAGAAATTATAGAATGCTACGTTTTCCCAAAAGCTATATTTTTGTTCTGTGGTAAGCCCTTGTTTTTTGTTTAACATATAGCGTGTGAATGCTGAGTAAACGGGGTAGCGTGCTTCGTCTTCGCAATAGGAATTTATCTCTATTATATTGCTGTTATGTAAACAAAGTTGGTCTTCTGCTTTTTCATAAAATGGAACGTCTTTATATTTTGGGCATTTATAGTCCATTTTTTTTATTGTATCGACATCGCAACACAAGTCTTTGAATTGACAATTTTCATAGCAGATGTGATAGGCGCCTACTACAAGTGTGCGTATTCCATTGAAGCCTTCGTGATATTTTTCGCCAATACGGGGTACAAAAAAATAGTTTTTCTTGCTTTGTTTCATACAATATTGTTATGCAACTGCAAATTTAAAAATTAAGTCTTAGATTTGCTAATTTATTTCTTAGAAAGAAAAAAATAAAGCAAAGAAATAATTTTCTATTTCTTTGCTTTATTTAGGGTTTGGGTTTTATCGTTCGTTATTATTGTATCACATTGATTGTTCCTGTTGTGTCATAGACTCTTGTATTGCCAAGTCTCTTGTACGAAAGTCTATAAATATATGTACCTGTCGGAACTTTAGAGCCTTTATAGGTGCCGTCCCATGCAAATGTTTCTATGATTTCTTGTTGGTTGGATGAGTCTAATGTTTTTGCATAAGCGCTGTGGATTCTTTCTCCGTATCTATTGAAAATGTCAAAGCTTACGTCTTCTAATTGGTTAAGGCTTATAAAGTAGAATAGGTCGTTTACTCCGTCTCCGTTTGGTGTGAAGGCGTTTGGTACCCATACTGCAAATAGTTCTATTGGTACTGTGACTGAGGTTGTATCTGAACAGCCTAATTCGTTAGCTGTTTCTAGGTGTATCCATACTGCTTCGCCACTTAAGTCATTGAATCTGTGATTTAGTGAACGAGCATTTGAGGTTGAGCCGTCTGGGAATGTCCATAGTGAGCTTGCTGAATTAAGGGATTCGTCTCTTAGGGCTAGAGTTGGGTCATCTACGTCTACATATCCAGGTGAGTATGATATTACTGGGGTTGGGTATGGTAAAACTGTAACTGATACTGTGCGTTCTGTAAAGCAGCCTGTTTCGCCATATCCACGCATTGTGTAGGTTGTACTTTGAGCTGGTGTAACTGTAACAGGACTTGTGCTTTGATTATTGTGTGATAATGCTGGGTCGGCTGGGTCGGCTTCCCAACTATATGTTTCTGCAGCACTTCCTGTTAAGGTAACTGATTCACCTTCGCAAATTTTTGTTTTTGAAATATTTGCGATTGGATTAGTGATGTATATGTCTATACTTTTCCATGCGAAGCAACCTTGTGCTGTTTGGGCTAATAAATAGACTGTTGTGTCTGTGGTTGGTGTAAAGGTTAATACTGGGCTAGTTGATGGATTTGTGATTACTGTATTTTCGTTTGGTTGAACAAAAGACCATTGCATGGCTACTGTGGCGCCAGTAGCGTCTGTGGCTGTTATGTTAGCTGCTTCTCCCATGCATAGTTGAGTAGCACCAGATAGTGTGATGTCTGGGAATGGTTCTACTTTTACAGTGAATTCTTCTATTCGGTTAAAGCCTGTTTCTTGGTTTGTTACTTTTACTTTGAAGGTGGTTTCTGCGGTGAATAATTGAGTGTATTGGGTGCCTTCAAAGATTGGGGCTTCTGTTGTTATGTCTTGAGTTGAGTACCACCATTGGTATGTTAGGTTGTTTGTGTTTTCGTCTTCTGGTGAGCTAGCTGTAATAGTGGTTTCTGTGTTTATACAGATTTCATCATCGCCTTCTAATAGTAGGGATGGTACTTTTGGTACTATGACTTCTAATGTTTCGCTTTTTTCGCAGTATTCTGCGTTTTCGTCTTCAAAGTTTTCTGATACACGTACTGTTCTTGTATAGGTATATGTTCCGTGTGTTGCGTAGGTATGTAGGATTCTTTCTACACTTCCTGTGGCATCGTATTCAAATGTAGTAGCTGTATTTTGGTCGGCATTAATTGGCAGCCATTTATATGCGTTTACGTCAAAGCGATATTCAATTTCTATTGGTGTAGTGCCATCACCAAAGTCGTATTTTTGCCAATATAATGGGGCAGCTGAGGCTTGTACATCGTTTACCATAAAGATTGTTTGGCCTAATGGGCTTGTTGGTGTAGCCTGTATGTAGGTAAGATTGTCAAAGATTGGACGTACGTCTAGTATCTTTGTTGTAATATAGGCTACGCAGTTTGGACGGGTAGTTTGGGTTCTTGGAGATACTAGTTTTACCGCATAGAATTTTTCTTGAGCATTGCCCATCATGGCTTCGGTTACTACTAGGTCTCTTTCGCTACTCAAAGAATTAGAGTTGGCATCTAGGACTGCCAATTCGTCTTGTGATAGGAAGGTTGAAGACACTTCAAACCATTTGTATGTATCAAAGCCGTCTGGAGCTGATGCTACTGTTACTATATCTCCGCCGTATCCTGCACAACCAGGTGTGCTAATTAAGGCTGGCTCTGCTTTAGCTGTAAAATAACCATAACCACCGTGTGCAGAGAATGAACAGTCTCCTAATCTTACGCGTATTGTTATTCTATCTCCTACGAATTTTGCAAGGTTAATTTTAATTTCTTGCCATTCACTCCAAATCCAAGCGCTACTTGTTGGTGATGTATGCCAAACTTCAGGTTGTGTTTGAGGAAGTGTTGTCATTCCCACGTTTTCAAAGAATGCACAAGGGGCAACTAATTCATTTAACATAGCTCCATTTGCAGAGTTATGCTTCATAACATCAATTTGGAAAGTTGGGTTTTCATATCCACTGTGATTAGGAGCTTCTAATATCATTGAGTATTTGAATGTCAATAAACAATTTTCCAAAGTTACTTCCATTGTGTATTCAAGTTGTGAACAGTTTGTTCCTCCGTATGAGTTATTAATTTGAGATGAATGTGTATATCCTGGTGGCACTTTTGGTAATTGTCCTCCTGAATAAGAGTCTGTACCACTACTTTGGTCGTAAACAATGAAAAATTTTCCTCCATTATCTGATGGGACTGTTGGGTCTGACCACGATGATGTCCAGTTAAATACTGCATTATTTGAGGAAGAACTACCATAGTTTCCTGTTTTAGCAGACCAGTTTATGTAACCTCCTGTTGAGAAATCCAAATTATGGCCTGTTGGAACTTGGGCTTGAACATTTAAGCCAAATAATATTGATAGTGTAATCGCTATCGCTTTCCTTGTGTTTTTGAATAGATTACCCATTTCTTTATTTTAATATTTTTATTCTTTGTTTTAAAAATTTGTTTCTTTAATTTAAGACACTATTTCTTTGTCTTTTGTTTTTCTAATTTAGTTTTATTTGTGTTATTCCTTCGCCTCCAAATTCTACTGCAGCCGCTTTATAACTTTCTATTTCGGTATGTTCTTTTAAATAGTTTCTTATAACCGTTTTTAGTATACCGTCTCCTTTTCCATGCAAGATTGATAGTTCGCTTTCCCCTAATAGTCTTGCTTGGTCTATGTGTTTTGATAATTTACTAAGAGCTTCATCCGCTCTACAACCTCTCAAGTCAAGTTGATAAGTAAATCGTGCTCTTAACTCATTTATATTCTCAAATATTGTATTGTTTTGAGTATTTTTTGTTTTTACGGATTTATTGCTTTTTTGTTGCTTTAAATATGATTGTTTGTTTACTTTTTTTATTTTAGACAATGGTAAACTTAATTGCAGCTCTCCGCATTCTACCTCAACTTTATTACGTCTTATTTCTTTTATTGTAGCATAATTATTACTATTTTCTATTAAAACAATATCGCCTACGTTTAGAGGAGTATTGTCAAAAGGAATATTTGTAGAAGTTGACGTTTCTTGTTTTGTAGTTGAAGTAGCCTCTATTTGCTGTTCTAATTGTTGTATATCTTTCTCTATTGTTTTTACTTCTTCTTGTAGTGATTGACGAGCTTGTTGAGTTTGTTGTTTCTCTGCTTTGGAAGTTTTTATTTTTTCTATAGTATTCTCAATTCGTTTATTGGCTCCTTGCAGAATTTGTTTTGCTTGAGTTTTTGCTTGATGTAATATTTCCTTTTCTTTTTGTGTAATTTCCGCAAGTTTAGTCTTGTATTGATTTACTAAATCGTTTAATAATTCGTCTTGAACCTTTATAATCTCTTGTTTATTCTTAATTTCTATTTTATCTACTTCAAGTTGTTGAAGGCTTTGTTCAAAATCCATAAATCCTTGTCCTACTTTATTGGAAGCAGACTCTATAATAAGTGGATGAAGTCCGATTGTCTTTGCTATTTCAAAGGCAAAACTACTTCCTGGCTTTCCTATTGAAAGTTGGAAAAGGGGTTTCATTTTAGTGGTATCGAAAAGCATTGCACCATTTACTATGGATTCGTGTTTTTCTGCTAAGAGTTTAAGATTTGAATAGTGAGTTGTAACTATTCCATACGCACCTTTGGAATTTAAATACTCCAAAACAGATTCTGCAATCGCACCACCAATACTAGGATCAGTACCTGTACCACATTCATCTATAAGAAAAAGGCAACCACTATTTGCTTTTTCTGTCAAATTCTTCATATTCAAAAGGTGAGATGAATAAGTACTTAAATCATTCTCTATACTCTGCTCATCTCCCATATCAATAAAAATTCTATCGAATATAGTAAACTCAGAAGTCTGCTTCATAGGAACCAAAATACCACATTGCAACATATACTGTAGTAGTCCTACTGTTTTCAAACAAACAGATTTCCCTCCTGCATTTGGTCCTGAAATAATAAGTATTCGATTTGATTCGCTAAGTTCTATCTTTAAAGGTATGATTTCTTTATTATTTGCTTTTAATGCTTCTTCTAACAATGGGTGTCGTGCATCATACCAAACAAATCCTTTGCTTTCTGTTTTTATTATAGGCTTTCCTGCCTTTATTTTATAAGCATACTTTGCTTTTGCTTGAATAAAATCTATGCGAATTAAGAATTTATACGAATGAATTAAGGAATCAATAAATGGTCTTAAAGTTTCAGTAAATTGAGTTAAGATTTTAACAATTTCTCTTGCTTGTGCAAATTCCAATTCCCTTAATTCGTTATTTAATTCTACTATTTCTGCAGGTTCAATATAGGAAGTTTGTCCCGTAGATGACTCATCGTGAACAAAACCTTGCAACCTACGTTTGTTAGAAGAAGTAATTGGAATAACAGGTCGGCCGTTTCTTATTGTAAGTTCAGCATCTGCCGCTGTCCAACCTTGTTGTTTAGAATGATTTAATAGTTTTCTTATTCTCTTTTCAACCTCTGCTTGTTTACGCCTTATACTTACTCTTATAACAAAAAGTTCATCAGAAGCATTATCTAATATTTCTCCATCTTCTGAAAGTATTGTTCTGCAATTTTTAAGTATTACATCATCTACTTCCACACCCTCGCTCAAAGAATAAAGTAAGGGGTGATTATCTTGTGAATTAGAAAGGAATTTTATCCAATTTGTGATAGTTCTTAGCGAACGCCATAGTTCAAAAAGCGAAGTTTGCGAAATGAAAGTGCCAGGAATTTTTATTCTCACAAGCGCTTCTGTCATGTCAAAGTAGTCTTCTGTTGGATATTGTTTATTAGAAAGAATCATATTAAGGAATTCTTCTACTAATCCTAACTCTCTTTCAATCGCATCTTTTGAACGATTGAATTTTATCCTATCTACGATACGTTTTGCCGAATCAGAAATACAGCACTCTTTAATCGATTGTAGGATTTGTTCGAATTCTAATTTTTCTTCTAATTTATTTTTTCTTTTCATTGTTCCTTTTCACAAAGTTCTAACCACCTAAATTCTTTTTCCTCTATTTCGCTAAGTAGTAATTGGTACTCCTGTGTTTTTTCTAAAAGACTTTCATTCGCCAATTCGCCAGAAGACAATAGTTGTTCTATTTCTTCCTTTCTTGATTCCAAAATTGGCAAAGTCTCTTCTATGGTTTCTTTTTCTTTTTGTTCTTTATATGTGAGTTTAACCTTTGTTTTAGTATCTTTTTTCTTTAAAACAAATGAATTTTCTTTCTTTTCTGTTTCTTGTTTCTTTTGTTTATTTTCCTCTTTCTCTTTAATCAAGTAATCAGTATAGTTTCCTGGAAATTCCTTGATTTTTCCCTCTGGTTTGAAAACAAATAATTGAGATACAATCCTATCAAGGAAGTGTCTGTCGTGGGAAACAACCATTAAACAACCTTGATATTGTTCAAGGAATGTTTCAAGTTTCATTTGAGTGTAAATATCCAAATCATTTGTTGGCTCATCTAGTATAAGGAAGTTAGGATTGGAAATAAGAATACACAAAAGATTTAAAAGTCTTTTTTCACCTCCTGAAAGATTTCCATAATGTGTATGTTGCTTATAAGGAGGTATTCCAAAATGAGTGAGATATTGGCTTGCCCCCATTGCAGTTCCATCAGCTAATTGAATATGTTCGCTGATTTTTTTTACAATATCAATAACCTTTGTATCTGGTTTTTCTTCTATTGGATTTTGTGTATAATAGCCTATTTTAATTGTTTGTCCAAGTGTTACTTTTCCTGAGTCTTGTCTTATTTTTTCAGTGATTATTTCCAACAAAGTAGTCTTTCCACAACCATTTTTTCCTATTATACCTATTTTATCTCCCTTTTTGTAAATATGCGAAAAATCATCTATTATCTTTCTATTGCCAAAAGATTTATTGATATTGTTGAGTTCTAAAATTTTTCCGCCTATTCTTTGAGCCTTAACTGTAAGTTCTGCACTTTGTGTAACACTTACGTTGGATATTGTTTCTTTTAGTTCGTTGAATGCGTCAATTCTTGCTCGTGATTTAGTACCTCGTGCTTGTGGCATTCTGCGAATCCATTCTAATTCTTTCTTGTATAGATTCTTTGCTTTAGCTAAGGTTACAGATTCTTGTTGTTGGCGTTCAGCTTTCTTTTCTAAATAGTAGTCAAACTTTCCTTCATATTTACAAATCTGTCCTCTGTCTAATTCATATATATCTGTGCTGACTTTATCTATAAAATATCTATCGTGAGATACAAATAAAATACTTTGATTGGCTGTGTTGAGATATTCTTCTAACCATTCTATCATTTCTATGTCCAAATGGTTAGTTGGTTCATCTAAAAGAAGTACTTCACTCTTACTAATAAGGGTTGCACACAAAGCAACCTTCTTTTTTTCCCCTCCCGAAAGAGTGGAAACATTTTTTGTGAGGTCGGTAATGTTTAATTTGCCTAAGATTTCTTTTATTTGACTTTCGTAATTCCACGCATTTTGACAATCCATCTCTAAAATAGCTTCGCTTAGTTCTTTTTCGGAAACCTCATCGGCATTTTTAGTGCTGTTAAGTAGGGCTTGTTGATAGCGTTTTACGGTTTGCATAAGTGGAGTTGAGGAATTGAACAGCACGTCCATTATTGTAGAGGTTTCTGCCTGCAAAGGGTGTTGTTCAAGGTAAGAAATGGTAATTCCTTTTCGGAAAGAAACTGTTCCATTGTCTGCAATTTCTTTGTTAGCGATTATTTTAAGAAGAGTAGTCTTTCCGCTACCGTTCTCAGCCACAAGTGCAATTTTTTGTCCCTTGTTTATACCAAATCCAATAGAAGAAAAAAGCTCTTTTTCTCCAAAACTCTTACTTACATTCTCTACTGTGATGTAATTTTCTGCCATTTGCTATTTGATTTTGTATGAAGAGGGTATATTAAAAGGGTATTGTTGTGTTTTGTTATATTCAATAGATTCTTGTAAAACATCGAGTAGGTATTTTGTTTTGCCTAATGAGAGATTTATATTGTAGTTTTGATTGGAGTTTTTATCTATTGTCTTTTTTATTACTAAGTCTATGAGTGGTTTTGTTTTGAGTGAAAGATGTTTTTCAAAAGAAAGACTATCTACAATCATCTTTTCTAAAACTGGATTACTCAAATCTTCTTGTAAGAGTATGGATAGTTCGTTTTTTGATTTTTTATAGACTTCTTTGTTAATCTTATTCATTACAAAAACGCTGTCGTTGGTAATTAACATACGCCCTGCTTCCATTGAAAGCGCGGAAAGGCTACACCAAATGACACTATCGTAAGCGGCTCTTACTTGAATTTTAAAAGGTATTCCGTTATAACTGCCTTTATAGCGAGAGGTAAATGTTTCATATTTACATTTATCTTCTTTTTCTATTATTACCTCTTGTTGTTTTGTCTTTTTGGTAACTGAACACGAAGAGACAAAAAGCAAAATCAGTATTACAGCGAAATATCTTATTATGTTGTGTTTCATTTTTATGATAAAAGTTGTTTTACTAAGGTAGATACAAGTTTGTTATCGGCTCTTCCTGCAAATATCTTTTGAGCTTGTCCCATTACTTTACCCATATCTTTCATTGAAGTGGCTTGAGTATCTGCTATTATTTGCTTTAAAGTTTCTTCTATTTCTTCTTCGCTTAATTGTTCAGGAAGATATGCCTCTATTATGCCTTGTTGATAAAATTCTTCTTCATAAAGGTCTTCTCTTCCTTGTTCTTTATAAAGTGAGGCGGACTCTTTTCTTTGTTTTACTAAGCGTTGTAAAAGTGCTATCTCGTCTTCTTGAGTTATTTCTTTTCCTGTTCCGTTTGTCTTTAATAATAAAAGTGCTGATTTTACTGCTCTTAATGCTTCTAATTTTCTTTTATCTTTTGCTAACATTGAGGCTTTGATGTCAGCGTTTATTTTTTCTTCTAAACTCATCGTTTTATATTTTTTATTCGTTTACTGATATCTCTAATAATTTGTTTTTTATAAACTCCTTTAAGGCCTTTTGAATTTTTATATTACTTATAGGAAAGCCTTCCAAGACATTTTTAATCTCCTTTGTATCAAAAACATATTCTCCCTTATCTGTAATATGCACATACTTTAAGTCTATGTTTTCATTCATTGTACAAGCCATAACAATACTCTCTTCAATATCTCCTAATGGAGGTCTATCTATATTGTCGTGAGTAAACCAATAAGTTAATTTAGTTCCCTTTCCACAAGTGCTTGTTATATTCATTCCTCCCGCACATTGCTCTGTTTTCATCTTTATAAGAGCTAAACCTAATCCAACTCTACGTTGAGTACGGCTTGTAAAAAAAGCATCTGCTACCTTTTCAATATCTTCTTGCTTTATTCCGCAACCATTATCCTTAATCTCAAACAAATAAATGTTTTCTTTAAGACTATCTTTTACCCTTATTTCTATTTCATTTGCCTGTGCCGAAACAGAATTTGCAAGTAAGTCTAAAAGATGTAGCGATAAGGTTTTCATATCTCTTAGCTTTGACAAAATAAAGCATGTAATTCTCCTGCTAAATCAAAGGTTTGTTTCTCTGTTCCTAAGAGAATTACATTTTCTTTTTCTGCTTTTGAAATCGTATCTTCATTTGGCTCTAATCCTTTTACCAAAATCACACACGATAAACCTTTTAAATGAGCTATTGCTACGATATTTTTGTGAGTTTGCAAGGTTACCCAAATTTGTTTTGGCTTTGCATTTCCTAATACATCACTTAACAAATCGCAGACATAGACTCCTTCAAATTCTCTTTCTAAAAGATTTTCGCAAGAAAAGACTTTAAGATTTAACCTCTCAACAAGCTCACGCAAGTTCATTTATTGAAACTTTTGTTGTATTTCTTTCTTTAAGAAGTCTTGTGCTAATTCTATTTGACTTTCTCTTCCTGCCAACAACTCAAACAAAGCTCCCGCAAAAGCAGTAGGTGTTAATTGTTCTTCTTTGCTTTTTGGTTGTATTGAGTTGATTGTATTTATCATATCTTCTTTTGCGTTTTTGATATAAACCCAAGCTTGTTCAGAAATATAAAGTTGTTGAGAAAGATTGTGTTCAAACTCATCTCTTATGTTTTGTATCATTACGTCTTTTAAGAGTTGAGTTGTCATTCCTGCTTGATAGCAACGCAAAACTAAGTTGTTTGGAGTCATCCTTTCTAAAAAAAGAACTAAACGTTCGTAAGCCTGAAGTTGAATAGGAGTTACAACTTTTCTTACTTCGCTTTCTTGAATTTTTTGTATTTCAAGAATTGTTTTCTTTTGTTCATTTTCTACAAAAGTCTTAACTGTTGAGTTGTTTTGATAAAGAAATACTATAAGTATAACAACTAAGGCAACAATAATTAAGATAAATACTAATAATTCTGACATATCTCTTTTTTTTATTTTTTAATCAAGTTTTAAAACTGCAAGGAATGCCGATTGAGGAACCTCAACATTTCCTACTTGACGCATTCTTTTCTTTCCTTCTTTTTGTTTTTCTAACAATTTTCTTTTACGAGAAATATCTCCTCCATAGCATTTCGCTGTTACGTCTTTTCTAACTGCTTTTACAGTTTCTCTCGCTATGATTTTTGAACCTATTGCTGCTTGCACTGCAATATCAAATTGTTGTCTTGGGATAAGTTCTTTCAACTTTTCACACATTCTACGTCCCAAAGGATAAGCATTATCAAAGTGTGTCAAAGTAGATAAAGCATCTACTCCATCACCATTTAAAAGGATTTCTAACTTAACTAATTTAGAACGTTTAAAGTCTGATGGGTGATAATCAAAAGAAGCATAACCTTTTGATATAGATTTCAATTTATCATAGAAATCAAACACAACTTCACCCAAAGGCAATTCAAAAGTTATCTCAACTCTGTCTGTTGAAAGGTAATGTTGATTTTTCAAAATACCTCTCTTATCTATACAAAGTGTCATAATTGGACCTATAAACTCTGTCTTTGTAATGATAGAAGCATGGATATAAGGTTCTTCAATATAATCTATGTAATTTGGTTCTGGCAATCCAGATGGGTTATAAACATCTATTACCTCTCCTTTTGTAGTATATACCTTATAATTAACGTTTGGCACAGTTGTGATAACGTCCATATTGAACTCTCTTGTCAAACGTTCTTGTATGATTTCCATGTGTAAAAGTCCCAAGAAACCACAACGGAATCCAAATCCCAAAGCTAAAGAACTTTCAGGTTCAAAAGTAAGTGAAGCATCATTAAGTTGAAGCTTTTCAATACAAGCTCTTAACTCTTCATAATCATCAGAATCAACAGGATAAATACCTGCAAAGACCATTGGTTTCACGTTCTCAAATCCCGCAATTGCACTTTCACAAGGGTTAGCAACCGAAGTAATAGTATCTCCTACCTTAACCTCAGAAGAAGTTTTAATACCAGAAATAATATATCCAACATCTCCACAAGAAAGAGTTTGTCTTGGTATTAACTTCAATCCCAAAACGCCTATTTCATCTGCTATATACTCTTTTCCTGTATTGACAAACTTAACCTTATCCCCTTTTTTAATACTTCCATTCATTATTCTAAAATAAGAAATAATACCTCTGAAAGAATTGAACACAGAGTCAAAAATCAAAGCTTGCAAAGGTGCTTCCGGCTCTCCTTTTGGAGCAGGAATAGTCTTAATAATTCTTTCTAAAATTGTTTCAACTCCCATTCCTGTTTTACCACTCGCTGGAATAATATCCTCAGGCTTGCAACCAATCAAATCAATTATTTGATCCATTACCTCCTCTGGCATAGCAGCAGGTAGGTCCATTTTGTTAAGAATAGGAATAATCTCCAAATCATTATCTATTGCTTGATACAAATTTGAAATTGTTTGAGCTTGAATACCTTGTGTTGCATCTACAATTAACAAAGCACCTTCACAAGCAGCAATAGAACGAGACACTTCGTAAGAAAAGTCAACGTGACCCGGAGTATCAATAAGGTTAAGAACATAATTCTCTCCCTCATATTTATAATTCATTTGAATAGCATGGCTCTTTATCGTAATCCCTCTCTCCTTTTCCAAATCCATATCGTCTAATACCTGAGCCTCCATATCTCTTTGAGAGATGGTATTAGTGAATTCCAATAATCTATCTGCCAAAGTACTTTTACCATGATCAATATGTGCTATTATACAAAAGTTTCTTATATTCTTCATTCTTTAAATCAAAAATTTTAAAACAAATCACTACTTCTCATCTTGGCAAAAATACAAAAAAAAACGCAAACTTATTCTGTTATAAAAAAATAAACTATCTTTGAATCTTGAAACAAGCAAAATTAAATGAAAAAAGGCATTGTAATAAAAACTACAGGAAGCAACTACATCGTTAGAGATGAAGAAGGAAAAGAAGAGAATTGTTACATAAAAGGCAAGTTTAAAATCAGCGGAATAAAATCAACAAACCCTATTGCCGTAGGCGACAGAGTAGAATACATACCTGAAACAGAAACCTCTCAAGGATTGATTTGCAAAATAGAGCCAAGAAAGAACTATATCATAAGAAAATCAGCCAAACTCTCAAAACAAACCCATATAATAGCCTCAAACCTTGACCAAGCCTTATTGATAATAACCTGTGTCTTGCCAAGAACAAGCACAGGCTTTATAGACAGATTTCTCCTCACCTGTGAAGCATACGGAATCCCTTGCATAATAGTTTTTAACAAAATAGACCTTTACGAAGAAAAAACAATAGAATACGCAAACTACTTAAAAAGCATTTATGAACCTTTGGGATATAAATGTATTGACACCTCAGCAATCACAAAAGAAGGAATAGAAAACCTAAAAGCCGAAATGCAAGGTAAAATCAACCTATTATCAGGACATTCCGGCGTAGGAAAAAGCGCATTAGTAAACGCCCTGCAACCCGGTTTAGACTTAAAAACATCAGAAATATCACTCAGTAGCCTAAAAGGAAAACACACAACAACCTTTGCACAAATGTATCACCTTGACTTTGGAGCCAATATAATAGATACCCCAGGCATACGTTCCTTTGGAATGGTTGATTTTAAGAAAGAAGAAGTTGCACTTTACTTTCCTGAAATGAAAAAACTCCTTTCCGAATGTAAATTCTATAATTGCACACACATTCACGAGCCAGGCTGTGCCATAAAACAAGCAGTTGAAGAAGGAGAAATCTCAGAAGAAAGATACACAAACTATATCAGCATAATAAACACAGACGAAGTACAACAAGAAGAATGGAAAACAAAATAAAACAATGAGAGCAGTAATACAAAAAGTAAAATATGCAAAACTAAGAATAGACAATGAAATCTATTCAGAAATACAAGAAGGCCTTATGGTGCTTTTAGGCATTGAAGACATTGATACCGAAGAAGACATAGAATGGCTTAGTGCAAAAATCTGCAAAATGAGAATCTTTGATGATGAAAACGGAGTTATGAACCTTTCAGTCGAAGACATAGGAGGAGAAATAATGATAGTAAGCCAATTTACCCTACATGCAAGTTGCAAAAAAGGCAATCGCCCAACCTATATTCGTGCATCAAAACCCGATTTTGCAAAACCTATGTACGAAAAATTCGTAGAAAAGACAGCAGAGTTGTTTGGCAAAGAAGTTAAAACAGGAGTTTTCGGTGCCGATATGCAAATAGAAATGATAAACAACGGCCCTACAACAATAATTATAGACACTAAAAACAAAGAATAAAAAACATGAAAACACTAATAGCAGTATTCATAATAGCCCTTATCGTATTAGGATTGAGTTTTTGCTTTATTGGAATCAAAATGTTCTTGAAAAAGAACGGAGAATTCAAACGCCGTTGTGCAAATGTGGACCCTTACACAGGCGATAGAAGTAACTGCGTTTGTGGAAAACGCAATGTATTAAAAGACAAATGCGATTCACATCACAAATACAATCCTTTAGAAGTTAATAAAGAGCTTTTAGAAGAATAAAAGCAAAGGAATAAAAAAACAAAACGCTCGTTTGTCAAAATAAAACTAAGACTCACGAGCGTTTTTGTTTGGTGTTATTTTATAATTATCCTGGTAGTGTAAACTTAACTGGTAAGTTGAATTGCATTCTAACAGCCTTCCCTCTTTGCTTTGCAGGAATCCACTTAGGCATTGATTTCACAATTCTTACGGCTTCTTCTCCACAACCGTTTCCTAAATCTCTAAGAATACGTATATCTGTCAAAGAGCCATCTTTTTCCACAACAAAAGTAACAAAAACTAATCCTTGTGTACCTTCTTCTCTTGCTTGTTGAGGATATCTTAGGTTTTCGCTAATATATTTCATTAATTCTTCTTGACCGCCAGGGAACATTGCACTTTCTTCTATTACTGTAAATATTGTTTGTGTAACCTCTTCTTCTTCCACTTCTTCTATTTCAACAGTAGGAATGAATACATCTACATCTGCACCATAATATTCAGATTTTCTATATTCAGGAATTTGATAGTCTAAACTAACAACATAACATATCGTTCCATCATCATTTTTTTGTTGATAATAATCAAGAGAAACGTAAAAATCTTCAAAATAAGCAGAGTTTACTCTAAGGAATATTAAATTGCTCCCTTCGATGTTAAAGTTAAAAGGTTCTTTTTTTTCCATTTCATATATCGAAGAAAGGTCTGATAAGATGGATTCATAGTTTTTCAATGCTAATTCCTCGCTTTTAAAAGACCGAGTAAATTCAATATCAGAAAGTAGTTTATCGCCTAAAAACCATACTTTCATTCTATCCCAATCGTGGTTGAAATAATTTATAAATTCTTTTTCTTTAGCAGGAGAGAATAGAAAAACTCCTTCATCTTCTTCTGCAATAACTAAACCTTGTTTCTTAAAAGCATCTATTACTTCTTGTTTGCTTTCTTCAAATTTAACTCCGAAGAAAGACACTTGTTCTTGTGCAAAACTTACATTTGCAAACATAAATAATGCTACTAAAATGATAAATAATCTTTTCATACTTTTATTATTTTTGATTATCACTAATTTTTTGTTGATTTATATTAGAATTTAATCTATTCATTGCTTCTAATAATCCTGCACAATATATGAATGGAGATACAATAGCAGTAATATATAAGATATATATTAATATAAAACTTGGTGCAAATAAACTTATTATTACTACAAGAGGACCTAAAATAAAAGGAAACGCTAAAATCCAAATATTAAATAATGTAGGAATTTCAATAAATCTACGTGATAATTCTTTTTTTATTTTTCTATAAACCTTTTCGTGCCATCCCAATATTAATAAAGTAGGTATCATTCCTATAAAACCATTTGTTTGACCAATGCTAATTAAAATAATAGAAATAGATAACGCTATTAAAAATATTTTCCAAAACTCCATTATTTTTTTGTTGTCATTTAAGTTTTTATTTAATTCATTTGATATTTGCGAAAATACAACTATCGGATATATTCCTATTGTTAATATTGAATATAGGATAAATTTCCAAATATTTCTATCTGTCTTTAAGTTATTTGTTTTTTCTGTTTGTTCTTCCATTTTATTTTGATTTTTATTTTTACTTTCCACAAGTCCTACAAAAATATATAATAATATTAAAACACATAATACTAAATATATAATTCCTATAATAGAATATATTTTACCCCGCTAAAATATATATAAAAATATTAAAACACATAATACTGAAGATATAATTCCTATAATAGAACAGATTTTACCCCGCTTTAATATTGATATTGAATTACTTGTATATCGTTGTGGACATTCATTATACAGACTTAATCCTTTGTTTACATATACTAATCCAATTATTCCTAATATTAATCCAACAAAAGGCAAAACAAAACTAAACCCGAATATAAGCGCATGATTAGAATAAGGAACTATTTCCTTAACTATTGAATTTTCCGAACACTCATTCTTATTTTCCATTATTTGAGTTTCTGGTTTATTTTTTTTTATGGTTGTTATTATTATTCCTATAACCACAATAACTAAAGCAACTAATTTTAACATCTTTTTTTAAAAATTTTTAAGTTCGTTTTTACTAATTTTATTTACTTTGCCCAAGTCCCAAATTGCGATTAAATGATTTCTTTCTTTGACTTCAAGGCATAAAAAAACGTGGGACTTTTTTCTTATCGTAACTTGAGGTCTTGGAACTACCTTATCTACCTAATAAGTAAAGCCCACGAATATGATTCGTGAGCGTTTACTGCTCTACTTTGGTAGATAATTTGAAATGTTCCAAGTTTCAAGTTACCAAATATAAGCAAAAACGCTTTTTATGTCGTATTAAAATTTACTCAGTCTAAATTATAATTCTTCTTTGTCTCCTTTTATTCCTCCTATTTTTAGGGTTTAAAATTAATTGCGTGAACAAAAGTATGTTATTTCTTTGTTTTGACCAAATTATTCCTTGGGAATATTTGAATAAATCTTGATTTAAAAAAATTACAACGCCTTTGGAGAAGTATTACAACGCTGTTGGAGAACTATTACAAAGGCGTTGGAATACTATTACAAAGGCGTTGGAGAAGTATTACAAAGGCGTTGTAATAATTTTTTTCAAAGAGTTATTCCCACAAAGTTTCCTCTACAAGTCTATCAAACGTGATTTCGTAACCATATTTTGCAAATACTCTTGCAATATAGGCTTGTTCAGTAGGATTTATCCCCTTTTCGCCATTTCTTCTCGCATAATAAGAGCCATTTCCAAAGTGAGCATTCAAAGATTTCCTTATTTTGGCAATATCTTTGGCTAAAACCTTCTCAAAAGACTTCTTCATTCCGTAAGCCATTAAGACTTTCTTGTTTTCAAGGTAGAATTTACAATCCTCTCCGCTGAATTTAGCCGAATTAACAACCCTTAAAACATCTTCCTCGTTTTGATTCAATTCAGCAACCTTACGTCTTAAACAATTCTCTTTAAGACTACAATCCTCATTGTAACAAACTATGAAACCAAAAGGCTTTTTCTCTAAATCAATATCCGCTTTCCCCATAACAATTAAACATTAAAAAATTGATTTTCAAATATACAAAAAGTTTTGAAAAAAGAAAGAGCGAAATCGGTTTTGATTTCGCTCTTTTATTTTAGTATGCTCTTTTGTTGTTTCCTTCGTAGTAGTTGATAAAGGCTTTATTCACTACTTTATTTCCTCCTGCGGTTGGATAATCGCCTGTGAAATACCAATCGCCTGTGTTGTTTGGACATGCTTGGTGAAGAGATTCTATTGTGTTGAAGATGATTTCTACTTCTGCATTTGAGTTTGCTGGTGTTAGCATTTGGGTTATTTTTGCTGTTATTTCATCATCAGTAAATGGTGCGTAGATTTCTTTCACATAGTTTACGATTTCTTCTTTTGGAAGGTTTTCTTGTGCTTTACACTTGCGGTAAACCTCATCTATTATGTGCGCTTGGTTGGTTTCTTTCAATAGTTCTATTGTGGCATTGAATGCTATGAATTCGTTAAGTCTTGACATGTCTATTCCGTAACAGTCAGGGTAACGAATTTGTGGTGCAGATGATGCAACGATTATTTTCTTTGGTCCTAAGCGGTCAAGGATTCGTAAGATTGATTGTTTAAGTGTTGTTCCTCTTACTATGCTATCGTCTATTACTACAAGGTTATCTACATATTCTTTCACTTGTCCGTAGGTTACGTCATAGACATGGGCTACCATATCATCTCTTTCGCTGTCTCTTGTGATGAATGTACGTAGTTTTACGTCTTTTACGGCTATGTATTCACGGCGTGTCTTGATTGAGAAGATTTCTTGTAGTTTTTCTTCTGTAAGGTTTTCTTTGTTTTCAAGGATTTCTTGTATTCTTAGTTTGTCTGCGTGTTCTGCAAAGGCTTCTGCCATTCCTTGAAAGGCTACTGAGGCTGTGTTTGGTATGTATGAGATTACTGTGTTTTTAATGTCGTTGTTGATTGCTTTGAGTACTTTTGGCAAAATAAGTCTTCCGAGCATTTTTCTTTCTTTGTAGATGTCTGCATCAGTTCCTCGTGAGAAGTATATGCGTTCAAATGAGCATTGTTTTGGTTCTGATTTTGCTTCTTTGATGTTTTCTATTGAGATATCTCCATTGCGTTTTATGATTATGGCGTGTCCTGCTGGTAATTCTTTGATTGCGGTCAATGGTTTGTTGAATGTAGTCATTATTACAGGGCGTTCTGAGGCTACTACTGCTATTTCGTCATCTATATAGTAGAAGCATGGACGTATTCCGTTCTCATCTCTTAGTACAAAGGCGTCTCCGTGTCCCATCATACCAGCCATTACATATCCTCCGTCCCATTTTTTCGCTGAAGAGGTAAGTATGGTTTTTATATCTAACTCTTCTGCTATCTTTTCGGAGATTTCTTTGTTTGTTAAAACTCTTTCGTCTTTGTATTTACGGAATATTCTTTCTACTTCGCGGTCAAGAAATTTTCCTATTTTTTCTAAAACTATTGCTGTATCGGCTACTTTTACTGGGTGTTGTCCTAAGCTTATTAACTTATCTAACATTTCGTCTATGTTAGTAAGGTTGAAGTTTCCTGCAAGGACAAGGTTTCTTGTTTTCCAGTTATTTTCTCTTAAGAATGGATGTAGGTTATCTATTTCGTCTTTTCCGAATGTTCCATAGCGAAGGTGTCCTAAGAAAAGTTCTCCTGTGAAACGTGCGTTGTTTTTTAACCAATTTATGTCTTTTGCTTCTTCAGGATTAGTTTGTTTTAGGGCTTTCATGTCTTTGAAAGCTTCTGCAAAGACGTCTTGTATTGGTGTTGATGTATTGGATTTAGTTATATTTATATAGTGTTCTCCTGGTTTTGTATCAAATTTTATGTTTGCAAGACCTGCTCCGTCTTGTCCTCTATTGTGTTGTTTCTCCATTAGGAGATACATTCTGTTTAATGCCCAAGTGTTTCCGTATTTTTCTTGGTAATATTCTAATGGTTTTAGCAATCTTAACATTGCTATACCGCATTCGTGTTTGATTTGGTCGCTCATATTATTTTATATTATGATATTGGCATTATTCTATCTATTCCTAATGCACTGTTTGACATTCTCAATGCTGGGGCTACTTGATGGCGTTTCCATTCATTGATTTTAACTAATCGTAAGATTTTATCTACTGTTTGTGGGTCTATGCCCTCATCTATTATTTCTTGTCTGCTTTTGCTTTGTTCTAAGTGTAGGAAAAGAACTTTGTCTAATACGTCATAGTCAGGTAAAGAGTCGGTGTCTTTTTGGTCAGGACGTAATTCGGCAGATGGTGCTTTGGTAATGGAATTCCAAGGGATTATTTCTTCATTACGATTTATCCATTTAGACATTTCCCAAACATCTGTCTTGTATATATCTCCTATTGTTCCTATTGCTCCATTTGTATCACCATAAAGTGTTCCGTATCCTACTGCAAGCTCGCTTTTGTTTGTGGTATTTAATACTGCTGCTCCTATTTTGTTTGCAATTCCCATTATTATCAAGCCTCGTATTCTTGATTGTAGGTTTTCTTCTGCTACATTTGGTTCTTTACCTTCAAAAATCGGTTGCAATGCTGTTAATGCTGCATTAAAGTTTTCTTTTATAGGGATTGTATGATATTCTATACCTAATTTTTTTGCACTTGCTTCTGCATCTGTTATGCTGTGAGAAGTTGAATATTCGCTTGGTAATAGTATGCCTATTACGTTTTCTTTTCCTAATGCTTCTACTGCAAGCACTACTACTAAGGCTGAATCTATGCCTCCTGATAAACCAAGCAAGGCTTTCTTTATGTTATTTTTATGAAAATAGTCTCTTATTCCAAGTACAGCAGCGTGATACATCTTTTCTATTCTTGGAAGTGGAGATTGATTATATTTTTCTGTCTTTTCGGTATCTATTTGTAAGGAGTTTTCTTCAAATAATGGTGATTGCTTTGAAAGGTCTCCGTTTGCTAACATAAAGAAACTACTACCATTAAATATGTAACTACCTTCTGCTCCACATCTGTTTACTAATATTATTGGAGTTTTTGCTTTTCTTATCTTTGGTTGCAGTTCTGTTAAGAGTTTTTTTTGTGTTTCTGGTGTAAAAAGTATGTTTGAACAGCATATTATAACATTTGCTTTGTCTTCTTTTTTCAAATAATCATCTAAATCTTCCAAGAATCCAAAGGCAATAGTTTGTTTTTTGTATTCTACAAGTGTAAATCCTTCCCCTGATGTAAAGCCTTTATCAAATTGATTTAAGTTTTTCTTTGTTGATAGTGCTTTAAGTTCTCCATTTTCTACGAAAGCGAGAGAATTGAAGAACTCACCATTTTGATGAATTGGTAATCCAAAGATAAAGTCTTTCTTTTCCTGAGATAAGGTTTCAGCAAAAGAAAGACTTTCTTCGTATGTTTGTGTATATTTTGTAGCATCATAAAGTGGTGAACCACTCAAAGCCAATTCAGGAAATACAACCAAGGAATCAACATCTGATTCTTTTAATCGCTGCTGAATTAGAGTAAAATTATACTTAAAATCTAAGGTTTTTGGATTTATTTGTGATATTGTTATCTTCATTGTATGAATCTAAACGTATTTTATTCTGTCTTTTCTTTTAAGTATTCTCTGATTTTTGTTTCTATTTCTTCTTGTAGTTCTGGATTGTCTGCTAAAAGTTGTTTTACAGATTCTCTTCCTTGTCCTAGTTTTGTTTCTCCATAGCTAAACCATGAACCACTCTTCTTTAAAATACCTGCTTCTACTCCTAAATCTACTATCTCTCCTATCTTGCTTATGCCTTGTCCAAATAATAAGTCAAATTCTACTTGTCTAAATGGTGGAGCAACTTTGTTTTTTACAATCTTTACTCTTACTCTGTTTCCTATGTTTGTATCTCCTTCTTTTATTGCTTGAACTCTTCTTATATCCATTCTAATTGAAGAATAGAATTTCAAAGCGTTACCTCCTGTAGTTGTTTCAGGAGAACCAAACATAACTCCAATCTTATCTCTTAATTGGTTTATGAAGATACAACAACATTTAGTTTTGCTAATTGTTGCTGTCATTTTTCTTAAAGCTTGACTCATTAAACGAGCATGTAATCCCATTTTGCTATCTCCCATTTCTCCATCTATTTCACTTTTTGGAGTAAGGGCAGCAACAGAGTCTATAACTATTACATCTACTGCTCCAGAACTAATTAAGTTTTCTGCTATTTCTAAAGCTTGCTCTCCATTATCTGGTTGAGAGATGTATAAATTATCTACATCTACTCCTAATTTCTTTGCGTATGTACTATCAAATGCATGTTCTGCATCTATGAATGCAGCAAGTCCTCCTTGTTTTTGACTTTCTGCAATAGCGTGTATAGCTAATGTAGTTTTACCTGAAGATTCTGGTCCATAGATTTCTATTATTCTTCCTTTAGGAAATCCTCCTACTCCTAAGGCAGAGTCTAATGAAATAGAACCTGTGGAAATTGTTTCTATGTCTTCTACGGCTTTATCTCCTAATTTCATTATGGAGCCTTTACCATAATTCTTTTCTATCTTTGAAACAGCTGCCTGTAACACTTTTAACTTTTCTAATTTCTCTGCTGATAAGTCTTGTTCCTTTGCCATAGATTATTTATTTAATGTGTATTAAGACTACAAAGGTAATAAAAAATCATTTTACTTTGTATAAAAATTCAAATGTTTTGTTTATTCAATAGATTTTCAAAGAGTTATCAAATTGTTTCTTGTGAAATATTTTCTAATTCTTTAAAAGAAATGATTGAATATAATGTTCTACTTCCTCTTTAGACATAAAGCCTTGCATCATTATAGGTCTAGCAGGTGAAAGTGGAAAAAAGATTAAAGTAGGTATAGCAGAAACATTCAGAGTATTGGCTAAATCAGGAGAGTTATCTACATCTATTTTGTAAACATAAAGAGAGTCTTTGTACTTCTTAGATAATTCTTCTAATATTGGAGTTTGCTTTCTACAAGGTCCACACCAAGTTGCATAAAAATCTATTATAGCTGGTTTATCCCCTAAATATTCAAGTCTATTATCTAATTTGGCAATTTTTTCAATAAAGAACTTTGTATCTACTTCTATTATATTTGAAACAAGTTTCACTTGCTTAGTTTCTTCTTTTAATTCTTGTTTAGAACCACAAGAAAAAAACAAAACAATTAATATAATTAACTTTATAATTTTTAATGTTTTCATATTTATAACCATTTTTCTTTTTTATACCATTGAATAGTTTCTTCTACTCCTTTTTTCAAATCATATTTTGGACTATACCCTAAATCTCTTTTCAAATCTTCAATATTACAATCCCAATTTCGTGCAGATAAAATAGCGTATTTATCTTTGTTTAACGTAAAATTTTTACCTATTGTTCTGCCAAAAGAATCCAAAACATAAGATATCCATTTTACTATAAAGAGAGGAAATTTAATCTTTATAGTCCAAGTCGACAAAACTTCTTTTGAAATTTTTGCGTACTCTGAATCTAAATACATATTCCCATCACTAACAAAATATGTTTTATTTGAAATTTCACTTTCAAAAGCTTTAACACACAACTCAACTAAATCCTTAACATAAACAAAACTCAAATGTTGTGAAACAAAACCTAAGTATGGTTCTATGTGATTATCAATAGTTTGAAAGAAAAGAAAATAATCTGTTTCACGTGGACCATACACACCCGTAGGTCTTAAAATAACGTATTTCCCCTTAAAATTTGCATTAATATAGATTTCAGATTTTAATTTTGAGCAACCATAAGCTGTATTAGGGCAATTTTCATCTGTAACCTTTGATTTTGCGAAAGTTTTTTCATTTCCCGGGCCATGAGCTGCAAAAGAAGAAAGATATATTAGCTTTGTTGTTTTAGGGTTTATCGCATCTACAAGATTTTTTGTGTATTCAAAATTGATTTTATCAAAGTCTTGTTTCTTTGCTTTTGTAACACCAGCAAGATGAAATACACATTGGAAATTATATTCTTCTAATTGTTCTTTTAGTTTTGAAGGATTAGAATAACATAAGTTTATAAAATTAATACGAGAGTCTTGAAGATATTTTAAATTTGAAGATTCTCTTATGCCAGCGTAAACTTGATATTTCCCATCTTCAAGTAGTTGCTCTACCAAACTACTTCCTATAAATCCGCTTGCTCCTGTTACTAATACTTTTGGACGATTATCAAGAGATACTTCTTTTTTAAACTCCATTTTATATGTAAATAATAGATTTATATTTCTTTAATATATGCGCGTCTTCGTATTGCAATATGCGCATCTTCATATTTTTCCCAAATTCTTGCCGCAAGGTTAGTTTCTAATTGTGGATTTGCTATTGCTGTTTTAGAACCTAAATTTATATATTGTTTATTCATTTCTGCATAATAAATAGAGTGAACACCTTTATTCTGCCATTTAGGATGAACGCCATTAAATAATAAATCAATGTTATCAAATTTACGTATAGCTTTCAGAAAATAATACCAACCAAACGGAAATAATCTTCCTTTACTTTTTCTTAAAGCTTCTGTCAAAGAAGGCATAGAAACACCAAAGGCAACTATGTCATCATTCTCATCTACTATTAAACATATTAACTTCTTATTTAAAAAAGGAAAGTATTGGTCAATATAGAATTTTACTTGTTTTTCGTTTAAAGGAACATATCCGAAAAGATGAGAAAAGGCTTCATTAAGTGTATCAAATAATTTAACACCATATCTATCTGCTATCTGCTTCACAGGAATACCTTCTACTATTTTTAAGTTATATTTTTCTTTTATCAGATTGTTTATCTTTAATATCTTTTCAGGAATTTGTTGGTCAGCTTTTAATTTATATTGTATCCAATCCACTTCTTTCCTATAAGAAAGCTTTTCTAATTGTTTTGGATAATACGAAGGATTATAATAAGTGGACATAGAGCAATCTTCATTAAATCCTTCTACTAACATACCTTCTTTATCCATATCCGTAAATCCCATAGGACCTACTATTTCTGTCATACCTTCTCCTCTACCCCAATTTTCTACTGCTTCTAATAATTTTTGACAAACTTCTGTATCATCTATAAAGTCTATCCAACCAAATCTAACCCTTTTTTCTTTCCATATTTCGTTGGATTTTTTGTTTATCATACCAACTATTCGTCCTACTACTTCTGAACTTTTATATGCTAAAAAAATTCTATACTCACAAAACTCTAATGCTGGATTTTTCTTTTTGTTAAAAGTATTTTTTTCATCAATTATCAAAGAAGGAACCCATTGTTTGTCATTTTTAAAGAGTTTATAAGGAAAATTTAAAAACGCTTTAAATTCTTTCTTTGTAGTTACTGTCTTTATAGTGATAGTACTCATATTATCTTTATTTATTATTATTTTTTAAATATTTCTAATTGTAATTTTTCAAATAATTGACTGCAACCTATTCTAAATAATTTGTTATCAATATTTGAAGAAATAAACAATTTATAAAGATTTATATATTGAATAGCTTCTAATGGTGTTCTTATACCTCCTGCTATTTTTATTCCTTTTAGAAGATTGTTCTTACGATAATACTCTCTCAATGCAAGCATCATTACAATTGATGAATACATATCTGCTCCTTTTTGTATTTTTCCAGTAGAGGTTTTAATGAAATCTGCTCCGGATTCTAAACATAAAAGAGAGGCTTGATATATTTTTAAATATTCTTCTAACTCCCCTACTTCTAATATTACTTTTAGTAGTATTTCTTTGCCTGAATTATTAATTAATTCTTTTACACTACTTATTTCTTGTTTTATTTCTTCTATTTTTCCTTCAAAAAATAAACCTCTATTCAAACAAATGTCTATTTCGTCTGCATTATTCTCTATGCAATATTTTATTTCTTCTAATTTAGCTGACAATGGAAGTTGAGAATGAGGGAATCCTGCTGCTACAACAACTGTTCTTATCTTTTTTGAAGGTTTATATTGATTGATTTGAAGAATAAAATTAGAAAAACAACATATTCCTCCTGTGTAATAAGCTTTGTTATTAAACAAAAAAGTAGATTTTTTTACAAATTCGGAAATAGTTTCTGTATTATCCGTGTTATTTAAAGAGGTTAAATCCAAATATTGTATTAAATCTAATAAATCTTCTTGTGCATAAACAGACAAATTCTCCTTACAAAATATATTTTTATCAATATATTCTTTGAATTTTTCATCTTGTCTATTATTTATGAATTCTAATAATTCATTTTCATTCAATATTTGCTTTATTTTGTTGTTCATTCTGATTAAAAGTCTTTTTAGAAAATGAAGGTATTCTAATACTTTTTTTAATAGTATTTGGCAACATTTTACGTAGTAAATATTTCTTTACCCAATACCTCCTATTCATATTTTTTCTACTAATTAAGAATTTTTTTAAACCAAGAGACAATAAATTATCTTCAAGATTCATTATTTTAGATTCAAAAAAGAATTTTCTGTTTTCAAGAATTAAATCAGTAATAGGAATATTAACAGGACAAACCTTTGAACAATTACCACAAAGTACTGAATTAAAACTTAAATGTTTATAGCTATCATAATTTTCTAAAAAAGGTAACATAACATTTGCAAGTGGTCCTGTTAAACTATTGTTATAGGGTTGGTCTTTAATTAATTTATATACTGGACACACCTTCTTACAAGCTCCACAATTGATACACCATAAAGATTTTTTTTGTTCTTTTAAAGATAATAGGTTACTCCTACCATTATCCACTATAAAAAGATGAGTTTCTGATTTATTTTCAGCAGAATTTGGAGTAAATATATTAGAAATCTGTGGAAATTTTGCGTTATCCTTATAAATAGATAATATGTGTGCAAAGATATCTATATCAGAAATATTACAAATAAACTTATTGATAGGAAGAATGAAAATTTTTATTTTAGAATCTAATAGAAGTTCCATTTCAAAAATGGAATTAAAAATAGAGAGGAAACTCCCAGTATCAACAATACCAAAATTTGGTTCGTGAATAGAGCAAATATTATCTTTTGAAAACAAAGATATTCCTTCTAATTTTAACATTTTTTCTAAAGATAATTCATTGTTAAAATCAGAAGGAAAAATACTAACAGACTTTATTTTTTTCTTATCTAAAAGCTTTAATAAACTATTATAAAAATCATCGTAAGACAAACACCAATTAATATAACTTTTATTACTGATGAAATTTTTTTCAAAATCTAATAAATTATTAGCTATATTATCTACGAATTTTTGCCTAACTTTTGAAGCCTGTAATTGAAGTTTATCTATATTATCATAAACAGAGTGAACCGTATTATCTACATCAAACAATTTTACATCAAAATCGTTGATATTTTTACTACAAGTATGTAAAAATTTCTTGTATTCACTCGTATTCATTTAATAATACAAAACTTATTTAATAGAAATCTTATCTACTCTATTTTGATGTCTACCACCTTCAAATTCAGCATTTAAATAAGCATTTACAATAGAAATAGCTTTTTCTTGAGAAATGAAACGAGCAGGTAAAGAAATTATGTTAGCATTATTATGTTTCTTTGTTAATTCTGCTATTTCTTCTTCCCAGCAAAGTCCACATCTTACATTTGGATACTTATTTGCTACCATAGAAACGCCATTAGCGCTACCACACATTATAATACCAAATTTATAAACTCCATCATTAATTTCTTTTGCTAAAGGATGAATCATATCAGGATAATCAACAGAATCAGTTGAATAAGTACCAAAATCTTTTATTTCAAATCCTTTTTCTTCTAAATATTTTTTCAAAAATTCTTTTAATTCAAAACCTGCATGATCGCAAGCCATAGGAATAATGTTATTCATAATCAAATCAAAATTTATACTTACTGCAAAGATAAGATATTTTAAAAAAATATCAACAAAATTATTGTTAATTATTGTTGAAAAGTCGTTTAGAAGCATTTAATAATTGTATAAATGTTAATATTTCACATTTATTTAACAAATAATTCAATACGTTATCAACTATTAAAAAAAGTAAAAATAGTTTTAACTTTATTAACAAAAACTTAATAAGTGAATTTTGTTAATAAATATATAATTTACTGATATATAAATCTTTAAATTGTAAATAAATTACATTGTTTTGTTAATAAAAAATTGTATATTTGCAACAATTTTTAGTTCAAAAAAGATATTAACAATTTCAACAGAGATATAATAAATATAAAATTAAAATAAATTAATAATAATATGGATAAGACATATTTTTTTGAAAGAATTGAGAAATTAAAAAAAGAAAAAAATGCTGTAATATTAGCACACTATTATTGTTTACCTGAAATACAAGAAGCGGCTGATTATGTGGGAGATAGTTTGAATTTAGCACAAATTGCCAAAGATACAACAGCAGATATTATTCTTTTATGTGGAGTTCACTTTATGGGAGAAACCGCAAAGATATTAAACCCAAATAAAAAAGTGATAATTCCTGATTTTAACGCAGGTTGCTCACTTGCAGATTCTTGTAAATACGATGAATTTAAGGCTTTTAAACAACAATATCCTGATCATATTGTAATATCTTACATTAATTGTTCTGCGGAAATAAAAACTCTTTCTGATATAATTTGCACTTCAGGAAATGCAGTACAAATGATAAACTCTCTTCCTGAGAATCAGAAAATTATATTTGCTCCAGACAAAAATTTAGGGGGATATATCAATCGTATTACTAATAGAAATATGGTTTTATGGAATGGAAGTTGTGAGGTTCACGAGTTATTAACACCTGAATATGTAAAAGAATTAAAAAATAAATATAAATGTTATACTCTAATTGCACATCCAGAATGTAATGATTCTGTTTTACAACTTGCAGATTTTGTTGGATCTACTCAAGCTATGATAAAATTTGTAAAAAACTCTGAAAACGATAAATTTTTGGTTGCAACAGAATCAGGAATTACTCATAAATTGAAACTTGACAATCCAAACAAAGAATTTATTGTAGTTACACCAAATGAAAATACTCCTTGTAATGATTGTCGTAATATGAAATTAAATACAATGGAAAAAGTTATTGAAGTAATGGAGACTTTGGATAACGAAATCATACTTTCTGAAGATTTAATCAAAGATGCGGAAAAACCAATCTTAAAAATGTTAGAAATTTCAAAAAGCTTAGGAATTATTTAAAAATAGTCAATTTTCGGAAAAAAATAGATGGAACATTTTTTTGATATTTCTATATCTTAACTATAAGAATAACAATTAATTATATTACTAATTTTGCTAAATTTCACCAACTTTAAGCCTAAATGCTTCGAAAAAAATCAACCGACTGATCAATTGACTTGATTTTTTAAAAATATAGGGAGTTAAAATTTGAGTTATGAGAAATATTTCTTTGACTTTTTTGTTCATCTTTTTATTTGCTTTGAATTTTTCTTTGAATTCACAAAATAAAAAAATGCTTTTTAAGAGTTTAAGTACGAAAGATAAAATTTGGGCATTGGCTAATTTTAATACAATAAAGAAATCATTAGAAATATCAAATACTGTTTTATCAAAAATAGATAGTTTATCAAAAAAAGATAAAGACTTTTACAACAAAAATATTGAAGCAGGAAAATATGATGCTTTTCGACATGTTTTATGGATGTATAAACTTTCAGAAAATATAGGAGTAGAAAAAGCAAGACGAATAGGAAATATTTATGAACGCTATAATGAATATATTTTTAAAGTAAATCCAAATTCAGGTTATGATTTAGCATCTATGAATATGGATTTATACAATAATGAAGTAGGAATCTATCTTTTTTTGAAAGAAGGGAAGAAAAAAAATGAAGAAAAACTATTTTTAATCATTAAAGAAATTATAAAAAACGGTTACGTAAAAATAGTATTTAAAGATAAGGAATACAATAACTTAGATAAAAATAATTTAATAATAGAAGAAAATCAATGGAAAGGGAAATGGGAAAATCAACGTCATTTAATAAATTCAAATTCAGCGATTTGCGAATAGAAATTTTAACATTATTATTGATAATTAGCACATTAGCTTCTGCACAATCATATAAATATGCAATATATTGTAAAGATACCCTTGCAAGTAAATATATGGCAGGAAGAGCATACGTAGATAATGGAGATAAGAAAGCAGCTACATTCATAAGGAATGAATTAAAAGAAAGCGGAGTTAAACTTCTTGGTGAAAATGGATTTCAAAAACTTAATTTTCCTATAAATAATATTATGGATTTAAAGGTTTCAATGCGTTATTTAAAGAAACCTTTGAAGCTTGGCGAGGATTATTTAGTTTTTGGTTCATCTCCATCGGCAAATATGGTGTTAGAAAATGTTAAACCACTAATTTTCAACACTAAAAAGCAAATTGAAGAAATTAAACCAAAAAAATTACAAGATAAAGTACTGTTATTCAATACTAAAACTCTATCTTATGTTGATATAATAGTATTTTTAAGAGGTTTAAAGAAAGAAAACGTTACTCCAAAACTTGCTGTAATTCAAGGATATGACAAAATACCATATTATACAGGTCGTGCGTTGATGGATTTTCCTATACTGCAACTCAAAGGTAATATAATATATAAGAAAATTAAACATTTGTCATTAGAAATCAAGAGTGAATTTATTTCTTCTTATGAATCGCAAAATGTTTGGGGTATTGTAGAGGGTACAAAGTATAAAGATAGTTGTTTTGCCTTTATTGCACATTACGATCACTTAGGAAAAGTTGGAGATGTTCACTTCCCAGGTGCAAATGACAATGCAAGTGGAGTGGCAGTTCTTTTAGATTTAGCAAAATATTATGCTGAAAATCCTGCCGAACATTCAGTTGTGTTTATATTTGCAACAGGGGAGGAGATAGGTCTTTTAGGTTCTAAATTTGCTGCGGAAAATCCTTACGTGGAATTAGATAAAATAAAATTTTTATTTAATTTAGATATGTGTGGAACAGGAGCTACTGGTGTGGCTGTTATAAATGGATTAAAAGAACCAAAAGCTGGAAAATTATTACAAGATATAAACGAAGAAAATCAATGGTTTATCAAAGTATTTTTAGGAGAAGAGTCTTGTAATAGTGACCATTGCCATTTTGTGAAACAAGGTGTACCTGCACATTTTTTATTCACTTATGGATGTGAATATAATGAGTATCACACAATTTATGATGACGGAAAAGCTCTACCATTTACAAAGCATATAGATTTTTGTAATTTATTGAAAGAATTTGTTAATAGATATTAATAATAGTATTATAAAAAATTTAAATATTATTTTGTAACTTTGCAGAAAGAAAATAATAAAGAAAAATATAATAATATGGATTTTGTAAAAGCAATTCAAGAAGGTATTCCTGATTATTTACCTGAACTACAAGAGTATGACACAACAGTTAGTCATGCTCCAAAGAGAAAAGAAATTCTTACAACAAATGAGAAAAAATTAGCATTGAAGAATGCTTTAAGATATTTCGATCCTAAATTTCATTCTGTATTAGCAAAAGAATTTGCTGAAGAATTAGAAAAATATGGTCGTATTTACATGTATCGCTATCGCCCAACTTACAAAATGTATGCAAGAGGCATAGAAGAATATCCTGCAAAGTGTGAACAAGCAGCTGCAATTATGTTAATGATACAAAATAACTTAGATCCAGCAGTTGCACAACACCCACATGAATTAATAACGTATGGTGGAAATGGAGCAGTTTTCCAAAATTGGGCTCAATATCGTCTTACAATGAAGTATCTTTCTGAAATGACAGATGAACAAACACTTGTAATGTATTCAGGTCATCCAATGGGATTATATCCTTCGCATAAAGATGCTCCAAGAGTAGTTGTAACAAATGGAATGGTTATCCCAAATTACTCAAAACCTGATGATTGGGAAAAATTCAATGCTTTAGGAGTTAGTCAATATGGACAAATGACAGCAGGTAGTTACATGTATATTGGTCCTCAAGGAATTGTACACGGAACTACGATTACAGTTTTAAATGCTGGTAGAAAAATTGGTGGAGATGGTCTTGGCGGAAAATTATTCGTTACAGCAGGTTTAGGAGGTATGAGTGGAGCTCAACCAAAAGCAGGAAACATTGCAGGTTGCGTATCAATCACAGCAGAAGTCAATCCAGCAGCTACAAATAAACGTCATTCACAAAAATGGGTTGATGAAGTATATTCTGATTTAGATGCTTTAATGGCAAGAGTTCAAGAAGCACGTAAAAATAAAGAAGTTGTATCATTTGCTTATCAAGGAAATGTAGTTGATTTGTGGGAATATCTTGTAGAACATAATATTTCAGTAGATTTAGGTTCAGACCAAACTTCATTACACAACCCTTGGGCAGGAGGATACTATCCAGTAGGAGTTTCTTTCGAAGAAGCGCAAGAAATGATGGCTAATCAACCAGAATTATTTAAAGAAAAAGTACAAGAATCTTTAAGAAGACATGTTGCTGCAATTAACAAACTAACAGCAAAAGGTATGTATTTCTTTGATTATGGTAACGCTTTCTTGTTGGAATCTTCAAGAGCTGGTGCTGATATAATGAGAGAAGATGGTACTTTCCGTTATCCTTCATACGTTCAAGACATAATGGGACCTATGTGTTTCGATTATGGATTTGGTCCTTTCCGTTGGGTTTGTACTTCTTCAAAACCAGAAGATTTAGACTTATCTGACCAAATTGCTATGGAAGTTTTAGAAGAAATAGCAACAGAATCTCCTGCTGAAATACAACAACAAATGCGTGATAACATCACTTGGATTAAGGGAGCAAAAGAAAATAACTTGGTTGTAGGTTCTCAAGCAAGAATTTTATACGCTGATGCGGAAGGAAGAACAAAAATAGCTTCTGCATTTAACAAAGCAATTAAGGAAGGAAGAATTTCTGCACCTATAGTATTAGGTAGAGATCACCATGACGTATCTGGAACTGATTCTCCTTTTAGAGAAACTTCTAATATATACGATGGTTCTTCATTTACTGCGGATATGGCTGTTCATAACTGCATTGGTGATAGTTTCCGCGGAGCAACTTGGGTTTCTATCCACAATGGAGGTGGAGTTGGTTGGGGAGAAGTAATCAACGGAGGCTTCGGAATGGTTATAGATGGAAGTGATGATTCAGAAAGAAGATTGAGAAGTATGTTATTCTGGGACGTAAACAATGGTATTAGTCGTCGTTCTTGGGCAAGAAATGAAGGAGCTATATTTGCAATTAAGCGTGCAATGGAAGTAGAACCTAAATTAAAGGTTACATTGCCTAACATCGCTGATGATGCTTTGATAGATAATTTATTCTAATAATAAATCTTAAAAGAAAAAGGACGTAATCAATTTACGTCCTTTTTTAATTTGCTTTCACGTGAAACTATATTAATAAAAAACGTAAAATCAGTAATTTAAAGGAATAAAATGAAGACTTTTTTAAAATTTATGTTTGCATCCTGTTTAGGATGTTTTATTTCATCAATGCTTGTCTTGTTTGTATTGATAGGAATTTTTTCTTCGATTTCTGTTTCTTCTCCATCTGAAGATGTTATTTTAGAGGATAACTCTATTCTTTCTATAAAATTAGATTCTCCAATTTATGATAGAGAAATAGAGGATTTAAGTACTTTTTCAGGTAATGTATTTTCTAATGAAATTATTACACCTATAGGATTGACTGAATTCATAGAAGTAATAAATAAAGCTAAGATAGATGAAAATATAAAAGCTATTTATTTAGAATTATCATTGCTTCAAACTAATGGTTGGGCAACGGTAGAAGAAATGAGACAAGCTTTAGCAGATTTTAAAACATCAGGTAAAAAAGTCTATGTATATAGTGATATGTTTGCTACACAAAATGCTTATTATTTAGCAAGTATAGCAGACATGATATTCTTAAATCCTGTAGGTAATTTATCTTTGACAGGATTAGGAGCAGAGGTAATGTATTATAAAGATTTATTTGATAAATTTGATATAGATGTAGAATTAATCCGTCCTAAAAATAATTTTTATAAAAGTGCAGGAGAAACTTTTGTTTCAAATAAAATGTCATCTGAGAACAGAGAGCAAATAAAATCTTACATATCCGATATATGGGACTATGTTGCAAATAATATTGTTGAATCTAGAAATATAAATAATATAGATACTTTCAATAATAGAGTGTCACGATTAGAATACTTCTTACCACAACAAGCATTAAAAGATGGTTTAGTAGATACTCTTGCCTTTAAAACAGATGTAGAGCAAATAATAATCAATGAAATAAAGAAGCAATACTCTATTAACTCACCAGATTCAAAAGTAAGTTTTATTAAGTATAAAAAATATAGAGAAAGTATAGGAGAAATCTTTACTAAACAAAAAGATAATATAGCTATAATTTACGCATATGGTGATGTAAATCAAGGAAAGGGTAGTGCATTATCAATAGGTAGTGAAACATTGGTTAAGTCTATTAAAAAGGCAACTGATGATGAAAGAATAAAAGCAATAGTATTAAGAGTAAATTCTCCAGGAGGAGATGCAATTGCTTCAGAACTTATAACGAATGAAATTATTAAAGCTAAAAAACAAAAACCTGTTATAGTATCTATGGGCGATGTCGCAGCATCTGCAGGATATGAAATGAGCTCAAACGCAAGTTATATAGTAGCATCACCAATTACTATTACAGGTTCAATAGGAGTCTTTGGAATAATGCCAAACGTAGAAAGGGCTTTAAAGAATAATTTAGGCTTAACATTTGATACGGTAAAAACTCATGATAATGCAGTATTTTCGCTCACAACACACCAATCCTCACAAGCAAAGAATGTTTTACAGCAAAATGTAGAGAATTTCTATGATAATTTCATTACAAGAGTTGCTCAAGGTCGTAAGTTGGAAAAAACATACGTAGATTCAATAGCAAGGGGTAGAGTATGGTCTGGAGTAGATGCTAAGGAATTAGGTTTAATAGATGAGTTTGGGGGTTTATATAAAGCTATCTCAATTGCTACTCAAAAGGCTGGTCTTCAAAGCTATGGAATAGTTACTTATCCTAAACAAAAGGATATATTAACTCAGCTGATGGAATCTTTAAATGGAGAAGAGTCTGAGTTACAAGAGTTAATGAAACAAGAGAATTTTTCAAAACAACTTATGTATAAGTTGAATAAACTATCTGAAAAACAAAGAGTTCAGGCTAGAATTCCATATTTGATTAAGTTTTAATGATGAGGCAAAAATAATTCTTTGTTTTAGCAAAATGATTCTTTGAATTAAAAAAATAATTCTTTGTTTTAGAAAATTATTTCTTGATAATATTTTCGCAAAAGCATGAAATATTTTACTACTCATTTGAAAATCCAAATTTTAATTGTAATTTTGCAAGATTATTTTTATAAAATTAATATAAATTAACAAAATAAATAAGCTATGTCTAAAGCTATAAAGATTACTAAAGGCTTGGACCTAAATCTATTTGGGGAACCAATGCCTGAGGTTGTAGAAACGTTTGTGGGCGAGTATGCTCTCAAACCAAAAGACTTTATCGGCTTAATACCAAAGCTTTTAGTAGAAGAAGGCGAAAGTGTTAAGGCCGGTACTCCTCTTTTTTATGCAAAAGGCAAAGAAAAGGTTATTTTTACTTCTCCTGTTAGTGGAACAGTGAAGCAAGTAAAAAGAGGGGAGAAGAGAGTTATTGAAGAAGTAATAATCAGTGCAGAAGAAACAGTAGAGTATTTGGATTTCGGCGTTTCAAGCATAAGTGAATTGAGTGCTGAACAAATCAAAGAAAAGCTTTTGACTTCAGGAGCATGGACAGTTCTTCGTCAAAGACCTTATTCAGTTATTCCAAATCCAGATACAATGCCTAAGTGCATAATCGTTTCAGGATTTAGTTCAGCGCCTTTAGCACCTGATTATTCTATTCTTTTAAAAGGTTTAGGTGCAGAATTACAAGTAGGAGTTGATGCTTTGAAGAAAATGACAGGTGTTACAATACATGTAAATGTACCTGCTGAAAAAGGTGTTGCAGAAGAATTAACTAAATTAGAAAATGTTGAAATCAACACTTTCTTTGGAAAACATCCTTGTGGTAACGTCTCTGTGCAAATTGAAAAATTAGATCCTATCAACAAGGGAGAAAGAGTATGGTTCTTAGATGCTCAAGATTTAGTTGTAATAGGACGTTTATTCTTAGAAGGAAGATACAACACAGAACGCCTAGTAGCTTTAACAGGCCAAGAAGTTTCTCATCCACAGTATTACAAAGTGAGAAAAGGAGCAAGCATAGCTTCTTTGATTTACAATAATACTACTTCTGCTGAATTAAGAATAATAAGCGGTAACGTTCTTTCAGGAACAAAAATAGAAAAAGAAGGTTTTGTTTCTGCATACGACAATCAAGTTACAATCATTAAAGAAGGTAATTATGCTGAATTTATGGGTTGGATAGCACCAGGAACAAAGAAATTCAGTTTTTCAAGAACATTCTTAGCAGGATTTTTGACAAATTGTTGCAAACGTAAATATAAAGTAGATACAAATCTTCATGGAGGGAAAAGACCATTTGTTGTAACAGGTGAGTTTGAAAAAGTATTCCCTATGGATATTTACCCAATGCAATTAATTAAAGCTTGTATAATGGAAGATATTGATATGATGGAGCAATTAGGAATTTACGAAGTAGCTCCTGAAGATTTTGCTTTATGCGAATTGATAGACTCTTCTAAGACTGATATACAAGAAATAATAAGTAAAGGCTTAGAACTAATGAGAAAGGAGATGGGAGAATGAAATTTATAAAGAATACATTAGATAAAATGAGACCAAGCTTCGAAAAAGGTGGAAAATTACATGCTTTCCATTCTTTATTCGATGCTATTGACACTTTAATGTTCGTTCCTGCTAATACAACAACAAAAGGATGTCATGTAAGAGACGCTGTGGATAACAAACGTACAATGATTACTGTTTTCATTGCATTGTTGCCTGCATTGTTGTTTGGTATGTACAATATAGGTTTTCAACATTATTTGTCTATTGGTGAAATAGCGTCATCAACTGATTATTGTGCTAACTTTTGGAATAACTTTGGTTATGGATTTTTAAAAGTTCTTCCATTATTATTAGTTAGTTACATCGTAGGTTTGGGTATAGAAGTTGTCTTTGCTCAAATAAGAGGTCACGAAGTTAGTGAAGGATATTTTGTAACAGGGTTATTGATCCCTATGATATGCCCTCCTGATGTTCCATTGTGGCAATTAGCATTAGCAGTTGCCTTTGCTGTTATCATTGGTAAAGAAGTATTTGGAGGAACAGGTTACAATTTCTTAAACCCTGCATTAGTTGCAAGAGCATTCCTTTTCTTCTCTTATCCAATTCAAATGTCAGGTGATACAGTTTGGATTGCAGAAAAAGCAGATGCCTTTTCTGGTGCAACACCTCTTGGAGAAATGATAGCAGGAGCTACACTTCCTTCTGCATCTATTATGGATATGTTCATCGGTTTCATGCCTGGTTGTGTAGGTGAAACTTCTGCAATAGCAATTCTTATAGGTGCTTTAATTCTTTTAGTATCAGGAGTAGCTTCTTGGAGAGTTATGCTTTCAGTATTTGCAGGTGGAGCTGTAATGGGCTTGATATTTAATGCTGTTGGAGCTAACGATTATATGAATATGCCATTCTACTATCACTTCTTAATAGGTGGATTTATGTTTGGTGCAGTATTTATGGCTACAGACCCTGTTACTGCTGCTCATACTAACACAGGAAAATATATCTATGGTTTCCTAATAGGTATTATGGCAGTTCTTATCAGAGTTGTAAACCCTGCTTATCCAGAAGGAATGATGCTTGCAATATTACTTATGAACGTATTTGCTCCATTGATTGATTACTATGTAGTAGATGCTAACATAAGAAAGAGAGCTAAAAGAGCTAAATTAGTTAATAATAAATAAAAACCAAGAGAGATGGCAAATAAAGAAAGTAATTCATACATATTTATGTATTCAACCATTTTGGTTGTCGTTGCAGCCGCTGTCTTGGCTGTTGCAGCAGTGGGATTAAAACCATTTCAAAAAAAGAATCAAGAAATTGAAAAGATGCAACAACTTCTTACTTCTGCTGGAATTGAAAATGATGTAAAAAATGCAGAAGAGTTATATAAAAATTGCTTTGTTAAAGAATTAGCAGTTAATAAAAAAGGAGAAGTTGTTTCTGTTTATGAAAATGGACAACAAACTGAAGGAGAAGTAAGACCTTTCAATATAGAATTGTCAAAAGAGTTAGCAAAAGGAGAGCAAGCTCAATTCCCAATCTTTGTTTGTAAACAAGAAGGAAAAACTATCTACGTTGTTCCAGTTCACGGAAAAGGTTTGTATGATGCAATTTGGGGAAATATAGCAATTGAAGAAGATTTGAATACAGTTGCTGGTGCTCTTTTTGACCATAAAGGAGAAACTCCAGGTTTAGGAGCAGAAATAACAAATCCTAACTTCCCTGCACAATTCAAAGGCAAACAAATATTTGAAAACGATGAAGTAAAATTAGCAGTTGTTAAAGGTAAAAAAACAGCAGAAAACTTCCAAGTAGATGCAGTTACAGGAGCAACTAATACTTCTAATGGAGTTTCAAATATGTTGAAAGACTGTTTGTCTAATTATGTAGAATATTTCAAAACTTTAAAAACAGAATAGTATGGCAAATATGTTAAAACTTATAAAAAATCCTTTAAGCAAGGAGAATCCTATTGCAGTGCAAGTTTTAGGTATTTGCTCTGCTTTGGCTGTAACAACACAATTAAAGCCAGCCGTTGTTATGTCTTTATCTGTAATGGTGGTTGTAGCTTTATCCAATGTAATCGTTTCTTTATTAAGAAACACAATCCCATCACGTATTCGTATCATAGTTCAATTAGTTATTGTTTCTATGATGGTTATTTTAGTAGATCAATTTTTGAAAGCATTTGTTTATGATGTCAGCAAACAATTAAGTGTGTTTGTGGGATTGATTATTACTAACTGTATAGTTATGGGACGTTTGGAAGCATTCGCATTAAGCCATAAGCCACTTCCATCATTTTTTGACGGAATTGGAAACGGATTAGGTTATGCTGTTATATTGATTATCTTAGGTTTTGTTAGAGAATTATTCGGTCAAGGTTCTTTGTGGGGATATAAAATTATGCCAGAAAGCTTCTTTGACGCAGGATATGTAAACAATGGACTTATGACAATGCCTGCTATGGCCTTAATCTTGGTAGGAGTAATAATTTGGATTCACAGAAGTCGTAATGAAGACTTATGCGAAAAGTAGTTAATGAATAAAAAATAAATTTATGCAAGAAATAATAAACATATTCGTAAAGTCTATCTTCATAGATAATATGGTGTTTGCATTCTTCTTGGGAATGTGTTCATACCTTGCTGTTAGTAAAACAGTAAAAACATCTATGGGATTAGGTTTGGCTGTGGTTTTTGTACTTTTAATCACTGTGCCAATAAACTATCTTATAAATGAATTCATATTAAAGGAAGGAGCATTAGCTTGGTTAAGTCCGTCTTTAGCTAGTGTAGATTTAAGCTTTTTAAGTTTTATATTGTTCATTGCAGTAATTGCTGCAATAGTACAATTAGTTGAAATGTTTGTTGAAAAAGTATCTCCTACACTTTATAGCCAATTAGGAATATTCTTACCATTGATTGCTGTAAACTGTGCAATAATGGGAGCATCATTATTTATGCAACAAAGAGATTATGCTAACATAGGAGAAGTTTTATCATTCTCTCTTGGTAGTGGAATCGGTTGGTTGCTAGCTATAGTTGGTTTAGCAGCAATCAGAGAAAGAATAAGATATGCTCATGTTCCAGCTCCGCTAAAAGGATTAGGTATAACTTTTATCATAACAGGACTTATGGCTATTGCTTTTATGAGTTTCATTGGTATTAAACTATAAAACAGAGATAAGAAATGGGAAAAATAGTAATAATAAGTGTGTTAGTCTTTTTAGTCATCGTACTTTTATTGGTATCTATTTTGCTTTATGCAAGAAAAAAGTTAGTACCACAAGGTGATGTAAAGATAAACATAAACGATAAAAAAGACATAGAAGTTCAAACAGGCTCTTCTATTTTGACAACTCTTGCAAACGAAAAAATATTCCTTCCTTCTGCATGTGGAGGACAAGGAACTTGCGGAATGTGTAAGTGTAAAGTAATAGAAGGTGGCGGAGAAATGTTACCAACTGAAAAGCCTCACTTCACAAGAAAACAACAACAAGAAAATTATCGTTTGGGTTGTCAAGTTAAAGTAAAAGAAAACATGAAAATAGAGATACCAGAAGAAATATTTGGTATCAAAAAATGGGAATGTGAAGTACTTAGCAATGACAATGTTGCTACATTCATTAAACAATTCGTTGTTAAATTACCAGAAGGTGAAACTCTTAATTTCAGAAGTGGTGGATATATCCAAATAGATGTGCCAGCTTGTACAATCAACTATAAAGATATGGACATAGATCCTAAATATCACTCTGATTGGGATAAATTCAAAGTATGGGATTTAGTAATGAAAAACCCAGAACCATGTTTCAGAGCATATTCTATGGCTAACCATCCAGCAGAAAACAACATTATCATGTTGAATATACGTATTGCAACTCCACCTATTGATAGAGAAAAAGGCGGTTGGGCAAATGTAAATCCAGGTATATGTTCTTCTTACATTTGGTCATTGAAACCAGGAGACAAGATAACAATTTCTGGACCTTACGGAGAGTTCTTCATAAAGGATACAGACAAAGAAATGATGTTTATCGGAGGAGGAGTTGGTATGGCACCAATGCGTTCTCATATCTTCGACTTATTTAAAACACATCACACAACAAGAAAAGCTACATTCTGGTATGGAGCAAGAGCAATCAAAGACTTATTCTACATGGACGAGTATGAAGAAATTGCAAAGAACAATCCAAACTTTGAATACAACGTAGCACTTTCCGCACCAGATGAAGGAGATAATTGGACTGGATATACAGGATTTATTCACGATGTTATCTACAACAATTATTTGAAAAACCATAAAGAACCAGAAGAAATAGAATACTATTTGTGTGGTCCACCTCCAATGATTGCGGCAGTTATCAAAATGTTAGACTCACTTGGAGTACCACCTGAAAACATTTTGTATGACAATTTCGGAAGTTAGTTTCTAATTTCTTAGAACTAGAAAAGTAATATCGGGCAGTAATTTACTATTGTCCGATATTATTTTTTTTAAACAAAGAAAGAAAAAATTAAAACAAAGAAAAAATTTATTGATTCTAAGAAATATTTTTTGTATCTTTGTTTTAGAAAATGGTTGTAAAATGAAAGCAATTCTTAACTACATATTATTTTACGGATTCCTCATTCCCTTATCACTTTTACCGATGAGGTTTTTACATTTCTTAGCAGATATTGTAAAATTTCTACTTTATAACCTTCTGGGTTACAGGAAGAAAGTAGTTATGAATAACCTCTCAAAATCCTTTCCCGATAAAACACCCGCAGAACTGAGAGAAATATCGAGCAAGTTTTATTCCCATTTAGCAGACCTTTTCTTGGAGGCAGTGAAGATGCTAACAATTTCCAAGAAAAACCTAATGAAAAGATACAAATGCCTAAATCCAGAAATAATATCTGACTACTACAAACAAAACAAAAGCATTATATTAGTTTCTGCACACTATAACAACTGGGAATTTATGGTTGCAAGTCTTGGAATGCAGTTTGACTTTCATGGAATAGGAGTTGGCAAAAGAATGAGTAACAAAACCTTTGAAGAACTTATGCACAAAAAACGCACAAGATACACTACAGAAGTTTGTTATGCAGATAACTCTCGCAAAGTCTTTGATAACTACCACAATACAAAGACTTGTGCCTATATGCTTTTGTCAGACCAAAGTCCAAACGACAGAAACAAATGCTATTGGATAGATTTCCTTAATCAAAAGACAGCATTTATTTACGGATGCGAGTATTTTGCAAAGAAATATGACTATCCAGTATTTTTCTATAAAGTAAGAAAAGTAAAAAGAGGCTATTACGAATTTGAAATAGAAGAAGTAACAACCTCTCCACAAGAAACAGAATACGGATTTATAGTAGAAAAATCCGCAAGCATATTAGAAGAACTCATAAAAGAAGCACCACAATATTGGTTGTGGAGCCACAGACGTTGGAAACTTAAATACGAACAAAATAATTAGACAATATATTATGAATAATTTTACCCATCTTCACGTACACACACAATATTCCATATTAGACGGAGCTTGTAATATAAATAAGCTACTTGACAGAGCCAAAGAATTAGGACAAGAAGCAGTTGCTATAACAGACCATGGCAATATGTTTGGAGTATTGGAATTTCACAATGCTTGCAAGAAAAAAGGCGTAAAACCAATTTTAGGATGTGAAATGTACGTTTCTCCACAAAGCAGATTTATAAAAGATGGTAAAAATTTCAGTGGACATCACCTTATATTGCTTGCAAAAAATGCGAAAGGCTATCAAAATTTAGTAAAATTAGACTCCTTAGCCTTTGCAAAAGAAGCCAAATACCGTACCTCAAGAATAGATAAAGAGCTATTATTTCAATATTCCGAAGGATTGATATGTTGTTCAGCCTGTTTAGGAGGAATTTTGCCTAAACTGATAGAAAATAACGACATAGAAGGAGCAGAAAGAACAGCCTTAGAATACAAAGAAGTCTTTAAAGATGACTATTACATAGAACTACAAAACCATGGCATAGACCTACAACACCAAGTCAATAAAGAACTAATAAGAATTGCCAAAAAATTTGACATAAAGATAATAGCAACAAACGATGTTCACTTTGTAAATAAAGATGACTTTGAAGCACATACGATTTTGATTTGTTTAAATACAGGAAAGACCTTATCAGAATATGACAACAGTAAAATGTCATATACAGGTAATGAGTATTTAAAATCAATGGACGAAATGTTAGAAGCATTTCCAGACACACCAGAGGCGATCTATAACACACAAGAAATAGTTGATAAAGTAGAAGTTTTTGAATTAGAAAGAGGACCAATACTTCCCGTATTTGATATTCCAAGCACCTTTGGCACAATAGAAGAGTACTATAAAAAGTTTCCAAAAGAAGAAATATCAGAAAAACTCTATAATGACTTTATAAATAGTCCAAAAACATCGGACGAAGACAAAGCCCCTGAGAAAAAAAGCGAAATAATAGAAAAGCTTCTCAAAGAAAAAGGTGGTTATGAGAAGATAATACGTACAAAATTCGATGCTGCATATCTTCGACACCTCACCTTAGAAGGAGCAAAGAAACGTTACGGCGAAAATCTTGACGAAATAGTACTTAAAAGAATAGAAAGCGAATTAGGAACCATAGAATGGATGGGATTTCCTGGTTATTTCCTAATCGTACAAGACTTTATAAATTATTCAAGAGAGAATTTAGGAGTCATAGTTGGGCCGGGGAGAGGTTCAGCCGCAGGAAGCGTTGTTGCATATTGCTTAGGAATTACTGCAATAGAACCTTTGAAATACGGATTGCTTTTCGAGCGTTTTCTAAATCCAGATAGAATTTCCTTGCCCGATATAGACGTGGACTTTGACGATGAAGGAAGAGCCAAAACCTTACAATACGTACAAGATAAGTATGGATCAGACCACGTTGCTCAAATTACAACTTTTGGAACAATGGCAGCAAAAATGTCAATTAAAGACGTAGCCAGAGTTTTAGAATTACCGCTAGCCGATTCCAATAGATTAGCAGAATATGTTCCTAACAGACCAGGAATTTCCTTAGACCAAGCCTTTAATGAGTCTCCAGAACTAAAACAAGAACTAGAAGAAGGTCCAGAATTAGTTAAAAAAGTTCTTACTCTTGCAAGAAAACTAGAAGGCTCTATTAGAAGTACAGGAATACATGCCTGTGGCGTAATCATAGGTCCCGATGATATTTCCAATTATGTGCCAATTGCTGACAGTAAAGACTCAGATATGATGGCAACTCAGTTTGAAGGGAAACTCATTGAAAGCGTTGGAATGATAAAGATGGACTTCCTTGGACTAAGTAACCTTTCTATCATAAAAGACGCTTGTGAAAACATACGCAAAACAAAAGGCATAATAATAGAACCCGATAAAATAGCATTAGATGACCAAAAGGCATTAGAATTATTTCAAAAAGGATTAACCGTTGGCACATTCCAATTTGAATCTGACGGAATGAGTGGGCATTTACAAAACCTTAAACCCGACAGATTTGAAGATTTGATTGCGATGAACGCACTTTATCGTCCAGGTCCAATGCAATATATTTCCAACTTCATAAACAGAAAACACGGAAAAGAGGAAATCGTTTATGAATTTCCAATAATGGAGAAGTATCTTGCAGAAACCTATGGTATTACAGTGTATCAAGAACAGGTCATGTTGCTTTCCCAAGCCCTTGCAAATTTTACCCCAGGTGAAGCCGACAAATTAAGAAAGGCGATGGGTAAAAAGCAAATCAAGGTAATGGAAGAATTGGAAAAGAAATTCATTGTAGGCTGTGAAAACAACGGATTAGATACCGAAAAGGTTAAAAAGATATGGGAAGACTGGAAAAAATTTGCTGAATATGCATTCAACAAATCCCACTCTACATGTTACGCATACGTTGCTTTCCAAACAGCATACCTAAAAGCACATTACCCTGCTGAATACATGTCTTCAGTTCTTACTCACAACCTTTCTGATATTAAAAAGATAACAAAATATATTGAAGAGTGTCAAAATATTAACCTTCAAGTGTTAGGGCCAAACGTAAACGAATCTGACCTTAACTTTATGGTGAATAAAAAAGGCGAAATCCTATTTGGATTAGCCGCAATAAAGGGTGTAGGATTAGCTGCTGCAGAAGAAATCATCAGAGAAAGAGAAGAAAATGGTCCTTATCTATCTGCTTTTGACCTTATAAAGAGAGTAAACCTTAGAATCATCAATCGTCGTTGTTTAGAATCGTTGATAAAAGCAGGAGGTTTTGATTGCTTTGCTGATGCTCACAGAGCACAATACTTTACAAACATTGACAATGACTTTACTGTACTAGAAAAAATGATAATGCTGTCTAACAAAATCAAAACCGACAGTATGTCAGCCCAGGTTTCATTATTTGATGAAGAAGAAATCAAAATAGACGATATAATAGAAATTCCAGAATGTGAACGTTGGTCTCAAAGTGAAAGCCTTTCGTATGAAAAAGAGATGATAGGCTTTTACATTTCTGGACACCCATTAGACGAATACGAAGAAACAGTTAAAACATTTGTAGATACTAAATTAGAAAGTTTAAAAAACCTTTCAGACTTAAAAGACAAAGACATTTGCATTGCAGGAGTAGTTGTAGGAGCAGAAAACAAAGTAGGCAAAAACGGAAATCCGTTTTCATCACTCACAATAGAAGATGAAACAGGAGCATACACCTTTAGATTTTTTGGACAAAATTATGTGAAATTTGGGAACTTCTGTAAAGAAGGTCTATACCTTATCATACATGCTTCAGTTAGAGAAAAATCTTGGCCAAAAGATGCAATTACAAAAGAACTTGACCTTTTCGTAAAAGATGTAGCATTGTTAGCTAACTACATGGAAGAAAACGCTAAAGAACTAGAAATCACAATAGAGTATAACAATGTAACACCTTCGTTTGTAAGTGAGATAGAAAAAGCATGCAAGAAGAATAAAGGCAAGATGTCGCTTAAAATTAACCTAATATCTTCAATAGATAATTTGAAGGTAACAATGCACGCAAAGAAATTTAAAGTAGATCCGTCCTTTATCAAAGAAGTCAGAAAATTAGCCTCAGTCTATGGATTGAACTATAAGGTTATAAAAAGATAAATGAAGTATTTACCATTAGAAATCGTAAAAGAAAAAGCTCTTTCCTTAGGATTTCACGACTGTGGAGCAGCAAAGGCAGAACAACTCTGTTCAAAAAACTTTGATAATTGGATTTCAAAAGGTTATAATGCAGATATGGATTACTTATCCAACTATCACTCACAACGATTCAACGTTTGCGAGTTGTTAGAAGATGCAAAAACAGTTTTTTCTTTTGTAATATCCTACAATACTGAAAATCAGTTAGAAGATTCCAAAGTAAAAATAGCCTCATACGCACAAGGAAAAGACTATCACAAAGTAATAAAACAAAAACTCTACGCCTTATTAGAAGAATTAAAAGACTTATACCCAGACCTTAATGCAAAAATATGTGTAGATACAGCACCCGTAATGGAAAAGCATTGGGCAGTAAAAGCAGGCTTAGGTTGGATAGGCAAAAACACCTGTTTCATAAGTCCAAAATGGGGAAGTAAAGTTTTTTTAGCTGAAATCATCTGTGATTATCAAAGCGATTACACACAAGAAGTTAGGAATCAGTGTGGTAATTGCAGAAAATGTATAGAATCTTGCCCAAATCAAGCTCTAAACGACCAAGAAACAGGACTTGATTCAAACAAATGTATTTCCTATCAAACCATTGAAAACAAGGAATTTATACCTGATAACATCAAATTAAGCAATTACATTTACGGTTGCGACATTTGCCTAAATACTTGTATAAGAAACAACAAGATACCAAAGGTTGAAAACGAATTTTCTCCATCCCAAGAAATTAAAACACTGATTTCCAAAATAGAAAACGAAGAATTAGAAAAGACAGACTTCAACAAAGTCCGTAAAATCTCCGCAATGGAGAGAGTAAAGTTTGAGAAATTTCTTTCAAATATAAAGGGGCGAAAATAACTCTTAGTTTCCGTTTATTTTTTTCTTGATTAAAATAGTATTTATTACTATGAAAACAAATTACCTTCAAGAAGTAGAAGTGTTACTTTGGTAAAGTAGAAGTGTTACCTTCAAGAAGTAGAAACATTACTAAATCAAAATAAAAATTTGGTAAAAGTATATAATAAAAGAAAACCGACACTTAAATCTTAAATGTCGGTTTTTTAGAATGCTAATCTTATGTTTTATTTCTTGCTTGTTAAGATTTCGTCAATTATTCCGTATTCTAAGGCTTCTTTTGCTGTTAGCCAATAATCTCTATCACCATCTTTTTCTATCTTCTTAATAGATTTGCCTGTGTGTTTAGCGATTATGGAATATAATTCTTCTTTTGTTTTAAGGATTTCTCTTGCTGCGATTTCTATGTCTGAGGCTTGTCCTTGCGCTCCGCCAAGTGGTTGATGTATCATCACTCTTGAATGTTCCAAGGCTGTACGTTTGTTTTTTGCTCCTGCGCATAATAAAACTGAACCCATAGAAGCGGCTAATCCTGTGCATATTGTTGCAACGTCAGGTTTGATATATTGCATTGTATCGTAAATTCCAAGTCCTGCGTTTACGTATCCGCCAGGTGTATTTAAGTAAATTTGAATGTCAGTTGTAGAATCCACACTTTCTAAGAATAATAACTGAGCTTGAATTATGTTTGCAACATCGTCATCTATTGCTGTGCCAAGAAATATTATTCTATCCATCATCAGACGTGAGAAAACGTCCATTTGAGCTACGTTAAGTCTTCTTTCTTCTACAATTGTAGGGTTTATATACGCACTTCTTGTACTACTAACTTTGCTATATTTATCAAAAGTTAAACTACTAATTCCTCTATGCTTGATTGCGTAAAGTCTAAATTCTTTATCTAAATTATTCATATCGTTAATTATTTATTTCTATTCATTAATTTTTCTGAAAATAACCTTAGATTTTCTTTTCTTTCTTGGTCTATGTTTATTTTCTCTAACGATTGAATTGCTAAATTATGATAATACACCATTTCTTTTTTAGCAATTTCTTTTATTTTCAAATCTTCGTATATTGATTTTACGACTTGCTCTTTTTGAGTGCTTTCAAAATTTTTAGAAGAATAGAGTTCTTTTAAAATATTTTGTTGTCTGTCGCTTCCAATTTCGAGTGCTTTTAGGTAAAGGAAGGTTTTTTTGTTATCAACTATGTCTTTGCCTGTTACTTTTCCGAAAACTTCTAAATCACTCCAACAATCCAAAATGTCATCTTGGATTTGGAAGGCTATTCCTATGTTTTGTGCAAATTCATCAAGCAAAACGAGGTTTTCTTTTGTGCAGTTTGCTGTTACAGCTCCAAGTCTTAATGCGCAAGAAAGCAAGATTCCTGTTTTTAAACGTATCATATTGATGTATTCTTCTATGCTTACGTCATTTCTTGTTTCAAATTCCATGTCAAAGGCTTGTCCTTCGCAAACCTCTATTGAGGCTTGTGTTAGGATTTCAACGAGGTCTTTTGCTATGTCTTTGTCGTAATCAAGTAGATATTTGTATGCAAGTGCAAACATAGTATCTCCTGATAGGATTGCTTTGTTTGAATTGAATTTTTTATAGACTGTTTCTTTTCCTCTGCGTAATGGAGATTGGTCCATTATGTCATCGTGTAACAAAGTAAAGTTATGTAGAATTTCAACGGCGATTGCAGCTGATTTTGCTTTTTCTATATCGTCAGAAAACATATCTGCTGCTATTAAACACAAGAGAGGTCTTATTCTTTTACCACCTTGTTTCATTCCATATTCTATTGGCTCGTATAAAGCTAATGGTTCTTTTAAGAAAGATTCCTTTTCAATTAATGTTACTGCTTCTTGTTCAAGTTGATTTAATGTATGCATATTTGTTTTTTTAGAGTTTTATTATTTGTTCACATATAAATTTTGCTGCTTGTCCGTCTCCAAATATTGGTGGATAGGATTGCGGCGGATTGTTTAAGAATTTATTTGTTTGTTCTATGATTAACGAATAATTTGCATCGCATATTGCGGCATTTCCTACTTCAACGATTTCTTTCCATTCGGTTGTAGAACGAAGAATTACGCAAGGCTTTTTAAGAAAGAAAGCTTCTTTTTGTACTCCTCCAGAATCGGTAAGGATTAAGTCTGCATTGCTTTCAAGTTTTATCATTTCCAAGAAAGAAACTGGCTCAATTATTTTGATAGATGAGGTGTTGTATATTTTGTTTACGTATTCCTCTGATAGCATTTGAGGAAGCATTTTTTTAGTTCTTGGGTGTAATGGCAATATTATCTCTTTTTGTTTTGAGAGTTCAAGTATTGCATCAAATATGTTTTTGAGTCTTTCTTTGTCGTCTGTATTTGTGTTTCGGTGAATGGTGCATAGTATGAAGTTTTTGTAGTTACATTCTGAGTTTTCTATTTTTTGAGAAAAGTAAGTTGTGTTATCATACATTATGTCGCCACAATGATAAATATTTGGCTTGTCTGCTGTTGGCTTGTTTGTTATTTCAGAGGAGAATCCTTCTTTTAAAAGGTTGTTATATCCGTGAATTGTTGGAGAGAATAGTAGGGTTGAGCAGTGGTCACAAAGTATGCGGTTGATTTCCTCTGGCATTGCTTTGTCAAATGAACGTAAGCCCGCTTCTATGTGTATTATTGGAATGTGAATTTTTGATGCAGCTATTGCTCCTGCAAGAGTTGAGTTTGTATCTCCATATACTATGATAGCATTTGGTTTTTCTATTTCAAGGACGTCTTCAATCTTTTCAATCATCTTTGCAGTCTGTGCTCCATGTTTACCACTTCCTACGGATAATTGGTATTTTGGACGAGGGATTTCAAGTTCTCTAAAAAAGATTTCGGACATATTTTCATCATAATGCTGTCCTGTGTGAACGATTATTTCTTCTATTTTATCAGAATAAAAGTTCTTTATTGCCCTGCTTATGGCTGAGGCTTTTATTATTTGAGGTCTTGCACCTATTATTGTTATTATTTTCATAAACTACTTATTTGCTTAAAAAAGTCTTCTGCAATCTTATCTCTATTGAAGTTTTCGCTAACGTATGCTAATCCATTTTCTCCTAATTCTTTAACTAAGTCTGGATTATTGTAGAGATGTAAAATTTGTTTTGCTAAATCTTCGCTGTCTTCAGGCGTAAAGGAAACTCCGCACTTACCTTGTTGAATAAATAACTCCTCTGCTTCTCCTTCAACTCCTAGAATAATTGGTTTTTTCAAAGCAAGGTTTTCAAATATCTTAGAAGGTATTGCTCCTTTGAATAACTCAAGTCTTTTTAGTGGTATGATGCTTGCGTTAGTGTCCATTATAATTTTTTGCATTTGGCTTTTCGGTACTGCATCATAGAATTGTAGGTTGTTTAATCCTAATTCTGCTTTTAGTTTTAATAGTCTTTCTTTTTCAGGTCCGTTACCTAGTAATACGAATTTAATGTTTTCGTAATTTTCTAATTGTTTTGCAGCATTAAGTATTACATCTAATCCTTGTGCATGTCCAATTATTCCTCCGTAAAAGAGAATAAAATCTTCACAAGTATAGTTATGTTCTTTTCTCCAATCGTTTTCTTTTATTGTCTTATTTACATCGTAGAAGTTTATATCAACTCCGTTTTTCAACCAATAGACTTTTTTGTTTGGAAATCTGCCTGATATATTTTTTACTATGCCTTGTGTTTGTCCACTTACTAATGCGGCTTTGCGATAACAAAATTCTTCTAATTTTGTTGCCATTGATAGAAGTGTTTTATTACTTATGATTTCTAACTTCTCGGCACTTTCTGGCCAAAGGTCAGAAACGTTGAATATCATTTTAGCTCCTTTTATTCTTGAAAGTAAATATGCTGTTATCCCAAGAAAAAGAGGAGGACTTTCAATCATTAAAACATCTTGTTTTTTAATTTTAAATAGTCCCACAAAGAAAGCACTTATCACAAATGAAAAGTAATTGAGTAATCTTGATATTACAGCTTTGGATTGTGAAACATAAATCCATGCTCTATGGACATCAAGATTATTTAGATTTTCATGACAATAGCATTTGCCTTTGTAATTATCATGTATTTTCATTTGAGGATAATTTGGCATAGCTGTTAAAACGCTTACATCAATTCCTTTTTTTTGTAAACGTACTGCAAGTTCGAATAAACGATTTTGCGGTGCTCCTATTTCTGGTGGAAAATATTGTGTAAGAATTAATAATCTCATAGCTTCTTAAGGTGTTTACGTGCCTCGATTACGTAAATACTATTTGGGTAATCAAGAATTATTTTTTCTAATATATCTTTTGCTAATGCTTTTTCATTTAAATGATTTATGTAAATATCACTCAACATGTATAAAGCATCATCTGCAGTTAACTCATAGGGATATTTATTTAGGATTTCATTTAAATAATCTTTGGCTTTAATAAAATCATTCTTGTAAAGACTTATCTTAGCTCTTAGGAATAAAACGTCATCAAAAAGAGGGTGATAAAGATAAGACGAATTTATTGAGTCTAAGTATGTTTCAGCAAGTTTTAAGTTGTTGTATTCTATTTCTCTTTCGGCTTTTGCATATAGTTTTACTCCATTATAAGAACTATCTTGGTCAATATTTTCTTCTATAAGTATGCTATAGCTCATTGCATCGTTTGCAATAAGTTTTGTTGTTGAAGAACGCAATGCCTTAAATTGAGATAAGGCCCATTCAATTTCGTTGTTGTAGTAAGAAAAGCGAGCTTTAAGTAATTTTGCTTCATCTGCTAAATAACTATTCTTGCAATCTTGCTCTACTTGTGAGCAATAAAGACTTGCTTGCCACATATCGCCATAACGATTATATATCTTTGCGAGAAGAAGTTTGATTTCTCCTCTTTGATTTGTAGAAAAGCCTTTGTTAATGTTTTGTTCTAAAAAATCAACTGCATCTTGTGCTTTGTTTCTATAAAAAGCTAAAAATTCTGCTCTTTGTAACATTACTTCAAAGGCTTCTTTTGAACAAGAAAATTCATTGAAGAAGTTATCAAAATCAGTTTCCAAAGAAATGAAATCTTTTTCTGTTTTTTCAAATTTGGATAAAAACTGTTTGTAAGTTAGAGTTAAAGAAAGTGTTTTTGACTTTTGATAAAAAGGAGAGTCTTTTCCTTTTTTTAACATATAGTTTGCTGATTTTAAGGCATAGTCTGTGTTGTTGGAATTTAACATATCTTCTCCAAAACTTAACATTGTTGTTCCAACATTGTTTTCAAATTTTTCATCTATTAGCTTTGCTAATTCAAATGATTTCTCATATTGTTTTGTTTGATTGTAAAGCCATATTCCAAATTGAGCAAAGTATGGATTGTTTTTGTTCTTTTTCCAATAAACTGTCCATTCCTTTTCTATAACTGGTGATATGTCTTGATTATTTGCGAATAGTCCAGAAATATTAGTTTGAATTTGTTTTAGAGTTTTAGGATTGTTTTCTAATTGAGTGAAATACTCTTTTGCAATATTTGAATAATCTCCTTCTTGCATGAAGATATTGCTTAATTGCCAAGTGTAAGCAGTGTTATCATAAATTAACTCTCGTCCTTTCAAGAAAACCATTTTTGCTTCTGCCCAATGCTTTCTTACAATAAACTCATTTCCTAAAGCAATAATATCTGAATTATTAGCTTTCAGTTCAGATAGTAATTTCTTCAAGAGTTTTTCTTTTTTGTTGCTTTGATTAGTTTGTTCGTAAAGAAAATAAAGTGTTACTTTTATTTTGTAATCGTTTGGCGATACTTTTTCTGCCTTTTTTAAATACTTTTCTGCTTCTTTGTCATCGCCAATTAAAAAATAGCAATCGCTGATATAAAGATATAGTTCAATGTTTTTATCGTTTTGTTTAATGAACTCTTTATACATGTCTATAGCTGCATTTATTTCACCTTGTTCTTTTAAAAGTTTCGCTTGCTCTAATTCTGTTAGAGATTGCGAAAAAAGTGAAGTAAATGAGAATAAGCAAAATAATATAAAGAGGAGTCTTTTCATTATAATATATTAGCTAATTGCTCTTTTATTTTTTCTAATTCATCTTTCATTTTAACAACAATAGTTTGTATGTCTGCGTGGTTAGCTTTTGAACCAAGTGTATTAATTTCTCGTCCTATTTCTTGTGCTATGAATCCTAGTTTTTTACCTTGGTTAATTTCTTTATCCATACATTCTTTAAAGTATTCCAAGTGTTGAGATAATCTAACTTTTTCTTCTGTTATGTCAAGTTTTTCAAGATAGTATATCATCTCTTGTTCTAATCTATTTTCGTTTATTTCATCTAATGAAAGCTCTTTTAGTTTAGATGTTAGTTTTATTTTAATTTTTTTGCATCTTTCTTCTTCATATTGAGGTACTTTTTTGAGAAGATTTTCTATGGTATTAATTCTTTCAATAAAGTCTTTCTCTAAAATTGCTCCTTCTGTATTTCTGTAATTGTTAAATGAAGAAATAGCATTTTTAATCATTGATAGAAATAATTCTTTTTTTGATTCAGATAATTCGTTCTCGCTTTCGCTATTTCTTATTTCAGGTAAAGATAATACATATTCAAATAAATTGTCGGTATTTGCATCAACTTCGTTTGCCAAAGTCTTAAGATAGCTATATGTTTGTTTAACTAAATCTTCGTTTATTTTGTTTATGGCAAGTGTTTTATTGCTTTCAATAGTTACACAGCAGTCTATTTTTCCTTTAATTAAGTTTTCAACTAAAAGATTTCTTACATCCAATTCTAATTCTCTCCACTTGTAAGGTAGTTTTATAGAGACGTCAAATTGTTTACTATTTAGGGATTTTATTTCTGTTTTTATAATTTGATTGTCTATTTCTTCAGTGGCTTTTCCAAAACCAGTCATTGATTTAATCATAGTAAAAGTTGAATTAAATTAAAAATATAAGCGCAAAAATACAAAAACCTTTTCTTTATTCGTTTAATAAAATAATAAATCAAACAAAATTTATTATTTTTGCCTTTTAAAACATAAAAATATGTATTGGATAGTAATTATAGGATTGACACTTTTGAGCGTGATTGTGTCAAATAGATTAACTGCTAAGTTTAAACAGTATTCTAAAATCAGACTTGACGGAGGTTTGACAGGAAAAGATATTGCAGAAAAAATGTTAAAGGACTTTGATGTTAGAGATGTTAAAGTTCAATGCGTAGAAGGAATGCTTACAGACCATTATAATCCTTCTTCAAAAGTAATAAACTTGTCTCGAGACGTGTATTACGGAGATCATATTTCAGCAGCAGCAGTTGCTGCTCATGAAACAGGGCACGCAATTCAACACGCAGAGTCATATTCTTGGTTACAACTTCGTACTAGCTTAGTTCCTGCTGTTAATTTTTCATCAAGATGGGTAATGTGGATAATTCTTGCAGGAGTATTTTTAGTTAATACTTTTCCACAATTATTACTTATTGGAATCATTCTTTTTGGAATGACAACTTTATTTAGTTTTGTAACATTACCTGTAGAGATAAATGCTTCAAATAGAGCTATGGCTTGGTTGGAAAACGTTGCTTCATACGAGCAATTACCAAAAGCAAAACATGCTTTAAAGTTAGCTGCATATACATACGTAATCGCAGCCTTATCTTCTTTGGCAACTTTGTTACATTATGTAATGATATTTTTAGGAGCTAACAATGATGATTAAAAAATAAGTTATGTCGTTGAAAGATTTTTTTAAAAGTAAAAGTTTTTTCATAAACTTAGGATTGATAATAGGAAGTTTCTTTGTATTACTATTATTAGTGTTTTTCTTGTTAAAAGGATACACGAGACATGGTAAAGAATATACTGTGCCAGATATTAGTGGCAGATTAATTCAAGAGGCAGAACAAATGAAAGAAATGTCTCCATTTGACATAGTAATTATTGATTCTATTTACCAAGAAGAAACTCCATCAGGAACAATATTAAGTCAAGAACCAGTTGCAAATTCAAAAGCTAAAAAAGGAAGAAAAATATATCTTACTATAGCATCTTTTTCTGGCGATGAGGTAGAGATGCCTTCATGTGTGGATATGAGTTTGAAATTGGCTGTTCAAACAATTACGGATATAGGACTTAGAATTGGAAATATAAATTTTGTACAAGGGAATATACCTAACATTGTTGTAGCACAACAAAAAGGTGGTAAAACAATAAGAAAATCAACTAAGGTAAAAAGAGGAGATGTTATAGATTTGATTGTAGAAATGACAGAATCTCAAACTACAACTAATATGCCTGATATATTAGGTAAAACAGAGGACGAAGCGGAAAAATTACTATGGGCAGCAGGGCTTAATGTTGGTAAAAAAGATTTTGAAGGCAAAAAAGATAAAAATCATTCTAGAGTAGTGAGTTACCAACCTACATTTCAAGGTTTAACTTTAGGAACGACTGTATCATTATATTTTGTAAACGATACAAAAAATAATTATAGGAAGTTGAAGAGAGATTTTGAAGAACAATTAATATTAGAACAAACCTCTGATGAAGGTTGGGAAGAAATTTTAGAATAGTTAATTTTATAATAATGAAGCGAATATTATTAATATTATTTTTTCTACTACAAATAACTTCACAAGTTCAAGCTCAACTTATTTTAGTTTCTTCTTCGCATGTGCCACAGACAGAACCTAAAAAAAGTAGTACTATAAATTATAATCAGATACCGTTTGTAGATGATTTCTCTAATTATGAGGGAGTACCAAATCCTGATAGATGGCAATTTGGTAATGCAATAGTCAATACTAACTATCAATATAATCCACCAACCATAGGAGTAGTTACTTTAGATGCAATAGATATTTATGGGAATTTGTATCCAGCAGCAACTACTTCAAGTTTTGTTGCAGATACTCTTGAATCCAATCCAGTAAGATTAGATTCTATTATTTCGCCTTCAAGACAAAAATTAAGTAAAGCGGATTCTGTATATTTTAGTTTTTATGTACAACCAGGTGGAGGTAGTGGACAACCTTGGGAAACAATAGGTACTGCTCCATCTTCTTCAGATTCTATTATTTTAGATTTTTATAGCGAAACTGATGGATGGCAAAAAGTTTGGGCAATGGGAGGAGTGCCTATGGATACCTTGTTTGAACAAGAAGGAGCTTACTATAAATATGTCCTAATCCCAATAACGGAAGACAAATACTTTACAAAAGAATTTCGTTTTAGATTTCGCAATCTTGCTTCATTGAATAACAATCCACAGCTTGCCTATGTAGGAAACTGTGACCAGTGGAACATAGATTATATTTACATAAACAAAAATCGAAGCATTAATGACTCAATTTTAAAAGAGTTATCCTTTGTAGATTCTGCACCATCAATGTTAAAGCGTTATCAATCTATGCCAGCTAATCAGTATATTCCAACCGAAACACTTGATAGCTTGCAGATAAAAATAGTAAATCTTTATTCAGAACCACTGAGTTCGACCTATAAATATTACATTAAAGATAACTTAGGCAATAACTTACACACTTATGATGGAGGATTTGAAAATATAAATCCGTATATTCTTACATCATCATATCAAGATGCAATATCACACGCACGTCCTGTTGTAAATTATAGTTTTAATATTCCATCAGATACTTGGCAGGAATTCAGTATTATTCATACGATAAAAGAGGGGGTAGGGCAAGATATGCTTGCTGCAAATGACACAATAAAATTTGTACAAAAATTTGAAAACTATTTTGCATACGATGATGGTAGCGCTGAAAATGGAATAGGAGTAGAGCCAATCGCTGGCTCACATTTAGCAGTTGCTTATCGTTTAAACAATCCTGATACACTTACAGCAATAGATATATATTTCAATTCTTCATTAAACGATGCTAATCTTAAACCTTTCTACATTTGTATATGGAATGCTTTAAATAATCAGCCATTAGAAATGTTGTATAAAACAGAAAAATTAACACCGATTAGCGATAGCTTAAATAAATTTGTAAGATTTGAATTAGAAGAAGCTGTAATTCTTGAACAAGGAGAGTTTTGTGTGAGTTTGCAAACAAAAGGTAATGATTATTTAAACATAGGATTTGATAGAAATACAAACTCTTCTGATTACACATTCTCAAAAACAGGAGTTAATTGGGAGCAATCGTTCCTAAAAGGTTCAGTTATGCTCCGTCCATACTTTGGTTACAAAGCATTAGTTGGATTGCAAAACGTAGAGAACGAAGAAACTCTTAATGTTTATCCTAATCCTACTTCATCTAAACTATATATACAAGGGAGATTAAACGCAAAAAAACAAATATTAGATATTAGTGGACGAGTGCTACTTTGTACTGATGAAAACGAAATAGATATTTCTAATTTAAATCAAGGAATATACATTCTGCAAATAGAAAACAAAAAAGGCAATATAGAAACAAGAAAAATAGTAAAAGTAAAATAATGCAAGAAGAACAAGCTTTACAAGAAGAACAAGAGTTATACGAAAATTATAGAGTTGTAGTAGATAAAGGACAAAGCCTTTTAAGAATAGACAAATACCTTGTAGATAGAATAGAAGGAGCATCACGAAACAAAATACAATTAGCTATAAAAGCAGATTGTGTAAAAGTTAATGACAAAACTGTAAAGGTAAATTATAGAGTAAAACCTGGTGATTTAATTCAAGTTTTCCTTACGACAGAGCCAAGAGAAATAGAAATTATTCCTCAAAATATTCCAATAGATATTGTTTACGAAGATGAAGATGTAATAGTAGTCAATAAGCCAGCTTCAATGGTTGTACACCCTGGTTATGGAAATTACACATCTACACTTCTTAATGCACTAACTTATCACTTCCAAAATAGTAATACTCCAGACGTTAAACCATTGCTTGTTCATCGTATAGACAAAGACACAACAGGATTGCTTTTGGTTGCGAAAAATGAATATGCACAAACATTCTTAGCAAAACAATTCTTTGAACACACTACAGAGCGTAAATATACAGCACTTGTTTGGGGTGATTTAAAAGAAGATGAAGGAACTATAGAAGGACATATAGGAAGAAGCCTTAAAGACAGAAAAGTAATGGCTGTATTTCCTGAAGGAGATTATGGTAAGATGGCTATAACACATTGGAGAGTTTTAAAGAAATTTGGATATGTAACCTTGGTAGAATGTCAATTAGAAACAGGAAGAACTCACCAAATTCGTGCACACATGAGATATATTGGACACCCATTGTTTGCCGATGCTACATATGGTGGTGACCAGATACTGAAAGGAACTACTTTTAGTAAATATAAACAATTTATAAATAACTGTTTTCAAATAATTAATCGTCAAGCCCTTCACGCAACTACAGTAGGTTTTTTACACCCAACAAAACTTACAAGAATGAATTTCACAAGCGAATTACCTCAAGATATGTTATCGGTAATTGAAAAATGGGAGTCATACACAACTAACAACAAGTAAATTTTATCATGAATAATATATTTAGAGTATTATCAATTGTTACACTTTTAATTTTATCATCTTGTTCTAAAGATAAGAAAGTTCAAGATGATAAAGTTTTGTTTACGGACAATAAAGTTGAAAAACAAGAAATCCAAATTCATAGATTTGATAAAGCCCTATTTGCTGCAAACGACAGTAAAGATGCAAAACAATATCTTTTAAGCATAGAAAAAGAATATGCACCTATGTTTGCAACAACTTTAAAAGACACAATGTATTTAAATGTTGTCAAAGAGTTTATCTCAGATGAGCAAATGCGAAAGGCATATCAGATTATTGCAACCAAATACTCAAATCTTGAATCTTTAGAAGAAGAATTATCTATCGCAATGGGTAAGATAAAACAAATTAAAAAAGACACTATAAATCCTAAAATCTACACTTTAATAGTTGGACCAGTAGAATATTCACAAGCTTTTCAAAATAGAATATTAGTATATCCTGAATTTAGTACAATAAGTATAGATATATATTCTATAAACGAACTATCACAACATCCTTACTATAAAACACTTCCTCAATATCTTTATGCATCATTGGGAAAAGAGAATATAGCTCCTCATTATGTGAATACATACTTAAAAGAAATAACATTTAGAGATACACCACTTCAAAGTACAAATCCAGAGGCAACGCTTTTAGATTGCATAGTGGAGGAAGGAAAATACCTATATGCAACACAAGCTGTCTTACCTGAAAAACAGTTTAATTACATATTAGATTATACAGAAGAACAATTGAATTGGGTAGAACAAAACGAAAATAATATCTGGTCATACATAATAGAAAATCAATTACTCTATAATAAGGACAGAACAAAATTCTTTCATCTGATATCTCCGGGTCCATCAACAAAAAACATTGCAAATTCCCCTTCACGAATAGGAAATTACATAGGGTATAAAATAGTACAAGCTTATATGAAAGAAAATCCTATAAGTTTGGATAGCTTATTCCATAATTTTGATTCAAAATTGATTTTGCAACAATCAAAATACAAACCTAAAAAATAGTAATTCAATAATATGCAAGTAGGACATTATAAACAAGTTGTTTATAAATACATACTCTCTTTATTTTGTATTTATATAACTCAAATACTTTTCTATCTTTTTAACAGTAGTTTTTTTGAAATAGAATCTTTCAAAGAAGGATTTAATATCTTTTTTGGTTGCACTCGTTACGCTTTATCATCTATAAGTATCTTTCTGTTACCATATCTTTTCTTAAATCTTTTACCACTTGCTAATCAATGGGAAAAGAAATGGTTTAAATCTCTATCGGAATTCTTTTATATTACTGCCAATATCTTTATGATTGCAGTCAATTTGATTGATGCAGGATATTACAGATTTTCTTTCAAAAGACTTACTGCAGATATCACACGATATTTAGGAGTAGGAGGAGATTTCAATGAGCTTATTCCCCAATTCTTAAGAGACTATTGGCATATTGCGACTGCCTTTGTGTGTGTGCTAATCTTTATGTTGATTATCAATACACTAATCAATAAGAAAATAAAACAAAGAAAGAAAAAAACGAAATCAAGAATTAATTTACTGAAACAAGGAATCATTTTTTTCTTTTCCCTTTTCATTTTATTCTTCTTTCAAAGAGGAGGTTTTCAAACACGTCCACTTGGACTAATGCACGCAAGTCAATACACCTCTACTCAAAATACAGCCTTGGTTTTAAACACACCATTTACTCTTTACAGAACATTTGGAAAACCAAGCTTAGAAAAGAAAGAGTTTTTCTCTCAAGAGGAATTAGTAAAAATATACAAACCTCAAACAACATTTACCTCTGAAAATTGGGCAGATACAATCTTTACACAGCCTCTTGAAACAGGCAAAACCAATGTGTGTGTTATTATTTTAGAAAGCTTTTCTGCTGAATACCTAAATACATACAACCCTTCAGGAGTAAGTTATGCACCATTTTTAGATTCATTGGCAAAACAATCTCTTGTATTCCAAGGTTTATCTAATGGAAAAAAATCAATAGATGGAATACCTGCAGTTATATCTTCATTGCCTATTATGATGGAAGAAAGCTATCTTACAAGTGTTTATGGAAATAATAAATTAGGTTCAATAGCCTCAACATTCAAAGACTATAATTACACAACAGCCTTTTTCCATGGAGGATACAATGGAACAATGGGATTCGATAACTTTACAAAGAAAGTAGGTTATGAACACTATTATGGAATGAATGAATATAATAACAAAGAGGATTACGATGGAAATTGGGGAATATTTGATGAACCATTCTTGCAATACACTGTTAAACAAATAGATACTTTAACGAAACCTTTTGTAAGTACAATTTATACACTATCTTCTCATCACCCTTACACAGTCCCTCAACAACACATAGGTAAATTCCCAAAAGGAAGTTTGATTGTACATGAAACAGTGGCATATACAGACTACGCTTTAAAAAGATTTTTTGAAGAAGCATCAAAATGTGAATGGTATAAAAACACCCTTTTTGTAATAACTGCTGACCATAGCGGTTTAACAGAAAGTAAAGACTTTAAAACACAATTAGGACTATTTAGAATACCGATGATTATCTATCACCCAGATATGAAAGGACAAATTATAAGTACTCAATATATGCAACAAATAGACGTATATCCTACTATTGTTGATTTATTAAATCCAAACGATGTTTCAATATTCTCTTTTGGTAGAAGTCCATTCTCAAAAGAACCACACTACTATATCTATTACACAAACGGAGAATACCTTTTAATGATGGGTAAATATCTAAGTAAATACAAACAAGACGGAACAATAGAGCTTTATGATATATTAGAAGATAAGGGATTGAAAAATAACATATCAGACAAATATACAGAAATAACTAAAAAACATATAAACTTTACTAAGGCGTATATTCAACAATACAACAATAATATCATAGATAATACAACAACTTCAAAAAAATGAAGGATAAAATACTATTTATAGTAAATCCGATATCAGGAGTAGGCAAACAAAAAAAGATAGAGAAGGCAGTTGAGAAATATCTTGATAAAAACAAATTTGATTACAATATTTCATATACTGCATATCCTCATCACGCAACTGCTATTGCCATAGCTTCGGTTATAAGAGATTATGATATAATTGTTGCAGTTGGAGGAGATGGTTCGATAAATGATTGCGTAAAAGGTTTGTTTTCTACAGATGCAACTATGGCTATTATTCCAACTGGTAGTGGCAATGGATTGGCAAGATGTCTAAACATACCTTTATCTATAAAAGATGCAATAGAGATTATCAATAACAGAAAAATCATAGAAATAGATACTATTAATTTAAATAACACCATTTATGCCTCTATTGCAGGAATAGGTTTTGATGCCTTGATTGCAAAAGAGTTTTCAAAAGTTCACACAAGAGGATTTCAACCATATTTAAAACTAGTACTACAATATTATCCTACATATACCCAAAAATACTATAAATTAGAAATAGACGATAAAATAATAGAAACACAAGCATTATTTATAAGTTTCGCAAATTCAACACAATTTGGATTTGATACCGAAGTAGCACCACATGCAGAATTAAATGATGGTTTGTTAGATGTTGTTGTAGTAAAGAAACCACCACTACCACTTTTGCCATGGACTGCGCAACTTTTATTTTTCAAAAATTTTGATATGTCTATATACGTAGATACATATAAAGCAAAGAAAGTAAAAGTTTTTAATGAAGAATCAATAGGAGTAAATATAGATGGAGAATACATGGAATTTAATGAAGATTTAGAGTTTGAAGTTATTCCTTCATCATTAAAAGTAATAGTAAAATAATATGAGTAAGAAAAATAGAGAAAGAATAGGAGTAGTCTATTCCACTAATCCAGACTTTGAATACGAGGAATACGAAGAGTTTGAAGAAGAAACCCTACCAAACAACCAACAAAAACTTTATGTGCAATTAGATAAAAAACAAAGAGCGGGAAAACAAGTAACCCTTATTACAGGTTTTGTTGGAACTACAGAAGATTTGGAAACCCTAGGAAAAGAATTGAAAAACAAATGTGGAGTAGGAGGAAGTGTAAAAAACGGAGAAATACTAATTCAAGGAGATTTCCGACAAAAAGTTATGGACTATCTAACACAAAAAGACTATAAAGTAAAACAAAGAGGCTAGAAACCTATGGTACAAGTCGAGATAATAAATATTGGTGATGAACTATTGATAGGGCAAGTTGTAAATACAAATGCAAGTCAAATGGCACAAACATTAAATACATACGGATTTAATGTTTTGACAACAAGTGTAATAGGCGACAATAAATCTCAAATAGAAGAAAGTTTAAAAATTGCATTAAAAAGAGCCGACTGTATTTTAATCACAGGAGGACTTGGGCCCACTAAAGACGATATAACAAAAAAGACTTTAACAGACTTCTTCGGTTCAAAGTTAATCTTGAACAAAGAAGTAGAAGAGCACGTTAAATCATATTTCACAAGAAAGAATCTACCCTTTACACCAACAAACCAAGCACAAGCTTTAGTGCCTGAAAACTGTAGAGTGGTGTTCAATCCAGTGGGAACAGCACCAGGAATGTGCTTTGAAAAAGAAGGGAAACTAATATTTTCAATGCCAGGAGTTCCCTTTGAAATGAGAAAAATGATGAATAGTGTTATTGAAATAATGCAACAACACTTCAATCAAAAAACAAAAATAATTCATAGAACACTATTATATGCAAATATTGGAGAAAGTTTTCTTTCAGATATGATTTCTGAATTTGAAAACAATCTACCTGATTATATAACCCTTGCATACCTACCTAAAAGTAATACAATCCGATTAAGACTTACCGCAAAATCAGACAATAATCCTGCAATAGAAAAAGAACTAGATGAGAAAGTAAACCATTTAATAGAGCTGACAAAAGATTATTTCATGGGATTTGAAATAGATAATATTGCAAGTATTATAGGAGAAGAACTAAAAAATACAGGAAAAACAATATGCAGTGCAGAAAGTTGTACAGGAGGATTTATATCCCATCTTATAACTTCAAACCCAGGAGCTTCGCAATACTATAAAGGAAGTGTTATTGCCTATTCAAATGAAATAAAACAATCACTTTTAGATGTATCTTTTGAAAACTTACAAACCTATGGTGCAGTCAGTAAACAAGTTGCAGAAGAAATGTCAAAAGGAGCTTTAAAACGTTTGCAAACGACCTATGCAGTTGCAACAACAGGAATCGCAGGCCCAGAGGGAGGAAGTGAAGAAAAACCTGTTGGAATAGTTTGGATAAGTGTAAGTTCAGATAAAAAAACAATATCAGAAAAATATTATTTCCCAACAACACGTGATAATTTCATAGAACGAACTAGCAATCAAGCTTTACTTATGTTGTTGAAATTAATAAAAGAAGGAGAGTAAAACGCTGTTTTTAACTTTTAAACTTTGATTTTGATGTACAATTATAGTGTTTTCATGTGCAATTTTGGTATTTTTATACGCAAAAAAGGTGTACTATAATAGCAATAATAACTATAATAAAATTTAAAAATTAAATCTAACTAATCTAGTTATTAGTTAAAAAATAAACCAGTGCCAGTATACTAGTGAAATCTAGAAAAACTGGAACTGGTTTCTCTCTTTATTTATATGCTGATTTCTATAGGTTTATAGAAAACCTGCAGACATTCCTGTCTTTTTCAATGGTACGCAAAGTATAGGACGTTGAGAGAGACGAATGATTTCTCTACCTCTATCATCAATTCGGAAATCTATACTCTCGTCTTTATTCATTACCATTGCAATATCAACATTATTTGCTGGTTCATTTGCGTAATCTACGATTTTAAGAGTGTAATCTTTACTAGAGTCTAAATTATCGAAAGTAACGCACTTGCACTCTATACCTTTTGATTCAATGAAGTCCATGGTAGTTTGTCCAATGCGTTTGACTTTGAAAGCAGTTTCTTTGTCTTTATCCCAAAGTCCAAGGCAAATAGTTATTTTTGCATTGTAGTATTTTGCCCACATAACTGCATCGGCAACTTTTTGACGTGAACTTAGATATAACTCCAATGGGATGAGAATGTTTTTGATTTGTTTTATCTCGTGATTGCGTCTCATTGTAAGAATTGGCACATTGGTTAATCTTAGAAGTTTGTGAGTGTTAGCGCCTATCACATCAAGGGAGTTATCGTTTGATACAAGCATAATGATGAGGTTGATTTCTTCTTCATTACAAAGTTCCACTATTTCTTTCGATATACTGCCTTTTCTTACATGAAGTTTTACATTAATATTCCATCTTTCTTTTATTGTATCTTTGATTATAGGGAATCTTGATTTTACGCATTCCTCAAAAGAGTTGGCGTAAGAGGCAAATAGGCGTGTAATAAAGCCTGTGTCTTCTATAACGTTTAATAGATGAACCTCTGAATTGTCAGCGAAAAGCGAGTTGTAACAACTTAAACATTTATTAAGAGCTTCTTCATTAAAGTCTGTTACAATCAAAATTTTATTATATAATTTCATGTTTCTATGTATTGGTATATATTAAAAACAAATTATTTCTCTTTATGTTGTGTGAATTCTCCAAAATTTCAAAAAAAATTTATACATTTGCCTTTAAATTACAAAGATTTAAAGTCTAAATGCGATTAGTACTGACACTATTAAGTTTTGTTTTGTTGTTTTCCTCATGCAAAAAGGAGAATAATATAATAGTTTCTTTTGATGCCTTGAGCAATTACTCGCAGAAAGATACGGTAAGAGTAGATATGTCACTTAATAATGCAGTTTTTGAGGGGATTATTTTACCTACATCAGCAGAATACTTTATTATTAACGCAAAAATAGAAAATCCGTCAAACAAACAATTATTTTACAAAATTTATTACCAAAACGAATCTTACAAATTCCACGAAGACAGAATAGAGGCAAGTGAAAATTTTTATGGTTCTTGGCAAGAAACACAAATAGGCTTTAAACCATTTAGTGGAGAACAAATAATAGATAGTTTTCAAATAGTAGGAAATCCACGAAACGAAGTAAAATATTTCGGAAAGAAGATTCCACGACAATTAACCAAAGAAGACATCGAAGAAGGAATAAAATTAGTGGAAGCAAATCCAGAATGGTATGGATCTATAAAGCAAAAAGCGAAAGAAAACAAAGTTTCGTTAAAAGAACAAATGATTTTAGACATTATTTGGGTGATAAATCACGAAAATAGCAAACAAGGAGAAATAAATAGACGTGAAAGGAGAAATCCAAGAACAGGAATTTATGAATTTCTTTTAGTTGTTGCAGATGAAAATGGGTTAAAACAAATTCCAGAACAAATAAAGAATATTTCAAAACAAAATCCTGAAACAAATGAGTTTGAAAATCCTTTTTCATTCTTTAAAAACAATGATATAGAAGGCGTGTATGTTTTAAGAAGTCAAAAAGTATTAAAAACAAGAGCCGTTTTAAATGCAGAGAAAGGCGTATATGTAAATCCTTATGCGTGTCCTTCAAGTGATTTTAAGGTATATTCTCATGATAATTCTTTGATTGGGAACACTGATTCTTTGTATTATTCAGCTCTTTTCGAACAATATTTTCATGATATTAATAAAAATAAAACTATATCACAAATCCCACTTATTGCAGACATACTTTCAAAAGGGGAATACACATTGACAGACTATAATCAAGCAAAAGAGAAGTATAAAAACAGATTAAAGACATATCCATCTAATACAACAAAACCAGGAAAGAATATATATATTCCACAAGATAGGAGTTATATAGGAATATCAAATCCTGCAAATACGGATATAGTAAATGCGAAGAAAGAAAATGTGGGAATAAAATCTCGAATAGGATTTTCATATGGTAAATACAGAGGGAAAATAAAGTTTCCTACACTTGTCACCTCTGATGAGGTTTGGACGGGATTGACTAATGCCTTTTGGTTGGCGTATCAAAGTGAGGCAGATTGGAATAAAAGGAGAACTTGCGAGGGAAAGGGTTATGTGAAACATAGTAAAAATGATAACGAATCTGAAAGAGAGCAAACTACACATTATTCTGAAATAGATATAGAAATGATTAAAACCTCTAAGTATTGGGTAGAAGAAGAAATTAAAAAGGATAGTCCAATAGGGAATGGTAAGTTCGTTTTGGCGTGTACAAATTGGGATATGGCATGCCCTCAACCGTTACATTTTCATACAGGAGGCATACAAAAGATAGACTATAAAGGAAACACTTTTCATCTGCATAGATGGACAGAAAATTATAGAGCATTAACTTCGAGAATAGAATTAAATAAGAATATTTTTGACGAGGATTTTTATTATTTTGAAATAGAATGGAAACCAACAGAAATTATTTGGAGAGTAGGGCGTGATGAAAACAATATGCAAGTCGTAGGATATATGAATGAGTCTGTGACTTTAATACCTAATAATCAAATGACGGCAATTGTCACACAAGAATTTCATTATTCAGATTGGTGGTTGCCAGAAATATTTGAACAAGGATTAATTCCGTTTAATGAAAAAGCCTTTGAAGGAAAAGTATTTGAAATAGTAATAGAATAAATAAAAAACATGAAAAAAATTGTATTAATACTGATGTTAGCAGTATGTTGTTTGAATTTACAAGCACAAGAAAACGAATTGTTTAAAGATAGAGAATATCCACAATGGTTTAAAGATGCAAAATTGGGAATCTTTATTCACTATGGACTTTATAGTATACCATCTTATAGTGATAAAGAACAATATGCAGAATGGTTTTATAAGGGATTGATTTCTCAAGATAGTTTAAGAATCAATTTTCAAAAAGAAGTTTTTGGAGAGTATTTTGAATATAGAGATTATAAGGATTTGTTCAAAGCAGAATTATTTGATGCAAGTGAATGGGCAGAATTGTTTAAAAAAGCAGGTGCAAAATATATACTCTTTACCTCAAAACACCATGATGGATATTGTATGTGGGATAGTAAATATGCAAAAGGTTGGTCTAGTACAACAACAACTCCAAATAGAGATTTTTGTAAAGAACTTGCAGAAGAGGTTAGAAAACGTGATATCAAATTTGGTTTGTATTATTCTTTGACAGAATGGACAAATCCTTTGTATCGTTGGACTGTAGATACCAATATAAGTATTGATAACTATGTAGATAAACATCTATTACCACAATTTAAAGAGTTAATAGATACTTTTAAACCATCTATCGTCTTTTCAGATGGAGACTGGGATTTTAATCACAAATCTTTCCGCAGTAATGAAATGGTAAAATATTATTATGATGTAGTAGGAGCAGAAGGTGTGGTAAACGATAGATGGGGTATAGGATTTAATCATGGTTATGCAACTCCTGAATATAGTTCAGGAATTATGGATAATAATCGTCCGTGGGCAGAATGTAGAGGTTTAAGCCGTTCATTTGCTTTAAATAGAAATGCAGATTTGGAGAGTTATCTAACAAGTGAAGATTTAATTAAGCATTTTTCTCGTTTAGTTGCAGCAGGAGGTGGATTAACAATAAATGTAGGACCTAGTGCAGATGGTAAAATTCCTTTACTTCAACAAGAACGTTTGCTAGATTTAGGTAAATGGATAGAAATCAATCAAGAAGCTATATACGGAAGTGAAGCATTTGAAACAGTATATCAAAATCAAGCTATCACAGCAAGTAGAAATGATAAAGAAATTGATTTTAATTGGGTAAGAAATGCACCAATGAAAGGTGTGACAGAAGATAATTTCTCAATCCTTTGGGAAACAGAAATTACTCCAAACGAAACAGATAAATATACACTTTACTTAAATGCAGATGAAGAAGCTGGTTTAGAGATAAAAAATGCAAAAGGAGAATCTATATTTAGATTAGCTTCACAAAAAGAGGAAGTGAAACGTACAATTAAATTGAAAAAAGGAGAAACTTATAAATTTGAACTTACTTACCAAGAAAAAACTCACGAAGCTGTTGTGCAATTACAATGGGAATCAGCATCATTACCAAAACAACCTATAAAATCTGATTGGAAGGGTGAAGTGTCATGGGAAGAAACTTACATTTGTTTTACAAAGAATAATGGTAATTTATATGCAATAAGTTTACAACCAATAGATAATAGTATATCATTTACCTTGAACGTAGCACCAAAGGTAGATATGAAGGTATATCTTTTAGGAGAGAAAAATAAAGAAATACCTTGGGTTTATAATTCAGAAAACAAAACTATAACTCTTGATACACGTTCAGTAACTCCAGCAGATATTACAACTAAAGGAGCTTGGGTGTTTAAATTAGATAATTATATAAATTCTATTAACTAATTAAATGATTAGCATTTATTCACTTGCCTTATCTAAAACCTATGGGATAGGTCCAGCTGTTGCGAAAAAACTAATGGAATACTATCCCACAGCGGAGGAATTATTTAAGGAATCTCGCAAATCATTGGAGACACTTTTTGGTTCAAGAGAAAAAACTATTGAAGCAATCTTGAATAAGACAATGTTTGCAGATTGCGAAAGGGAACTTAATTTCATAATAAACAATAACATAAAAGCCTATTTCTTTAAAGATGATGATTATCCATATCGTTTAAAGCAAATAGATGACCCACCAATTTGTCTATTTACTAAAGGGAATAGAGATTTGGATTCAAATAGAATGGTTGCTATTGTAGGGACACGAAATCCAAGTGATTATGGTAAATGGGTAACTGCAAATATTGTTCAACATTTAAAGCAATACAATGCATCAACTATAAGTGGGCTTGCTTATGGAATAGATTCTGTAACACATTTGCGTTCAATAGCAGAGTCTATTCCAACATTTGGTATTTTAGGGCATGGTTTGGATAAGATATATCCTTCACAAAATTGGGATTTAGCAAAAGCAATGTGTGATAAAGGAGGATTGGTTACAGACTTCTTTTCAGGAACCTTAATATCTCCTCATAATTTTCCAAGAAGGAATAGAATAATCGCAGCCCTTTGTGATTTGTGTATAGTGATAGAATCAAAGGATAAAGGAGGATCTTTAATAACAGCAAGATTAGCTCAAGATTACAATAGGGAAGTTTTTGCAGTTCCAGGTAGATTAGGAGATATTAATTCTCTAGGTTGCAACAAGTTGATAGCTCAAAATCAAGCAATGGACCTTTGCGATTTAAATAAAATAGGAGAAATAATGAATTGGGATAAAACTACTAATTCTCAAACTACTGCACCATTACAAACTTCTCAAAATAGAGAAAATGAGTTAAATGAGGTTGAATTAAAGATTTATAAATATATAAAGGAAAATAGACAAGCAAGTTTAGATTCGATAAACACTTATTGCAATTTTGGATTTTCATTGTTGAATTCCACACTTATGACACTTGAATTAAAAGGATTTATAAAAATTTTACCTGGTAAAATGTATGAAGCAATTTAAATTCAAGAATCGTAAAACTGAAACAAAGAAACATTTTTTTTAATTCAAGAATAAATTTAATGAAATCAAGAAATAATTTAATGAATTCAGAATTGGTTTTAGCGCCTGATAATAGTATGTATCACATACGCCTAAAACCGGAAATGGTATCAGATAATATTATTCTTGTAGGAGACCCAGCAAGAGTTAATACTATATCTTCTTTTTTTGATAAGAAGATATATGAAACGTCAAATCGTGAAATATATTCGTGTACAGGAGTTTACAAAGGCAAAACCATAACAGTCCTTTCCACAGGAATGGGAGTTGATAATATAGATATAGTTGTTACGGAATTAGATGCCTGTGTAAATATAGATTTAGCTACTCGTAAAGAGCTGGAAAACAAGAGAAAACTCAATATAGTTAGGATAGGTACTTGTGGTTGTTTCAATAAAGAAATAGGAGTTGGGCAATGCATTGCATCTCAGTATGTTATAGGAATAGATGGCATAATGTACTTTTATAAAAACAAAGAAAACGTATTGATAAAAGAGCTTTCAGATTCTTTTGTAGAGTTTATGGATTGGTTACCAAACCTTCCACGTCCATATGGAGTGCAATGCAGTGATTCTCTCTTAGAAAGACTTGCATTTGATATGCACAAAGCAATAACAATTACAGCACCTGGTTTTTATGGTCCACAAGGCAGACAAATAAGAATAGAATTAGCAGATGAAAATATTAATTCAAAAATAGGTGGATTTTCTTTCAATGGAGTTAAAGCGGCAAATTATGAAATGGAAACTTCATCTTTATATGCTTTAGCTAAGAATCTAGGACACAATGTCTTGACAATATGTAATGTGATTGCAAATAGAGAAACAGGGGAGTTTGCAGAGGATTATCACCCTGCAATGAACAATTTAATAAAATTAGTATTAGACAGAATATGAAGAGATTAGGCTCTATTTTATTGGTATTTTTACTTGTTTTTTCAGCTTGTAAAGACTCGGAAACCTATATAGATGTAGAAACAATGGCTTCTATAATAATGGATTCAAAGAAGGCAGAAGCATTTGTACAAACTTCATACCCAGATAATAACGGACAAGAAGAATTTTTGCAACAATTCAATGCAGATATTTTGAAAAAACATAATGTAAGTCTTGAATTTTATCAATCAAGTTTAGATTTTTACAAATCAAATCCAAAAGAAATGGAGAAATTAATCAATTGTTTAAAACATAAAAGAGCAAAAGAATAATGTTGATTAAAGTTTATGGTTCAGCGATTTCAGGAATAGTAGCAACTACAATTACAATAGAAGTAAATGTAGATAAAGGTATTAACTTCCTTTTGGTAGGTTTGCCAGACAATGCGGTGAAAGAAAGTCAGCAAAGAATAGCTTCTGCTCTTAATTTCTATGGTTATAAAATTCCTGGCAAGAAAATAGTAATCAATATGGCTCCTGCTGATTTGAAGAAAGAGGGTTCAGCATACGATTTACCATTAGCAATAGGAATACTTGGAGCTTCAGAACAAATTCGTGCAGATAAGTTATCCGATTATATAATCATGGGAGAATTATCTCTTGATGGAAGTATTAATAAAATTAAAGGAGCTTTACCAATAGCTTTAGAAGCTAAGAAACAAGGATTTAAAGGAATTATTCTTCCAAAGTGTAATGCAAAAGAAGCTGCTATTGTAACAGATATGGAAGTCTATGGAGCAGATAATATTTTAGAAGTTATTAATTTCTTTGATGGACAAGACTCTTTAGAAAGAACGTCTATAGATATCCAAGAGGAATTTGACAAAAGTTTAGACAATTATGAATTTGATTTTATTGACGTAAAGGGACAAGAAAGCGTTAAAAGAGCAATGGAAGTTGCTGCTGCTGGTAGTCACAATATAATAATGGTAGGTTCGCCAGGAAGTGGTAAAACTATGTTAGCTAAGCGTTTACCATCAATTCTTCCTCCATTGACAATAGAAGAAGCATTGGAAACAACTAAGATTCATTCCGTTGCAGGCAAAATGAGTAATTTTCAATCAATAATCTCTGTTCGTCCTTTTAGAAATCCTCACCATACTATAAGTGATACAGCTTTAGTTGGAGGAGGAACGTACCCTAATCCAGGTGAAATTTCTTTAGCACATAATGGCGTACTTTTTCTAGATGAATTACCTGAGTTTAAGAGAAATGTATTGGAAGTTTTGCGTCAGCCAATGGAAGAAAGAAAGATAACTATTTCAAGGACAAAACAAACTTCTGAATATCCTGCAAGTTTTATGTTAGTTGCGGCAATGAATCCTTGCCCTTGTGGTTATTATAATCACCCTACTCAAGCTTGTACTTGTGGGTTAGGTGCTGTAAATAAGTATCTTAATAAGGTTTCTGGCCCTTTATTGGATAGAATAGATATTCAATTAGAAGTAGTGCCTGTTCCTTTTAAAGAACTTTCTACTTTACAAGAGGGAGAATCAAGTGAAACTATCAGAAAACGAGTAATAGAAGCAAGAAAAATACAACAAGAAAGATTTAAAGAATACCCTGATATTCATTGTAATGCACAAATGAATACAGCTTTGATGAAGAAATTCTGTAAAATTACTCCTTCAGGAATGACACTTTTACGCAATGCAATGGAAAGGTTAGGACTTTCAGCTCGAGCATATGATAGAATATTAAAAGTTGCACGAACTATTGCAGACTTGGAAAAAAGTAAAGATATTCAAGATGCTCATTTAGCTGAAGCAATAACTTACAGAAACTTAGATAGAGAAAGTTGGGGTAGATAATATTTCAATATATATATTATGAGGAAGCGTATAATTTTTGTTTATCTGTTATTTATTAATCTATTTCTTTTTTCTGCAAATCAAGAACAAACTAATTTGGATTCAGATACTTATGAAATAACAGCAACTACAACAGTTGTTAATCTTAATTTATCTGATAACCAAACAGTAATCGTGTTTAAAGACACTTTATTATTTGAAGAAGATTTCTCGAATTTTTCAAGAGGAGGATTTTTAGGAACAGCTACAAAAATAGGGGATGAAAACATATTAACGTTACTTCCAAATTCTATGACTCAAATGTCAGGAACTAGGGTTAGAAATTTAAAACCAACTTCTGATAATGCATGTAATTTACAGTATTCTACGTCTAAATTTAGAACTCCTTTGTTAGATATTCCTAATAATTCACAAATGTCTTTTCGCGTAAAGAATGGGGATTCTAAATCTCAACTTACGGTTAGAGATACAGTTTTTCATTTAAAGAAAAATGCAGATAGTATAAAGTTTATTTATTTATCTAATCTATCTTTTGTAGAGTTTGGTAAGATAGAAGGTGAAGGCAATACATTGTTAATAGATGACATTAAAATAACTACTCCAAGAGAAATAGTTCCTTATACTCTTAATGATAGTAATCTTCTTTGTTTGCAAGGACTTACACCAAATACAAAATATTATATAGAGATTTTGAACTCCGATTCAACGTTAGCGAATACTTTTTTCTTTACAACTAAAAAACAAATAGAAAATTTATCTTCTCAAATAGAAAATGCATATACAGTTTCTTTGTCATGGATAAATAATAATCCTTTACAAACTTTCTCGTTTTCAGTAGATTCTGTGTCTAATGCATCAGATGATTTATTGATTTCAAAAGTAGCCTCGACAACTAATATTAATGTTGTTGAAATATATAACCCAACAGAAAGAGATATTTGTTTAAAGGATTATGAATTTGTAGGTTATAATAATTCAACAATTTTAAGTGCAAATCCTTTGCGATATACCTTTTTTGAAAACGATAGTATAAAATCTAATTCTTGTATTTTAATTGCACTCAATTCAAAAATTTCTCCTCAAGATTCTAACTTGATTGTTTATCCATGTAAGTCCCACGGAGGTTTTTCTGGAGGCAATGATTCTTATATTATTTTGAAAAAAATTACTGAAACTACTTATGATACTATTGATTTGTTTGGAATGTTAATGTCATCACCTTCTTCTTATGCAAATTCTATTTTACTTAGGAAACCAAATGTTAGATGTGGAAGAAAGAATAATCCTGTAGATATTAACACTGTTTATGACGAATGGAATATAAGCGAATATGATACAGCGATTCTTAATTCTATTCTTGGTGCTCATGTAATGGACTTTCCACTAACAAATTATAATTTATCAAATATAGTTTTGTCTGTAGAGCAAGACTCTATTCAATTGACAGATGTTTATTTTGATGGAGTGTATAAGTGTGATATAAAAGAAGGTAATCAGATACTTGCTTCTACAACTTTTAGAATGGGTAGAGAAATTACAGCTGTAAGTGATGGAGAGTGGAATAATGCAGATATTTGGCAAAATGGATTAATCCCAACTTATTTAGATAGGGTTGTTTTGCCACTAGGAGTGAAAATTAATGTTCCTGACAATATAACTGCAGAATGTGCAGAATTAGTTTTGAAATCAGAGTATTCTACTTGCGATACTACAAATAAATCAGAAATAATAAGCAATGGTAATATTTTAATAGGTAAAGCCATTGTTAATCCGTATTTTTCAGCATATACTTTTGGTGAAAATGGGTTGACATTTTTTGGATTGCCTATAAGTATAGAAGGAAAAACTCGTAATGAAATTGCAAATAGTTTTAATAAAGAAGCGAATGATGATTTGTATTACTTTAGAGAGAATTTTTCTGATGTAGCTTGGGTAGAATATGATGAAAATATTATAGATGAAAATTTCTTCAAACAAAATTTGGGGTATTTAGTAGCTTATTCACAATGTAAAGAATTGAATTGGCAAGGTGAATTATTTTTAGAAGCTGAATTAGAACTTTTGAATAACGCATCTTTCACGCAACAAAGTGGTAATGGTTATCATCTTTGTGCAAATCCTTATCCGTTTTCTGTTAAACGTTCTAATTTTTCTACAAATAACATAGCAGGAATGTGGTTACTTACTCCTTCAACTGGAGAATATATTCCATATAATCCAAATGAGCCTTTAGATTTTATAATACCTCCTTTTAGTGGTTTTATGACAAAAGTTGAGTCTAATGAAAATTTATTGAAAATTCATAGAGAAGCACTTGAACAACCTTCACAATCTAAGTCTGCAACCAATAAATTACATTTTACACTTTCTTATGATGAAGGAAAAGATGAGGCAAAGATTTATTTTAAAGAAAATGTCACTCAAAGTATAGATGAGTTTGATGTATATAAACTTCATAGTTTTGGCACTGCACCTGATTTATATTCAACTTTTTGTGGAAAAGAATTGTCTATAGTTTCTTTACCTTTGTGGGAAGACTCTATAATTATTCCAATAACTTATATTACAAAGAATATTGCTGATTACGAGTTGAGGGTTAATTCTATTCCACAAAATGTCTTAAGAGCAGAATTATATGACATAAACAATGAATTATTAATTGATTTCGTTCAAGATAGTCTTTATGAGTTTACTTCTCATATTGATGATGAAGAAAAAACTTTAACTCTAAAATTATATTCCTTTTATCAGGATATAGCACAACCTAATAATATTTCAAATTACAAAATTCTTCAGAATAGAGATTTACTTGAAGTAATATCAAATTATGATATTGAGCGACTTGTGTTATATGACACAAAAGGAATAGCGGTTGCAGAGTCTAAAACAAATCAAATAAAGATTCCAAAGGAAGGTTGCTTTATTTTGAATATTAAAATCAAAGAAATGGATTATTATAATCAAGTTTTATTTTTCTAAAACTTGATTTTCGTTGACAGAAACTTGAATATATTAATTGAAAATCAAAATAAAAAAATAATTTTTTGTATTTTTGTAGTTTGATAAAATAGAAATAATAAAAATGGAAAGAAAAGTAAGAGTTAGATTTGCCCCTTCTCCAACAGGCCCATTGCACATTGGTGGAGTGAGAACGGCTTTGTATAATTATTTATTTGCCAAACAAAATGGCGGAGATTTTATTTTAAGAATAGAGGATACTGACCAAACAAGATTTGTTGAAGGAGCAGAGGATTATATAGTAGAATCATTTAAATGGTTAGGTTTAAAATTTGATGAAGGTGTAGGAATAGGAGGAGAATACGGACCTTACAAACAATCTGATAGAAAAGAATTATATAAAAAGTACGCATTGGAACTTGTGGAAAAAGGTTGGGCGTACTATGCTTTTGATACTCCTGAAGAGTTAGATGTTTTAAGAAAACAATATGAAAGTGAAAAGAAAAACTTTCAATATGATTGTAACACAAGAAAATGGCTAAGAAACTCTTTATCTCTTTCAAAAGAAGAAGTAGAAGATTTATTAAATCAAGGAGTAGCGTATGTTATAAGATTTAAATTCCCAGAAAACGAAGATATTCATCTTGATGATTTGATAAGAGGACATGTTAAAATGAATTCTTCTTTGTTAGATGATAAGGTGTTATATAAATCAGACGGAATGCCAACATATCACTTGGCTAATATAGTTGATGACCATTTGATGTGTATTTCTCATGTTATTAGAGGGGAAGAATGGTTGCCATCTTGTCCTTTACATGTTATGTTATATAAAGCATTTGGTTGGGAAGACACTATGCCTCAATTTGCACACTTACCATTGCTTTTAAAACCAGATGGTAATGGGAAATTATCAAAAAGAGATGGTGATAGATTAGGTTTCCCTGTATTCCCATTACAATGGACTGACCCAAAATCAAAAGAAATTTCTTCCGGATATAGAGAAAGTGGATACTTACCAGAAGCTGTTATAAATATGTTAGCTTTATTGGGGTGGAATTCTGGCACTGAGCAAGAAATATTTTCATTAAATGAATTGGTTGCAATATTCTCTATAGACAGAATTTCTAAACACGGAGCTAAATTCGATTTGGAAAAAGCTAAATGGTTTAATCATCAATATTTACAAAAAGTAGATGATGAAGTGTTGGCTCAAGAGTTTATAAAAGATTTAAAAGAAAGAAATATAGACGCTTCTTTGGATAAGGTAAAAAGCATAGTTGGGTTGGTAAAAGAAAGATGTAATTTTGTAAAAGATATTTGGGATAACAGCGATTATTTCTTTATGGCTCCAGAATCTTATGCTGAAAAAGCTCTAAAGAAACGTTGGAAAGAAGGAACAAGCGAAAGACTATGTATTATAGCTGAGAGAATGAGTGTAATAGAGGATAATTTTTCTTGGGCTGATGATGCAGAAGAGTTCTTGATGAAATATATATCAGAAAACGAATTGAATATGGGACAAATCATGAACTCAATTCGTTTAGCTGTGGTTGGAGACACTAAAGGTGTTAATATGGTAGATATAATGAAGATATTGGGCAAACAAGAAATTATATCTAGAATAAAGATAGCAGCAGAAAAGATAAGCTTATAGTGAAAATAAGAACTATCAATATAATAGGAAGTGGCAATGTCGCTTTTCATTATCACAAAATAATGAAAGAGAATGGATATGATGTGAAAATTATTCCTTCACGTAGAGATTTTATTTTAAAAGATGTGGAAAGTGATGTTGTTATAATTGCAGTAAAAGATGATGCGATAAAAGAGGTTTTAAATAAATTGCCGAATGTTGAAGGATTATTGTTGCATACATCGGGATTTACTCAAACAGAAATTTTATCACAAAGAGCAGTTAATTATGGTTGTCTTTATCCTTTGCAGTCATTAAATAAGAAAAAGGATATTGATTTTTCAAAAGTTCCTTTGTGTTTTTATGTAAATAATGAAGAATATTTGGAATGCGTAAAAGAGTTTGCAGAAAATCTTTCTCCTTTGACTTGTTTTATTTCTGATGAACAGAGACAATTTCTTCATATAGCAGCAGTCTTTGCAAATAATTTTACAAATCATTTGTTTGGTATTTCAAAAGAAATTTTGGAGAAAAATAATATTCCTTTTGAAATGTTATTTCCTATTATTGATAGAACGATAGAAAATATAAAAACTTCTGATGATATATTTTCATTGCAGACAGGCCCAGCAATAAGAGGGGATTTTAATATAATGAATCGTCATATTGATAAATTATCTTCAAGAGAGAGTGAATTGTATTCTGCAATGAGCAAAAGTATTCTTGATTATCATAAGGATTAATTATGAAAAAGATAGTAGTTTTAACAGGTGCAGGAATAAGTCAAGAAAGTGGCATCAAAACGTTTCGAGATAGCGATGGTTTGTGGGAAAATCACAGAGTTGAAGATGTTGCAACCTTTGATGCGTGGAGAAGAAATCCTAATTTGGTTAGAAGTTTTTATAATCAAAGACGAAAAGAATTATGTAATGTAGAGCCTAATGAAGGACATAAACAATTGTTGCGATTAGAAAAAGATTTTGATTTACATATAATAACTCAAAATGTAGATGATTTACATGAAAGATCTGGTTGCAAAAATGTTTTACATTTACATGGGGAATTAAAGAAAGTTTGTAGTGAAATAGATTCTAATGATGTAAGATTTCTTGATGGTTGGGAGCTTACTGAGGAGATGAAAGATAATTATGGAAAACCATTAAGACCATATATTGTCTGGTTCGGAGAGACTGTTCCAAATATTGAACCTGCTATTGCTTTATGTGAACAAGCTGATATAATGATAATAATAGGAACAAGTCTTAATGTTTATCCAGCAGCAGGGCTTTTGCATTATACTAAAAAGAATTGTAAAAAATATCTTGTTGACCCAAATACAGTTAATATTACTGATAAGAATATTGTTTTTGTGAAACAAAAAGCAGGTATTGGAGTAAAACAAGTAGTAGATGAAATATTAGATACTTATTTATGAAGAGGGCATATATAGAGACATATGGTTGTCAGATGAATCAAGCAGATAGCGAAGTAGTAGCATCTATATTAAAAGATGATAATTATGAAATGACTACTGATATTGCTGAAGCAGATTTGATATTAGTGAACACTTGTTCTATAAGAGAGAACGCAGAACAAAGAGTTAAAAAACGTCTTACGGAGTTTGATTATCTTAAAAAGAAAAAAAGTTGGCTCAGAGTTGGTGTTTTAGGTTGTATGGCAGAACGTTTACAAAATCAATTAGTTGAAGAAAATAAGGTGGATATAGTTGTTGGGCCAGATTCTTATAGAGATATTCCTTCTTTATTGAAGAATGTAGAAAAAAATAAACAGTCATATATATCTGCAGTTCTTTCTGAAGAAGAAACTTATGCAGATATTACTCCTATTAAATTAGATACAAATGGAGTAACAGCTTTTATTTCTATAATGAGAGGATGCGAGAATTTCTGCTCGTATTGTGTAGTGCCTTACACAAGAGGAAGAGAACGTAGTAGAGACCCACAAACTATCATTGCTGAAGCTCAGGATTTATTTAATAAAGGGTATAGAGAAGTAACTCTTTTAGGACAAAATGTAAATTCTTATATTTGGAATAAAGGGCAAGAAAATGAAATAAATTTTGCTAAATTAATAGCTTTGGTTGCAGAAGTTAGTCCTTTATTAAGAATAAGATTCTCAACATCCCACCCTAAAGATATTTCACAAGAGCTTTTAGATACAATAGCGAAATACGATAATATTTGTAAGTTTATTCATCTTCCTTTGCAATCTGGTAGTACGAGAATGCTAAAACTCATGAATAGAAAGTATACAAGGGAAGATTATATGAATAAAATTACTGCTATAAAGAATACTATCAAGGATTGTGGTATTTCAACAGATATTATAGCTGGATTTTGTACAGAAACAATAGAGGACCATCAAGATACATTAGATATGATGAGTTGGGTCGGTTATGATTCTGCTTTTATGTTCAATTATTCTCAACGTTCGAATACTTTAGCTGCGAAGAAATATGAAGATGATATTGCTTACGAAGAAAAAACTAGAAGATTAGAAGAAATAATTGACTTGCAAAGAAAATTATCTCTTGAAAGTAATCAAAGAGATATTGGAAAAGTGTTTGAGGTATTGATTGAAGGAGAAAGTAAGCGTAGTAAAGAACAATTATTTGGAAGAAATTCTCAAAATAAAGTTGTAATTTTTGATAGGAAGGACTTTAAAATAGGAGATTATGTACAAGTAAAAGTAACATCTTGTACATCTGCAACTTTATTTGGAGAGAGTTTATAATAAAAAAGTCTTATCAAAATGAATAGATTTGTATTAATATTAAGTGTTATCGTTATAGCATTGTCTTCATGTACTTCTCAAAAGAATTTGATTTATTTTCAATTTTCTGACCAGCAAGATGTGTATAAGCATACTTACACAGAAGGTAATCAAAACTTTTCTCCGAACTATTATTTAGCTGCAGAGGATATGTTATATATTGATATTATAACTCACAATGAAGAAACTACAAGAATGTTTTCTTCAAAGGAAAATAGATATACTCAATCAGATAATACTATATATTTGAATAGTTATGTTATAGATAAAAATGGGGAGATAAATTTGCCAGTTGCAGGGAAAGTAAAATTAATAGGACTAACTGTAGAACAAGCTCAAAGTGCAATTCAAGAGCAAGTAGATAAATATGTCCAAGGTGCGGTTGTGAGTTGTAAGATGGTAAATTATAAAGTATCAATATTGGGAGAGGTAAATCGTCCAGGAACATATACCTTTTATCAACCATGCGTGAGCTTATTTGAACTTTTAGCTGCTGCTGGAGACTTGACATATTATGGAAATAGAGAAAAGGTTAAAATAGTAAGAAAGACTATTTCAGAAGATGTTGTTTATACAATAGATTTAAGAAATGTAGAGATATTACAAGATAAAAATATGTATTTACAACCAGGAGATGTGGTTTATGTTGAACCAAATAAAAACACTAAATCTTTATCTACTCTAAATATTCCATTAACTACTATATCTAATTCATTAGTTGTATTAACGTCTGTTATTTCAATATTTTCATGGATTCTTTCATTAAGTAGTAAGTAAACTTAAATTGGGAACACAATGAACGAAGAAAAACAAGAGAGAGAAGAGTTTGCTTCTATCAATATGATGGAGGTGTTATACAAAATGCTAGAAAAATGGCATTTATTTGTTATAGCAATTGTTATAGCAATTATTGTATGCGTTTTTATTACAAAATATTCTACTCCTCTATATGAAGCAAAAACAACATTACTGATAAAGAACAACAATAACATGATGTCTAATTTATCAGGAAATTTTGGGTTTAATTTCTATAATCAAGATGCAGTTAATTTTCAGAATGAAATAGGGACAATCCAATCTGTTTCTATGGTAAAAAGAACTATTAAATCTCTTGATTTTTACGTTGATTATTTTCAAAAAAGCAATTTTCAATATCAAGATATTTACAAAGCCTCCCCATTTGAAGTTATTTTAGATAAGACGACTACACAAGCAACAGGGGTAATTATAAATGTTGAATTATTAGATGTAAATAAATGTCTTGTTTCTTATGAAGAACAAAAAAATGCTCCAATATATGATTATGAACAAGATAAAATATTGCAAGAATTTAAAGACGTTTTATCTTCCCGTACAATAATAAGATATGGCCAATGGTACATAAAAGATGGCATGAAGTTTAAAATACTTTTAAAAGACCCAGATAATTGGGAAGATGAACTCTCTAATATAAACTATGCATTCAAAATAAATGATATGGATGCAGTGGCGAATGCTTACAATTCAATAGAAATAGACTTACTAAATAAAGAATCTTCAATTATATCTATAAAATTTAAAAATCCAAATAAGAATAAGGCTACTGATTTTGTAAATAGATTATGTGAAGTTTACATAAATATGACATTTGAGGAGAAAAATCACTTGAATGTAGCAACTATAGATTTTGTGAATTCACAAATAGACGCTATTTCAGACTCTTTAACTATAGCAGAAGATAGAAAACAAAAGTTTCAACAAAGCAATAACACATTCAATCTTACGAGTGATGCGGAATATCTGTTTGAGAAAGCAAATGAATTCGAAACGAAAAGGGCAGAAGAAGCCACTAAAAAAGCTTATTATGACTATTTGTTAAAATACATTAATCAAACAAATCTAAATGAAGGACTTGTTGCTCCATCAACAATGGGAGTTGATGACCCATTGTTAAGTAAATTAGTTGTTTCTTTAACAGATCTTATACTTGAAAAGCAAAGGCTATCTACTATGTTAACTCCAGAATCTCCAAAAATGAAGGAACTATTAGCTCAAATGGAGACAGTTCGTGGTCAAATAAAAGAAAGTTTAAAAAATATTAAAGAAGTATCACAAATAAACGAAAAGGAACTTAATCGTCAACAAGATGCATTGCAATCAGAGATAGATCTACTGCCATCTACTCATAGAGATATGATAAATATAGAGCGTCAGTTTAAGTATAATGACGAGATATATAATTTCTTATACACAAAACGAGCAGAAGCAGAAATAGCAAAAAACGCAGCTTTACCGGATCATAAAGTAATTGATAAAGCAAATTTTGCGATACAAGTTTATCCTAAAATAAGTACAAACTTTCTTTTAGCGATATTAATTGGTATTGCATTGCCAGCAGTTTATGTTTTGGTGAGATATTTATTAAAGAATACAATAGATAGTAAAGATGAACTTGAAAAGATTTCAAGAGAACCAATTATAGGATTTATTCCAAATATTCCTCAAACAAATAATAGGTTAGTAGTATTTGATAAACCAAGGAGTCAAATTTCAGAAACATTTAGATCCTTGAGAACAAATATAAAGTACGTATTAGGAAATGAAAAAGAAGAGGACGGAAAAGTAATACTTGTTACGTCATCACTACCTAATGAAGGGAAAAGTTTAATAAGTGTTAATCTTGCATCAATCTTTGCAATTTCTAATAAAAAAACACTATTGGTAGGGTATGATTTAAGAAAGCCTGCATTACATAAAGTCTTTGGACTTAACGCAACTCATGGATTTACATCATATATGGTAGGAAGATATGAATTAGATGATGTGTTGCAAGCAACAGAATTTGAAAACTTTGATGTGCTGGTTGCCGGTCCAGTGCCACCTAATCCTTCTGAGTTAATAGATTCAGAAAAGAATCGTGCATTAATAAAAGAATTGAGAAAACGTTATGATTATATCATATTAGATACACCTCCCGTTAGTTTGATTGCAGATGCTCAATGTTTGGCAAAAGAAAGTGATATAAACTTATTTGTAGTAAGGTCAGAGCAAACTAATAAACCTGCATTTAAGATAGCAGTATCAGAATTAACAGAAAGAAATGATATAAAAATACATTTTGTGTTTAATGATATAAAAACAGCTGCTCAAAAGTATGGATATGGTGCAAGATATGATAAAGGATATTATGGTTACGGTTATGGCTATTTTGACAATGACCAAATAGAAAAATAATGTTAATATGAAGCATTATAACATACCTGTTTTCATACCGGAATTAGCTTGTCCTAATCAATGTATATATTGCAATCAACGTCATATCTCTGGACGGTTACAAGCCGTAAAGCCTGAGGAAGTAAAACAAATAATAGAACAGCATCTTGCTACTTTTATAAAACCATCTCAAATAGAACTAGCTTTTTTTGGAGGGAGTTTTACAGGTATAGATGAGAAGGATATGATAATATATCTTGAAACTGTACAACCTTATATAGAGCGAGGAGAAATAGAAAGTATAAGAATATCTACACGACCAGACTATATCAACGAAAAAGTATTAGATATACTAAAAAAATATAAAGTAAAAAATATAGAACTTGGCGCTCAATCCTTAGATGAGGAAGTGCTAGACTTTGCAAAAAGAGGACATACAGTGAAAGATGTAGAAAATGCTTCACACATGATAAAATCTTATGGTTTCGCGCTTGGATTACAAATGATGATAGGTTTGCCATTAGATACTTTAGAAAAATCAAAACATACTGCCAATAAAATAATATCATTAGGAGCAGAAACTACAAGAATATATCCTACACTTGTAATTGATAACACTGAATTAGCAGATTTATATAGAGAAGGTAAATATAATGCACTTTCACTTGAAGAAGCTGTGGAGTGGACTGCAGAGATTTACAAAATATTTTCAAAAACAGACATAACTATACTAAGGGTGGGGCTGCACCCGTCCGAATCTTTAATAAAAGGCGAACATTTATTAGCAGGACCATTTCATGTTTCATTTAAAGAATTAGTATTATCAAGAATTTGGGGAGAGAAACTAAATAATATTCCCTTGGATTCAAGAACTATTTTAGTGAATCCAAAGGAAATAAATTATGCTATAGGGTACAATAGTTCAAATAGAAAAATGCTTCAAGAAAAAAATGTTAATGTAAAATTTATTTCAGATTCTAGCGTTTTAAAAGGAGAATTTGTAATACAAAATAGATAATATTTTGTTGTTTTGAAAAGATTTTCTAACTTTGCACACAAGAGGCAATTATATGAATAAAAACGTAAAGAGTAATAATATAACTTCAATTATCTTTCTTAATCTAAAAGAAAGAGACTCTTTTTGTTTGTAGCAAATTTATTGCTATATTTTGTCAAATCATAAAATAAGTTTAATCATTAAAAATAATTAATTATGGAATTACCTTTCGCAGAATCGTGGAAGATTAAGATGGTAGAACCAATCAGAAAATCTACACGTGCAGAACGTGAACAATGGCTTAAAGAAGCAAAAAACAATGTTTTCATGCTTAAATCAGAACATGTGTACATCGATTGTATCACAGACTCTGGTACAGGCTCAATGTCTGACCGTCAATGGGCAGCAATGATGATGGGAGATGAATCATATGCAGGAGCAAGTAGCTTCTTCCGTTTGAAAGACACTATCACTGCTATCACAGGATTTGAATATGTTATACCTACACACCAAGGACGTGCAGCAGAAAACGTATTATTCTCACATTTAGTAAAGCAAGGAGACATAATACCTGGTAACTCTCACTTTGACACAACAAAAGGACACATTGAAAGTCGTAAAGCTACAGCATTAGATTGCACAATAGACGAAGCAAAAGACACTCAATTAGAAATATCTTTCAAAGGAAACGTAGATCCTAAGAAGTTAGAAAAAGCATTAGCAGAAAATGCTGACAAAATTCCTTTTATTATAGTTACAGTAACTAACAACACAGCAGGAGGGCAACCTGTTTCAATGCAAAACCTTAAAGAAGTAAGAGCTGTTGCAGACAAATACAACAAACCAGTTATACTTGACTCTGCTCGTTTCGCAGAAAACGCTTACTTTATCAAAACTCGTGAAGAAGGATATGCAGATAAAACAATCAAAGAAATCGCAAAAGAAATGTTCTCTTATGCTGACGGTATGACAATGTCTGCAAAAAAAGACGGTATCGTTAATATGGGAGGTTTCATCGCAACACGTAAAAAAGAATGGTACGAAGGTGCTAAATTATTCTGTATTCCTTTTGAAGGATTCTTAACATACGGAGGTATGAACGGAAGAGATATGGATGCTTTAGCCGTAGGATTGGACGAAAATACAGAATTTGACAATCTTGATACTCGTATCCGTCAAGTACAATACTTAGCAGCAAAATTAGATGAATACGGAATCCCTTACCAAAGACCTGTTGGAGGACACGCAATATTCGTTGATGCTGACAAAATCCTTACAAACGTACCAAAAGAAGAGTTCCCAGCTCAAACATTGACTTGCGAACTTTACTTAGAAGCAGGTATTCGTGGTTGCGAAATAGGATATATCTTAGCAGATAGAGATCCTGTTACAAGAGAAAACCGTTTCGGTGGATTAGACTTCGTTCGTTTATGTATCCCAAGAAGAGTTTACACAAACAATCACATGGACGTTATAGCAGCAGCTTTGAAAAACGTTTACGACAGAAGAAACGAAATCACAAGAGGTGTAAAAATCACTTGGGAAGCTGAATTAATGCGTCACTTCACTGTACAATTAGAAAGATTATAGTAGCTTCTACTAAATATTTGAATAGTAAAGAGTTCAGTATAATGCTGAACTCTTTATTTTTTTTCTTTAAATCATTTTGCTGAAATCAAGAATCATTTTTTTCTTTTCAAGAATCAATTTTTTGTTTCTAAGTATAATTTTTTTAACTTTGTAGAAAAATATAGAAATATAATGGAGAAGAAAACTCTTTATTTAATTGATGCTATGGCGATGATATATCGCGCCTATTATGCACTGAATAAAAATCCAAGAATCAATACAAAAGGTCTTAATACTTCAGCAATATTAGGTTTTTGCAACACTTTATTTGATATAATCAAACAATACAACCCCTCTCACCTTGGTGTAGCTTTTGATTTGCAAGGACCAACTTTCAGACATCAACAATTTGAGCAATATAAAGCTAATCGCCAAGCTATGCCAGAGGAAATAAGAGAATCATTACCTCATATAAAATCTATAATAGAGGCGATGAATATTCCAATTCTTTGCAAGGAAGGTTTTGAAGCTGATGATGTTATAGGTACATTGTCAAAAAGAGCAGTAAAACAAGGTTTTGAAGTTTTTATGGTTACACCAGATAAAGACTATGCTCAATTAGTAGAAGATAATATTAAGATGTTGAGATTAGGAAGGCTTGGAAATCCTAATGAAGTATGGGGAGTAGATGAGGTTTTGCAAAGATTTGAAATAGAAAAACCTTCCCAAGTAATAGACATATTAGGGCTTTGGGGAGATAGTTCAGATAATATTCCAGGTGTACCTTCAATAGGAGAGAAGAAAGCAAAAGCTCTGATACAACAATTCTCATCAATAGAAGATATTTTAGAGAATAGTGACAAAATAGAAAGTAAATCTATCCGCAAAGCAATAGAAGAAAATAAAGACCTCGCAATACAAAGCAAGCAATTAGCAACAATAATAACCGATGTGCCTATTGAGTTCAACGAAGAAGAATTAGCGCTATCTCCACCAAACATTCACGCTTGCAATCAAATCTTTAATGAGTTGGAATTTGCAACATTTGCAAAAAGATTTAACTCTCACTATCAAATTTCCCAACCTCAACCAACCATAGACCTATTTAATACTACAGTTTCTGAGCCTACACTTTTTGATATTTCAACTTATCCAACTTATAAAGAAGTTACTCATTCCTATATTACAATTAAAACTGTGGAAGAGCTAAAAGATGTAATAGATTCTTTGCTTGAAGAAACCCTTATAGCGTTTGACACCGAAACAACAGGCTTAGAAATAGATTGTAAACTATTAGGAATATCCTTAGTTAGTCAAAGGCATAAAGGATTCTTTGTTTTATTTCCACAAAACAAAGAATTAGAAAAACAATTCATTGAAATAATTAAGCCACTCTTTGAAAAAGAAACCATAGAGAAAGTAGCACACAATATAAAGTTTGATAAAAACGTCTTACTTAATTATGGAATACAAGTAAAAGGCAAAACTTTTGACACACTCTTAGCCCACTATTTATTAGACCCTGAAACCCGCCACAAATTAGATATTCTAAGTGAAAAATACTTAGAATACACAATGATAGATTTTGAAACCGTATTCGGAAAAAATACAAAACCACCATTTTCAATAGAAAAAATAAATCAAGACTTACTAACCGAATACGCAGTTGAAGATGCAGATGTAACCTTTGCCTTAAAACCTATATTAGAAGAAGAATTAAAACAAAACAATCTATTAGACCTTTTCCTCAATATTGAAATGCCACTTGTAGATGTGCTTTTAGATATGGAAAGACAAGGCGTAAAAATAGATACATCCCAACTTCATAAATTTTCTCAATTACTCCAAGAACAAAAACAACAATTAGAAGAAAGAATTTACCAATTAGCAGGTAAAGAATTTAATATTTCTTCACCAAAACAATTAGGAGTAATACTTTTTGACGAATTGCAAATATCCTCAGACAAAAAAATTAAAAAAACACAAACAAAACAGTACTCCACTTCCGAAGAAGTTTTACAAAAACTAATAAACTATCACCCAATCATACCATTAATATTAGAATATCGTTCACTTACTAAACTAAAAAGCACATATGTGGACGCTCTTCCAGAGATAGTGAACTCTGCAACAAACAAAATACATACTCATTACAAACAAGCCACCACTTCAACTGGCAGATTAGCTTCAGAAAACCCCAATCTACAAAACATACCAATAAGAACAGAACTTGGAAAGCAAATCCGTTCTTGTTTCATTCCGCAAGATGATAATCACATACTTTTAGCTGCCGATTATTCTCAAATAGAACTTAGAATTATTGCTTCGCTTAGCAAAGATCAAGCCTTGTGTCAAGCCTTCCAATCAGGAGAAGACATACACCTTTCCACTGCATCAAGAATTTATATGATTCCTTTAGAAAACATAACTTCTGAAATGAGGCGTAATGCAAAAAGTGTAAACTTCGGAATTATTTATGGAATATCAGCCTTTGGACTTTCAGAACAATTACACATACCAAGAAAAGAAGCACAACAGTTGATAGAACAATATTTTGCCTCATATCCACAAATAAAACAATACATCACTACTTGTATTGAAGCAGCTACTGAAAAAGGTTATGCAGAAAGTATTTGTGGACGAAGACGCTATTTGCCAGATCTTCACTCAGCCAATTTAAACATAAGAAATTTTGCACAACGCAACGCAGTTAATATGCCAATCCAAGCAAGTAGTGCCGATATGATAAAGATAGCGATGATAAATATCCACAAAGAATTTGAGAAAAATTCACTTCAATCCAAGATGATACTGCAAGTTCACGATGAATTAGTATTTGATGTCTATAAACCAGAACTTGAAACAGTTAAAATAATAGTAAAACAACAGATGCTTAACGCTTTACAATTGGAAGTACCGATAGAAGTTAGTATCAATGAGGGAGAAAATTGGCTAATAGCGCACTAATAAAACAATTATAAATTTTGTAGAACACAATAAAAATATTATTTTCGCAAATTAAAATAAAAATAGAATAACAATTAAACAAAAATAAGAAATGAAGAAAAGATTATTATCAGTTCTTATGTTGGGAGCAGTTTTATTTGCTTCATGTGGCAATAAGACTACAACACAAGACGAAAACACAGCAACAATGCAACAAAAAGTAGATGAGTTTGCAATGGTACAATTAACAACCGATGTAAACAAATTAAATGACAAAGAAAAACAATTAATAAACATTTTCTTTGACATAGCAGAAATTATGGACGAATTGTTCTGGATGCAATCTTATGGAGATAAAGCAGATATGGAAAAAATTCAAGATCCAGCAACAAGAGAATTTGCAATGATTAACTATGGACCATGGGAAAGATTAGATGGTATGCGTCCTTTCGTAGATGGTTATGGTGAAAAGCCTCTTGGAGCAAATTTCTATCCAAAAGATATGACAAAAGAAGAGTATGACGCATTACAGGACGAAAATAAAGGAAGTCTTTACACTGTAATACGCAGAGGAGAAGACGGAAAATTACAAGTTAAATGGTATAGAGAAGAATATAAAGCACAAATAGACAAAGTATGCGCTTTATTAGATCAAGCTATTCCATTAGCTGAGGATGCTGGTTTGAAAAAATACTTAGAAGAAAGAAAGAAAGCCTTCCAAACAGATGACTATTTTGCGTCAGATATGGCTTGGATGGATATGAAAAGTAGTCATTTAGACTTCGTAGTAGGTCCAATAGAAAACTATGAAGACCGTTTATTTGGAGCAAAAGCTGCATACGAAGCATTTATTTTAGTAAAAGATGAAGAAGAAAGTGCAAAACTTGCAAAATTCACAGCAATGCTTCCTCAACTTCAAAAAGAACTTCCTTGTGACCCTAAATTCAAACAAGAAGTTCCTGGAACAGAATCTGACCTTAACGTATATGACGTAATTTATTACGGAGGAGACTGCAACTCTGGTAGCAAAACAATCGCTATTAACTTGCCTAATGATGAAAGAGTGCAATTAGAAAAAGGAGCAAGACGTCTTCAGTTGAAAAATGCTATGAAAGCAAAATTTGATAAGATACTTTATCCTATTGCAGAAAACATATTATCACAAGAACAATTAGCAAAAGTAAAATTTGATGCTTTCTTCTACAACGTAACTTTCCACGAAGTAGCTCACGGCTTAGGAATTAAAAATACAATTAATGGAAAAGGTGGTGTAAGACAAGCTTTAGGAAATCAATACTCTTCTTGGGAAGAAGCAAAAGCTGACATCTTAGGATTATTTATGGTTTGCTCATTGATAGATAAAGGAGAAATCACATCAATTTCAAAAGAAGATGCTGTTACAACATTCATCGCTGGAATTTTACGTTCAGTTCGTTTCGGTGCTGCTTCGGCTCACGGAGTTGCGAATATGATGTGCTTCAACTATTTTGAAGACAACAAAGCTTTCACTAAGAATGCAGAAGGTATTTATACAATTAATTACGACAATGCTTTCAAAGCAATCAACTCTTGGGCTGCTAAAATCTTAGAAATCGAAGGAACAGGTGACATAGACGGAGCAAAAGCTTATGCAGACAAAAATGGACAAATTCGTAAGAGCTTACAAGAAACTCTTGACGTAATAAATGGTAAAAGCATACCAAAAGACATAAGATACGAACAAGGAAAAAAAGTCTTAGGACTATAAAAAACAATGAACATATCAGTATTAGGAAGTGGCAGTTGGGCGACTGCAATAGTTAAAATAGCGACCCAAAACCACGACAAAGTATATTGGTGGGTTAGAGAAACAGAAATAGTAGAGGGAGTACGTCAATACGGACGTAACCCTCTCTTTTTGCGTTCTTGCCAGTTAGATACAAACAAAATAGAGATTACAACAGACATAAAAAAAGTAATATCAGCAACTGATAACATAGTCTTAGTAATTCCATCGGCCTTTGTGGAAAAATCATTGCAAGACTTAACACCATCAGACTTTGAAAACAAAATCATAATTAGTGCAACTAAAGGAATAATTCCAAGCACTAATCAAATAGTTGCCGATTATTTGCAAACTCAATTCAAGGTTGAATTAGACAAACAAGCCGTACTTAGTGGACCTTCTCACGCAGAAGAAATAGCACAAGATGGAATGACATACCTAACTTTAGGGGCGCACCAAGAAAACCTTGCACAAGAACTTGCAAATCGCTTTGCATGTCGCTTTGTCAAAACAAGAACATCTAATGATGTAAGAGGAATAGAATATTCCGCAGTATTGAAAAATATATATGCACTTGTAGCAGGTATATGCAAAGGAGCAGGTTATGGTGACAACTTCATAGCAGTTCTAATCTCCAATGCGGCACAAGAAATGCAACGATTCTTAAATGTAATTGCCCAAAGTGAGAACCGAGATACTAATAACTTTGTCTATTTAGGAGATTTATTAGTAACAGCCTACTCGCAACATAGTAGAAATCGTACTTTTGGGCAAATGATTGGCCAAGGCTATACCGTTAAATCAGCACAATTGGAAATGTCAATGGTTGCAGAAGGATATTATGCAACGGATTGCATAAATAAAACCAACGCAATTGTAGGGGTAAATATGCCAATAGCAAATTTTGCCTATAAAGTATTGTATGAAGGTGCTTCATTGACACAAGAACTCCGCATATTGAGCGAAACATTCAAATAGAAAAAATAATAAAAGCCTAAAAGAGAATTTTTTTTTGGCGTTTTAGTAAAATAACTCTTTGTTTCAGTAAAATAAAACAAAGAGTTATTTTTGCAAATCAAACAAATATCAATAATTATGCTTAGAAAAATTACATTCTTTTTTTCTTTTATCTTTTTGAACCTTTACCTTATTTCGCAAAATGAAAGAGTTTTAACTTTTTGTTTTGATGTACCCCAAACAACTTGCCTTGCAACTAATACAAGAGTGGCAGATGTGAATTTGAAACTAAATAATGAGAAAATATTTTCAAAAACACTAAAAGTAGATGAAAGAATAGAGCCGATAAGTCAATCATTCCCAAAATCTTCTCTAATAACCTTGTCTGCAATGGTTTACAGGGGCTTTGATTTTGAGCAAGAAAAAAGTGCTAATTCTTTGAAAACCTTTGAAAATATGGCAGTTGAGAATTTGCCAGATACTATAAGGATAAGTTTTGTTGTAAATAAAGAAAACAAATATCAATATTTGTATTATTCTTTGGACGAAAAAACAAATAAACCTTACCGCATTCCTGCTTTGGCTCAAACACTTGATGGAACATTGCTTGCAGTGAGTGATCACAGACCTTGTTGGGCTGATATAGGATTTGGAGAAGTAGATATAAAGATAAGGTCTTCAAAGGATTATAAAACGTGGAGGGAGGAAAGATTTATAGCTGATGGAAACGGAGATGAGAGAAATGTATTTGAATGTGGTTTTGGTGATGCAGCTATTGTGGCAGATAGAGAGAGTGATGAGGTTTTGATTATGTGTGTTGCTGGCAGACAAGCTTTTCCTTCTGCAACTAAGGATAGACATAATTTCATGGCAAGAATAAGAAGTAATGATGGAGGAAAGACTTGGAAAACAGCAGAGGATGTTACCTCAATGTTTATGGACGTTGAAGGAGAGTATAAACCAATTCTTCCAAAGGTTTATAGTATGTTTTTTGCTTCAGGTAAGATTGTTCAATCCAAAGTTTTTAAAGCAAAGGGTAGTAAGTATTATCGTTTGTATGCTTCTTTACTTGTGAATAGTGCAGAGGGACATGATAATTATGTAGTTTATTCTGATGATTTTGGAGGAAATTGGAAATTGTTAGGAGGTATTTGCATAGATGGAGGAGATGAAGCAAAAGTTGAAGAGCTAAAAGATGGTTCTATTGTTGTGAGCAGTAGAAAGCGATATGGTAGATACTTTAATATTTTTTCTTTTACCAATATAGCGAAAGCAAAAGGTAGTTGGGCAAAACAAGTTGTAAGTAATGAAATAAAAGGAGGGATATTCGTTGGTGCTAATGCTTGCAATGGAGAATTGCTAAAGGTGAGATGTCTTAATGCAAGTAGTGGTAAAGAATGTGATGTTTTATTGCAATCTTTGCCTACAGGAGATAATCGTACTAATGTGACTATTTTCTTCAAGGAATTACAAGATGCGGTAAAATATACACCAATTAGTTTAGCTGAAAATTGGACAAAAGGTTTGGAAGTTAGTGATAGGCTTTCTGCATATTCTACAATGATTATGCAAGCTGATGGTAATATAGGATTTTTATATGAAGAAGGACCTAATGATTATTGCATAGTTTATGTGCCTTTGTCTATTGAAGAAATTACAAATGGGCTTTATAAAACTTTATCTAAAGATTAATAAAAACAATACTTATTTTTTTATTTCGGTTTAAATATGTACCTTTGCCGAATTAAAATTAAAATTTTGTAGAGATGAAAAAGGTTTTTTGGAAACGAATATTTCTTGTTTTTATAAGTTTGTTTACTCTATCTCTATTTTCTTGTGTTGAAAGTGGAACAACATACAACGCAAATGATTGGGAAGGAGTTTGGAAAATAAATGAAGAAATTGTTTTCCCAAAATCTACAAAGGCTTCTTATAAGGGAAATATAAAGGCAGTAGATGACTATAATATCATAATAGGAGGAGAATTGTTTGGATTGAATTCTTCTTGTGAGATTGCAGCAACGGTGTCTTCTACAACAGCAAAGTTTGACCAAATTGTCAGTGGAAATTATCAATTAGTTGGATCTGCAACTTTAGATGGAGATTCTATTACATTTAAATTTGATGTAAAGATTGATGACAAAACAAAGGGATATACAAGAACAGCAGTAAGATTATAAACATTATATAAATTATATCAAAATGACCGAAGAATCAAAAAAAATGCTTCAAGAAGCTAATGCTTCTATGACAGATGCGGTTTCTCACTTAGAGAAATCTTTAGAAAAATTGCGCGCAGGTAAAGCAAATCCGGCTATGTTAGGAGGAGTTAAAGTTGATTATTATGGAACTCCTACTCCAATTGAAAATGTTGGAAATATTAGCACACCTGATCCAAAGCAAATCGTTATTCAACCATGGGAAAAATCTCTTTTACATGCTATAGATAAAGCTATCTTAGCTGCAAATTTAGGATTTACCCCAAAAGTTGAAGCAGATGTTGTAAGAATAGTTCTTCCTCCTCTTACAGAAGAAAGAAGAAAAGAATTATGTAAAAAAGCTAAAGCAGAAGGAGAAACAGCTAAAGTTAGTATAAGAAATATCAGAAGAAATATTCTTGAAAAAGTTAAGAAATTAAAAGATGCTGGAGTGCCTGAAGATGAAATCAAATCTGTAGAAAAAGAAATGCAAGAAGTTACAGATAAATTCATCAAAAATACAGATACTATTATAGCCGCAAAAGAAAAAGAAATAATGTCAATTTAGTTTTTCAATAGAGCCAAAGATGGATTTTAATATAAAAACTTCTTTGGCTTTATTGTTTATTGTAATAATATTCATACATTTGCATCGTTAATATTAGCGTTATGGGAACATCAAATTTAAACACAGTACGTTATTCTGACGAAGAATTGCAAGAGTTTAAAGCGATTATTTTAGAGAAATTAGCTAAAGCTAAAGAAAATCTTGAAACATTGACAGAAGCTTTTGCAAATAATGCATCTGATACGAGTGACACTTCTCCTACTTTTAAGATTTTAGAAGAAGGCTCTAGTGTTAGAAGTAAAGAAGATAATGCAAATATGGCTGCACGTCAGCAAAAATTCATAAAGGATTTGGAAGCAGCCCTTATAAGAATAGAGAATAAGACTTATGGAATTTGCAGAGCTACAGGAAAACTTATTCCTAAAGAAAGATTGAGAATTGTTCCACATGCAACTTTAAGTGTTGAAGCTAAATTAATGCAAAACAAAAAATAGTTTTTGTGAAAAAACCTATTATACTTATTTTTTTGATTTTACTTATAGACCAAATTTTAAAAGTTTGGATTAAGTTGAATTTTACTCTTGGAGAAGAAGCCTTTCTAATTGGTGATTGGTGTAGATTACACTTTATAGAGAACGAAGGAATGGCTTTTGGAATGTCATTTGGAGAAGAAGTCGGTAAATTAATTCTTACTTTGTTTAGGTTGATTGCAGCTTTTCTAATATTTATTTATCTTAGAAAACTTGTTATTAAGGGAGAGAAGAAACTTATTATTTATTCTTTTGCTTTAATATTTGCAGGAGCAGTAGGAAATATAATAGATTCGTTGTTTTATGGATTGATTTTCTCTGAAAGTACTTTCTTTACTACTGCACAATTCTTACCAGAAGCAGGAGGATATGCTTCTCTTTGTATGGGTAAGGTAGTTGATATGTTTTATTTTCCATTGATAGATACTACTTTGCCACAGTGGCTTCCTTTTGTTGGAGGTAATCACTTTGAGTTCTTTAATGCTATCTTTAATGTGGCAGACATTGCAATCACAGTAGGTGTGGGATTGCTTATCGTATCTGCTTTTATGGTTAAAAAGGACAAAGAAGTTGTTATAGAAGATTCTAACAATTAAACCGATTTATTAGTGGAATTTCTTATTATTTTAGCACTTATTATTGTTAATGGGCTTTTTTCTATGTCGGAAACTGCCGTTGTTTCTTCAAGAAAGCCTAAACTTGATGCAGATTCTAAGAAAGGAAATAGGACTGCAAAAAAAATATTAAAGGTTTCTGAAAATCCAGATAATTTTATTTCAACTATTCAAATAGCAATAACGGCTATCGGATTGATTACAGGTATGTATTCTGGCGAAAGCTTAATACAACCCTTCGGTGCTTTTATTAGCAAGTTGGGTGTTGGGATAGAGTATTCTGAAATTATAGCAAGAGCAGTTATAATCCTTACTATAACTTATGTTACCTTGGTAGTAGGGGAATTGTTCCCTAAGAAGCTTGCACTTAATAGTCCTGAAAAAATAGCAAGTCTTATTATTTCTCCTATGAACTTTTTGTCTAAATTATTTTATCCTATTGTTTGGTTACTTTCTGTGTCAATAAATGGTATGATGCGTTTGTTTAGAATAAAAAAACAAGATGACAAGGTTGTTGAAGAAGAGTTTATGGGAATGATGGCCGATAGTGTTGAAGATGGAGAAGTAACAGAGGAGGAATTTGAAATGACTCAAAGAGTACTTTCATTAGATGATAGAGATGTTGCTTCTTTAATGACACATAGAACAGAATTTGAATGGTTGGATATTGAAGATGATTTGGATTGTGTAAAGACTAAGTTAGCTCAACATGTACATTACATATATCCTGTGGCTTCTAAGAATCTTGATAATATAGTAGGGGTTGTTTATTTAAAAGATTTGTTTAGTAAATTAGGAGAGTATAAAAATGTAGGTGAAATAATGAGAGAACCACAATACCTACATGAAGGCACAAGTGTTTATGATGCATTAGAGACTTTTAAGGAGAATAAAATACATTATGCTTTTGTTATTGATGAGTTTGGAATGGTTGTAGGAATGGTAACAATGAATAATATATTGGAGTCATTAGTAGGAAATGCTTCCGAAATGGAAACGGATGAAGATGAAAATGAATTTGTAGAAAGAACAGATGGTACATATTTAGTGGGTGGGCAATACCCTTTTTATGATTTTTTGAGTCATTTTGATTTAGAAGAGTTATATCAAACTAATAATTTCAACACTTTAAGTGGGTTAATATTTGAACAAACAGGAGGTACTCTTCCAAAAGTTGGAGAAAAGATAATGTGGGATAGGTTTATTATTGAAATAGTAGACTTAGATGCGACAAGAATAGACAAGATTTTGGTTAGTATTAACTCCGAAAAACTGATAGAAGAAGCAGAATAAGAAAAAAAATGCAAAAAAGGTGTTATTTTTTTTCTCAAAAAATTGGATTTTGAAAATAACATTGTAACTTTGCAAGTCCATAAAAAGTGAAATTTTAAAAAAAAGAAAATAATTAATAACACAATTTAAAAAAAACGCTATGAAAAAAGTATTTGCTTATTTGTCAATAGTAATGATATTGACATTAGGTTTATCAAACAACGTTTTTGCTCAAGATGCAGCGAAAACTGAAACAGAAACTGTTTCTGCAACAGAATCAGTAACATCAACAGAAACTGCAGCTGCAGTAGAAGAACCAGCAGCTCCAGCAGTAGAAGAAAAATCATTCCACCAAGGATTAAAAACAAAATACATCGAAGGTGGTGTGGGTTGGATGACTCCAATTCTTATTTGTTTGATTTTAGGTTTAGCATTGGTTATCGAACGTATCCTTTACCTTAACCTTGCAACAACAAACGCAGACAAATTATTACAAAAAGTTGAAGAAAACATAGTTGCTGGTAACGTAGAAGGAGCAAAAGATGTTTGCCGTAACACAAGAGGACCAGTTGCTTCTATCTTCTTTCAAGGATTATCTAGATTAGATAATGGTTTAGAAGATGTAGAAAAATCATTAACTTCTTACGGTGGAGTTCAAATGGCAAGATTAGAAAACAACATGGTTTGGATTTCATTGTTCATCGCTATTGCACCATCATTCGGATTCTTAGGAACAGTTATTGGTATGGTTCAAGCATTTGACGATATCGAAAAAGCAGGTGATATTTCTCCAACAGTTGTTGCCGGTGGTATGAAAGTTGCCCTTTTGACAACAGTATTCGGTTTGATTACAGCATTAGTTCTTCAAATTTGCTACAACTACCTATTATCAAAAATAGAAGGATTAGTTGCAACAATGGAAGACTCTTCTATAACTTTCATGGATATCTTGGTTAAAAACAGACAAAAGTAATTTTCTTACGAAAGAAAAAAATGTCCTTGTAAAAAGGAAGGACAGAATTTAGTAATTACTTTAAAAACCAAGGAGGAAAAATGAAAAAAGATTATAGAAAAATATATTGGACTATTGCCTTAATATGGGGTGTTATAGCTTCAATTTGTGCAGTTGCCTACGCATTGTTATTTGACAAAGATGCACCACTAGATGGACAAACATCTGCAATGGCAGTATGGAATGTAGCATATTGGTCAGTTATAGCATTGCTTGGAGCAAGTTTATTAGTAGCAATATTCTTTGCTTTAGCACAAATAATAAAAGGATTAAAAGAAGATCCTAAAAAACAAATGGGTATCATTATAGCAGTTGTTGCTTTAATAGTTGTATTTGGCGCTTCATTATTACTTTCTTCTGGAACAGACGTACCACAAGAAGTATTTGAAAAGACAGGTTCAGACTATTCAAGCTCTAAATTAATCGGAGCTTGCATGTACACTGTTTACATCTTATTTGGAGGAGTAATAGCATCTGTTTTATTTGCAGAAATATCTAAAAAAATAAAATAGTTAATTATTATGGCAAGAAATAAGAAAAAGTTACCAGGTCTTAACGCTTCGTCTATGTCGGACATATCGTTTTTGCTATTGACCTTTTTCTTGTTGGTTTCTTCAATCAATACAGACATGGGTATTCAAAGACGTTTGCCACCGCCATCAGACCCTAACGTTAAACCACCAGACATTCACAGAAGAAATACTTTTGTGGTGTTGGTGAATAAGGACGATAAATTACTTTTCAATAACGAATTGGGTGATATTACAGCCCTTAAAGATAGAGCAAAAGAGTTTTTATCGAATCCAGACAACTTACCAAATTTACCAGAAAAGCAAACAAGAAATATTCCTTTGTTAGGAGACATAGAAGTATCTAAGGGAGTTATTTCTTTGCAAAACGATAGAGGAACATCATACGAAATGTACTTAATGGTACAAAATGAATTAACAGCAGCTGTAAATGAATTAAGAGATGAAATGGCGAAAGCACGTTTCGGAAGAGCATACATAGATTGCTCACAAGCACAAAGAGAAGCGATAGATAAAGCCATTCCAATCGCAATTTCAGAAGCAGAACCTAAAAATATAGGAGGAAATAAATAATGGCAAAGTTTAAACAAAAAGGCTCATCAGAAACTCCTGAACTGAACATGGGTTCAATGTCTGATATCATTTTCATGTTGATATTCTTCTTCATGGTGATTACAACAATGAGAGAAAGCTCACTTATGGTAAAAGTAACAGTACCACAAGCATCAGAAATCCAAAAATTGGAAAAGAAATCGTTGGTAAGTTACATATACATAGGAACGCCAATCGAAGAACGTAAATTCGGTTCAGCTACACGTTTTCAATTAAACGACCAATTCGGAGAAATAAGTGATATAGCTACTTTCATAGAATCTGAAAGAGCAGCAAGAGATGAAGCGGACAAGCCATTCTTAACAACAACTATCAAATGTGATAAAGAAGTTAAGATGGGAGACGTAACAGACGTAAAACAAGAACTTAGAAAAGTTGGAGCATTACGTATAATGTACGCAGCATCACGAAGAGTTAAAGACACTTATTAAACCTTCGATTAAATAAAACGAAATAAGAGTTGTTCAACACTGAGCAACTCTTATTTTTTTGTGTTTACCAAAAAATTACTTTCCTAAGGTAATACTTCTACCTTCAAGAAGTAATACTATTACCTTCCCAAAGTAAAAAATCCTTTTCAAGAAATATTTTTCTAAATCAAAGAATTAATTTAATAAAACTTTGTAAATTTGCTTTGTTATGGAGTTTAATTGTAAGGAATTTTCATTAAATCACACATCATCTTCAATGAAGGTGGGGACAGATGCCATACTTCTCTCATCGCTTGCACCGAGAAACGCAAAAAAACGCATACTTGAAGTAGGCACAGGCTGTGGAATAATAAGCCTTTCAATGGCACAATTCAATCAAGAGGCGAAAATCACAGCCATAGACGTAGATGAAGAATCCATACAACAAGCCCAAGACAACTTTCTCAAAAGTAAATGGTCAGAAAGGCTGATTGCCGAACATATCTCCTTGCAAGACTTTGCACAAAAGCCAGAAAATCACAAACAATACGACTTTATCATCTCCAATCCCCCATATTTTGTAAACTCTTTGCAGGCAAACACACGCAAACGCACCTTTGCACGCCACACCGACAAGCTCCCTTTTAAAGACTTTGTAGATAGTAGCCTTCAACTCCTAACACCCGATGCTAAAATATGTATTATACTTCCCGCCTTGCAGAGCGATGAACTTACAACATTGTTTAAAGAAAGAGAAGTAAAGATAGAAACACAAATAAACATATATTCAAAACCCACAAAGCCAGTAGAAAGAATTATAAGAGTATATAGCCTTGAACAAAACAAAGAAACAGAAATAAAAAACGTATTCATACGAGAAGAAAACGGAGAATACACCACTCAATACAAAGACATAGTTAGCGAAATATTGCTTTAAGAATAGAAATATTGCGATTGCTAAAAAGAAAACAAAGAAAGATAAAAACGATGAACTATTGTCTGAATTTTCATCTTACTATGAATGGAAGCTTTTAATAAACGATTCTAAAAGATTATTTCTTAAATTAGGAGCAACAACAGTATGTATAGAACAATTATTGCAGTTGGCGAAGTGAGAGAGTGAAATTCTCCATTTAATTCAAAAGTAAATTCTCCTTTTTCAAACAATATATCTAAGAAATAGCGAAAAAACTTCTTGAAATAAGTGCTTAAAATGCTGAAAAATGGAATGTTTTTATTGAAAAAAAAGATTGCGATTTTGATTTTGTTAGTATATTTTTGCAAACGAAAATACTAACAAAATTTGTTTATAATATAAAGACACAAGAGAGCGTTAATAAATTAATAATTACAAAATAAAAGATTATGAAAAAAGCATTAGTGTTATTAGTTGCACTCTTTATATGTGGAGTTGCGTTTTCGCAAGAGAATGAAAAGAAGTTTACATTAAGCATTCAAGAGAATTTATTGCCTTTTGCAGATGCATATTATAGTTATGACAGATTTGATGACCCAAATAGAGGTTCTTGCAATCTTTTTTTGTTAAATTGGTTGCCTACTTTGGAACTGGATTACGATAATAAATTTTTCGCACGATTAAGATTTAACGTTTTATATGCAGATGAAGGAGAAGGGCGTTATCTCACAATAGCTTGCGATAAAGTTCGAAGACAGATACAAATTGCTGTAGATTTCTTATATTTGCACCGATAAATCGTAATTTAACTATGAACTTCACTGGACTTCTTGTGGGACTCTCCACATTCCTTATTATAGGATTATTTCATCCGCTTGTAATCAAGGCAGAATACTACATTGGTGTCAAAAGCTGGATAATCTTCGCAATTGCTGGAGTACTCTTTGGCATAGCTTCGATAATGGTCAGTCATCTGATATGGTCGACGATTCTTGGAGTCGTTGCCTTCTCTTCTTTCTGGAGCATACTGGAAGTGATTCATCAGCGAGAGCGTGTTCGTAAAGGGTGGTTCCCAGAAGGTCCAGGACACAAGAAATAAAACCAAACGCACTATGAAACTTCACAGACTTATACTTTGCACAATCTTATCGATTTCTGTTATAACCATCTCCAATGCCCAAGAAAAGAAAGCAATCAAAGGTTTCTCAGGTGGAATGATGGTACACTCTGGATACCAGTTCGGAGGCGATAACCCATACAACCTAGACATCAGCAGCCCTACATTTGGTATCGGCGGCTGTGCAAAACTCCATCTCACGAAGCATTTCAGAACGGGATTTGAGGGATATTTCTCAACTGCTCCCATCAGTAAAGGCGTTCAAAGCGGAAGCCACAACAAACTATTCTGGACAGGTGTTCTAGCTGAATGGTACTGGCAGAAAGGTAAATTTGTTCCCTATGTTGGCACTACAATAGGCGGAGGAATGGAAACATCCTTCTATCTGTTCGAAGGAGACAAGCACGACTGGGAACTTGAGCAGAAATCCGTACTCCACAAACAGCCTTTCTTCGCAATCGACCCTTATGTCGGAATAGAATACGTAGTAGGCGAAGCACTCAGACTCACCCTTAAGGCAGACTGGCTTCTTGCAATCAACTCAGATGGTCTGAATAGACCTATAGGGCCACGAATCTACTTCGGATTTATCTTTGCACACTAATCAGCTCGCGTCTCTAAATTCGTATTTATCTAACAGCCTTGACACAGTTCAGCTGACGCCCCCCCTCAACAGCCTTATAAATTGAATTATTTCAATCACGATATTGCGACTTCAACTTCTATTACTTTAGGTTACAATTTCTTAAATAAGTCAAAGGCTCATCGTTTGAAAGCAAGTGCAATTTTTGGTGCAGTTTACACTTATAAAGACTACTATTATGGTTATGAATACACTGATAACACATATAGAGAAATGAGAACATTTTTCGTTCCAACCGAAAGGTCATGGCATTTTCAAGCAGGAGCAGAATTATCCTATCAATACTTTTTGCCTTCTACTAATTATCGCTTAGGATTTGGAGCAAGTTACGAACTTTCTTACTCAAATTACAACGCACAACCAACAATAGGATTGCTAAACTTTAACATAAGTTGGAAACTATTTAAATTCTAAAAATAAATCAAAGAAAGAAAAAAATAACTCTTAGGATTAGTGAAATATTCCTAAGAGTTATTTTTTTAAGTCTAAGACATCGTTAGCGATATTCTGCTTTAAAACTCAAAAATTAAAAGCGGAATCTAATTCCAAAGCGTCTTGTGTTGTCGTTTTTATATTCTGGCAAAACATTAAAGAAGAAATCAAATCCTTTAAAGCCGAAAGATAATTCTAATTTCCAAGGATTATAGTCTGTAATTTTGTTTGAGTTGAAGTTTAGTTTGTTTTCTGGCGTTATATTAAAGTCCCAAAGAAAACTTTTTAAGGTCCTTCCAAATTTTAATCCAAAATTACAATAAAAATAGTTGTTTAATTTTAATATATACCTTGTAAATAGTAGTAAATTGCGATCTACAATAAATTGTGCATTGTTTTGAAGATGTGAATCACTTGATAGTAGTTGCAATTTATTGTTTAGGCATTCTACATCGTTGTTTAAATATTTAAAATCCCAAGTATATTTTAAACCGACAACAAGATCGTTGCTTTTTTTAGTAGTATGCACATATTGAAGGGTAATAAAATCAGAATTATGACTAATTAGAGAAGAGTAAGGGCTGTTGTATTGTTTTGTATTAAAATTCAAATTAGTTGAACTTAACAAAGTCCATCGTAATTCTATCATATCACTTTCTTTTTCCTCAATTTCTTGCCTTGTGTCTTTGATTGAATCAAATTGACTACTCAAAAACACTTCTTCTTTGGACGAATAAAGTGTTATTTTAACATCTTGTGGCAAGGAGTCAGTCATTATAGTCAGCGTTTTGTCTTCAAAAACACATATATTGCTCAAAACAATATTGCTATCTTTCGTAGAAATTTCTAAAACGTCTGTTTCGCTTCTCACTAAGTTAAGATTGCTTTTTGCAGTCAAAGTTAATTTGTTGTAATCCTCCTTAATAGGTTGAGAAAACAAATAAATCTTTTCGTTTTGTGCTAAAATTATCCCTGAAATAAGGATAAAAAAACTAAATAATGCTGTCTTTTTCATATAAATCTAATTTTTATCTTTTTGAAAAATCTATTAAAAATAATTCTTTCTTTTCTTCCCTTTTATAATTCCAAGAAAATTTAAGGTTATTCTTTTTTCCCTCTTTATAGCAAATCAATTTATTGGTTTCAATCCTTACAATTTCTGGTTCAATTATTTTTTCTTCTTTCATAATCATTTCTTGCTTTGGCTCAGGCTCAATAATCGTGCTATCTTGTTCAATAATAATTTCTTCTTCTATTGTTTGAGGGATTTCAATTGGCGTAATTTTCTTTTTTTCTCTTACAATAGGCTCGCTTTTCTTTGCAGGAATTGTCTCTTGCTTTTTTTCAACAATATTTTTTGCAATAGGCTTATTTTCGATAATAGTTTCGCTATTGTCAATAGGAGAGTAAGTAAACCAAACTATACAAAAACAAGCAGCAATAGAAGAGGCTACAGAAAAAAACATAATAACCTTATTGCGTTTCTTTCGTTTAATACTTTTTTCTATTGTATTTAGAATCTTTTCTTGTCTTTCAATATTTTTTTGATGTTGTTTTATAGAAGCAAACAACTCAATCAATTCTTTATCTTCATTTTTCATAATCTAGATTTTTGTTTTCGTTATTAAATCTCTCAATTTTGAATATGCACGAGAAAGAGTGGTGCGAATATTTCCCTCACTCATTCCTGTTTCTTTTGAAATTTCTCTTATTCTTTTATTGTTAAAATATTTTTGACGCAATAACTCTTGTTGGTTTTCGGGAAGTTGATTTATTAGTTTAAGGAGTCTATTATATCTTTCTTCACTATCTTCATTAAATTCTTCATAATTCAAATTCATAATCTCCTCTTCCAAGACTTCTTTTTTTGTTTTTCTCAAATAATCCACACACTTACATTTGCAAATGTGTACAAGAAAAGCCTCAATATTATCAATAGTATTTATTTTCTCTCGTTTTTCCCAAAGAAAACAAAAAACTTCCTGCACAATATCCTCACTTGCAAAATCATTTTTTAGAATAGAATTTGCAAAAGCGTGTAATTTAGGTTGATAAGTAGTAATTATTTTTTTAAATTCTTCAATCTTCATTTTAAAAATTGTGCTTTGTAAAGTAGTCGTTTTACTTAGAAAAATGTTACACAAAGATAAAGAAAAAAAGTCTTTACTTTTTTGAAAAAAAGCAAAGAAATAATTAAATAAATCAAAGAAATAATTTTCTAATTCAAAGAGATAATTTTCTTTTTGTACCTTTGCAAAATATTATTTGAAGATATGATAGAAAAACAAGTAGAAATAATGTCCCCTGTGGGGTCTTACGAAGCGCTTTATGCGGCAATAGAAGCGGGAGCTGATAGTGTATATTTTGGAGTTGAAGGATTGAATATGCGTTCTCGCTCTGCAAATAATTTTACGATAGAAGACTTAAAAAATATTGCAGACATAGCAAATCAAAATGGAGTAAAGACATATCTAACATTAAATACCGTTGTTTATGACAGCGAATTAGATTATATGCAAGCCATTTTGAACGCGGCAAAGGAAAGTGGAGTTTCGGCAGTCATAGCAGCAGACTTATCAGTCATTAGTTATGCACGTTCAATCAATTTAGAAGTACACCTTTCCACACAATGCAACATCACAAACCGTGAGGCAGTGAAATTTTTCTCACAATTTGCAGACGTAATCGTTACAGCAAGAGAGCTATCTCTTGATAAGGTGAAAGATATTACTACTTGGATAAAAGAAAACGACATAAAAGGGCCAAGTGGACGTACATTAGAAATAGAATGCTTTGTACACGGAGCCTTATGTATGGCAGTAAGTGGAAAATGCTACATTTCCTTAGACAATGCTAATCAATCGGCAAACCGAGGCGCTTGTTTACAATTCTGTCGCCGTCCTTACAAGGTTACAGACTTAGACGGAGGAACAGAACTTATGATAGACAATCAATATATCATGTCTCCAAAAGATTTAAAAACCTTAGACTTTTTAGATAAAGTGCTTGACGCAGGCGTAAGAGTGCTAAAAATAGAAGGAAGAGGCAGAAGCCCTGAATATGTTAAGGTTGTAACAAGAGTATATAAAGAAGCAGCTCAAGCATGGCTGAAAGGAGAATGGAGCGAAGATAAGTTAGAAAAGTGGAACGAAGACTTAAAGAAAGTATATAATAGAGGATTTTGGGACGGTTACTACTTAGGACAAAGAGTTGGAGAATGGACAAAAAAATATGGCTCACAAGCAACTACAAAAAAGACTTTCGTAGGTACAGTTACTAATTACTTTAAAAATATCTCTGTTGCAGAAATTAAAATCGAAACAGGAGAATTAAATGTTGGCGATAACATCTACATTATGGGACCTACAACAGGAGTTTATGAAGACAGAGTTGAAGAAATAAGAGTAGATTTAAAACCAACTGAAAAGACAGTAAAAGGAGAGTTTTGTTCCATTGCAACAAAAGGCGTTGTAAGAAGAGGAGATAAGCTTTACTTGATAGAAAACACAGGAATATGCTAAAAAAATTCAATTATCATTCACATTCTCTTTTCTGTGACGGAAAAGATTCGATGGAAGATATGGTATTGTCGGCAATTGAAAAAGGCTTGCAATACTTTGGATTTTCTTCTCATTCCCCTCTGTGTTTTGAAAGCAAGGTTGCCTTAAAGAAAGAAAGAGTTGAAGAATATCTTAGCACAGCTCGTTTTTTAAAAGAAAAGTATCAAGACAAAATCAAGCTATTCATTTCTATGGAAATGGACTATATAAACTCTTTGCAAGAGAATATAAGAGATATGGCTAAGAGTTATGATTTGGATTACTTTATTGGTTCGGTGCATTTTGTGAAAGGGAAAACAAATGACAAGATTTGGTTTATAGACGGAAGCGATAGAGAGATTTATGACAAAGGCTTAGAAGAGGTTTTTAATGGAGATATAAGAGAAGCCGTTGATGCCTATTTTGAACAAGTGCTAAATATGATAAAGACTCAAAGACCTGATGTTGTAGGACATTTTGACAAAATCAAAATGCACAATAAGGAAAGATACTTTTCGCAGAAGGATAAATGGTTTGAGGATTATATGATGGAGAGTCTTTTGAAGATAAAAGAGAGTGGGGCTATTTGTGAAATAAATACAAGAGGCCTTTACAAAAAGCGTTATGATGATTTCTATCCTGGAAGAGAGTGGATAAAAAAAGCAAGTGATATGAAAATCCCTTTAACGATTTCTACCGATTGTCATAAGAAAGATGAAGTGGATTTGCTTTTCGATGAAGCGATTGAGTATTTAAAAGAAATAGGAGAAAGATACGTTTGGTATTTTGACGGAGAATGGAAAGCTCAAAGCATAATTTAATAGAAATTTTTCAAACAGAAGATGGCTCAAAGTCGCTTTTGAGAAAGGATATTGGGGAGAGTTATCATTCTCACTTTGGAGCCTTAACAGAAACCAATACTATATACATAGATTATGGTTTTCGCTATTTTTGCTGCTTAGACAATAAAGAGCAAGTCAATGTTTTAGAAATAGGATTTGGAACAGGCTTAAATGCTATTGCGACATTGAAAAATTCTAATCAAAGAAAAATTTTCTATCAAACAATAGAACTTTACCCAATTGCGCAATCTATTGCAGAAAATCTTTCTTACGGAGAACAACTCTCACTAAAAGAAGAATTTAACCTTATTCACAAATGTAATTGGGAAGAAGTTGTGGAAATTACTCCTGATTTTAAAATTAAAAAGTGTGAGGCAGATGCTTGCAGTTATGATTTGCCAAAAGATTTCTTTGATGTGGTGTATTTTGATGCCTTTTCGCCAGAGAAAGACTCTGATTTGTGGTCGGAAGATATGTTTTCAAAAGTCTATGATAGTCTTAAAAAGAGAGGTGTTTTAACAACCTATTGCTGTAAGGGAGAGATAAAAAGAAGAATGAAAAAAGTAGGCTTTTCTATTGCTAAATTACCCGGCCCAAAAGGTAAAAGAGAAATTTTAAGAGCAGAGAAAAAATAAAAATCGTAAGTTTTCTAAAAGTTTTTCATATCTTTGCACTTAATATGATAAAGAAACACATTCCAAATAGCATAACATTAACTAATCTTTTATGTGGAGCGTTATCCATATACTTCCTATATGTATCTGAAAACATATTACTTCCTTCTATTTTCATATTATTGGGAGCGATATTCGACTTTTTTGATGGCCTTACCGCAAGACTGCTGAAAGTTACCTCTGCAATTGGCAAGGAATTAGACTCTTTGGCAGATGTTGTAACATTTGGTCTTGCTCCTTCTTTGATAACGGTGGAGGTTTTGAAGGATAGTTTGTTAAGTAGCGGAAACTCGCTTTTTATTTCTAATATATTGTGCCTTATACCTTTGTTTATGGCGCTAATGTCGGCTTATCGTTTGGCAAATTTTAATGTTGATGAAAGACAAAGCGTGAATTTCATTGGTCTTCCTACGCCTGCAAATGCTCTTTTGTGGCTTAGCCTACCTGTTTTGAACTATTTGTCTGACAAAAAGATACATTTATGGGGAATTTATCAGCAAGAGGTTTATTCTTCATTGGTAGAAATTCTTTTGAATCCGTGGTTTATCATAGTATTTAGCATAATAATGGGTGTGATGTTAATAGCTCCTATTAATATGTTTTCGTTTAAATTTAAGAATTTTACATGGCAAGACAATAAAGTAAAGTTTATCTTTTTGGTAATTTGTATTTTGCTAATTTTCTTATTTAATTGTTTTGCTATACCTTTTATAGTTTTAATGTATATTATTATTTCTTTAATATCAAATTTTACAAAAAATGGAATTTAGAGCAGAAATAGATGTAATGCCTTTGAAAGCATTATTAGACCCACAAGGAAAAGCAGTTGGTTCAAGCCTTAAAAATATGGGATTGGGAGTTATAACCAATGTAAGAATAGGAAAACATATTACTTTAAGCATTGAGGCTGCAAATGAAGAGGAAGCAGCAACAAAAGTTGAAAAAGCTTGTAAGGATTTGTTGCACAATCCTATCATGGAGTACTATACTTTCAAAATAGAAAAGGCATAAATATTTAATATGTACAACCCTCCTGAAATCAAAATAAGTAATTTTGATTATCCATTAGAAGAGGAGAATATTGCTAAATATCCTTTATCTGAAAGGGATAAAGCAAAGTTGTTGTCTCTAACCTCTGACAAGAAAATAGAGGAAAAATACTTCTATGACTTGCCAGAGATGTTGGATAGCAATACTTTTTTGATTTTAAACGATACAAAGGTTGTACACGCACGCTTGTTATTTCAAAAAGAGAGCGGCTCTGTAATAGAAATCTTCTGTTTGGAGCCTATGAATAAGGATATTCAATTGGCATACGCACAGAAAGGTAGTTGTGAGTGGAAATGCTTAATTGGAAATAACAAAAAATGGAAACAAGAAACTATTTCTTCATCGTTTATTAACGATTCAAAGCAATTAACACTTACTGCAAAACGTCTTTATCAAGAAAATGAAACTTGGATTGTGGAGTTTTCTTGGGATAGAGAGGATTTGAGTTTTGCAGAAGTGCTTCAATATATGGGACACGTGCCTTTGCCGCCTTATCTTAAACGTAAGGACGAAGAAAGCGACAAGGAGGATTATCAAACTGTATATGCACATCAAGAAGGCTCGGTTGCAGCGCCAACAGCGGGCTTACATTTTTCAGAAAACACCTTTAAACAACTCGCAGATAAAGGAGTGAAGACGTGTTTTGTTACCTTGCATGTGGGAGCAGGTACATTTAAGCCTGTAAGCACAGAGACAATAGATAGACACGTTATGCACACAGAACAAATTGTTTTGAAAAAAGAAAATATCGAAGAGTTGTTGGCAAATCTTGATAAGCGTGTGATGTGTGTTGGTACTACCTCGGTTAGAACCATAGAAAGTCTTTATTGGCATGGAGTGAAGGTTTTGAAAAATGGCAATAGATATTCTGAAATAGATGTTAAACAGTGGGATCCCTATCAGGAAGAATGCAGAATAAGTGCAAAAGAATCTTTACAAGCTATATTGGAAAGCATGGAGCAAGAAAACAGAAATGTATTGATAGGACAAACTCAGTTAATGATAGCACCAGGATATGAATATAGGATTGTAGATGCTATGATTACGAATTTTCATCAGCCAAAAAGTACTTTGTTGCTTTTAGTCTCTGCAATGATTGGAGAGGATTGGAAAAGGGTTTATCAATTTGCCTTGGAAAATAATTATAGGTTTCTTTCCTTTGGAGATGCGTGTATGTTTACAAAATAAATAGAAGGGAAAAATAATGAAATACAAAAGAATCTTACTTAAATTAAGCGGAGAATCTCTTATGGGCGAACAAGAATATGGTATTAGTCCAGAAATGCTTTCTCAATACGCCTCTGAAATAAAACAAGCTAAAGAATTGGGTGCAGAAATTGCAATAGTGATTGGTGGAGGCAACATTTTCCGTGGTTTACAAGGAGCTGCAAAAGGTATGGACCGAGTTCAAGGAGATTATATGGGTATGTTAGCAACTGTTATTAATAGTATGGCTTTGCAATCTGAGCTTGAACAACAAGGAGTCGCAACAGAATTACTTTCAGGCTTAGCAATAGAGCCTATTTGTAAAGAAACCTCTCGTAGAAGAATGATTTCATCTTTGAAAGAAGGTAAGGTAGTAATCATTGCAGGCGGAACAGGAAATCCTTACTTTACAACCGACACCGCATCTACGCTTAGAGCAATAGAAATGCAAGCAGATGTGATTTTAAAAGGTACAAGAGTTGATGGCGTCTATACAGCCGATCCAGAAAAAGACCCTTCGGCTACAAAATATAGCACATTAACATACGATGAGGCTTTGAGTAAGAAACTTAAAATAATGGATTTGACTGCTTTTGCACTTTGTCAAGAAAATAAAATGCCTATTTATGTTTTTGATATGAACACAATAGGAAATTTGCAAAAGGTTGTAAAAGGAGAGCACATAGGAACAATAGTAGAAAACTAAATAACAATTAATATGAAGAATAATAAAATTAAATTAACAGCCTTATTGATGGCAGTAGTTATGTGTTTTGCAAATTATTCTTTTGCTTGCACAAACTTTTTGATTACAAAAGGAGCCTCAAAAGACGGTTCAACAATGGTAACATACGCAGCAGATTCTCATACCTTGTATGGAGAACTTTATTACAATAGAGCTGCACAATATCCAGAAGGAACAATGATTCAAGTAATTGATTGGGATTCTGGAAAACCACTTATCCAAATACCTCAAGTAGCAAATACCTACACAACTGTAGGAAATATGAACCAATGGGGTTTAGCAATAGCTGAAACAACTTATGGAGGAAGAGAGGAGTTAGTTGATACAACAGGAGGTGTAGACTACGGAAGTTTAATCTACTTAACACTTCAAAGAGCAAAGAACGCAAGAGAAGCAATCAAACAAATTGCAGAATTTGTTGATACATATGGATACTATTCATCAGGAGAAAGTTTCTCAATCATAGATGAAAACGAAGTATGGATAATGGAATTAATAGGAAAAGGTGCCCCTGTTCTTAATGCTAAAGGGAAAGTTGATAAAAGATGGACAAAGGGAGCTGTTTGGGTAGCAATGCGAGTTCCAGATGGCTACATTTCAGGTCATGCTAACCACGCAAGAATAACACAATTCCCTCAAGAAACAAAAGGTAGCTACAAATCAATCTCATCTAAAAAAATAAAAGAAATATTCCGTCCAGAAGTTGAAGTAGTTTACTCACACGATGTAATAACTTTCGCAAGACTAAAAGGATATTACACAGGTGAAGACAAAGACTTTTCATTCAGCGACACATACGCACCACTTGATTTCTCAGGAGCAAGAGGATGTGAAGCCAGAGTTTACGCTGCATTCCTACGTTGCAACAAAGACATGATAAAATATGAAAAATACGCAATGGGACACGACTTAAAAAATCGTATGCCTTTGTGGATAAAACCAGAAAAGCAATTAGACGTTAAGGAAGTAATGGAATTGATGAGAGATCATTACGAAGGAACTCCAATGGACATGACAAAAGATCTTGGAGCAGGTCCTTTTGCTTGCCCTTACCGTTGGAGACCAATGGGATTCTCAGTAAACGGACAAGAATACGTACATGAAAGAGCTACATCAACACAACAAACAGGATTCTCATTCGTAGCACAATCACGTTCATGGATGCCAGATAACGCAAAAGGAATTTTATGGTTTGGAGTTGATGATACATACTCTACAGTTTACGTTCCAATGTACTGTGCAATAGAAAGAGTACCTAGATGCTTTGAAGTAGGAAACGGAAGCATGGTAGAATATTCTGAAACATCAGCTTTCTGGTTATTTAACTTAGTTACAAACATGGCTTATTCAAGATATTCTGACATGATAAAGGATATCCGCAAAGAACAAAATGGTTTGGAACAAATGTTCATAAGAGAAGTTAAACACTTTGATGAAAAATTAAAGAATGCTAAAAGTGCAGAAGAAATTGCAAAACTTTCAACAAACTTCTCTTTAGAAAAAGCGGACCAAATGATGAAAGCATGGAGAAAACTAAGCCAATTCCTATTAGTTAAATACATAGACGGAAACATAAAGAAAGAAACTAACGGAAGATTTGAAGAAAGCCCATACAGAAAAGGCCAATGCGTTTTCCCAGAACAACCAAAATATCCACAACAATGGTATGAAATGATAGTAAAAGACCATGGTGATGTGATAAAAGTACCAGCTACAAAATAGTTTTTAAAACTTAATAAAACCAAAATGCCCATAACATATTTGTTTGTTATGGGTATTTTTTATTGCCTTAAAGAAGTACAAATTTCTTTCTTAGAATTAGAAAATTATTTCTTTGTTTTACGAAATTATTTCTTTGCTTTATTATTTTTTTTCTTAGTATTAGTTTTTTAGTTGTTTATTCTAAAAAAAATAGTATTTTTGCAGTTAAAATATATTTAAGAGATGTTTTCAGATTCTAAAAAATTTGTAGGAGAGGGACTTACATACGATGACGTATTATTAGTTCCAGCATATTCAGAAATAATTCCAAGAGATGTAAGAGTGAACTCAATGTTCAGTCGTAATATTGCAGTAAATATTCCTATTGTTTCTGCTGCTATGGATACGGTAACAGAAGCAAAACTTGCTATTGCAATGGCGCAAGAAGGAGGAATAGGAGTCTTGCATAAAAACATGTCAATAGAAAAGCAAGCTGCTGAGGTATTGAAAGTAAAGCGTGCAGAAAATGGCATGATAACAGACCCTATAACTTTAGGGGAAGATGCTTTAGTTAAGGATGCTTTAAGAATGATGAAAGAGTATTCTATTGGAGGTATTCCTGTTGTTGATAAATCAGAAAAATTGATAGGAATAGTAACTAATAGAGACTTGAGATTTGAAAGAAATATCAATCGTCCAATAGTAGAAGTTATGACAAGACAAGTTGTAACTGCTCCAAAAGGAACAACTTTTGAACAAGCTGCTGATATTTTACAAAATCACAGAATAGAAAAGTTGCCGGTTGTTGATCAAGCAGGTAAACTTGTTGGTTTGATAACATATAGAGATATTATAAAATTAAAAGAACGTCCAAATTCTTGCAAAGATAAGTTAGGAAGATTGAGAGTTGCAGCGGGAATAGGTGTAACTCGTGATATGGACGAAAGAATAGCTGCTGTGGTTAATGCAGGAGTAGATGCAATAGTTATAGATACAGCACACGGACATTCAAAAAATGTTATAGATACATTAAAGAGAGTAAGACCTTTATATCCTAATATAGATATAGTTTGTGGTAATATAGCAACTGCAGAAGCAGCAATTGCTCTCGCAGATGCAGGTGCTGATGCAGTTAAAGTTGGAATTGGACCAGGAAGTATTTGTACTACAAGAGTTATGGCAGGTATTGGAGTTCCTCAATTATCTGCTGTTTACGATGTAGCAAAAGCTTTAGAAGGAAGGGGGGTGCCAGTAATTGCAGATGGTGGTATAAGATATTCAGGAGATATTGTTAAGGCGTTGGCTGCAGGTGCAAGCACAATTATGGCTGGTAGTCTGTTGGCAGGAGTTGAGGAAAGTCCAGGAGATACTATCATAATGGAAGGAAGAAAATTCAAGTCTTATAGAGGAATGGGTTCTTTGGATGCAATGCAACAAGGCTCTAAGGATAGATATTTCCAAGATATGGAAGATGATATTAAGAAACTTGTTCCAGAGGGTATTGTTGGTCGTGTTCCTTACAAAGGTACAGTTAGAGAAGTTATTTATCAATTAGTAGGAGGCTTAAAAGCTGGTATGGGATATACAGGAAGTATTGATGTAGAAGCTTTGCGTAAAGCTAAATTCATCAAGATTACAGCTGCGGGTTATGCGGAAAGCCATCCACACGATATTACTATAACAAAAGAAGCTCCTAATTATTCAAGATAATAGAAATGAAAAAAATAGTTGTTTTATTAACCTTATTTGTATTGAGTCTTTGTTCTGTTGCTCAAACAGACAATGATGTTGTAATAGAAGTTGCGGGAGAAAAGATAACTAAGGAAGCGTTTTTGAAAATGTATAACAAAAACAATTTAACTCCCGGGAAAATAGATAAGAATGATTTAGATGCTTATCTTGAACTTTACATTAATTATAAGTTAAAGTTGTTACAAGCAAAAGAATTAGGCTTGGATACAATTCCTTCTTATTTAGAAGAGGTTGATAAATATAGACAACAACTAATAATTCCTTATTTGAATGATGCAGAGGTAACACAATCTTTAATAGAAGAAGCATATGAAAGAACTAAAACTTTTGTAAGAGCTTCTCATATTTTGATTTCCTTACCTGAAAATGCTAATCCAGCAGATACTCTTAATGCTTACAATAAAGCAATGAGTATAAGAGAAAGAGCGTTAAAAGGAGAAGATTTCAATGCTTTAGCAAAGCAATATTCTGATGATCCTTCTGCTAAAGATAGGAAGGAACAGAACTACAAAGGTAATGGAGGAGAATTAGGATATTTTACCTCTATGACAATGATATATCCTTTTGAAAATGCTTGCTATTCAATGGAGGTTGGAGAAATCTCTCTTCCTATAAAAACTCGTTTTGGTTACCATATTATCAAATTGACTGATAAGATTCCAGCGTTTTTTAGTACGTTTGATGTAGCTCATATATGGGTTGGTATAGATAAACGTCCAGAACAAGAAAGTAAAGCAATAATAGATGATGTTTATGCCAAGATTCAAGAAGGTCAAATAACTTTTGATAGTCTTGTTAAGTTATATTCTGATGATAAATCTACTGCAAGTGTAGGAGGTGTTTTGAAGAATCAAAAGGTAAATACGGTTCCTGCAAACTATATAGAAGAGGCTTCAAAATTAAAGATAGGAGAAGTTTCTGCTCCATTTAAGACAGCTTTTGGTTGGCACATAATAAAACCTGTAAGTTATAAAGCTATTCCTTCTTTAGAACAACAGAGAAAAACTATAGAAGATAGAATTTCAAAAGATGAAAGAAGTTTTAAATCTTTAGAGTCTTTTGAAAGTAAGGCAAAATTAGAATATGGCTTTGTTGAAGACAAAGATGGTTTAAAAGAAATAGAAAAAATACTTACAGACTCGGTATTTAATGCAACTTGGATTATTCCTGCTGAGTTTTCTGATAATACAGAATTGTTCCGAATAGGAGATTTTTCTTTTACTATAAATGATTTTGCAAAAGAAATAGAAAAACATCAACGTATACAACCTGCAGAATATATTCCTACATATATAGAGAAAGTTTACAACACAGTTGTTTTAGAACAAGTGGTAAATTATGCAGATAGTAAATTAGAAGAAAAATTTCCTGAATTAAAAGCAGAAATACAAGAATTTAGTGATGGGGTTTTAATATTCTCTATTACTGATCGAATGGTTTGGAATAAGTCTCTTATAGATACTTTAGGTTTACAGACATATTTTGAAGCAAATAAACAAAAATACAATTGGGAAAAAAGAGTTAGTACAACACTTTGGAGTGTGGAGGCTGCAGAAAAAGATAAATCTAAGATAGAAAAGCTTCTTAAAAAGTCTATCGCTAAGTCTTGGACAAATGAAGAAACGAAAGAAAAATTGTCTAAAAAGTTAAAAATAAAAGAAGGCATAGATAAGAAGATTGTTTATAAGTGGGGAAAATATGAAAAGGGAGATAATAAAACTGTAGATGCTTTGCTTTGGTCAGATACTTCTCAAGTAAAAGGAACAATTAAGTCTCAAGAAACAAAAAATAAGAAGTTAACGTTTTTAGTATTAGACTCTTGGGTTGATGATGAACCTAAGGAATTAGATGATTGTAAAGGATTAGTTACTTCTGATTACCAAGTGTTTTTAGAACAACAATGGATTTCAGACTTAAGAACTAAGTATCAGTACAAGATTTATAGAGATGTTTATGATACTATAAAGTAATAGAAGCATATGAAGAAAATATTTTCACTAATAATACTTACCTCATTTTTAAGTTTTTTTGTATCTGCTCAACAAACAGATAATAGCAAGAAAGAAGTTGTTGATAAAGTTATTGCTATTGTAGGACAGAATATGATAAAACTTTCAGAATTAGAGACAGCTTTCCTTCAGCAAAAAATGAATAGCAATACCATTATTGAGAATGTTTATGAAACAAAATGTGATTTGTTAGAGGGAATGCTTATTAATAAACTTATGTTACATCAAGCAGAAATAGATTCTATTGAAGTAACAGATGAGGAAGTTAATAGAGAAATGGATAATAGAATAGGATACATGATAAGCGCTTATGGCTCTCAAGAAATGTTAGAAAAACAAATGAGACGTTCTTTAAGTGAAATCAAGTCTTATTATAAAGATATAATAAAAGAGAATATAATGATTGCTCAAATAGAGCAAAAGTTAACAGGCGCAGTTTCTGTTACCCCTCAAGAGGTAGTTGATTTTTACAATTCTATTCCAAAAGATAGTTTACCGAATGTTGAACAGGAATATGTGTTTTCTCAAATTGTGAAAATGCCTCAAGTTTCTGAAGAGGAAAAAGCAGCGGTTAAGGCAAAATTAAATGAATATAGAGAAAGAATTTTAAAAGGAAGTAAGTTTTCTACCATAGCTACTCTGTATTCTGAAGACCCTGGCTCTGCTAAAAAAGGGGGAGAATTAGGTTTCTTTTCAAGAGGACAAATGGTAGGAGAGTTTGAAAACGCTGCATTTGCACTTCAAGATGGAGAAATTTCTCCTATAGTGGAAACTAAATATGGGTTTCATATTATTCAAATGATAGAAAGAAGGGGTAATCAAGTAAATTGTCGTCATATTTTACTACAACCAAAGGTAACAGAACAACAATTGATGGATGCCTATACTCAATTAGAAAATATTAAACAAGAGATAGATAGAGGTGAAATCACGTTTGAAGAGGCAATAGTTAAATACTCAGATGATGCTTCTAAAGTAAATGATGGTTTAATTGTAAATCCACATAATGCAAGTGCTATTTTTACAAAAGATGCGATCAATGAGACTATGTTAAATGTTGAGAAAGTTGAATTTGAATCTATGAAAGAAGGGGAAATAACAAAACCAGTAAGATTTAAAACAGAACTTTCAAATGCCTATAGACTGATAAAAATAAAAAGAAAAACAGAAGCTCATAAAGTAGATTTAAATCTTGATTACGACAAGGTGCAAAATTCTGCTTTAAACTCTAAGAAAACTGATATAATCAAAGAATGGGCAAATAAGAGATTAAAAAAGACATATGTAAAAATAGATCCTGAATATAAGGATTGTGATTTTAAGCTTAATTGGGTAAAATAAAATGAATCAAGTTGAACAACTCAATTTACTTGTAGGTAAGTGTAATTTACTAAAAGAAGAAATAGGTAAAGTAATAGTTGGGCAAAAAGATATTATAGACCAAATACTTATCTCTATACTTTCTTCAGGACATTGTCTTTTAGTAGGAGTGCCTGGTTTGGCAAAGACTTTATTAGTTAATACAATAGCAAAAACTTTAGGTTTAACATATAAAAGGATTCAATTCACTCCAGATTTAATGCCTTCGGACATAATAGGGAGTGAGATTTTGAATACAAATAGAGAATTGGAATTTATAAAAGGGCCATTATTTGCAAATATACTACTTGCAGATGAAATTAATAGAACTCCTCCCAAAACTCAATCGGCATTATTAGAAGCTATGCAGGAACATAAGGTGACTGTAAATGCAAAAACATATTCTTTACAAGAACCATTTTTTGTTTTAGCAACACAAAACCCAATAGAACAAGAGGGAACTTATCCTTTGCCAGAAGCACAATTAGATAGATTTATGTTTATGCTTTGGTTGGATTATCCATCTTTTGCGGAAGAAGTACAAATACTAAAAAATACTACAACAGAAAAAACAGTAGTAGTAAATAAGATATTAGAAATACAAGATATAATAGATATTCAAAATCTAATAAAGCAAGTGCCTGTTAGCGATAATGTTTACAACTATGCTGTTGAATTAGTTTCTAGTACAAGACGTAATGGAAGTGAAATAGCAAAAAGATATTTGCAATGGGGTGCAGGTCCAAGAGCATCTCAATATTTAATTATGGGAGCTAAAGCACATGCAGTTTTACATGGCAAATATTCTCCAGATATAGAAGATGTGAATGCGATAGCTGTTGCTACATTAAGACATAGAATAGTGTTAAATTATGAAGCACAAGCTAATGGATATACAAGCGAAACAATAATAAATGAACTTATAAATAATAGATAACAAGATGAAGAAGATTTTATATTTTTTAGTGTTTAATCTTTTTGTAGTAGGTCTTATAGCTCAACCTGCGAGAGAAAGAAATCCACAAACAAGTAGTCAAACAGCAACTAAAACAACTACACAACAAGTAGATATTCCTGCAGATGGCTGTAATTTTATGATAGTATCTCAACCTCCTAAACAAAAAAAGAACAAAGCTCCGAAAACCCAACAGCCTACAGTGCCATATTATCCTGAGAGGATAGAAGCTTATATCTGTTTTGAACCATCTTCTGCATATTATACAGAGGAGGGTTTAAATATATTAGATAGCATTTATTCTATTGCATTTTCTACAAGTAACACAAAGTTCTACAAAATGACAATAGATGCTTATGATGATGCAGATCCATTGAATGAAATGAATGCATCTTTAGCAAGAGATAGAGCTGTTATGATTTTTAATTATTTTTCTTCAAGAGAGGGTACAGAATTTATTATTAAAAGAACTCCAAGTACCTATACTCACTCTTGTAGTGGAGAAATGAATTATTACATTAAATATAAAATGCCATTTGATTTTAAATGGACAAGTCTTTACAATAAAACAGAAGAAGAACGAACTCAAAATGGAATGAATTTGACAGGCAAGGTGAGATTGATCATAGAAGATGATCCAGAAGGTTGTTTAGGAGAATATTTTGACTACTATTATCCTTCACAAGACTCGTTATTGTCTGGTAATCTTTCAAGTGTAAACATTCCAAGGGGAGCATTAAAATCTATAACACATACAAAAGATACCATAGAATATACATGTAATATTTCTTATAAGGAATTTATGAATTTTGAAGACTTAACCAACAACTATCATTTAATTCCTCACAAAAAACAATTCTTGGTTAATGCAGGTTACATAATAATAGATGCAGAACATCAACCAGATTATAATTCTTGTAAGAATATAGAAAACTACCAACCGATAGTAAAGGTAAGTGTACCATTGGATTTACATCAAAATGATGCAAGATTAAAATTCTATGCAAAAGTTTATGATAACAAAGGGAAAGCTCATTACAAATCTATTCCTACAAAAAAAGAAAAAGATAAAGAAACAAAATTACAAACTATTACTGCAGACTTAACAGCATTTCAATTAGATACGATTTATATTGGTAAAAAAATAGAAGAAGCAGAAATGTCTGATTATTTCTATTCTGCAAAAGAAGGAGAACCTGGAGCCTTCCCATTCTTGGGTGGATGGCTTAAACCATATAAGCTAAACAAAAAAGGACAGTACATAATTAAAAAACAAATGCAAATGGTTCTTCGTAAACCAACAGGAGAAATAATAGAAGAATAATTTAACGTTTATTATGAATATAAAGCTGTTTTTTAAATTAGTAGTAGGTCTAATATTTTTTGTTTCTTGTTCAGGAAATGGGGAATTAATATTAGAAGTGCCAGAAATTCAAGAAGGAGAAATACAACTAATATATGCAACTCCTGAACAAATAAACGTTTCGCAAGAAGAAGTAATAAAAACACAATCTTTTACGAATGGCAAAGTGCAAATAAGTTTAGATTCAGTGTCATTTGATAAAAAGACAAAAGATTGTTCTCTTATTATAAGAGGTAAAGATAATATGATTTTAGGTCCAATACCTACATTATTAGAAAAGGGGGAAACCGCAGTTATAAAGATAAGTGGACTAGATAAGTATTATCAAAAAGAAGATTTTTATCATATTTCATATTCAGGAACTAAAAAATCAGAAGATTTTTCTAAGTTCTATAATGATTTAATAGATCAAAATAGAATATTATTAAAAGATCAAACTAAAAAGAAAGAAGTCTATACAAAACAAGCAGATATATATAAAAATTATATAGAAGAAAATCCAGAATCAGGTTTAGTATATTCATTGCTGATTGGACAGTTGATGCAATTTAAACTTACTGATCAAAATCCAATCATAGACTTATGCGCGAATCTTTGTCTAACAGTAGAAGAAGAAAATGCTTGGGCTGGATATCTTTGTAAATTATTAGCTGAACGTCAAAAGGTAGCACTTTCATCTTCAATATTAAGTTTTACTGCTTTAGATAAAGATGAAAAGGAATATACAGAAAGGGATATAAAAGATCATAAATACGTATTGGTATGCTTTTGGGCTTCTTGGTGTAAGCCTTGTAAAGAAGAGATACCTCAATTAAAGAGATTGTATGAAAAATACAATTCTCAGGGATTAGAAATTGTAAGTATATCTGTTGATACTAATCCGATGGATTGGTTGAACTATACAAAAGAAAATCCTTTATCATGGCTTTCTTTATGGGGAAATGGTCATGAATTGACTGCAAAGTATAATTTCCAAACAATACCTTTTAATATAATTGTAGATAAAGACAAAAAGGTTATTAAAAGAGAGTTTTATGGAGAAGAAATCGATAAAGCAATAGAAGAATTATTCCCAAGTAGTAGAAGAAATACTCGATGAATAAGTTGCGTATAAAACGTATAAGTAACCGTCATAAAAACGCAATATATTTTTTAATAGGTATTGCTATAGGTCTTTTCTTTATCTTCTTTTTTGTAAAGGATAAGTTTTCTTACTTAGAAGCAAATGAAGTAAATCGACAAATAGTAGTTGCAGACTCTATCCCCTCTAATCAAAAACAATATAAATACGAAATAAGAAAAGATTCTGTCTATCTTGACTTAAATACTTCAGATACTTTAGACCTTCAAGAAGTTAAAGGAGTAGGTAAAGTGAGAGCAAGGAATATTTACAAGTATGGTCAAAAATTAGGTGGCTATATAAGTGTGGAACAGTTAAGAGAGGTTTATAGTATAGACGAAGAAACATTCCAAAAAATCAAGTCACATTTCTATGCTTCAAAAATAGAAATTAGAAAAATAAATATAAATAGTGATGATGTAAAGTATTTAGCAAATCATCCATATATTGACTTTGCACTCGCTAAAGCTTTTATTAGATTTCGCAAAAAGTACAATCAAGATTTTACAAAAATAGAAGATATAAAGAAAATTCATTTAATGGATGAAGAAACTTACAATAAGCTTTATCCTTACTTGAAATTATCAGATTGAAACCCTAAAACACATCTTAATTATGGAATTTAGTGCAAAACAAATAGCCCAATTACTCAGTGGAGTTGTAGAGGGAAACGAAGAAGTTGTAGTTAATAAATTATGTAAGATAGAAGAAGGAGAAGAAGGAGGACTTTCTTTTTTAGCAAACCCTAAATACACACAATATATATATAACACAAAATCAAGTATTGTTATAGTTAATGAAGATTTTGTAGCAGAAGAAAAAATAGAAGCAACTTTGATAAGAGTAAAAGATGCTTATAGTTGTTTTGCTCAACTATTAGAGGTTTATAATCAATATAGATTTAACAAACAAGGTGTTTCGTCACTTGCTTTTGTAGATAAAAAAGCATCATTAGGGGAAAATAACTACATAGGAGAGTTTGCAGTTGTTTCACAAGAAGCAAAAATAGGAAGTAATTGCAAAATCTATCCACATGTTTACATAGGAGATAATGTAACTATAGGAGACAATGTAACAATCTTTGCAGGTGTAAAAATTTACCATGATACAGTTATTGGTAATAATTGTATCATTCATGCAGGAGCAGTTTTAGGAGCAGATGGATTTGGTTTTGCACCATTAGCAGACGGAACTTTTAAAAAGATTGCACAAATAGGCAATGTTATATTAAAAGATGATGTTGAGATAGGAGCAAATACAACAATAGATAGAGCAACTATGGGTTCTACAATTGTTGAAAAAGGCAGTAAAATAGATAATCTATGTCAGTTAGGCCATAATGTAGTTGTAGGAAGCTCTACTGTAATGGCTGCACAAGTAGGAATAGCAGGTTCAACCAAAGTAGGAAGCAATTGTTTCGTAGGAGGACAAGTAGGATTTTCAGGACATATAAATATAGGTGATAAGTGTTCAATTGGAGCTCAAGCAGGAATAATCTCTGACGTAAAAGAAGGTTCTACAATCATTGGTTCGCCAGCAATAGATGCTAAACAATATATGAAGAGCTATGTGTATTTCCGTAAATTAGACCAAATGAAAGCTCAAATAGATAATCTAGAAAAGCGTCTAAAAGAATATATGGAGGCTAAATAAAATAACCGAAAAATAAAACTTGAAAAGAAAATTTTAAATCTTTGTTTCAGTAAATTAATTCTTGATTTCAATTTACTGAAACAAAGATTCATTTTTATAACAATTTCTCTCCAATAAGATGCATAAACTCTTCTCTGGTTTCTTTGTTCTTTAAAAAAGCACCAGTGAAGTCAGAAGTGGTAGTAACTGAGTTTTGCTTTTGCACACCTCTCATACTCATGCAAAGATGTCGTGCTTCTATAACAACAGCTACACCTAAAGGATTAAGAGTGTTTTGAATGCAATCTTTAATTTGCTGAGTCATTCTTTCTTGAACTTGTAATCTTCTTGCGAATACATCAACTATTCTAGGAATTTTGCTTAAACCTACAATATATCCGTTAGGTATATAAGCAATATGAGCTTTTCCAACCATAGGTACCATATGGTGTTCGCATAAAGAGTATATTTCAATATCCTTTACAATAACCATTTGTTTATAATCTTCTTTGAACATAGCAGAACGAAGAATCTCTTCAGGTTCTAAGTCGTATCCATGAGTGAAAAATTGCATAGCTTTAGCTACTCTCATAGGTGTCGCTAAGAGTCCTTCTCTATTTACATCTTCTCCTAATAAGCTGATGATTTCTTTATAATGATAAGCCAATTTTTCTAATGTCTCCTCATTATATCTCTCTATTTTTTGATACCCAAAAGGGGTTAAATTTCCTGTATTCTCCATTATAATAATCTAATAAGAATTGGCAAAAATACAAAAAAATATATTAATTTTGTAGCTTATTAATATATAAAGACAAATGAATGCTATAAAATTTTGGATTAAAAATGCAAGGTCGGTTTCTTTAGTACAAAGTTTACTACCTGCAATCTTGGCTGTTATTATTGCAATAAATGAGCCGTCTTTTAATATTATTTTTGCAATATTAGCTGTGTTAGGTGTTGTTGCAGCTCATTTAGGGATGAATTTGGCAGATGATTTTTTTGATTATAAAGTCAATACAGCAGAAAGCAGAACAGAACTTAATCGTCAAGGAATAAGAGCAAGAATACATAAGTATCCTTATCTAGTTTCTAAACAAGCAAGCATAAAAGATTTGCGAAATGCTATAATTTTGTTTTTGTTGTTTGCTGCAATAATGGGAGGGATAATTCTTGTTGCAAGATTTAACTGGGGAATAGTTGCCATAGTGCTAATTACTTTATTTTTAGGAATATCTTATTCCGGTTTCCCTTTTAAATTTTCTTATGTAGGGTTAGGCGAATTGATTATAGGAATTATTTTTGGGCCTCTTTTAATGATGGGGGTTTATCTTGCAGTTGCCAACAGATTGGATGCATCCGTTGTATTGGCTTCTATTCCTGTTGGATTATTAGTTGTAAATATTCTTTTTACACATAGTTTTATCGACCAAAAAGCAGATGAAATTGCAAACAAAATGACTTTTGCTCGCTTGCTTAAGTCAAATAGAGCAAATCTTACAGCAAGTATTCTTTTAAATACTATACCATATCTAATGATTTTATCAGGAATAGTACTAGGATACTTACATTGGTTATATATATTAATCATTATTGCTTTGCCAAGAAGTATTTGGTTGATAAAAAGTTTGTTTAAGTTCACTTATTCTGAAGAAAAATCAGTGGCTAAACCTCCAAAGTATTTAGGAAATATGGGAAATTGGGAAGGATTTCAACAAGCAGGTATGGATTGGTTTATGGCAAGATGGCTTGCGGCAAGGAATATCCTTTCTTTATTTTGTACGATAATAATTGTAGTTAATGTAATATTATGGTTAAGCAAGTATTTTATTTAGCAAAATGGTTCTTAATGGCTAAATTTTTCAAGAAAAGAAAGCCATTACAAAGTGTAATATTTATATCTGATAAGTGCAATCTTGCATGTAAGCATTGCAGTGTATATAACCATACAAATCCAAATATAAAAACTTTTGAGCAAATAAGAGAAGAAATAGCTTATTGCTATGAGCAAGGTTCAAGGTTTATTGATTTCGAAGGAGGAGAGCCTTTTATATGGGAAGATAATGGTAAAAGAATTGACGATTTGATTGATTTAGCAAAGTCAATGGGATTTTATTCTTGTACAATTACAACTAATGCTCAAAAGCCTTTCGTAAATTCTCATGCAGATAGTATTTGGGTTAGTTTAGATGGAGTTGGCGAATACCACGAAAGAATTAGAGGAAAAGGTACTTTCGCAAAATTAGAGCAAAATATCTCTACTTGTAATCATAAAGCGTTGAGTGTAAATATGGCTATCAATACTCTAAACTATGAATCGGTAACAGAGACAATAGAATATGTAAAAAATAATCCTTATATAAAATCTATTTCTCTTAATTTCCATACTCCTTTTGAAGGTACAGAATATTTAGCTTTGGATATGGAAAAGAGAAGAGAAATAATTGATATGATTATTTCTTACAAGAGAAAAGGTTATCCGATTATGAATTCTGTGGCAGGATTAAAGAAGATGAAGAGTCTTGATTTTACTCCTCAATGTTGGGTAACTAATTTCATTTTCTCTGATGGTACAAAAAAAGCTCAATGTATCGGAAATGAGCAAGGTGTATGTAATGAATGTGGCTTTTGTATGGCAGGAGAAATGAATGCAGTTTTTAATTTCCATCCAAGTACTATCTTTGCAGGACTTAAATTAAGATTATAATATGTTTAAACGCCCAATTATTATTCCTCTTATTATTTTAATTATAGGAATAATAATTGTGGACGTTTTTGTTCCAGTATTTTTCGTTAGAGATCATTATTCTGCTCATTTTAATGAGTCAAAATCTTTTCGTTACGTAATAACTGATGACTATAAGCCGAAGAAAAATTGGATAACTTACAAGGCTGATGTTATTGAGTATTACAATGGAAAGTCTTGGGTTGAAACTAATGGAAAAATTCTCATAAATATTCCTAAAAACGATAAGGATTCTTCTTCCCTTTCTTATGGTGATGTTATTCAGTCTAATGCTAAGATGTATAGGATTGAAAATTTCGATGGATCTTCTTTTGATTATCAAAAATATATGAATCATAAGAGGTTATATCATAATGTATATTGTTTTAATTTTGAAAAGATAGAAACAAATCAGGGAAATAAAATAATAAAATGGGGGAAAGAAATGAACGAAAGCTTGAAAGATAGAATTCGATCGTCAAATCTTTCGGATAGAAATGCTAAGCTTGCAATTTCATTATTACTTGGAGATAAAACTAAATTAGATACTGATATTAAGAATAGTTTTTCTGTTACTGGTATAGCTCATATTCTTTGTGTATCAGGACTTCATATTGGTTTGATTTTAGGGTTTATTCAACTTATTACGAAGTTTATTTATTTGTTTGGTCTGAAATTTTATTATTTAAGACAATTTTTATTACTTGTAATTTCTTGGGTATTAGCTTTAATCGTTGGTTGTACGCCTTCTTCTTTGAGAGTAGCTCTAATGTTTACAATATTTATACTTTCTAAAATCTTTCCTATACAGACAAGTTCTCTTAACACGCTTTATTGTACTGCTTTCTTTTTGCTTATTGCTGATCCTTTATTACTTTTTGATATAAGTTTTCAATTGTCTTTTCTTGCAGTTTTCGGCATATTAGTATGTAATCCATTGATAAATAGATTAGTCTTGAAATCAAGAAAAAAGGGTTTTGTGAAACAAATACTAACTAATATGGCCGTAAGTTTCTCTGCACAAATATTTACAGCTCCTATTATTATTTATAATTTTAAAACATTCCCAATACTTTTCTTATTAACAAATGTAATAGTTATCCCTTTACTTGGGTTTATTTTAATAAGTATAATTTGTTTAATATTATTTGTAGATGTAGAGATATTAAACACTATTGCTTCCTTTGTTGTGGAAGCCGAATTAGATATTTTGATTGCTATTGCAAAAGTGGTAGAAACTTTAACAACTACAATTACTCATATATTTATTTAAACATTTGGAGTTTTGATTTAGAATAAGTGTAGTAAATATCTCGTCCGTTCATTGTTGTTTCTTCTGATAATCCGGGATACACAACTACTAATGGAGTTTCAAAACTGAAAATTATTCTATCTGATATTTTAACTATAGAAATAAATGGTAAAATACTGTTGTAATTCATTCGTCCGTTTCTGTCTTTTGTATATGCAGCAACGGATATTTCTCCTAAAACTTTAATGTTATTATCTTTAATCAAAATAATATCACATCCAATGCTATAGTCCACGGTTTTATCTACAAGTAAGATATAAGTCTTTAATTTTGCATTGTAGAATACACAAGTGGAAATAACAACATCTTGTTCTGTTGCAGAATATTTATGCCCATTAATTTCTAATTCGTTATTGTTTATTTGTTTTACGACAAGAGTATCTTGTTTGATAGTGTAACATTTGGAATTTTCATTTGAAAGCGTTTCGAAAAATTTTGCTTCGTCAAAGCTATATTGAGCAAAAACAGAAGCGCTACAAAAGAAAGCAACTAAAAGGATAAAAAATGATTTTATTTTCATTACTTACGAGGTTTTAATAAAGTTCCATCAATATCATATATTTCTATTCCTTGAGGGGTTCCATCAGAAAGGAAGTATTCCCATTTGCCTATTTTTACACCCATTTTGTATTGTCCTTTAATCAATGCACTTCCATCTTTTGTGTAAACTTGATAAATGCTATCTTGCATTCCGTCTTTATAATAATGTATAGAGTTTATTTGTCCATTTTCATACCAAGAGATGCTTTCTCCTTGTTGGATGTTTCCTCTTGTATTGATTTTTTGACAGATTGTAAAGTCTTCAAAAAATTTGTAGAAGGTTTCACCGTTTTCTTTTTTTACTTTTATGTCACATAAACCATTGTCTTTTGCAAAATGTAATGCAAGTATTTTATCTGTTTTTGCTACGATTACTGTTTTGTTTTTATCAAAAACCTCCCATTCAGAACCTATTTCAGAGTTTGTGAAATCTGCACTTGCAAAAATCTCTCCCGTAGAAAAATAAAATTTCCATTTTCCTGTTTTATTTCCTGCTTTATCAAAAGCTCCCTCTGTTCTTATTTGTTTATTATTATAATAGTGTATTTCTTTAACTTTGTTTTTGTTTCCACTATTGTTTTTAAATACATAAACCAACTTAGGAGAATTATCTTCGTATTTTTCTACTACTTCTTTCTTTGTGCAAGACGATACTAAGAGTGTCAAAATTCCAAGTATCCAAATAGCATTTCTTTTCATTGTTTCTTTAATATGTTTATAGTTTATTTTTCGGCAAAGTTACAACAATTAGGAAAAAATATACCAAAAGAGTAAAACTTTTCTTGTTTTTTTTTGTTATTTGAAAGAATGATGTATCTTTGCAAAAGTTTTAACCCTAAAAAAGTAAAGAAAATGGCTTATAAAATTACAGACAGTTGTGCTGCATGTGGCACATGTATTGATGAATGTCCAGTAGGGGCAATTTCTGAAGGCGATATCTATGTAATAGATGCTGAAAAATGCGTTAGCTGCGGAACTTGTGCTGACGTTTGTCCTATGGAAGCAATTCAACCTGAAGATTAATTTTCAGAGAGAAGTAAAGAAGGAGCCCTATGTATTTTTCATAGGGCTTTTTTCGTAAACTTAAATTTACAATAATTATGGATACAATTAGCTTGTGTAATAAGATAGTTAAAAAGTCTTTATTGTTAGAAACAGTTGTCAATAACACTAAATCTGCATTTAATCTTTTAAGAGAATGTTCTCAAGAAATCATAAAACAAATGCAAGAAAGTTCTCCAGAGATTAAGTTTGTCTTTCAAAATAAATCTGAATTAGAATTTGAAATTCGTTTTGGAGAAGATATATTGATTTTTACAATGCACACCAATACATTTGAGTTCTCTCGACAACACGAGGTGATGAGATTGCCTTATGTAAATCAAGATAAAGAGCGTTCGTTTTGTGGAATGATTAATATTTATAACTTCTTGACAGACTCTTTTGACTATGATCGTGATTATGATATAGGGTATTTAATAGGAAGAATTTTTATAAATAAAGAGAATCATTATTTCATAGAAGGTAAAAGAGAGATTGGATTATTGTATTCAAATTTCAATACGTCTGTGATAAATAAGGACTCTATATGTAGTATAATCCTTTCTTCAATGGAGTATGCGAACAATTTTGATCTTCTTGTTCCTCCTTTTGATGAAGTAAAAACCGTAAATGTTGGAGAAATGAAGCTAAATTCATCAGCAAAAAGGTTTATTACAGCAAAAAGATTAGGCTTTGAATTTCAGCAGGATAGAGAATAGTTTTAAAAAATATTAATTTTTTTTTCAAGAAAAATTTGGTAGTATTGAAATTTGTTGTAATTTTGCACCGTCAAACAAGATAGAACGCCCCGTTCGTCTAGTTGGCCTAGGACGCAAGATTTTCATTCTTGAAATCAGGGGTTCGAATCCCCTACGGGGTACAAGAGATTTAAAGAAGAAAAAGAAAAAGAGAAGGATTAATAAGATGGCAAATCACAAAAGCGCAATAAAAAGAGTTCGTGCAAACGAAAAGAAGAGAATAGCTAATCGTTACTATGCAAAAACGATGAGAAATGCTTTAAAAGATTTCAGAACTACAGAAGATTTGGCCGAAGCAACTGCTAAATTACCTAAATTGGTTGCTCAAATAGACAAATTAGCTAAACGTTCAGTTATCCATAAAAATAAGGCAGCGAATCTTAAATCAAAATGTATGAAGCGTGTTGCTTCTGCAAGATAAGAAAATTTGTAAACAAAACATAAAACCTCTACCCCCTTTAAATAAGGGGGTTTTTTGTTATATATAAATTATGAAGTTGATTGATACCCACGCTCACTTATATGAAGAAAATTTTACTGAGGATTTAGACTTGGTAATGAAGAGAGCAAACGACAATGGAATATATAGAATGTATATACCAAATGTTGATGAGACAACAATCGAGCCTTTGATTTCCCTTTGTGAGAAATATGATTGTTGCAAACCTATGATGGGACTTCACCCGACAAGTGTGAAAGAAAATTACGAACAATCTCTATCCATTATCAAAGACACACTATTTCAAAATCCCGAAAAATTTTGTGCAGTTGGCGAAATCGGAATAGATTTATACTGGGACAAAACCTTTTTAGAAAAACAAATCATCGCATTCAAAGAACAAATCTCATGGGCATTAGAATTAGAAAAGCCATTCATTGTTCACGCACGAAAAAGCTTTGATGAAATCTATCACTGCTTAAAAACCATAAACAAAACCAAATACAATGGCATATTTCATTGCTTTGGAGGAGATTTAAGACAAGCAAACACCCTCATAGAAATGGGATTTAAAATAGGCATTGGCGGAGTTCTCACCTTTAAAAACGCAAAATTAGCAGAAATCGTAAAAGAAATTGACATAAAAGACATAGTCCTTGAAACAGACTCCCCATATCTTGCACCCGTACCTTACAGAGGAAAACGCAACGAAAGTGCCTACATATTAGAGATTGCAAAATTCATAGCAAATATAAAAGAAATATCATTAGAACAAGTAGCAGAAATCACAACCCTATCAGCTCTAAACATATTTGAAAATGAAAATTAAATCAATCATTATATTGCTGATTGCAAGCCTGATTTGCTCCTCAGCATTGACAGCACAAGAAAAACCACCGCAAACAAACGTCAAACCAATCATTCAAGTATTTGGAGATTTCCACACAGGCTTTGGAGAAAACAAAGAAGAATTAGGCTTTGACCTAAATAGAGCATACTTAGGCTATCAATACGAATTACAAAAAGGCCTATCCATAAAAGCAGTAATGGATATAGGACAATCAAAAAACGTTGGTGACTATCAACGCATTGCTTACATAAAAAATGCACAAATTTCCTGGAAGCATAACAACTTTACGCTGAACGGAGGTTTAATTTCCACAACACAATTCAACGAAATAGAAAAATTTTGGGGGCATAGATACGTCATGAAGTCCTTTCAAGACGAATATAAATTTGGACATAGTGCCGACTTAGGGCTTTCTGCTTCTTACAAATTTACATCGTGGCTAACAACAGACGTAATCGTAACAAATGGAGAGGGATATAAAAAACTACAACAGGGGAATGGATTACAATATGGCATAGGTGCAACACTCAATCCCACAAAAGGATTATTCTTTCGCCTTTACGCTGGAATAAACGACACAAATACCCTAAATTATTCCTTTTTTACAGGATACAAAAACGAAATTTTTTCTCTTGCAGGGGAATATAACATAATGGAAAACAGCAAACAAGGAGTATCTCTTTACGGCACAGTGCAATTAAGTAAAAACAGCGAATTTTATGCACGTTACGATATATTAGAGGTAAGAGAGAATTTAAGCAATGAGGACTATTCTTGCGTAAGAGGGGGATTTCAATACGCCTTCAACGACAAAATAAAAATATCTCCAAACCTTAAAATAAGCGTTCCAATAAACAATAATTCAAATCCAGAGTATTTTGCATTCATAAGCTTTTACTTTGGAATTTAATTCAAAGAAACAAAAAAATAACTCTTAGAATTAGAAAAATAATTCTAAGAGTTATTTTTTTAAAACAAAGAATTATTTTATTAATTATAATCGCTATTTTTGGAATAATCTCATAATCCGCTAAGAATAAAAAGTTTATGCGGAAAGTTCAAGAACGAGGTAATGAGTTGGCAACTGTTCTGATTTCTACATACTTGCGTGATTTGCATTGATGTACAACTCATCTTGGAACAAAGGTACAACTTTTTTATGAACGAGCAAAAAGGTGGTGCACTTTTCATTATTACATGGTAATATTTGAATTTGGTCTATCATAAATCTGCGATATAAGTGTTTCCAGATTCCGTCATTCGCCCCTTTCCTCTGCTCGTCTGCGAAGGTAGTACAATAGCCCTTGAAAGTTGAAAGGTCGGAGCGGCAAGCCG
>JAGCJW010000042.1 GCA_017647785.1 Bacteroidales bacterium | reverse complement strand
GACTTAATCTTCAGACTAAACTATTACAACAAACTAAAAGAAAGCAAAACCCTTTCCCTTAGTGCAAAGAAGCTTGCCTCTCATAAATTGAAAAATGCCAATTTCTCAAAAGTTTACTTCTTTGACACAAACGAAATCACAAGATATTTCCCTAAAAACTTGTTTTGGAGGTTTAAGGCTGGAGATATTACCTCATTACAAGAGGAAGCAACGATTGTAAAGAGTCGTCCGATTGGAGAAGACAACGAAAACTCCATACTTTTGAAACTAAACAAGATTCGACACTTTATTTTCGTAAACGACAAAAAAGAGTTTAAAGACAAAAGCCCAAAGATACTTTTCAGAGGAGCAGCACACGGCAAACCTATTAGGCAAAAGTTTATAGAAATGTATGTAAACAATCCTATGTGTGATGTAAAAGACACAGCAAAAGACTCAATCAATCCAAAACAATGGCAAAGCAAACACATAAGTCTTAACGAGCAGTTAAAGTATAAATACATTATGGCAATAGAAGGCAATGATGTTGCAAGCAATCTTAAATGGATTATGTCCTCTAACTCAATAGCCGTTATGCCTCGCCCAAAATATGAGACATGGTTTATGGAGGGTTGTCTTATTCCCGACTATCACTACATCGAAATCAAGGAAGACTTTAGCGACTTAATAGAAAGAATTACCTATTATGAGAAAAATCCCGATAAGGCTTTGCAAATAATCAAGAACGCAAACGAATACGTTAAACCTTTCAAGGATAAGAAAAGAGAAAAACTGATTTCCTTGCTTGTAATGAAGAAATACTTTGAAAAAACGGGACAACTCTAAAAAGCTGTCCCGTTCTTTCTTCGTTCTACAAATAGGTTTATTCTATAATTAATTTCTTTTTAACCTCTCCTTTTACGGTGTTTATCTTTACTATGTAAGAACCCGAAGAGAAACCACTTGCATCAAATCCCGCATCAAAGTTATTTACATTTCTTTCCAAGATGAGTTTTCCAACTATATCATATACTTGAATACTCTTAATAGTATAATGACTCATCACCTTGAAATAATCTTTAGTAGGATTAGGGAAAAGATAACACATCTCACCCATTGGTCATCATGTCTAATATATTTCTCATCAGGGAAACTACATAAAGGAATATTATCCTCTGGAGTATAATCTTTAAGCATATCAAAATACTTCTCAACAAACCACCACATATTTGGATGATCTGTTGGGTAAAAATCTTCTGAATACCATTGCCCTGTTAAAGAGTCTTTTAAATTATAACTGATATAATTTAATGATTGTGGCGACAAAGATAAAAAATAAAAAAGAATCCAAGAAAGACTATGTTTTCACAAAGGATTAATGAAATGAAACTTTATTTTCAAATTGGTTTTTCTTTGTGAAAATCTATTTTCTCTTTAAGAAAACGGATTATCTCTTTAAGAAAACGGATTGTCTCTTTGAAAAAATGATGCGATTCTTTGAAAAAGAAACGGGATAACTTAAAAAGCTATCCCGTTTTCTTTTTTCTTTAGATATTAAAGGTTTGTTTTATTTTATCTACATAGTCGAGTTTTTCCCATGTAAAGAACTCTACTTCTTTTTGAACCTTTTGTCCGTCTTGACAAACTGTTACCATTTGTTTGTAAGGTGTGCGTCCAAAGTGTCCGTATGAAGAGGTTGGTGCAAAGATTGGGTTTTTCAATCCAAAGCGTTCTACTATTGCGTATGGACGTAGGTCAAATATGGTTTTGATTTTCTCTGCTATTTGTCCGTCTGTCATTGGTTTTGAGTTTTCTTGCACCTTTGCAGTGCCGTATGTGTTTACGTAAAGGCCAACAGGCTCTGCTATTCCTATGGCATAGGCTACTTGTACTAAAACCTCATCGCACAATCCTGCTGCTACCATATTTTTTGCTATGTGGCGTACTGCGTATGCTGCACTTCTATCTACTTTTGAGGAGTCTTTTCCTGAGAATGCTCCTCCTCCGTGTGCTCCTTTTCCTCCGTAGGTATCTACTATTATCTTTCTGCCTGTTAGTCCTGTGTCGCCGTGTGGCCCTCCTATTACGAATTTACCTGTTGGATTGACGTATAAGATGTAGTCTGCCTTAAACAAATCTTTTACGCTTTGTTTTTGTAATTTTGCTATAACTCTTGGTATTAATATTTCTTTTACGTCTTTCTTTATGCGTTCCAACATTTTGCCTTCTTCGTCAAAGTCGTCGTGTTGTGTTGATATTACAATGGTGTTGATTGCTTTTGGTGTATTGTCATCATTGTATTCTATTGTTACTTGACTTTTTGAGTCGGGACGAAGGTATTGCATTTGTTTTCCTTCTTTTCGAATTTGTGCTAATTCATATACTAAGATATGAGATAGTTGTAATGAGAGTGGCATATAGTCTTCTGTGTCGTTACACGCATATCCGAACATCATTCCTTGGTCTCCTGCTCCTTGTTCTTCTTCTACTTGTCTTTCTACTCCTTGATTTATGTCGGGGCTTTGTTCGTGTATTGCTGATATTACGCCACAAGAGTTGCTTTCAAACATATATTCTCCTTTGGTGTATCCTATGTTTTTTATTACTCTTCTTGCTGTTTGTTGTACATCAACATAGGCTTCTGCTTTGACTTCTCCACTTAGCACTACTAATCCTGTTGTTACTAGGGTTTCACAGGCTACTTTTGAGTTTGAGTCTTGTGATAAGAATTCATCTAACAGGGCATCGGAAATTTGGTCTGCTACTTTGTCTGGATGTCCTTCTGATACTGATTCTGATGTGAAAAAATAAGACATTTTCTTTGCGTTTTTTATTAATAATTATTCACTAATTCCTATAACGCTAAGTAAACAATGAAAGTATTGATTGGATTAAAAAAATGGTGGTAATTGTTGTTTTAGCATTTTTTTAATGTGGTTGCAATCAATCCAAATCCGTCCACTTAAGCGTTTGCAAAGGTATTACTTTTATTTTAATCGGCAATGCTATTTGGCAAAAAAAATATCGGACTGCTTTTTTTTGACAGCCCGATATTACTTTTATGTTTTTAATTAGGGGTTTTTATTTTAGCACTTCTATTACTCCTTTATATTCTACATCTCTGATTGGTCCTCGTCCGATAAATCTATAGAAGTATGTTCCTGTTGGTGTATTTGTTGCTGCAGGATCCCAGAACTCAGATTCGTTTCTTATATTTTGTACGAAGAAGATTCGTTTTCCATAACGATTGTATATTGATAATTCATTATCTGGGAAGGCTTGTCCGTCTATTAAGTTATGTATTTCAAAGACGTCGTTAATGCCATCACCGTTTGGTGTTACTACAGTTGGGAATATTAGATTGTCATTGATGATTGTTATTACTCTTGATATTGTATCGTGACATTCGTAAATATATCCACTTGGTGCTAAGTTCACACTGTATGCATCTAATGTTATTGTGTAGTCGCCTGCTACTGTTTCGCCTGATTGTGGTTCCCATCTATATGAAGGGTTTGCTCCAAATACGTTTTCTATCGCATTTATATCATTTTTGTTTGTTTGTATAGACCAGTGATATTGGTTTGTTGCGTCATTAGGTTCTGTAAGGTTTACAAGGTTTGCTGTTGGGTTAGATGCGTATGGGTTATTTGGTTCCCAACCAAAGTTTGCTGCAGGGTGACGATATACATTTATGATATCTGCATATTCTATTGAGTCTGTACATCCGTGTTCTGATGTTACTTTTAATTTAATGTCGTATGTTCCGTAAGGGAATGTGAATGATGGATTAGGGTCTGTTGAGATGTCTTCTCCTACTCTCCATTCAAATTGTGTTGCGTTTGTTGCTGTGTTTTGTAATTGGAAGCTGTATGGTTCACATCCTTCTAATGGGAATTTGTCTGAAGTAAAGGCTGCAATCGCTGCTGGGTGTACTATTAGGTTTACAGAGTCTCTTCCGTAGCAATAGATTGAACCGTTGTATTCTGTTACTAATACTTCATATTTAATTATTGAGTTAGAGTTTGCTTCTGTTTGAGCTGTGATTACTCTTGTTGTATCTCCTGTTGGTGACCATGCGTATGATGCTGTTGGAGATTCGTTTCCTGCATCAAGTTGTACGCTATACATTTCACAAAGTGCAACGTCTGGTCCTAAATCAACAACTGGTGTTTGTACTACTGTAAGTGGTGATACTGTATCCCATTGACATCCGAAATCATCTACGATTGTAATATCGAATACGTAAACTCCTGCGCTATCAATTGGAGGTGCAATTGTTGCTGAGGTTGCAGATGTTGGTGTATAGAATGAAACTCCATTCCATATTACTGTATCCAATGGTACTTGATAGCTCCAGTTAGCTCCACTATTTTGACCTAACTCTAAATCCCACCAGAACACATATCCGTTATCTATTCCCCAGTCGTCACAAACTCTTAAAGTCCATTCTCCATTCAAAGGACATCCTATAAGGTTACTAAATGCTGTAAGGTCAACTGCTGTTGTTCCTCCTGCTTGTGTTGGTGTTTGGAAATATCCTGTTGTATCTACTGTGTTTGTTGAATCTATTGTTCCAGTACCGCTTACTCCTATCACGCCTCTTGCTCCATCTAAGTATTGGTTAGAGAAACAATATGTCCAACCAACTCCAATAGGTGCGCAAGTACTATCACAACATCCTGTACCGCTATCATCAATAGGCACTCCTAAAAATTGACCTGATCCAGTACCATTATGTTTCAAAATAACGCTTTGACCATTTGGACATATTACCTGGAATCCTACGTCACCGATGAATGAGTGCTCAATATTCATACATACAGCCATGACATCATCTGTACTTCCTACTGTTGCTCCTGCTGTGAATTGGTCAAAAACAACTGGCGCATCATAACAACCTGTTGGTGAAACGTATTGACAGTTTGGTCCGTCAGGGATAAATGTTGTTTGTTCAAATCTTTCTTTTGCTGCTTGTGAGAAATTCAAAGAGTCAACAATGATAGAAGAGTTCGCTCCGTAACCAATGTTAAGCCCTAATTCTGTTCCTGAGCATATATTTGGTAAAGGGGTTACTGTTTTGATAGGGTTAATCGCTATTCTTAAACGTGTGTCAATTGTATTTCTACTTTTACAACCACCATTATTTGTATCTTCTACTGTAAGCATTAAATCGTATCCGTCTAATTCTGGCCATGCGTGTCCAATCATTTCATTAAAATTAACAGTGTCACCTGTACCATCTCCAAAACTCCAATAGTAAATACAAGTTTCTAAACCTTGATAATATGATGTTGGTTCATTAGGGTAATATTCAGGGAAATTTGGTTTAGCTACCAATACAACTGAATCACCTAAACATATATCCACTGCTTTATATGGAACTAATGTTTCTGTTCCGTCTTCGTTTACTATTGTATCAACACCACTTCTAACTGGTCTTGTACTCATATTTCCTGCTGCATCATATTTATAGAAGAAAGTATCTAACGCTGCTTCTGGATATTGACAATCTCTAACACATTCTATTTCTGCTTTCCAACCTGAAGAAACATCTGAAGAGCCTGATAACAATCTAAGTGTTAAGCAAGGTGAACCTGACATTAATGAAGGCATAATTGTTTTCCCTAATAAGTCTGTTCCTGTAAAATAAGGAACTTGTTCACTTGTTGGTAAGATTGGATCATTTATTGATGTTCCTTGATATACAACAAAAGAGTCTGTTGTTGAAAGGTCAAATTCCACAAACGTAAGTGCTGTTCTTGTATTTGCACTTGATGCAGGAGGACAAATTGTAACCCATCTATCTACTGATGTAGCATAATTGGCTGTTGATGAGTTATCATAAAAATAACCTGTACATCTTTCAACTGTCGTATTATGTGTATTTGCATTCAACATTACGTTCTGAGAAATACTTTCTTTCGAGAACAAGGTCACGAATGCTATGACCAAAATTAATAATACCCTTTTCATATTACTCTAATTTTTTACGTTACAAAAATATATATTAAATTTCATTTTACCAAAGTAAAAAGCGATTTTTTATCCCTTTTCACATATATAGACAAAAAAAAATGACATTTTGTGACATCTTCATCAAAAAAAATTTAAATTTTATCTATTTTTGCAAAAAACAAATACTTAAACGATGAATTATAAAACGGTAAAAGGCACACGAGATTTCTTGCCTTCACAAATGAGAAAACGCAATTATATTTTTGATACTATAAAGGAAGTTTACAATGCTCACGGATTTCAATCTATTGAAACTCCCGCTATGGAAGAGTTAAATACTCTTATGGGCAAGTATGGCGAGGAAGGTGATAAGTTATTATTCAAAATATTAAACTCTGGCGACTTTACAAGCAACAAAACATTGGACACAACTGACCATAAAGCGCTAACAAAACAAATTTGTGAAAAGGGGCTTCGCTATGACTTGACTGTACCTTTTGCAAGATTTGTTGTAAATCATTTAAACGACATTACATTCCCTTTTAAACGTTATCAAATTCAACCTGTTTGGAGAGCAGATCGTCCTCAAAAAGGAAGATACAGAGAGTTTTATCAATGTGATGCAGATATTATTGGAAGTGATAGCTTATTAAATGAAGTTGATTTAATGTGTATGATAGAAGAGGTTTTTAAAAAGTTCGCTCTTAACACTAAAATCAAACTTAATAACAGAAAAATATTGTTAGCTATTGCTCAATATTTGGGTAAGGAAGAGAATCTTATTGATATTACTGTAGCTATTGATAAATTAGACAAAATAGGTTACGAAAAGGTTTGTGAGGAATTAAAGACTAAGGGTTTTAATGATGAAGATATTGAAAAGTTAAATCCTATTTTTGCTTTGAGTGGCAGCAACGAGAGTAAGATTGAGGCTTTAAAAGGAATACTTACAAGCGAAGATGCTGTGAAAGGCATTGAAGAATTAGAGTTTGTATTGAACAAGTCAAAACTTTTAGGCATAGAAAACATTGAGTTTGATATTACTTTGGCGCGTGGATTAAATTATTACACAGGTGCGATTATGGAAGTTAAAGCTATGGATGTGGAAATCGGTAGCATTTGTGGTGGTGGTAGGTATGATAATCTTACTGGAATCTTTGGCCATCAAGGTCTTTCTGGTGTTGGTATCAGCTTTGGTGCAGACAGAATTTACGATTGTTTAGAACAACTTGAGCTTTTCCCTGAAAGTATTTGTGCATCAAGTGATATTCTTTTCACAAATTTTGGAGAACAAGAGGCTATGTTTGCATTGAAATGTTCTCGTTTATTAAGAGAAAAAGGCATAAAGGCAGAGGTATATCCTGATAATGCTAAACTGAAAAAGCAAATGAATTATGCTAATGATAAGGATATTAAGTTTGTTGCTTTGGTTGGTGAGAACGAAATGAAAGAAAACAAAATATCTCTTAAAAACATGGTAACAGGAGAACAATCGTTAGTAGATTTAAACGAAGTTGAACAAATCTTAATCAAAGAATAAAAAAATTAATTCAAAGAATCATTAAAATAAAACGGCGTTTGGTTAAACCTCAAACGCCGTTTTATTTTGTGTGATTTATCGTTTCTTATTGATGATTGGCATTGGCAGATTGTTTTTGGCAAAAACCTGCTTTGCCCATGCTTTGTTTTCTGGTTTGTACCAAAAGAATATCTTGTTTTGATTCTTTTTTGCTTCTGGATTTCTCTCAACAAATACTTTCTTTAGTGTATTTGGGTCGTATCCTGTGAAGTACATTTCTGTTGAAATAGTCATTGGGGTTGGTGTAAAGTCTTGCACTTGTTCTAATTTGTAGCCTAATTGAGCTGTTTGCAAGGCTAAATATGCCATGTCTTTTATTGTACAAGCAGGGTGTGAGGAGATAAAATAAGGTATTAATTGTTGGTTTAATCCATATTTAGAGTTGATTTGTTCAAAACGTTTTTTTATTCCAATGAATTGATCAAAGGACATTTTACGCATTGCTTTCAAAACATTTTCACTTGAATGTTCTGGTGCAACTTTTAGTCTTCCTGAAACATGATAACGAACTAGTGTTTCAAAGTATTCACTTGAATCAAACAAATCATATCTTACTCCACTGCCTACGAATGCTTTTTTTATGTAAGGTAGTTCTCTTACTTTTTTATAAAGATTTAATAATGGTCTATGATCGTTATTCATATTCTTACACAAGGAAGGATATAAACAAGAGGGCCTTGTGCATTTTTTACATAGGTTTTCATCTTTGCCTTTCATCAAGTACATATTGGCAGAAGGACCTCCTAAATCTGATAAATAACCTTTAAAGTCTTTGTCTTGAGATATTTGTTTTATCTCTTTTAGGATAGAGTCTTCGCTTCTTGATATGATTCTTTTGCCTTGATGAGCTGCAATGGTGCAAAAAGCACATCCTCCAAAACAACCTCGATGTATATTGACAGAATATTTAATCATTTCAAAGGCTGGGATATTCCCTCGCTTTGCATACTTTGGATGTGGTTTTCTTTCAAATGGTAATTCGTATATTTTGTCTAAATCTTTAGAAGAATAGGTTTGATCAAATGGATTAACGACTACTTTTAAGTTAGACTTAGGATAGAGTTGTATCAGTCTTTCTCCATTGAATTTGTTGCTATTCTTTTCAAATATTGCTATACTCTCGGCTTGCTTTCTTTTATCTTTTAAACAGTCTTCAAAAGAGGGTAAATAACAATCCTTGTATTCTTTGCTTTCTTCGATTTCTCCTCTTTCTATATAGGCAATTTGTGGAGTTTGTTTTAGTTCTTCTATAGTTTTTCCTTCAAATAGTCCTCTGCATATTTGTTCACAGATTTTTTCTCCCATACCATAGATTAATAAGTCTGCTTTTGAGTCTAAAAGAATTGAAGGAAATAGTTTGTCTTCCCAATAATCGTAATGGGCAAGTCTTCGCATTGAGGCTTCTATACCTCCAATCAAAACCGGCACATCGGGATAAATTGATTTTAATATTTGGGAATAAACAACTGTTGCTCTATCTGGACGAAAGCCTGCTTCACCATTTGGTGTGTATGCGTCATCATTGCGTTTGCGTTTTGCTGCTGTGTAATGATTCACCATAGAATCCATAGAGCCTGAACTTACAGCAAAACAAATATTCGGTTTACCGAGTTTTTTGAAATCTCTTAAGTCGTCTTTCCAATTTGGTTGTGCAAGCACAGCAACCTTAAAGCCACAGGCTTCTAAATGTCTTGAAATAACGGCTGCTCCAAAGGAAGGATGGTCAATATAGGCATCACCTGACACAAATATTATATCAACACTATCCCAAGAAAGATTCTCTATTTCTTTTTTTGTTGTAGGAAGAAATGCCATAAATAAAAAAATTTAGGCTTTTGAATGCTGGATTCAAAAGCCTAAAATCACTATTGTTGATCTCTTAAAAAGTCTACACTCTTGTGAATTAGTTCATACATTACAACGTCATCTTGTACGAATTGAACTTTTTCACGATATGCTTTAACAAAGTCTTCTATACATTGAGATGATTTAAGACCTGTTTTTTCTTTACGGAAGTCAAATGCTTGTGCAGCGTTGAATAATTCTATTGCTAAAACTCTTTCTGTGTTATTAACTACACGATATAATTTTGTAGCTGCATTAGATCCGAATGATACGTGATCTTCTTGTCCTTGTGAAGAGTCTATTGTATCTACTGATGCAGGTGTACATAATTGTTTTGATTGGCTAACAACTGATGCTGCTGCGTATTGAGGAATCATAAATCCTGAGTTCAATCCTGGTTTTGCAACTAAGAATGATGGTAAATCACGTTTTGCTCCAATTAATTGGTATGTTCTTCTTTCAGATATTGAACCTAATTCTGCAACTGCTATTGCTAAGTAATCTAAGTTGATAGCTAAAGGTTGTCCGTGGAAGTTTCCTGCAGATATTACCATATCTAAATCAGGGAATACTGTTGGGTTGTCTGTTGCAGAGTTGATTTCTGTTGTGATTACGCTTGCAACGTGAGCTATCGCATCTTTACTTGCTCCGTGAACTTGAGGAACGCAACGGAAAGAATAAGGGTCTTGAACGTGTTTCTTTGCTTGTGCTATGATTTGGCTTCCTTCCAACATTTCTCTTACTCTTCTTGCTGTTTCGATTTGTCCAGCGTGTGGTCTAACTTGGTGAACAGGATCAAAGAATGGTTCAATTCTTCCATCAAATGCTTCTAATGAAACAACCATGATTTGATCTGCTAATGCTGAAAGTTTTTGTGCTTTGATAACGCACCAAACTGCAAAAGCGCTCATAAATTGTGTTCCGTTCAATAGAGCTAATCCTTCTTTAGATTGTAATTCGATTGGTTCCCAATTAAATTCTTTATTTAATTCTTCTCCGCTTATTCTTTTTCCTTTGTAATCTACTTCTCCTAATCCTAACAATGGTAAGCATAAGTGTGCTAAAGGTGCTAAGTCTCCACTTGCTCCTAATGAACCTTGTTGATAAACTACTGGAAGTATATCATTATTGAAAAATTCTATTAATCTTTCTACTGTTTTAAGTTGAACTCCTGAATTTCCGTATGATAGAGATTGGATTTTGTTCAACAACATTATTTTTACTATTTCCTGAGGAACTTCTTCTCCTACTCCACAAGCGTGGCTCATTACCAAGTTCTTTTGTAATTGAGAAAGTTCTTCCATTGAAATAGAGATGTTACACAATGAACCAAATCCTGTTGTAACTCCATATATTGGTTCTTTTTGTGTTTTCATCTTGTTATCAAGATATTCTCTACATTTTACAATTCTATCTTTACTTTCTTGAGAAAGTTCTAATTTCATTCCCTCTCTTAAAATCGCATCAACTCTATCAAGAGTCAATAATTCAGGGCTTATTTTATGTACTGCCATTACTTATTTATTTTTATTTATTATTTCAAAATGCAAATTTACGTTTTTTTTCTTTTAAAACAACTCTCCTTGCCCGCCTTTTACATTAAATCGTCCTAGATGTTGATATGCTAATGCGGTCGCTTCTCTACCTCTTGCTGTTCTTTGTAAGAATCCTTCCTGAATTAAAAATGGTTCATAGACTTCTTCTATTGTACCTGCATCTTCTCCAACTGCTGTTGCTATCGTTGTAATTCCAACAGGGCCTCCTTTGAATTTGTCAATTATACATGAAAGGATGCGATTATCCATTTCGTCTAATCCATTCTTATCTACATTCAATGCTTCCAAAGCAATCTTTGACACATTCATATCAATAATTCCATTAGACTTTATTTGAGCAAAATCCCTTACTCTTCTAAGCAAAAGATTTGCTATACGAGGGGTTCCTCTGCTCCTTCGAGAAATTTCCATCGCTGCATCATCATGAATAGGTGTCTGAAGAATATTGCTTGATCGCTTTATAATTCCAGCAAGTGTTTCGTGGTCATAATATTGCAAACGACAAGTGATTCCAAATCTTGAACGCAAAGGTGCTGTTAAAAGTCCTGAACGTGTAGTTGCTCCAATAAGGGTAAAAGGTGCTAAACCTATTTGAACACTTCTCGCATTTGGACCACTTTCTATCATAATATCTATCTTGTAATCTTCCATTGCAGAATACAAATACTCTTCCACTATTGGCGAAAGACGATGTATTTCATCGATAAACAAGACATCATTTTCTTCCAAATTAGTTAATATTCCTGCCAATTCTCCCGGTTTATCAAGCACAGGCCCAGAGGTCATCTTTACATTTACACCTAATTCATTTGCAATGATGTAACTCAAAGTTGTTTTTCCCAATCCTGGAGGTCCATGCAATAGAACGTGATCCAAAGCTTCGCCTCTTTCCTTTGCTGCCTGAACAAATATTTTCAAATTCTCCTTTATTTGTTCCTGACCTGCAAAACCATCAAAAGCCGAAGGGCGAAGAGCTTTTTCGTAATCGCTTTCGCTTTTTGTTAAACGTTCTTTATCCGGATTCAAATTATTATTCATTTATATATCTTTTTGTCTTAGCAAATTACCTCAATGAATAAATTTAGTAAATCTTTAAATAAATTTATTGTATCTTGAAATAATTTTATTATATTTGCAGAAAATTGCATTCCTTTATTCTGCAAAGGTAGTAATTTTTATTAATTGTAGTATAAACCTTTAAAATAAATCTTTTATGGATACAATCATTGTAGGAATAGACTTTTCCAAATCATCATTAACAGCAATGAATTTAAGTATTGACGTAGCTGCAAGAACAAATGCTGATTTGTATATCGTTTGGGTTGAAACCGTAGAAAGAGAATACGATGAAGCAGAAAAACAACTTCAAAACTATGTTCAAAAGGCGAAAGAAAAGCTAAAGGATAGTGAGGTTGAATATCGTATTATGCCAAAAGGCAAAATCTATTCTCAACTTAATCACGCCATAAAAGAATTGGACGCTGATTTATTAATAATTGGCACACATGGAAACAGTGGTTTTGATGAAAAATTTGCAGGAGCAAACACTTTCAAAACAATCACCGAAGCACATTGTCCTGTTTTAACAATCAGAGAAGACTTCAATATTGAAAAAGACCTTGAAGTTCTTATCATGCCTATTGATTTCACGAAAGACACTCGTCAAAAAGTTCCTTGGACAATAGAATTCGTAAAAATGTTCCCAAATGCTGTAATACACGTTTTAGGTATTTATTCAAGTACAAGCAAATCTATAAGAGATATTGTAAACAAATATGTTTTAAGCGTTGAGAATCTATTAGATTCAAAAGGTTTGAAATATGTCACAAACTTCGTAGAGGCAGAAAATACTACACTTTCTACAATAGAATATGCAACAGAAAAAAATGCCGACCTTATTGTAATAATGAGCGAACAAGAAAAAACACTAACTAATATATTCCTTGGACCATACGCACAACAAATGATAAATCACTCTCACATACCTGTATTGACTTGTTCTGTAAGACAACTTTATAACGAATCAAGATAACACACAAATCAAATGACAAAAAACAGAATATTATTTACTGCTTTACTTATTGTGGCGTTTAGTTTTTGTGCAAACAAACAAGCAAACGCACAAGTAAAAATAGTAGCAGACGGGAGATTACAAACAATACTAGAAAGACATATCGAATACAACGAAATGTCTCATACATTATCTGGTTACAGAATCAAAGTCAATTCTTTTACAGGAGCAAATGCAAAAGCTAAAGCCTTTGCTTTGAAAGATGAATTAATGAACACTTATCCTAACACAAGAGCTTATGTAACATTTGACGAGCCTAACTTTGTAGTTAAATGTGGAGATTTTGTAACAAGATTGGATGCTTACAACCTATTTAAAGATATAAAACCTCAAATAGGTTCAGCTCAAATAATCAAAGACTGGATAAACAATCCTGTAATATCAGAAAAAGACATAATAGAAACATCTGAATACTTTGAAGAAAATTTAGAAACAGATTTTTAAATACAAGTAAAATAATCATGGAAATAAAAACTTACATTGAACAAAACAAAGACAGATTCTTAGAAGAATTATTCTCACTAATTCGTATTCCATCAATCTCATCTATAGAAGCACACAAACCTGATATGATTCGTTGTGCAGAAAGATGGAAAGAACTAATCATGGAAGCTGGAGCAGACAAATGCGAAATAATGCCAACAAAAGGTAATCCAGTTGTTTATGCAGAAAAAATAATTGACGCAAGCAAACCTACCATTCTTATTTACGGTCACTATGATGTAATGCCTATAGACCCTGCTAACGAATGGAGAACAGATCCATTTGAACCTGTAGTAAAAGATGATCACATTTGGGCAAGAGGAGCTGACGATGATAAAGGACAAGCTTTCATGCACGCAAAAGCTTTTGAATATTTAGTAAGAACAAATCAACTTCCTTGCAACGTAAAATTCATGTTGGAAGGAGAAGAAGAAGTAGGTTCAGTTAGCCTTTACGATTTCTGCAAAGAGAACAAAGAATTATTGAAAGCAGACGTAATATTAGTATCAGACACTTCAATGTTAGCAGCAGACGTTCCTTCTATAACAACAGGTTTGAGAGGATTAGGCTATGTAGAAGTAAAGGTAACAGGACCAAATCGTGACTTACACTCTGGACTTTACGGAGGAGCAGTTGCAAATCCAATCAACATACTTTGTCAAATGATAGCAAAACTTACAGATGAAAACAATCACATCACAGTTCCTGGCTTCTACGACAAAGTACTTGTTGTTTCAGATGAAGAACGTGCGTTGATGAATCAAGCACCATTCAACGAAGAAGAATACAAACAAAGTCTTGACATAAAAGAATTACACGGAGAAAAAGGATACACAACATTAGAACGTACAGGAATCAGACCGAGTCTTGACTGTTGTGGAATATGGGGAGGTTATACAGGAGAAGGTGCAAAAACAGTTATTCCTTCAACTGCTCACGCAAAAATCTCATTCCGTCTTGTTCCAGACCAAGATTTTGAAGTTGTAACAGAACAATTTGCTGAATATTTCAAAACACTTGCACCAGAATCAGTAAAAGTAGAGGTAACTCCATTACACGGAGGTTATGCTTACGTTTCTCCAATTGATATGCCTGCATACAAAGCTGCAGAAAAAGCATATCAAACAACTTACGGAAAACGTCCAATACCTACAAGAAGCGGTGGAAGTATTCCAATCATTGCAGGTTTTGAAAAGATATTAGGTATAAAATCAATATTAATGGGATTCGGTTTAGGTTCAGATGCAATCCACTCACCAAACGAAAACTACCCATTAGAACAATTCTTCAAAGGAATAGAAACAATACCTTATTTCTACAAAGAATTTGCAGAATTAATGAAGTAAAAACAAACAATAAAATAAAAAACGAAGTCTATTGCAGACTTCGTTTTTTTTATTATTAAGATTTAAAACGTTCCTTTTCGTATGGAAATTCTTCAATCAATTCTCCCGAATAATAAAAGTCAAATCCTATTGTTCCAAACGTATAAATATAATCACCAACTGTTATACTTGAACCACCACATTTAGGATTAGGTCCCGGATGACTTTCTGAAAAACCAATATTAAACAAAGTAAAAAGAATTTCAGGACGAGTAGAAATATCATATCCTGCTCTTTGCCATTGCATTTTTGTTTGATGTAATATACAAGCAGTATATAAATAAGAATAGTAATGACTTCTGTAATCCACCAAACGATTCATTCTTTCTTCTTGATGATTTTCAGTTTTGAAATCAAGAATATGCTCATACTTCTTTCCCATATAGAAAGCAGAAGTATCATTCTTTAAATGATTTTCCACCATCACAGCAGTAAAATCCTTAATACCATTAACACCGAAAGAGAATTGAGATTGAACAGAAAGAACCTTTACAGGACCAAGATATTTCTTATACATCTCACGTTTAGAATTAAACAAACGAATTTGTTCCCCTACTAAACAACTAACAATCATTCTTGACTCTACCCCTGCAACTCTTGCAGCACTATCAATCTCCGCTTTATCTTTAATTATTGCTTCTTTCAAAGCATACCATTCAGGCAAATTCATCCAATGAATTACGTTTTCGCCTTTTGTAGTATCAACTTTCAAATCAGCAACTGCAAGATTTTGTTTCTCTACACATGATTTGTATTCGGCATTATCTTGCAAATACATCTCACAAGCAGCAATCATTTGTTTTGCATTATCAGTCGTCTTGCTATTTTTAAGAGAACGTAAAATCAAATCAGCATTCTTTGGATACAATTTACTTATAGCAGTCAATTTTACTAAATCCTCTGTTGTCAAAACCTCATCGTTATTTTTCACCTTACCTTTTTTCAATTCTGCAATCTCAACTAAATAACGATTATTATTATCAACAGCCCCCCTATTCTTTGTCCAGCCTAATTGATATACTCCCCATGCTCCAATAATTGCAACACCTGCTGCAGCAAAACCATATAAGAGTACTTTATAAACAATCTTTAAAGTTTTTTTCATAAATATTCGTTTAAAAAACAGCGTGCAAAGGTAGTAAAAAACTGCTTATTACAAAATATTAAAACCAACAAAAAGAATCGCAATCAATTTAAAGCCTTATTCTTTCTTGATTTCATTAAATTAAAACGCTGTTTTATTTTACTAAAACAAAGAATTAATTTTTTAAATCAAAGAATTAATTTCGTAAAACAAAGACTTTTTTCTACTTTTGTAGGACTTTTATAATTTAAGCTTATGAAAAGATTATTTTTAGTTGTAATTACATTATTTATTACAAGCCTCGCAACAAGCCAAACAACATTCACAATAGGTGATTTAACATATGAAACAATTGATGAGGCATCTGTAAAAATAACCAAATGTTCTACTAATGTTGTTTCTGTGAATATTCCAAGTAGTGTAGAATATAATAATATTAATCATAACGTTACCATCATTGGAGAAGATGCTTTTAAAGCTTGTTATAGTTTAACAAATGTTAGCATTCCAGAATCTGTTCATACTATTGAAGAACAAGCTTTTTATAATTGTACAAAATTAAGTGAGATTAACATTCCTTTTAATGTTACCTCTATTGAAGGCAATACTTTCAGAAATTGCAATGCTTTAACTTCTATAACAATTCCAAATAACGTTACTTCTATTGAACATCATGCGTTCTATAGTTGCGATGGGTTAACCTCTATTATTGTTCCAAACAATGTTACTTTTATTGGCGAATACGCTTTTGGAGATTGTTCAAATCTAAATACTATTACTTTTGGAACTAATCTTAATTCTATGGAAAAGCATATTTTTCAAAATAGTGATAATCTTACAAACATAATATGCCTTTCTTCAACACCTCCAAATATTGAATCTAATACATTTGAATATTCTCCTACTAACAAAAACCTTACTATTCCTTTTGGCAGTGATTACGCTTCTTGGGTAAATGCTACTAATTGGGTAAGTATTAATCATAAAATAAATGAAGGAGAAAACATAATTTTGAATAATACTTTTGAAATAACACCTACTAATAAAAGAAAATTAATAAACAACGGAGTATTAAGAATAACACAAAACGGGGAATTATTCAGTTCAATAGATGAAACTATTAATGGAGTATTTGAAATAGAGACACCTGTCTTGCAAACAGGTAAATGGTCCTTTATTGGCGCTCCTTTTGATGACTATAAATTAGATGCTATTAAAAAAGGCACAAAAGATGTTTCTGTTTCGCTATTTGATTATGTTGGAGATAGCGCAGGGACTTGGAGTGCGAATTGGGCAACTACTGAAACGGAAGTAGGCAAAGGAGAAGGTTTTTTAATTTGGCCTTGGTATCAAGAAGCCGTTGTCTTTACAAGCAAGAGTGAAACAGAGAATTACTCTTTGAATGATGCAGATGTAGTTGTTTCAAAATCATTAACTACTTTTCGCGAAGGAGGAAATTGGATGGCATTAGCTAACCCTTATACATTTAAACTTGATATTTCTAAATTCATTCAAGCAAATAGCGCTAACATACAAGGACAAGACGGCATTTATACTCTTGATGATGAGGGAGCTTTTCAATACCTTACAAGCGGAGCAATTAATTTGACAGAGGGTTTCTTTGTTAATTTTATAAATCCTGGCAATAATTCTGCGACATTTACAAAAACTCAAAGATTTACACCAACAACTAAAAATCAAAATGCAAGAAAGGAATTTGTAAAACTTGTAATGATTGACGGAGAAAGAGAAACTGAAATATTATTTGCCCATAGTGAAAAAGCAGAAGATGAATATGACATTTACGATGCAAACAAACTCTTCTCTCCTATTGAGATTGCCGAACATTATTTCTTGAATGGAGAAAACGCTTTAGTAAAAGAAGAAGCCAAAACTTTGCCTTATTATGCCACAATGAATATTAAAAGCCATGAAAACAAAGAAGTTAGCTTTAAAGCAAGTAATATCCCTACTGGATTGAGCGTAACAATAATAGATAGAGAAAATATAATAACCTTAAACGAAGGAGAAATTTACACAACCGACATAACAACAGGCGAAAATTCCGAAAGATTTAAAGTATTGTTTGATAAAACACGTTCCATAGAAGATATGGAAAACGCAGACATAAGCATTAGCAATTCAAATAGAGATATCACAATATCTTCTTCTCAAAAGGATTTAATAATTGAGGTTTACGACACATTAGGAAGAAAAGTCTTTGAAACAAAAGACTATAATTTTCATCTTAATGCAACCTTTAATGGAATCTATTTAATAAAAGCCTACAACAAAAACGCTTACTCAAGCAAGAAAATATTAGTAAAGTAAACCCTGATATCAAGAAATAAAAAATTCCAACGCCGTTGGAATACTTCTCCAATGCGCTTGGAATACTTCTCCAACGCTGTTGGACTGAACTTTTTCTTTGTTTTATTTGTTGAATCTCTGAACCTAATATTTTATGTGTTATGAAAAAGATTCTAAAAAGCGTATTCGCAATTGGATTATTAAGCCTTGGGCTATCTTCTTGCAGTTCCAACAAGTCAATGCAAGCAGTGGACAATTCCACAGTAAGAGAATTAGACGTAACTCGTTACATGGGGCAATGGTATGAAATAGCTCGCTATGACCATTCCTTTGAAGAAGGATTAACTCATGTGAAAGCAAACTACAGGCTATTGCCTAACGGGAAGATTGAAGTAGTTAATTCCGGAATTAAGAACGGAGAATTTAAAATGAAAAAGGGTAAAGCAAGACAATTAAGCATTAAAGACCCCGGAAAGTTAGAAGTATCATTTTTCCTATGGTTTTACTCCGACTATTACATAATGGAATTGGACAAAAACTACAATTACGTTGTAGTAGGTAGCTCTTCCGATAAATATCTTTGGATTTTAAGCCGTACACCTCAATTAGAAGAAAGCATAAAACAAAATCTACTAACAAAAATCTCCGAAAGAGGCTACGATACAACAGCATTATATTTTGTTCCTCAATAGAAACAGAAAACAAAAAAGGCGTGTAAAGACCTTTATTCATTGTCTTCACACGCCCTTTGCGTATTTAAGTGGGATAACTTAGGCGTTAAAATTTTTGTTAAATGTTTCTACATCTTTTTCTAAATCAAGACGTGGCAAAGTTTTGAAAACTTTGTAAACCAAATCGCTTTTTGGAAAAACTATAACCCAACAAGTAAGAAAGATTATCATAAAATCTACATATAAAGAACGATTATGATAATACCATTTTTCTAATTCTCCTTTTTGTGGTTGAATATACTGACGAGCAAACTCCACAGGGTCTTTTGCTTTTGACACATAATATTCCTCATCTCTAAATATTACAGAACCAATTCCTGATAACCCCGGAGTTACTTTTGAAATACATTCTTTTACATCATCGGCATACAAATCGTATGTCTTCTTTACCAATGGACGAGGTCCTATTATACTCATATTTCCTATTAATATGTTTATCAATTGTGGTAATTCATTGATTTTTGTCTTACGAAGAAATTTTCCCATAGGAAGAACCCTTGGATCGTTTCTTGTAGTTACTGTACCCGTTCCTATGTTTGGAGAATTTTTAAGCATAGTTGCAAACTTCCATACATCAAATGATTTTCCTCCTTTACCTATTCTTTCTTGGAAATAAAAAACATAGTGTTCCCCTGTCAATAACAATCCTATTATTACAGGTATTAACAATGGCGAAAGCACTGTTAAAGCTAACAATGCCATAACAAAGTCAAATAATCTCTTTATTATCTTATACATAACTACATCTTTTGGTCTAAATTCTTACCCTTTTCTTCGTGCTCAAAGTTTGGAATAAATTCTTTAAGCAAAGTAACAACCTCTTCTTTCTTGAAATCGTTACGCTTAAATAAAGTTTCCATTTTTTCAAAGAAAGAAAGAATTTCATTTTTATCTCTGCAAGGATAGTTTTCTATTACTCCCAAAGAAGAAAATCTTTCCATATTAAGTTGTTCTCCTTCTATGTAAAATTCTTCATATCCTTTTTCTCCTGTTGTATCAGATGAGAAATAATAAACGGGATAAGTATCCGTATCTTCTGGCATTTCGTATGCGAATTTTCTTGCATCCTCTTCGCTATTGCAATATTTTATTTTGTAGCCTAAGCTTGTAAGAAAATCATCACAAATAGTAGAGAACTTCATCATTTGTTCTTCTCCAAGTTTTGGGAAGAATATTTCGCCTGTTTTACCAAGCATACATGCCAACATACAGATTTGACCGCTCTCATCAGGGGAAACAAAATATCTTTTCACATCATTTGGCGATGAAAGAGGCTGATTTTTCATCATTCTTTCGATAAAACCTGCTAAAAGCGAACCATTAGAGAATGCGACATTGGCAAAACGAGCTGTTGTAATCTTAAATTGTTTTGAATATGACATTATCATTTCTTCCATTACCTTTTTGCTACAACCCATTATATTTACAGGATTTGCAGCCTTATCGGTAGATACACAAAAGAAATGTTTTGGAGGCATCTCTGCCAATAAATCCATCAATTTTCTTGCTTTCAAAACATTATTTTCTATCAATGCTTCAACAGAATATTGGTCTTTTTCACTTCTTACGTGTTTGTGTGCTGAGAAGTTAGCAACTATGTCAAACCCTCCTTCGTTTCTAAAGATTTTTTCAAAAATTGGGTCAGCAAAATTCAAAGGATAGGTTCTGTAATCTTGTGGAACATACATATTATATGTAGAACGCAAATCTCTTGTCAATTCTGTCAATCCATTCTCACTAATATCTACTACTACTAACTTACTTGGCTTAAATGGCAAGACCGCTCTAATATATGAAGAACCTATTGTACCTGCTCCTCCAATAACCAATACACTTTTTCCTTCAATTTCTGCCTTTAATGTTTCTTTATTCGCTTCTATATCTTGAAGAAACATCGATTGAGGACGATTAGTAATATATTTTCCTATGAATTTACTTACATTTATCATTTGTACAATCCTTTCTTTATGTTTTCGTAATAATCTGGTATTATAACTGTACTTGGAATATTAACAACTCTGTCTTCTAACCATTGAGAATTGCTAAGGTCTCCACATTGACAACCTCTATACATATCCAATTTGTTATTCAAAACCCAAATAGGACGTGTCATAACACCATTATCGTTTGTATATGTAAGAAAAGCATCTCTTTCTTCCCTATCTTTTAAAATCACTGCATTGAGCCAATAATTAGAACGACAATTTTCTGGTTCAACAAAAAACTCTATATCCTTATCTGCAAAGAATGCTTTATATTTATCTGTGAGTTTACGTTTTTGTTCTATGAAATAATCACATTGTTCAATTTGTCCCAATCCCAAAGCAGCAGCAAGATTTGTCAAACGATAGTTATATGCTGTGTAATCGTGATTATATTCCCAACGATGAGGAACTTTTGCAGTTGTTGTAATGTGTTTTGCCAATTTCGCAAGATCTTCATCTTGTGTAAGAATCATTCCCCCACCACCTGTTGTGATTACCTTATTTCCATTAAAACTCAAAGCTGATAGCTTACCAAACAATCCTGTGTGTTTTCCTTTATAATAACTTCCAATACTTTCTGCCGAATCCTCTACCAAAGCAATATTATATCTTTCACAAACCTCAACAATTCCATCTAAATCACAAGGGTGTCCAAAAGTGTGCATCGGAACAACAGCAGCAAAACGTCTTCCTGTTTTGTTATTATATGTAAAACCATCAGCACCTTTGCGAGCATTTTCTTTCAAGAAATCTTCTAATTTCTCTGCACTCATACCCATTGTTCTTCTGTCCACATCTACAAAAACAGGTTTTGCACCAGTATAAGAAATAGCATTACAAGTTGCAATAAAAGAAACAGGTTGTGTTATAACCTCTTCATCAGCCTTTACCCCCGCAAGCAACAAACAAATATGCAAAGCCGAAGTACCATTCACCGCTGCAATAGCATATTTACTACCTGTATATTCACATATTGCTTGTTCAAACTTTCCTACATACTCTCCAACAGACGAAACAAAGTTACTATCCATTGCATCTAACAAATACTTTCTCTCATTTCCAATAAAACGAGGATCATGTAAAATTATAAAACCTTTGTCATCATTAAAAACATCTCTGACAAAAGCCGTAAAATCTGAAAAATTCATATTTTGTTATTAATTATACTAATTATTTCAAAAACACAAGAGAGTTATTTTCATAAATAATCACTCCAGTTCTATTTATACTTTCAATCAAATTAGAATCTTTTATAGAATGATAAACACTTATATCAAAAATAAATGGTAATAGCAAATCATCTATTTCTTGTATAATATTACTATATTCTCTATTATTTATTTTTTCACTAACTAAGACAATGTCAACATCAGAATACATACGATTAGTTCCCTTTGCACGAGAACCATAAAGAATTACCTTTTCTATATTTTTATGACTAACGAATACAGTTTCTAATCTCTTCCAATAATCATCCTTTATTCCATAATTCATAATAGGGACTCCTTTTTACTCATTACTTGTAGAAACTTATCAAAAAGAGGTTGATAAATTGAAATTATTCTACCTGCAATCTCAATTGCAATTTCTTGATCATAATTATGAGAAGTAATATTTCTATCCACAATACTATCCATCCATCTATCATCATCAATAAGTCCATTTTGCAAAGCATAGCGAATAGCATCACGAGAGCCAACAATTCCACTTATTCCCATATATTCAAGATAATCTTTCATCAACTTCCAAGCCAATTCGTGAGTAAATTCATAACGTTGTATCAACGCATCTAAAAGCAACTCTGTCTCTCTATTTTTTATAGAATAAAGAGAAATCATTTCCACAGCTTCATTCATACGTTCAAAAGCCTTACGATAACTATCCAAACGTTGTACCCAACGAATTTCCTGCTTTTCCATATTTTTATGATTTATATTTCAACACTTTTGCCGGATTACCAACCACTACAGCATCATCTTCAACATCTCTTATCACAACACTACCTGCACCAATCAGACAATCTTTTCCTAATTTCTTTACTCCTGTCATAATCAATGAACCTATCCCCATATATGAATTATAATCTGCAAAAATATTAGCTCCAAAATTAACTCCCGTAGAAACAAAACAACCTTCTTTTAATACTGAATGATGTGCTATTTTGGAGTTCATTGAAACCATACAATCCTTTTCTATGATAACATAAGGCATTACAACACTATCTGGCAGAATATAAACTGCATCTTCTGAAATATCTACGTTATCTGAAATTATTGAATCTTGATGAATAAAGCAAGGTGTCCTATAGCCCAAACTTCTCACTTTCCCCAATATTTTTCTTCTTAAAGGATTGTTTCCTATTGGACAAAACACATTTGCAACTTTATCCTTCCACTCTTGTGTTTCAAGCAATTCTTCACTACCAACAACAGGAATACCTTTTATATATGTTCCATATAATTTTGGATTATTATCCATAAACGCTATAACATTTATTCCTATTTCTTTGAGATAAGACAAATAAACTTCGCCATAAGTACCTGCTCCAATAATTACCGAGTCAGTTTCCCCCCCCATAAATTTTACATTACTTACTATTTTACAAGGATTTCCATAAGCAATTCCAGATTCCTTTATATCTTTTACAACAACAGAGCCCATGCCAACAATAACGTCATCGCAGATATTGATTCCTTGCTTAACACATGCATTCGTACCAAAATAAACTCTGTCTCCTATATTACATATTCCACTTATATGTACACCCGGTGCAGTTGTAAAATAATCCCCTATTTCACAATCATGACCTATTGTAGTATTGAGATTTAAATGACATTGCTTACCAATGTTTATGTTACATGTTACAACACAATTAGCAGTTACTATACTTCCCTCCCCTATTGTAGCATAATCAGATATAACAGCCGTTGGGTGTATTATTGTTGCATATTGAACATCATCAGGATATTTCTCAACAACTTTTCTTCTTAACATAGAATCCCCTATTGCAACAAAAAGTACATATTGATAAACATCCAAATCCGATTCCCTTATAATAGGTATTCTCTTTTGACCCATTACCACCACATCATTTTCACAACTATCAACATCACTAAAAACCACCTTATTGTCAAAAGAAACACCTTTATACTTAAAAATATCTTCCAAACAACAATAAACCTCCCTTGCAAAACCACCTGTACCGATTATACAAATCTGTTTACCTGTAAAAATATTGACTGATTCCATAATTATTATATTATTCCTTTAAATTTAAGCCATAAAACAAAAAAATGATCATACACACAGTACATATTTTTGTCCATTGTTACAAAATCTTTCTCCAAAAGCCCTTTCAATGCAGAATTAACACTACTCGAAGAAATCAATTTATGTTTTCTTACAAACGTACCCCCAGTAATCTCCTTTACTTTACCTTCTCGTGCAATGGCCAAAAACAACATTCTTTGCTTTTCCGGCATTTGATAAAAAAGCGATTCATATGTATCAGAAGATAGACGTATAATCAAATCAATAGCCTCATCAACCATTATCGCATTACAAATCTCTCCTTTATTAGTTTTGGAAAACAACACATTCAATATTCTATGCATATAACTTGTTACTGCATCAAATCGCTCATATAAAATTCTAACAACATCTCTTTCTATACATTTCCCTGCTTGTTTAAATTTAGATACACAAAAATCAGTATAAACATCTAAGGCTAAAGGTTGCAGATTGATAATAGCAACAGATTGATAAAAAGGACGAGCTGGTGAGGTAAACATTTCATTCATTAAATGACGCTGAGAACCAGAAAAAATAAAATGAGCATTAGTACAACGTTGTACATAAGTCCGTATAATTGCTTCTATTGTTTCATCTTCATAGCGGACTATTTGCTGAAACTCATCAATAGCAACAATACATGGTTTATCTGCATTATCAAGATATGAAAATATTTCATTTAATGTTACAGCCGGATTATTTATAGTTTCAAGTCCAACACTCCACACAGGCATACCATTCATATCAAACGATATTTCTGAACGTAGCGAAGATACCATTGAAATAAACTTTTCCCAAACCTTTTTCCCTTGTGGGCGCAATGTATCAATAACCGCTTTGACAAACATATTGACAAAATCATTTAAACTTTTAGTTGCATATATATCAACAACAAAACAGTAATAATCCCTTTGAAAAGTCTCGTTATTGAAAATATGCCAGATCAAATCTGTCTTTCCAAGCCTCCTTGGAGAAATCAATGCAACATTATTCTCGTTACATAATAAATCTCCTATGATTTTGCTTTCCTATATGCGATCGCAAAAATACTCCGCTCCTACATATCCATTAGTTACAAAAGGATTCTTCATAAAACACATTATTTACAACTGCAAAAATAATGAATAAATTTAGATTTTCATAAAATGATATTCATAAATCAACAAATCACATTTTCACATGTTGCATTATCGCATTATAAGTATGTTCGGTTGTATAATTAGCCAAAAAGAATTGATAAGCATTCTCCCCCATTTGCTTAATATCCGATTGTAGCATTTTATCTATAGTGGCAATAAATTTTTCAACAGAATTACTTGGAGAATAATATCCGTATCCATTTTCTTCTGCAATAATTCCTGTATCACAATTTGAGTCTGTTACTGCTATTATCGGCTTATGCTCCATAAGATATGGTAACAATCTACTTGGATAATTTGGTATAGTAAAACGATAGTCCAAAAATATCATTCCTACATCGCACGAACTTGCCAATTCATCATATTCCGCTTTCGGCAAATGTTTGTATAGCGACACAGCGTTGGGCTTGGCATTGTTTACCCATTCCTCCAACTTAGGATACTCGGTGCCACTGCCTACTATTACAAAATGACAATCCGTCCTATCAGCAACAACTTTCATGCATTCCAACAAAAACGGTATACCTTGCGGCTTACCCATGTTTCCTCCATAAATGAATATAGGTTTATCGGTAGGTAGATTGTATTTTTTACGAATCTCTGCCAAGTCCTCCATTTTAGGGGAGGATTTAGATGGAGCTACATCATAACTATTCGGAGCAACTTCAACAATATTAGGATTTATTTCAGTATTATATTTTAACACATACTCTACATTAGCAGGGCTCATACAACCTATATAGTCTGAAATACTATACAATTCCTTTTCTTTCTTGCGAAAGAACTTATATAACACTCCTTTAATCCCCTTTGTTTGCAACATTCCTAAATCCACAGCATTTTGAGGAAATATATCCTTTAATAAAAGATACGACATTGCATTGGGATTCATTTTTTTAACATACTTGAGGACTTTAGTGAAAGTAATAGGTGGAGTAGAATATAAAATAAGATCAAAATTTACTCCTGCAAAATATTTTTCAAATGCAGTCTTAAATTGACTTTCTAAAAGAACTTGTCCTATTCCTTTTTCAATAACATTTGTTTTAGTAACATTTAGAGTCTTTACACCTAATGTATATACACCATTATTATTCAACAATTCTGTCGACAATCCTAAACGACGTTCTCTTGGATATATGATATACACATTATGTCCCTTATCGCGAAACTTACGCATTAAATCAGTATATATTCCACTTGTTTCAACATCTTGCCAACCTGATGTCATTGTTAGAAACAGAACATTCATACGTTTATATTTTATAAATTTTCAAAAAGTCAATAAAAGTTTTACATATCCTCTTTGCGAATTTTGCGTCTTTGCGAGAAATTCTTATTCTTTTCTCCAAACCATTTTATTAACTACTCCTGTGTAGCTCTGTATCAACTTAACCACCTTTGTAGAAACGTTTTCATCTACATAATTTGGTACAGGTATTCCGTTATCGCCTTCTTTTACCATCTCTACTGCTGTATCAACAGCTTGTAAAAGATCGTGTTCATTTATACCTGCCAATATAAAACAACCTTTGTCTAATGCCTCAGGGCGTTCTGTTGATGTACGAATACATACAGCAGGGAATGAATGACCAATACTTGTAAAGAATGAACTTTCTTCTGGCAATGTTCCTGAATCCGATACAACTGCAAAAGCATTCATTTGCAAACAATTGTAGTCATGGAATCCCAAAGGTTCGTGTTGTATTACTCGTGGGTCTAATTTGAATCCACTTGCAACTAATCTATTTCTACTTCTTGGATGGCAACTATACAATATAGGCATATCGTATTTCTCTGCCATTGCATTTATCGCGTTAAACAAAGAATTAAAGTTCTTTTCAGTATCAATATTCTCTTCTCTATGAGCAGAAAGCAGTATATATCTTCCTTTTTCTAATCCAAGACGTTGATGAATATCACTTGCTTCTATTTCTGCTAAGTTATTATGCAATACTTCTGCCATCGGAGAGCCGCTAACGTATGTACGTTGTGGTGCCACATTACTTGCATTCAAATATCTTCTTGCGTGTTCTGAATAACAAATATTAACATCTGAAATAATATCTACTATTCTTCTATTAGTTTCTTCTGGCAAGCATTCATCAAAGCAACGATTTCCTGCTTCCATGTGAAAGATTGGAATATGAAGACGTTTTGCACCAATAACCGATAAACAACTATTTGTATCTCCTAAAACCAAAACAGCATCTGGTTTTATCTGCACCATTAGTTTATAACTCTTATCTATGATATTACCCATTGTTGCTCCAAGATCATCTCCTACTGCGTCAAGATACACTTCTGGATCTGCAAGTTTCAAATCCTTAAAAAACACACCATTAAGGTTATAATCATAATTTTGACCTGTATGAGCCAAAACGCAATCAAAATATTTTCTACATTTATTTATCACCGCTGCCAAACGAATAATCTCAGGACGAGTCCCAACAATTATCAACAGCTTTAACTTTCCATTATCCTTAAACATATCTATTTATTTTTATCCACGAATCTCTCGTATTTACACGTATCTTATTTTATAACTTTATAACCATTCTTAAAATCACTCACATTAAAATTAATTAACAATCCATTTATTAAGTAATCTCATATAAGTTCTTATTTGCTTAAAATGTACTGGCAAAAGACTTTCAACAGATTTTAATTCCACTATCAATATATCTTCAACAATTATATCTAACCTCAAATCTGAACCAATTACATTTCCTTTATATTCTATATTAACTGGTATTTGAGAAGATACTTTTAATCCACGCAATTTCAATTCATAAAGCAATGCCTTTTCATATACGCTTTCTAATAATCCTGGCCCCAATACGTTATACACCTCCATTGAAGCTCCTATAACTTCATAAATCAATTTATCTTGAGTCATATTTTCCTTCAATTATCAAAATTTCGTGTGATACGTGAGATTCGTGGAAATTAAACAACTTCGAAGAAAGTATCTGGTTTATTAGGGTCAAAACTTTCATTCGCCCACATAACTGTTACAAGATTTTCTGTTTGAGAAAGATTTATAATATTATGTGTATAACCAGGCAACATATGTACAGCTTCTATCTTATCTCCACTTACTTCAAACTCTATCACTTCATCACTTCCTATCTTTCTCTCTTGTATCAACCCATGACCTGCAACCACAATAAAGAATTCCCATTTACTATTGTGCCAATGTTGTCCTTTGGTGATGCCCGGTTTGGAGATGTTGATGCTCACCTGTCCAACGTTTTTCGATTTCAACAACTCGGTAAAGCTACCTCTGTCGTCAATGTTCATCTTCAGCGGGAACGACACCTTTTCTTTAGGCAGATACGACAAATATGTCGAATAAAGTTTCTTGGCAAAAGAGTTGTAAGGAATTTCAGGCACAATAAGTGTTTTTGGTTGCTCTGCAAACCCATATATAAGATCAACTATCTCTCCAAGCGAAACGTTGTGAACAATCGGCACTTCACAAAATTCCTCCGTCCTATTCTCTTCACCTTTCAATGCCGCTATCATTTCATCTACCAAATCATCTATATAAACCAAATTCAACACAACCTTTGGGTCATTAACTTGAATAGGTAAATCATTTGCTATGTTATTGCAAAACGTTGCAACAGCACTATTGTAATTTGGACGACACCATTTACCAAATAAATTAGGAAAACGATATACCAAAACCTTTGCACCTGTTTCTTCTGCATAAGAAAACATCAACTGCTCACCTGCACGTTTACTTTCTCCGTATGGATTATCCAAAGCAGCCTGCGTTGAAGAAGAAATCATAACAGGACATTTATTTCCATGCTTTTTCAATGTATCAAGCAAAGTCGATGCAAATCCAAAATTGCCTTGCATAAACTCTTCTTGATTCTGAGGACGATTAACCCCTGCAAGATTAAAGACAAAATCACAATCTTTGCAAAAAGCATCAAGCTCTTCAATAGTGCTATCTATATCATACTCATAAACAGCATCTACTTTCAAATCGCCATAGCAACGAGCCTTGCCGTCTTTTATATTATTAAGTTGTGCAACAAGATTCTTTCCTACAAATCCCTTAGCACCCGTAACCAATACTTTCATAGTTTCTTATTTTTTCCACGTATCTCACGAATCACAAGTATTATATTTCGCATAGATAACATATTGCAATCAAATTAAAATTACGTGCAAATACGAGTAATCCGCGGAAACCAACTATTCTGAACGAATTTCCTTTGCTTGTGTTTTTTCTATCAACCCCAAGTCTTCACGGATAAATCTTAACTTCAAAAGCAATTCTTTCATTCCCTCTACATCAAGACGTCTTGTATTGTGAGAATGATAATCTTCTATCTTTGATACTTCTTCGCTACCATCAGTAAAGAATTTGTCATAGTTCAAATCACGAGTATCACAAGGAATACGATAATAATCTCCCATATCTATCGCCTTTGCCATTTCCTCACGAGTAACCAAAGTTTCATAAAGTTTTTCGCCATGACGCGTTCCGATAACCCTTACTTCTGTTTCACCATACTTAGGATTAACCTTAGCGTATGTTTGTTTCAATGCCTCAGCCAAAACGTCTAATGTTGCAGCAGGTGCTTTTTGCACAAACAAATCTCCATTTTCTCCATGTGTAAACGCATAGATAACCAAATCCACTGCATCATCCAAAGTCATCATAAAACGAGTCATATTAGGATCGGTTATAGTGATAGGCTTACCTTCTTCCATTTGTTGCACCCACAAAGGAATCACACTACCACGCGATGCCATAACATTACCATAACGAGTACAACAAATTGTAGTCTTTGCACCTTGTCCCAACTCTCTTCCCTTTGCAATCGCTACTTTTTCCATCAAGGCCTTTGATATTCCCATTGCATTAATAGGGTAAGCAGCTTTGTCGGTAGAAAGCACAACTACATTCTTCACTCCATGCTCAATTGCAGAAAGCAATACATTGTTTGTTCCTACCACATTTGTCATTGTAGCTTCCATAGGGAAAAACTCACAAGAAGGCACTTGTTTCAATGCAGCCGCTGCAAATACATAATCTACACCACGCATAGCCACATCCACTGATTGTTTATCCCTTACATTTCCAATATAAAACTTAACCTTTGGATTTTGCAAACGATGACGCATATCATCTTGCTTTTTCTCATCACGCGAGAAAATTCTAATCTCTTTAATATCGCTATCCAAAAAGCGACGCAAAACAGCGTTTCCAAAACTACCTGTTCCCCCTGTTATCAACAGGACTTTATCCTTAAATATTGACATATTATTATTTGGTATTTTTTTTTAATCAAATATCTACTTTAATAAATTTCGTGTAAATACGTGTGATACGTGGAAAATTATAATTTATATCCCTCAGGATTGTTTTTTTGCCAATTCCAAGAGTCTCTACACATATCTTCTAAATCGTTTTCGGCTTTCCAGCCTAATTCTTTTTCAATCTTTTGCGGATTGCAATAACATTCTGCTATATCTCCCGGACGGCGTTCTTTTATTTCGTAAGCGACTTTTAAATCGTTGGCTTTTTCAAAGGCTTTTACAACTTCCAAAACGGAATATCCTCTGCCTGTTCCTACGTTATATATCTCTAATCCGCAGTTCTTATTGATTGCTTTTAAGGCTCTTACGTGTGCTTTCGCTAAATCTACAACGTGAATGTAATCTCTTACGCCTGTGCCGTCTGCTGTATTGTAATCGTTACCGAATACGTTGAGTTTTTCTCGTTTTCCTATGGCTACCTGCGTGATGTATGGCATAAGATTGTTTGGAATACCGTTCGGATTTTCGCCTATTCTGCCGCTTTTGTGTGCTCCAATAGGATTGAAATATCTGAGCAAGACTACATTCCACTCTTTATCTGCTTTTTGTATATCTGTAAGCACCTGCTCTAACATACTTTTGGTCCAGCCGTACGGATTTGTGCAAACGCCTTTTGGACAGTTTTCTGTAATCGGCATTTCGGCAGGCTCTCCGTAAATTGTGGCTGATGAGGAGAATATAATGTTTTTGCAGTTGTGTTTTTCAAGCATTTTCATCAAGATAAGTGTGCCGTTGATGTTGTTTTCGTAATAAAGCCAAGGTTTTTCAACGCTTTCGCCAACTGCTTTCAGTCCTGCAAAATGTATACATGCGTCAAATTTATGTGCAGTCATTATCTTTTCAAGCCCTTCCTTGTCGCGAATATCTACTTGATAGAATGGAATTGCCTCTACTTTGCAAAGTTCTGCCACTCTTTTGAGCGATTCTTTCGATGAGTTGCTCAAATTATCAACTACCACAGCAGTATGCCCTGCTTGATAAAGTTCCACCAATGTATGCGAGCCTATAAATCCCGCTCCGCCTGTTACTAAGATTTGCATGATGGGGTTTTAATTAAATATTACTATTTAAAAAATGATTATCTACAACTGCTTGCATATCTTTAAGCAACATTTCTCTTACGACATCTTTATTGTAATATTGCTGTACATAATCCCATTGCTTTGAATAGTCTTTATCATTATAAGTTTCTATCGCAGTAATTATTTTTTGTTTTTTATCTTCTCTACTATCTAAATCCGTAAGTACGCAACCAAAATCATTATCCTTTATCAAAGCAATAGACGCTACTTCATGTGGACCATATGCCATTATACAACGTTTACTGGCAAGATATTCAGTAATCTTAGTAGAAACAGAATATTTTACAAACGTTCTATTTACTTCATCAAAAGATTCCACATGCAAAAGTATATCAGATGTTTTTATAGTTTCAAATACTCCTTGAGAATTTAATCCCCCTTTATAGTCCACTCCACAGGCTTTCAGCCTTTGCACAATATCATCTTTTAATTCTAATGCATACACATTAATCTCTATATTCCAATGTTTTTCTCTATTTATTTCTTTGACAATTTCACCTAAATCACAAACTGTTTGCCAACGATTCAAATGCAATCCTCCAATAAATGAAATAGTTATTTTGTCAGAAGTATTTATTTGGGGGGGTAATAATGAATTAAATTTATCCAAATCTATACAATTGCCCAATAACCCGAACTCTCTATTAAATGCTTTTGAATAATCTTTTTGCATCAATTCTCCTATCACATAACTCTTTGATGTTTTTGACATTGTTTTACGATACACTTTATTAGTTAGCTTGAAATGAATTCTTCCCCAAAAAGTCTTATCGGAACAATTTAACACATAATCATCTGTATAATAGGCGACAAAAGGGATATTATATCTTTTTGATATTTTCAAAACAATATTATGCATAAAAATATTAGCTCCTAATAGAGTGAATATTATATCTGGTTTTTGCTCTTGTATCCATTCATCAAACTCTTTTGTATCCCAAGTGTTAAAGTTCCAAAAGAATTCTCTTACCAGTCTTCTTAAAGCAGTTCTCTTGCTACGTGTTAATGCTACAATTTTTTCTTCACTTACTTTTTGTAATTTTTCTTTTGGATGTGTATTACGAGTCTTAAATTGCAATTTCACGACACTTCTGAGAACATCCTGATCAGTTACTCGATAGTAATTATCACAAAAATTATAATCCACTTCTGAAAAACTTTCCATATACAACATCGCCAAATCTTTTGACGGAATTCCATCAAAAAATGAACGCAGTGTTTTGCTATTATTATTATTATTATTATACGGATTATATGTGATTGACAGAATTTTCATGCTTATTTAAGATAATTTTTATTAATTCAACCAACTTTTTACATTGTATTTTAGAATTTTTTTCATCAAGAATAAATCGATTTGCTTTTTCTGCCAAAAATAAACGCTCTGATTCTTTAATATCTAAAACTTCATCTATTTGTTGAGCAATTTCAGTTAGTTTAGTGCCATTGAATGTAAAACAATAATCATAGTATTCTAAAGGTATTCCATCAAGTTTATGCATTAAAACAGGTGTACCTGAAACAAAATACTCCATAACTTTAGATGGAAAAGAAAATTTTACATATTCTCCCTCATTTACCCTTGGATTAATTAATAAAGCAGCTTTTTTTTGTAAGTCCAATACTTCCTTATTAGATATTTCACCTTTATAATCAATATTATATTCCCTCGAAAGATGTTGAATTTCGGAAATACAATCCCCATATCCACAAAGGCATAATTTATAATCTTTATTATGTTTCATTATCGTAAAGGCTTCCACTAAATTCATAACGCCATACTTTCTTGCCATTGTTCCTGTATACAATATGAACTTTTCATGTTTATGAATATGAGATTCCTCAGCACTTTTATAAGAAACCATTCCTTCTATTACAACATAAGGACGTTCTTCTTTACATATTTCACGATTCATGTACTCAGTAAGGTACACAAAGCCATCAATACAATTTAACTCATCTACATAATCTTTTTTCATTAAATTATTGATTTTTTGATGTAGTATAGAATACCATTTTCCACTTGTATTAAAATATTTAGGTAAATCAGGAATTATAGTTATTAATTTAAATCTATACTTCTTTTTTAACTCTGCACAAGCTAAAATAAAATTCATGTGCATAGAATATACAATCACAACGTTTTCATCATTTTCATTTTGATGCTTATAAAGCCATCGACTTACCTCTCTTTTACATTTATATTTACGCTCTTTATGTGTCAAATAAGGTAAAGTATTGAAGGAATAAGACCTTACATCGATAGTCGCATTTCCCTCTTTGTGCTGAAAATATGTTTTCGGAACATAAATAGAGCGATACTTAAGAGGGTAGTAACCTACAAAGGGGGCATTGATAATCGTAAATGATTTAAAATAACAAGCTATTCCTTCAATGAATTTTTTCTGTAATACATTTGCAGAATTTTGCAAATAACATTTAGTATTCGAAATGATATCTTCCTCTATTGTCTCAGGGAAATATCCAAAACATAAACATAAATTCATACCACGTTAATATTAAAAAATATTAATAAAACTCGCTAATGTATTTATCTCAACTATTTTACACTCACCTTTGTATAACGACCTATAAAATATAAATAAACTATACTTAACAATAAAAATGGGCTATATAAAGAAAAATCGCAAACCGAGTGCATTTTCATCTGAAAAAACATCGCAATCAAACATAAAAAGGCCCATGTCTTATAACGAAAATATAATTTAACAATCCAACGAAAAAGCATCCCAACAACAAAGGGGAATACAATACAACCTATAAAACCACCATCCAACCAATAATAAAGCGTTCCTGTATATAAAGCATTCCAAGTTTTCCCACTACCAACAACTATTTGAGTATTTTGTTTTATTTCCACTAATTCTGCTATTAAGTTTCCATAATCCACCCCTAACATATTAAAAAAATACATCAACAATCCATCTACAGCAGAAAAAGTATATCGTCCAAATTGATAACCGCCTAATTTTTCCACATAATTATTGTTTATAGCATAATCAAACGCTGTTGCTGGCCCGCACAAATAACTTAAAAATGCATTAATAGAATTTTCTAATGATCCTTTTCCAGTTCTCATTGATGTTACTTCTGAAATTAAAGCAAAAAAGAATATAGCTAATGTAAATAAAAGAATGTAATGTTTTAATTTTAATTTAATATTATGAGAAAAAACGTAATAAACGAACAAAACTCCTATTGCAATAGACAAATATCCAAATCTTCCTCCAGAAAGACTTGTGTAAAATAAAAGAAACAACGTAACGATAATAAATTTCCAATTTCGTTTATACAATAACATGTATGCAAATACCAAAACACAAACATATTTCATTGGCTGTAAAAACAAGTGATTTAACCAAATAAAATAATACCCCAATAGTGAATTATCAAAAAACATCCCTCTAATTTCTCCTAAATCTTCATAAAAAGCTAGTGCTGTACGCATTTTCATAAAATAATACCCTGACATTACAAATGCAAGAAATAAAAGAAATATAAATCCCTTTGAATTAATAAATTCATCTAAAAAATTAAAACTCTCTATATTTATATCTTTCTTCTCATACAATGTTTGTTTTTGTAAAGAAAAGCCCACAACAAATGACAAAACAGCCATAAAAAGAGTTAATAGTGCAAAATTACTAGGACGATATAAATCTGCAACACCAATAGAAGACAATGTTAACATTATCCCCCAATAAGCTATGTATAACGTTAACATTCTTTTAGAGAACTTATTAATAGTCCCTATTTTATTAACAATAAAAAGCATTAATAAAAATATTATTATAATAAGTATAGTTGCCATATAATTTATAGAATTAATTTATTATTTATTCAATATTCTATTAATAATACTATTCACAAAATTCTTTTCCCATTTAGATAGAGAAATAATATATGTACTCAATATAAATGTCGGTATAGCAATTGCGTAGGTTAGCAGAAAGCGTAGATTAAAATCAATCATAAGGGAAATCAACCAACAAACAAATCCACTTATTATTACCGGTGGCAAAGAACGAAAAATAACAGATTTACAAAATTTAATAGGTGCGAAACCTTCTTCATTTTTCATAAAATATATTCGAAGTAACATTGATAATGTTTCTACTACAACCATAGTAATGCACACCCCAATCAGCGGCATATCATATTTAAGTCCTACAAAGCATATTGGAAAAATAAATAATTTTGGAGTAAATGTTAGGAAAATATATCTTCCGATGTTTTTACCAACAGCTCTATTGACTGTTCCAACACCATTTGATAACATATCCACCATTTGCATTGATAAAAACATACACCCAAACATCATTGTATTATCCGGAACTTCTACGAGCCAAAGTTCAAGTAAACTTTGCATTTCGAACATTGTAGGTATTCCGAGCATAGCTAACAAAAGAAATGAAAACTTGGATTCTATTTCTGCCAATAACCACATTCGTACTTTGTTTCCGACACCAGCCGATGCCATTAATTGTGGGGCTATAGCGGTATTAAAAGATGAACTAACAAAAGAAATCATTCCGGCAATTTGCGAACCTATACCATATGCTGCATTAATGGCTGCCCCAAAAAATTTGTTAAGCATAATGGCTACGCCTTGAGTACGGATTGCTATAACTCCACTCGAATACATTATCCATCCTGTAAAAGATGATAGTTCTTTTAAATATGATATATTAAAATTCTTAAAACGAGGCAATATACATTCTTCATATTTGGGGAAACAAAATAAAGCAAAAGCTAATAAGTTTAATAAACGTATCAAAAACATTATCCAACCATATGCCAATAATTTATCAGCAAAAAATGGCAACATTAAAACCAGCACCACTTTCAAAACTCCGTCTATAACATCAACTAGCGATGTATAAACAATGTTCTCGTGAGCAACTAGCAGAGCTCTAAACGGAGATGCAATAAAGGAAATATATACCATGCAAACAACTTGCAAATACAATATTTTTGATACACCTACCTTATTTTCTGGAATATTTAGAAATCCATCAAACAACAATGGTGTTAAACAGAATAATAATATTGTTATTACGAGTCCTATAAGCAAATGAATCGTAAGACTATTGCTAAAAACCTCTTTTAACTTTTCAACATTTCCAACTCCTCGATTAACAGACAAAAAACGTTGAGTACTGCTTACCAAAGAATTTGTAAGAAAAGATAACATGCTAACTACACCAGCAACCAACGCATATATTCCGTAATCATCTACACCCAAATACTTAAGGACAAGACGTGAAGAATATAAAGACAATATCATATTAACTATGGTACGACCATATTGAGCTAATGTATTTATTATTATCCTATTTGATGCTTTCATTATGATACAGGTAACTATATTTGTTCTGTAACTTAACTTTAGTATTCAACTATAAAAGATTAATTATCACACTTTATTGTATTCAGATTAAGATATTCTCCTGCTTTTATATCAACTTCTTCAATATAGCCACCAGCAGGAAGACATCCACTAGGTGTAAAAGTTAGTTCACCAAAGTATATATTTCCTTTTATGTAATATAAATCGACTCTAACATATGGAAAATCTTTAGACAAATTACAAGCCATTTCTACCATAGCTTCTAATTTTTCCGGTTTATCCATGTGTTTTCCATCGTCAGGATAATCTGATTTTAAATACATTAATCTATCCCATTCAGGAGACATTATCATTTCTTTAGGGTGTCCGGTTGTATAATCACGTTCATAACACAAACCTATCCATTTTGGAACTCCATTAAAACAATGTATTTTAAAATCCACAATTTCAAAACTATGGTCAACAGGAAGAAACTCTTCACAAATTATATATCTGTCGATGTAGTGATAATGGTATTCTGGAGTTACTTTGCTATAGTCTATATTCATCCATTTATTTAGAGTTTTTATAGTAGACTTTATATCTAATTTCGATTTATCTTCAACTAAGATATTCATTCTACAACCATGGTTGCATTTAAGTACAAAGCGTTTGGGTAATTTCGAAAAATCAATATCTCTAGCATCTTTCCAATATCCCAATAATGGCACTAATGTTTCAGAATACCCTTTTTCTATAATAAAGTCTCTTACTTTGTATTTGTCAGCACAAAGAGCTTTAATTTTTGGTTGCCAGTATTTATTCAGCCAAAGAAGTTTTTCCGACCAAGTTTTAGGATTTTCCAAATCTAACTTTTTATTTGTTGCCATATAAAAACGATGAGCGTTGAGTTTATCACCCCTATATAGCCTAAATTTAAGTGCATTAATATATCTTTCAAACATTTTTTATCTATTATTGTGTAAGTTGTTATTATTACATTCATAAGTATTTGTGGATTAATTTATAATCCACAAATACTCAATATTATTCGAATTTAATCTATAATATCTTCAATTGTTTTATAACCATAATAGCATGGGATACCAGCTTTCAAAGGTGCGGATAAATCTTTACCATCAAGTATCAAACGATTGTTATCATCTATTATACGTTCGTTTCTAATTTCTTGCGACCATCTAATTATTGAATCAATTGTCGGAACGTCGATATTCAATTGTTCTGCCATCCATTTTACAATACAGTTGCCATAATATATGTCATCCAAAAAGAAACGGTGATTTCTATCTACTTCCCACAATCCTTCTGAATTTTGAATTGTTGGTGTTTGAATTGACACCAATGTTTGAGAAGTTACAAATGATTCTTTTACATCGGTATTTTGTGATTGATATGAAAATCTTTCCAATGCCAAATAATCCAACATGTGGCGGAAATCTTTTTCGGGATGCATAGTTCTGATTGCTGCTCTAATCTTTTCATAATCTGCATCTAAATCTGCCAACAAATTTGCCGACACATCATCATAATCGCGATAAAACCATGGAACGTCTTCTTTATTTTGCCATGTTTTGCCATGCACTTTATACAATCCAAAACATCTTGATGTGTGGATAATTTGATTATCAACCGACAAGGTCAATGATAAGAAATTTTTGCTTTGCTCTGTTTTTCCTTTGCCAAACCATTTGTAGCAAACTTCGTTGAAAAACTCTTCGTTTACTTGATCGAAATATTCATTTGGATAAACAGCAGCATAATTAACAGCTTTACAACCGTATGTAACACCTTTTTTACCATACTCGATTAACCGGCAAATCCATGGAATTAAACCAAACGCAAATGTAACGATATTGGTTAGACCAAATTCTTTCTTTATTTCGTCAACCATCCAATTCCATCCACCTTGTCCGTAAACTGTACCTATAAAGACAGTTTTATCTTTACTAAGATACGGAGCCAATTCGTGCAATGCTACACGATATTTATGCACAGGCATACAAAACACGATGTAATCGGCATTTGGAAACAATTCTTTTGGATCGCTCGAAGCCTTTTTAATATTTCCGGAATATGTACCCATTACTTTTCCCGATGGATCATGCCATTCCAATTCTATAGTGTTTGACCATTTTTCTGGTCTTGATGTATAAACTGAAACATCAAATATCGAATCCTTTAAAAAGGGAATAAGGGTGTGTGAACTGCTACCACCACCACATACAACTAATTGCTTTTTCATTATATAAATATTTCTTATTAATTCTATTTTTTGCAACGCGTTATTTATAATATTATCAAAATCATTCAATTTGCTTTAACACTCGTCTTTTATCAGAATTAAATATACGATCGAAACATCACAGAATGTATCCAATAATTTCATTTAAAATTTGATAATTGTTGCAACTCTTTACATTCATCGAGAGGTAACATGATATTTTCTTTAGAATCTTGCACAATTGAGTGTTTTTTTATCTCAACTTATATCACTATAAAATTCACGGATGTATAATGTTATTGGTATATTTCTTTATGGCTTCAACAAAATCTTTTAAAGCATACCCAAATCCGTAACTTCTAACAAAGTAGAACATATTACTTAAATGGTATCTGTACAAAAAAGATTTTCTATTTTTCTTGTTGGAGTTCTTAACTGCTACAGAGGTGTCGTACAAGAATATTTGATTACCCTCGTTATTGTTCAACACGTTTAATTCAATAGGACGATAGTTTAAGTCAAAGGAACGAACTATTTTGTAATCTTCCACTTCGGTAGTAAGCCAATAACGTTTATTTAAACGATTATGCCACTCGCCTTGCAGATCTATGCATAGTTCATCGGGGGTATATCCAAGCAGATTATACAATTCAATATTTTCAAAAAAGCCATCATAAAAAACTGCCTTTGAGTCGAAATCCGGCAACAGAAAACTTGTCTTTTTCCCACACTGCATAGGTACCTGATAGATGGTATTTGATGTGCCATCACTATGTTCTCCGGCATCACCAAAATTAGTACATAATGAAGTGTAAGGGTGTACAAAATATTTATTTTCTTCTATGCAATAGCGAGTATGATATTTAAGCCACGATTTTTGATTCCATAAACATATACTTCGAGGCAAATGTTTCATCATAGGAAAATCTTGATGCGAGAGATACCATTCATAAAACTTTTTCCAAGAATCTCGCATCCACACTTCTCCCCACGACATTGCACAATTCATAAAATATACATCATGTTCATCTTTAATTGGCTGAAAAGGCAAACCTATTTGGTAATTAATACTAAATCCATATAAACTTATGCCTGCAATATTTTGGCAAAAACTATACTTTTCAACCGTTTGTTTGGTATATGTATAAAAGTTAGGCGATACCACGATATCATCTTCAAGTACCACAATGGCATCAAACTCATCAAACCATTTACCTAGACTCATCATGTGAGAACGAAGACCTAAATTCTTTTCATGCTTATCTACAATCTTTTTGCCATGTTTCCACTCATATTTATCGGCAAAACGCTCCACTATATCGGTGTTGCTTTTGTCCACACTGATAATAAGTGTAACATCCTCCTCGTAATATGCCAAATCTAACGACTTAAGCAAACGACTTAAAGAATCTACACGATTATATGCAACCGCAATTATCGCTATATTATTCATATATTAGTATTATTCTTTATAAAGATTTCAATATTTTCAAAATCATTAACATGACTTCGTAGCCACGAATCAGATTTATCCCACCATTTAATTTCTTGTAATCTGGCAATTTGATCTTCATTAAAGCGATATTTAATCACCTTTGCCGGAACTCCACCAACTATTGCATATGGAGGTACATCTTTTGTAACCACTGCACCCATAGCAACTATGGCGCCATCTCCAATTGTTACACCTCCTTTTATAATAACATTAGCTCCAATCCAAACATCATTGCCAACAACTACATTGTAGCCATCCACACTTAAATGTTCCTTAAATTTGTTCTTTTCTACAAATGTTTGTCCATTTTGCAAGAGGGTACTGAAAAACGTCGGAGAAGTAGAAACCCAAACAGACGAAGGGTGTGTATTTGGAATTATATTAACATTGGAGGCTATAGAGCAAAAACGACCAATTTTACATTTATGAAAATCAGAATTTGCACCTAAATATGTATTCCTACCAACAAAAGCACCTGATACCGAAGCACCTTTAGCAATTTTATTATTACCTTCAAATACAGTACTCTGATTAAAAAAACAATATGGGCTAACCCAAATATTCTTTCTTCTTAAAAGGATAGAATGATAAAACTTGTATAAAAACTTCAAGAAAGATTTCATGATTAGATTATTTTGAAGTAGTATTAATTATTTCAGTAAGTACATCAACACCTCCACACGTTATGAAAATGAATCCTAGAACTACATATATTAAAGTTGCAATAAAACTTTGTAGAATTCCACTTCCAAATTGGCATTTGGATTTTACATTACAATATTTGTCTCTTTCATTAATACTCTTTTCTCTTTTATTTAGTATCTTTTCTTTTTCAGTAAGTTCTTTCTCTTTTTTACGATTATTATTCTCTTTTTTATCATTTTTTTCTTTCTGTTTTTTTAAGTCTTTTTCCACCTCACCATGTAACTGATTAACAAATCTATTTACTTTGTTTTCAGCTATACTTCTATAGTTTTTCTTTTTACTATTTGTGCATTCTTCATATTGCCATTTTAATAATTCTTCATCTGTTGGAGGTCTTGAATTATCTTTTTTGAATTGTTCTATATATTCAATTTTATTTTTCTTATATATAGTATATGCAACAAAACCTATAAAATCATTATCATTCGCTACAATCTGACTAAAGAAAAAATTATGATTTGTATGATCGTTCTTATTTTGTTCTTTTCCATGCATCATTAATTTCCTTTTCAGTGTAAGTGTGTTTTAATTTTGTATGAAATACAGTTGTCGATTTAGATTCTATTAAAATTTTATTTACAACTCTAATATCTTCTACTGTATACAAATCGTTTCCAATTCTTTTTCCTATAGTACGTCTTGCGACTCTTATATATCTCATAATACAATTATTTCTTATATTTTATTACGATATATATTCGAGTTGCACCATCAGGTCCACCACCTAATTGTTTGTTATCACATTTAGGTTCGTTTCTATAGCATTCAATTAATTCTTTTTCTAACCAATCAATTAAATCAGTATCTTCTGATTCATATATACCAATAATTTTATCGTATTTATCTTTATATTCCGAGTTAAATCTTTCGGAAAGTTCTTGGTTTGTTTTGCCAATCTTAAAGTTGGAAATATTGCTGTTATCTATGATTGATGATATGATATTTTCACATTTATACTTCACTGATGACTTGGAAAAATTTAGATTTTCTCTAAGTAAATCTTTTAAATCTTTCATATTTTTATTGTTTTTTTATTACTCATAAATTTCTTATCTTGAATAAATGAAATAAAGATTTCGATTATATATTCAAGAAAACCATAAATTGTTTCTTTGTAATCATTTAGATCTGATAATACGACCAATGCTCCTATATCCCCGAATGATTTAATTCCATGTGCTAATTCATTCCGCGTATTTTTGATATTAAGTAAAGTATTACTCACTTTATCTTTATTAGGTATTTTGCCTAACTTAACATCTATAGCCTTACAAATCTCAATTATTTTTCGTAAATCAATATTACCAGAAATTGAAAAATCAATGTTTGGCATATTAATTTTTTTATTATTTACTACATGCTTAAGCAGTTCTTCGGCTTTTTTTCTTGCGGTTGTATGAGTTATCTCTTTATTAAAAAACTTATTTCTAAAAATTTTTTGAAAAGCATCTGAAAGATCATTATATTTTATATTTGAATCATTTATAGCATCGCAAATAGATATAATACAATTCGATATTGTTGATTCCACACTATTGTATAAAAGGATAATTGAATTAGCTTTTATACATTTATGCATTACATCATCAACTATCACTTGTGTCTTTTTATCAGAATCAATACATATATTTACACCCTTATGAGTTTCACATTTCTCAATTAAATACAACAATGAATAATACGAATCAATATCTTTTTTTCTCTTTTCTAATTCATCTTTTACGGTTATCATTATTTATAAATGCTTTTTTTGCGATTTCTATACGTGATTTTATTTTAGCTGCAGTATGAGTACGGTAACGACCTTCAATAGCATTGTAAAATGCATTATGTTTCTTTTTATCTACTATTAGTTCTTGAGGTTGCTTTGAAACACTCAATGCTGGTTTTTCTTTTAGAGCTAAACCAAGACCTACTGAAATTGCTTCAAAATAAGGTCTTGAAACTCCAAGAACATCCTTCTTTTTAGCAAAACCTTGATTCGGATATAAATTACAGATATACTCTATAACAAGATTAAAGGATTTTTCTTTCTCTGTTATTTCTTCATCTTTGATTGATCCATTTTTTGTATTTAAATAATTATCAAGATATTTTGCAACACCCATATCTTCAACTTTTTTATAATCTGGATAGCAATCGGTAAATGCAAAAAAACGAAGAATCAACTCCTCCTCTTCTCTTCTTTCTAACATATATTTAGGTAAAGGACATAATTTCTTGAAATTTTTACTATCTGCTAATTTCGTTATGAAATCCATAAATTTTCCACGATATATTCCTCTACGAGTTTCCATTGGAAGCAAAGGTACACTACTAGTATTAATTCTGTCAAACATTTCTTTTCTTGTGTCTTCGGAAGCATCTGCAGATAAAACAACCATTCGTAGAGGCATATTTTTAAACATTCTTTGTCTTGAAGAAGGTAGTTGTGAAAATTTTTTATCATTTAATTCTGTCAAATTTCTGAGGTTAGACAATTCTAATTCATCATTAATAAAAGCAGCCATTGTACGAATACGTTGTGAGCCATCCACAATTTCTAAACGACCAGTATCCTTAATTTCTGCTGCAAAAAAGAAAGGTACGGGAAGTCCTAATATTAATGATTCGATAAATCTAGATTGATGTTTAGAATCCCAAACAAATTCTCTTTGATATTCTGGAATATACAACTCATTATCATCTTTTTCAATATCTTTACTATACTTATTAACATATATTTCAATAGTAAATTCCCTAACGTTATATGATACTGATTTTTTTTGAGCATCAATTTGTTCGTTGATTTTATTAATTTGTTCTTCTGTTAATTCTTTCATTTTGATATATATATATATATGATGTAACCTTACGGTAATTCCCGTTGAAAGATTTGAACCTCCCTTAATCCCTCCTAAAAGAGGGAGATTTGAGAGCCTCTCCTAAATCCTCCCCTGAAGGGAAGGACTTTTAAAAGCGATAGTGTTTATTTAATGTTTACTTTTTGAAGACTACGAGTGTTTTTTGTCAAAAGTCTAATGTCGAAGGACGAAAGGTGTTTTTTTGTCCAATGTCGAAAGTCAAAAGACAAAAGGATTTTCGAAGACTACAAGTCAACGAGACTACGAGTGTTTTTTTTGTCGAAAGTCTAATGTCAGATGTCTAAAGTATCCTTTTGCCTTACGGATTTTGTCCTTTGTCTGACGAAGCTCCGGCGAAGCCTATTTATACATCTCTTCGTAGTACTTTTCGTATTCTCCGGAAGTTACGTTATCCATCCATTCTTGATTATCCAAGTACCAACGAACAGTTTTTTCTATTCCTTCTTCAAATTGCAGACTTGGTTCCCAGCCAAGCTCTTTTTGCAATTTTGTCGAGTCTATTGCATAACGCATATCGTGTCCAGCTCTGTCGGTTACGTATGTGATAAGGTCTAAATCCGGGAATGCGCTATCAGGCAGTGAGCTTTGAGCAGTGAGTTGTGAGCAGCTCATCGCTCGTTGCTCATCACTCAAAGCAACCCGACCTAAAGCAATATCAACAGTCTTAATAATCACCTTAATCAAATCGATATTCTTCCATTCGTTGAAGCCACCGATATTGTATGTTTCTGCAATCTTGCCGTTGTGGAAAATCATATCTATTGCTCTTGCGTGATCCTCCACATAAAGCCAATCGCGTACGTTTTCTCCTTTTCCATACACAGGAAGCGGCTTGCGATGACGAATATTATTGATAAAAAGCGGTATGAGTTTTTCGGGGAATTGATACGGTCCGTAGTTGTTTGAACAGTTTGTTACAATAGTCGGCATTCCGTATGTGTCGTGATATGCTCTTACAAAATGATCGCTGCTTGCTTTTGCTGCCGAGTATGGTGAGTGCGGGTTATATTTTGTTGTTTCATAAAAAAACTCATCGCCGTATGCTATTGAGCATTGAGCATTGAGCTGTGAGCATCGAGCTGTGAGCTGTGAGCTGTGAGCACTTGCGGCTGTTTGGTGCGGTGCAGGTATTCCTTCGGGGTGATTCATCTCCAAAGCTCCATAAACCTCATCGGTTGATATATGGTAAAATAGGCATTGAGTTGTGAGATGTGGGCTATGAGCTATTTGGTATGGAGTTGGTTGTGCTTCCCAATAAAGTTTTGCTGCTTGAAGAAGTGACAGTGTTCCCATTACGTTTGTTTTTGCAAAAGTAAACGGGTCTTTTATACTTCTATCCACATGACTTTCTGCTGCAAGGTGAATTATCGCATCAACCTTTTCGTCTTGCATAAGTTGATAAAACGCCTCAAAATCGCATATATCCATCTTTACGAATTTGTAATTTGGTTTATCTTCCACATCTTTAAGATTCGCCAAATTACCTGCGTATGTAAGTTTATCAAGATTTATAATATTGTATTCTGGATACTTATTTACAAAGAGGCGTACAACATGGCTTCCGATGAAACCAGCTCCACCTGTTATTACTATATTTCTCATATTACTGCTGTGAGTTGCGAGCTTCGAGCGATGAGCTACTCTTTAACTCTGATTGATATTTAATAATCATTTTACGGACAACGACCGTCTCATCTGTCAATGCCTGATAGTCGTCATCATTAATATAGTTTATATCATGAGCAAGAAGAAGCTGATATTCAACTTCTGTTGCTGAACCAATAGCAATTTGTAAAAAATGAGCAAAATCTTTGTTTGAAGCTCTTCCACAACCTTCGGCAATATTGGTAGGTATAGAAGAAACGGCCCTTCGCATTTGAGAAGTAAGTCCAAATATTTCTTCTTTTGGAAATGATTTGCTTATTCTATAAATGGCCAAAGTGAGCTGATGACTCCTCTGCCAAATTATTAGTTTATGAAAATCTCTCATATTTTAGTTCTCAATGCTCACAGCTCATAGCCCTTAAAATCATCTATTACTTGCAAAAGATACTGTCCATACTGATTTTTAATCATCGGTTGAGCTAATTCTCTCATTTTTTCTTCACTTATCCAACCTTTTCTGTAAGCTATACCTTCGAGGCATGCTATCTTTAAGCCTTGTCTTTTTTCTATTACTTCCACGAAAGTTGAGGCTTCTGAGAGAGAATCGTGTGTTCCTGTGTCAAGCCATGCAAATCCACGTCCGAGTGTTTGTACTTTAAGTTGTTTATCTTCTAAAAATCTTTGGTTTACAGTTGTTATTTCAAGTTCTCCTCTTGCCGATGGCTTAATGCTTTTTGCCACTTCTACAACCTTATTAGGGTAGAAATACAATCCGGGAACTGCGTAATTGGATTTTGGATTTGTTGGTTTTTCTTCCAGTGATAAACAATTACCTTCTGAATCAAATTCTGCTACTCCATATCTTTCAGGATCTGCTACCCAATACCCAAATATTGTTGCTTTATTATCTTCTTCTGCTGCTTGCACTGCCTCTCTTAACATTTTGCTAAACCCTGCTCCATAGAAGATATTATCTCCTAAAACCATACAAACATTATCTTTTCCTATAAACTCCTCTCCTATTATAAAAGCTTGTGCAAGTCCATCTGGTGAAGGTTGTTCTGCGTATGAGAAATTCACTCCATAATCCGAACCATCTCCAAGCAATCTTTTAAACCCTGGTAAATCGTGTGGTGTTGATATTATCAATATATCTCTTATCCCCGCCAACATCAAAACAGAGATTGGATAGTATATCATTGGTTTGTCATAAATAGGCAACATCTGCTTACTTACGCCTTTTGTAATAGGATACAATCTTGTACCACTCCCCCCTGCCAATACTATACCTTTCATATCTTAATCTCTTTTAAAAATATCTCTTGTATAAACTTTCTCTGCAACATCGTCAAGACAAGCATCGTATCTATTTGCAATTATTGCTTGACTTTGTTGTTTAAACTCGTCTATATCGTTTACTATTTTGCTTCCAAAGAATGTACTTCCGTTTTCAAGCGTTGGTTCGTAAATTATTATTGTTGCTCCTTTGGCTTTCACTCTTTTCATTACGCCTTGAATCGAGCTTTGACGAAAGTTGTCGGAGTTCGATTTCATTGTCAATCGATATACTCCTATTACACATTGTTTTTCTTCTTGTGGATTATAATCGCCTCTATTGTAGTAATCATAGTATCCTGCCATTTTCAACACTTGGTCTGCAATGAAGTCTTTTCTTGTACGATTGCTCTCTACTATGGCACTCATCATATTTTGCGGTACATCTTCATAGTTTGCAAGCAATTGTTTTGTGTCTTTTGGCAAGCAATAGCCTCCGTATCCGAAACTTGGGTTATTGTAGTGATTTCCTATTCTTGGATCAAGACAAACCCCTTCTATTATGTCTTGTGTATTTAAGTTTTTAAGTTCTGCGTATGTGTCTAATTCATTAAAGTAACTAACTCTTAGTGCCAAGTATGTGTTTGCAAATAGTTTTACTGCTTCTGCTTCTGTGCTACCCATATATAGCATTGGCACGTTTTTCTCTATCGCTCCTTCTCGTATTAGTTCTGCAAACCGTTTTGCTTTTGATTCTAATTCTTTGTCGTTTTGGTCATAGCCTACTATTATTCTTGAAGGGTATAGATTATCATATAGTGCTTTACTTTCTCTTAAAAACTCCGGTGCAAAGATTATGTTATTTGTGTTAAACTTTTTTCTTACGCTTTCTGTGTATCCAACAGGTATAGTACTCTTTATTACCATTATTGCAGTAGGATTTACTTTCAATACTTTTTCTATTACATCTTCTACTGCACTTGTATCAAAAAAGTTCTTATGAGTATCATAATTTGTTGGTGCAGCAATGACTACAAATTCTGCATCTTTATATCCATTTTCCCAATCCAAAGTTGCTTGTAGTTGCAATGGTTTTGTTGCTAAGTATTCTTCTATATAATCATCTTGAATTGGAGATTTTTTATTGTTTACCATATCAACACGTTCTGCAACAACATCTACTGCTGTTACATCATTGTGTTGTGCCAATAGAGTTGCTATTGACAAACCTACATATCCTGTTCCTGCTACTGCGATTTTCATAATTTCTATAATCTTCCGTCTATAATATTTCTATCTAATATTCCTTTTACATCATAGACTACTCCATTTTCGTTTAATAGAGTTTTTATGTCTATGTCTAAAAATTCTTTGTGGGCTACTCCTAATATGATAGCATCGTATTTGTTTGCTTGTGGTAGTGTATTTGTTATTTCTATATTGTATTCGTGTTTTACTTCTTCTTTATTTGCCCATGGGTCATAGATTGTGATGTTGTTGGTGTATTCGGATAGTGTGGTGTGTATATCTACGATTTTTGTGTTACGAATGTCTGGGCAATTTTCTTTGAAGGTTATTCCTAATAGGAGTATATTGGAATCTTTTACCAATACTCCTTTTTTGTTCATTAGTTTGATTACTTGATTGGCTACGTATTCTCCCATACCATCGTTAAGTCTGCGGGCTGAACTCATTACTCTTGGCATCACTCCATAGACTTGGGCTTTTTGGATTAGATAGTATGGGTCTACGCTTATGCAGTGCCCTCCTACTAAGCCTGGGCTTAGTTTTATAAAGTTCCACTTTGATGCGGCTGCTTCTATGACGTCATGGGTGTCTATGTCCATTGCATTGAAGATTTTTGCTAATTCGTTCATGAATGCTATGTTCACATCTCGCTGACTGTTCTCTATAATCTTCGATGCTTCTGCTACTTTTATGGTCGGTGCTTTGTGTGTGCCGTTTATTAGTACGCTATTATATACGTTGTCTATTATATCTGCTATTTCTGGTGTGGAACCTGAGGTTACTTTTTTGATTTTTTCTACTGTGTGTTCTTTGTCGCCTGGGTTTATTCTCTCTGGTGAGTAGCCTGCATAGAAGTCTTTATTGAATATCAAGCCTGATACTTGTTCTACTACGGGTAGGCATTCTTCTTCTGTAACTCCCGGATATACTGTGGACTCATAGACTACTATGTCGCCTTTTTTGATTACTTGTCCTACGGTTTGGCTTGCTCCTATCAAAGGACGTAAATCCGGACGATTGTTTTCATCTACCGGGGTTGGCACCGCTACTACATAGAAGTTGCTTTCTTTTATTTCTTCTATGTTTGTAGTGCAACGAAAACCGTGTTTTGCTATGGCTTCTTGTAGTAATTCATCTGATACTTCAAGTGTAGAGTCGTGACCTGAGTTTAATTCTTCTACTCTTGCTTGATTTTTATCAAAGCCTATGGTTGGAAATTTTGTGGAAAACAATCGGGCTAGTGGTAGGCCTACATAGCCTAAGCCGATTACGCATATCTTTGTTTCTTGCATATCTAAAAATCTTTATGGTAAGAATATATTTCTAGCTCCTCGAATCTCTTATAAATACCTGAAATTCAAGCTATAAAAAGCAATACACATTGTATTTACTATTATTTTACTACACATTGCTGCTTGCAAAAATACAACTTATTTCCGAAAAAGTAAAAATAATTCTTAAATTCTATTTATATATGAATCAAAGAATTATTTTAATGAAACAATGAACGAAATATTTGTAAGTTTAAATGAAGAATTTTAAACTTACTCTCTAGTCATCAATCTTTGCTCTGCCATTTTTTCATACTTGGTATTAACTCTACCATAATTAGCATACGGATAAATAGATATACCTCCTCGTGGAGTGAATATTCCTGTCACTTCTATGTATTTTGGATTCATTAGTTTTATCAGGTCTTTCATTATTATGTTTACACAATCTTCATGAAAGGCTCCGTGATTTCTGAAACTAAAAAGATATAATTTCAAGCTCTTACTTTCTACCATTTTAACGTCTGGAACATAACTAATGCGTATTTCTGCGAAATCGGGTTGCCCTGTTATTGGGCAAAGACTTGTAAACTCAGGACAATTGAAGCGAACCCAATAATCATTTTCTTGATGTTTGTTATCAAAGGCTTCTAAAACCTCTGGAGCATAATCTTGTTTGTAAACAGTTTTATTTCCTAATAAGGAAAGTTGTTCTTTTAAATCATTCATATTCCTTCTATTTGTTTTAATTTTTTTACGCTACGAATTGTGATTGGTAAAATCAAAATTTCATATAATGTTTTCAAAATAACTTGTGCAAGAATCATCATTAAAAGTTCTTGAAAACCTATAATTCCCAAAAAGGCTATTGGGAAGAATATAACAGAATCAATACCCTCTCCTACTATTGTTGAAACAATTGCTCTAAATGAAAAATATTTCCCATTATTCAGAGTTTTCATTTTATTCATCACAAAGGCATTCAAGAGAGAGCCTGATAAAAATGCTAGCAAACTTCCTATTGTTGTACGAGGTGCTATATTAAAAACATAAGCGAAATGTTCGTTCCCGTTCCAAAAAGGAGAAGATGGGATATAAATGACTATTAAACCTATTAATACGATAAAGATATTCATTAAAAAAGCAGTAAATATCACAATTCTTGCTTTTTTAAAGCCCCATACTTCGGTTAGACAATCGTTTATAATGTAGGAAATTGGAAAAACTAACAAACCGGCACTTACTGCGAAGTCTCCGATTTGTATTATTTTAATTCCAAGTAAATTTGCTGCAATAAGGCAAACACAGAAGGTGATTGCCAATAATAAAAATGAGATTGATACTTTTTCTTTCATATTTCCTGTTTTTTACGTGGTGTTCTGGAATACACGCCCTTTGATTAGGGTTGCGTAAATTCTATCACGGATTATACATATCCTTATTATAGAAATCTAATATCTTTATACAATTTGCTCTCATGTCTTTTGCAGGAGATTCAGGATTTAATTCTACTGCTCGAGAATAAGAATTGATTGCATCTTGCCAATTATTGCCTCGTCTATATGCATTTCCTAATACATAATAGGCAACATCTTTGTTTTCTGTTGAAGAGTCAGTAACAAGACTCTCTAAGAAAGCAATAGCCTCTTGGATTTTGTTTTCATCCAATAAGGCTTTTGCTCTTTCTATATCACTTTTACTTATCATTGCTTTGACTAATTGTAAATCATGAATGTACCTTGCTCACACTCCAATCTATTAGGTGCATCATTATGACGATATTTCACTATCCATGTATATACACCTTGCATAACTGTTTCACCTTTATAAGTACAATCCCATGCGTCTTCAATATCGTTTGTTTGGAAAATCATTTCTCCATAACGGTTAAAGATTTTCAAATCATACTCAATTATATTGTCTATCCAAAGACGGAATCTTGCATTATCAGGATTGTTATCATGTAAGTAAAGTCCTGTTGGAGCCCAAAGGTGATGTTCTCTTTGTACTCTAATAAAGGCTGATGTAGTATCAGAACATCCCAATGGAGAATAAGCTGTAAGCTTTATATCATAACGTAATGTTGTATCTGTTACAGGGAAAACATGAACAAACTCTGCTTCTGTTGATGTAGTTCCATCGCTCAAATACCATTCTCTTGTAGAGTTTCCGCTTGATACGTCAGAAAATATAACTGTTGGGTCTAAAGCATCAATAACACTTGGTGAAAATCTTATTGCAGCAGAAGGTGTACGTTGTACATTTACATAAACTGTATCTGTTGCATGACAATTTATTTGGTTATAAGCATGAGCTACATACATTGTTGTAGAATTTGGCTTAACTGTATAATTTGCTTGATTACCACCATTAACTGACATGTCTTGAGGAACAGTTTCCCAAATATATCTTGTAGCGTTTCCGTTTGCTCCTATTTCTGCAGTTTCACCTTCGCAAATACTTACATCTCCTGTACATATTACATCAGGTGGAAGTTCTACAACTACGGTTGCACTATCAACTCTTTCACACATTGCAGGTGGTAATTTCACACTTACAACATATTGTTGTGTTTCATTTGGACTTACTGTTATGCTTTGAGTAGTTTGTCCTGTATTCCATTCAAATAAACAACCAGGTAAAGAAGAGTTTACTGTAAGTTGAGTATTTGTTCCTTTACAAATATTCATTGTTCCTACTATTTCTATATCTGGTGCATCGTTTACAGTAACAAGAATAGAATCACTTGCAGTACAACCAAGATAATTAGTTTTTGTTAGTGTAATATAACCTGTTGATTGAGGAGATGTTTGAATTGTGTCTCCTGTTTGTCCTGTACTCCAAGCAGATTCGCCTTCTTCTTCATTCAACACATCTGTTAGTGCAATTTCTGTACCTCTACAAATAGTCATATCATCATTTACTTGAACATTGAATGATATATTGTAAATAGTTACAGGATCGCTCATTCTTTCACAAACAATTACTCCGTTTTCTTCATTGATTACCTGAAATTGATAAACAACCGAGTCTTGATTTGCAGTGTTTACTCTTGTGAATGTACTTCCTATATTTTCTACTTGTTGTGGTAATACCATATTGTAGCGTGTTCCTCCACTAAGTTGGAAATTCACTTGATCTCCTCTACACACCTCATTTGTAGCGGCAGTACTTCCATTGTGAGTTACAACAATTGGATCAAGATCTATTGGATAATAAATAGCAGTTGAGTCTAAAATATTAATTTCATTTCCATCTGCACGATAAATTGTTGCTTCTGCAAAATATCTTGTAGGACCTTCTTCTATTGTTGGGTTAGCAAAGAAACGCCCTTCTGCATCTAGCGCAACAGGTATCATCGGTGCGTTGAAATCTGTTGCACTTCTTTTGTAAACTGCATAAGATTTTTCCAATTCACTGGCGGCTCTGATTCGGTAAGCTTTGTTTTGTGCTGACCAAACAGAACTGTTATAATTGTTCACGACACAAGCTTGTGTTCCTCCATCGTTTTGTATTCCTAATGTTGCAAGTCCATCTTCCCAGTCCATACAAATTGGTTTATTTTGTAAATAAAACTCTATTGTATTTGAAGATTCGTAAAGTACAGTCATGTGTGTCGCAATTTCTGATGTACATCGGTACATTGGAACTTGGTAATAAGAAAGAATCATTTTTCTACAAGGATATTCCCCTATAACTTGAAAATAAACCTGTCCATTGATACCAAAGTTTATATCATAATAAGGAACCATTATACAATTATCATATCGACTTGGATTAGGAATTGGTCCAAAGCCTTCTTGTGTATAAGAACAGCCACCACTATATGTTTGTCCAAAGCCTTGTTTGAAAAAAGATATCAATCCATTGGCTCCAATTTGGCAAGTTTCGTAAGTTTCCCCATAAAAGTCAAAAGTAAAAGGTATAGACGCACCAGGAGTTGCATAATTTAAAGAAACCACACTTCCCCACACGTCATCACTTGTAAGACCAGGCACTTGAATTCCTTCATTGAAAGGAACAGGTGGCTCGTACGGTATTTCCTCCCAATAATATGGCGATTCGTTTGAGCCTGGCGTTACAAAATATCCTGGAGCGAATATTGTCACTGTTAAAATATCCTGTGGAAAATCACAAGTTAATTGAATTCCATTGTTATACTGCGCACCAGTAAATTCAACGGTATCAAAGTTTACCAACCTTTTTATTCCCATATCAACACAACCTTGTCCAAGAGCATCTACATTCGCAAATGTAAAAACTAATGCAATTAGGACGATGTAAAGTCTTTTCATATATTTTTATTTTTATTTTTCTTCGTAATTAAGCTACAAAAATACAAAAATTCGTTATACTGACACTATTTTTTTGAAAGTTGTTGTGCTTTTTGATAAAATTAATATAAAACAAGAAAAATCATGAATCAAAAAGGCCTAAAAAAAGTCTTTGTTTTTTTCAGATTTTTCTTTGTTTTTTCGGAATTTTTCTTTGTTTTTTCAAATTAATTCTTTGTTTTTTTTGAGCAAGGCTTGATTTAGTCTAATTCACTTGTAAATAGGCCAAAATTTCTATTGCTTTTTGCAAATTGTTTACAGGTTTTAAAGTAAGAATTAATTTATCTTCTTGTTCTGACATTGTACATTGCGTTGGGAAACTTTGAACATAAGCCATTATATTCTCAAAAGCATTAGTTTGAGAGTTAAATGTAGCTATCATCTTGTTTTGTTTTATAGTGATTTTTTCAATATATAGTTTCTTTGCAAGCATACGCAGTTTAACTATTCCAAAAAGCTCTATAGTTTGTTGAGGAATTTCTCCAAATCTATCTACAAGTGATTTTTTCAAAAGTGGTAATTCGTCCTCATTTTCCATTGAATCCAATTGCTTGTAAACCTTAAGTCGTTCTACCACATTGCTGATATAATTATCAGGAACAAGAATTTCCAAATCTGTTTCTATAAGACATTCGCGTTTTGTTTCGTCTTCTTGGATTTGTCCGCAATCTTGACGAATTTCGTCCATTGCTTCATTAAGGATTTTATGATAAGTTTCAAATCCTATATCAGAGATAAATCCACTTTGTTCTGCACCAAGCAAATTACCTGCTCCTCTTATATCAAGGTCTCGCATAGCTATTGCAAAGCCACTTCCTATTGCTGAAAATTCTTCTATTGCAGACAATCTCTTTTGTGCCTCAGGAGTAAGCAAATATGGCTCGGGTGCAATAAGATAACAAAAAGCTTTTGCATTGCTTCGCCCTACCCTACCCCTTAATTGATGTAAATCAGAAAGTCCATAATTGTGAGCATCGTTTATTATTATTGTATTAGCGTTTGGAATATCTAATCCATTTTCTACAATTGTTGTTGAAACAAGTATATCATATTGTCCTTCAATAAAGTCAAGCATTACTCTTTCTAATTGTTCGCCCTCCATTTGTCCATGACCTACTACAATTCTTGCTTTAGGCAATAAATTATGTATGCTTTGTGCTACTTCGTTTATTGTTTGCACTCTATTGTGTACAAAATATACTTGTCCACCTCTTTGAATTTCAAAATCTATAGCATCTCTTATAATTTCCTTATCAAAACCTATTACTTGTGTATTTACAGGTTGTCTGTTTGCTGGGGGAGTATTTATAATAGACAGGTCTCTTGCTCCCATTAAAGAGAATTGTAAAGTTCTTGGAATAGGAGTTGCCGAAAGTGTAAGAGTATCTATATTTACTTTTATTTGTTTTAGTTTTTCCTTTACACTAACGCCAAACTTGTGTTCTTCATCTATGATAAGCAATCCTAAGTCTTTAAACTTAACGTCTTTACCTACTACCCTATGAGTTCCTATAAGAATATCTATTTTACCTAAAGCAAGGTCTTTAAGTATTTCTTTTTTCTCTTTAGCACTACGAAATCTATTAAGATAATCTACTCTGCAAGGAAAATCTTTTAGCCTGCGAGAGAATGTTTTCCAATGTTGAAAAGCTAAGATAGTAGTAGGCACTAATACAACGACTTGTTTACTATCGCATACTGCTTTAAAGGCTGCTCTTATGGCGACTTCTGTTTTTCCAAATCCCACATCTCCACAAACAAGTCTATCCATAGGATATTCAGACTCCATATCATGCTTTACATCTCTTGTTGCCTTGAATTGATCTGGTGTATCCTCATACATAAAAGAAGCTTCAAGGGAATTTTGCAAGTAAGAATCTGCCGAGAATGCAAAACCCTTTGATGCTTTTCTTTCTGCATAAAGTGCAATAAGGTCTTTGGCTATATCTTTTACCTTTTGCTTTGTTTTGTTTTTAAGAGTTTGCCAAGTTGAAGAACCTAAACGATTTAATTTTGGGACATTTGCAGTATCTTTTGAGCTGTAACGACTAATCTTATGCAAGGAATGTATAGATACATACAGAATATCATTACCTTTAAATATTAATCGTATAGCTTCTTGTTTTTTTCCTCCTTTGTCAATCTTCTCTAAACCTCCAAATATTCCTATTCCGTGGTCTATATGAGTGATATAGTCACCTGGGTTAAGGCTTAACAAATCCTCCATTGTTATTTTTTCTTGTACGGATTTGCCATCTCTTAATTTGTATTTGTGATAACGATTGAATAATTGGTGGTCTGTAAAAAGAAGAAGCTTGTTTTCATGGTCAATAAATCCTTCGGATATTGAACCTTGAATAAAGGTTGGTGTAATAAGATTTCTTTCTTTAGAGAATTCTACTAAAACTTTCTCTACTCTTTCTTTTTGTTGAGCATCTAATACACAGAAACAAGTTTGATAACTTTCTTCTTGCTTTTGTTGTAAGCAGTCTATAAGCAAATGAAAGTTAGCATTAAATACTGGTTGTGGTGAAGTATTGAATTGAATTGGATTTATCTCTTTATTATGAAAGTCATTACCTATAAAGACTAGTGATTGCTTATTGAGTGTTGAAAGAAATTCTTTGCTTGAAATAAAGATATTTTGTTGAGTGTTTTGTTTTTCTTCTATTGATATCACCTTTGAAAGGCACAAGTCTGCCTGATTAACCCAAACAATAGTTCTATTATCAAACCATTTTGCAAAGGGAGAGAATGAAGATTTGGAATCATCTTCTTGCGAAAGAAGAAAGTTTGGAAGTATATTAAAGTTTTCTTTTTCTTCTATTGAGAGCTGTGTTGCTGGGTCAAAGGTTCTCAAACTGTCTATTGTATCTCCAAAAAGTTCTATTCTGTACGGATTTTCTTGAGAGTAAGAAAAGACATCTATTATACCTCCTCTTATAGAATATTGTCCTGCTTGGTAAACAATATCTGTTCGTTCAAATCCAAATTCATCAAGAATATCTATAAAAGTATCTATATTTAGTTCTTCGTTTTTAGAAATCGTAACGGTTTTATTAGTAAAGGATTTCTTATCTACTGTTTTCTCGCAAAAGGCTTGTGGATATGTTACTATGATTTTGGCAGTAGAGCCTGCTAATCTTTCTAATATTGCTGTTCTTTGTTGAACATTTGTGTTTTGAAACTTATTTGCATCATTTTCATGCAAAAATGAGGAAGGGAAAAAGAGTATTTGTTTTTCTGAATAGTCTAAATCAAAATCATTGAAGTAGCGTTCAAGGTCGTTATAAAAGTAAGCTGCTTTTTGCTTGTCTTCAAAGAGAAATATATGTGCAAATTCCGGTGTCAGCTCTGTTGTTACTGCACTGATAAGCGAAAGACTTGAACCTGATAATCCTTTTATGGAAATTCTGTTTTTGTCAGTCGTTATATTTTTTACAAGTTCTTGAACTTTCTCTGCTTGAGAATATTTATCGTTAAATCGTTTCATTCGGCAAATTTATGATGTTTTTTCCTATATTTGCACCTTTAATATTCAAAAAATGAGAAAACAATGGTAAAAATCCCTGAATTTCTAAAACAAGGTGACAGAGTTATCATCTTATCTTCTGCCAGAAAAATAAGTAAAGAAGAATTAAACGACAGCATTTCTCTTTTGGAAGAAAAAGGATTAAGAGTTAGTTTGGGCGAAAGCATAAATGCAGAGGATAATCAGTTTGCTGGAAATGATGATTTGAGAGCAAAGGATTTGCAAAATGCTATTGATAATAAGGAAATCAAGGCTATCTTTTTTGCAAGGGGTGGTTATGGAAGCGTAAGAATAATTGACAAGATTGATTTCTCATCTTTGATTGATAATCCAAAGTGGCTAATCGGTTATTCTGACGTTACTGTTATTTTAAATCACGTTTATTTCAAACATTCTACTGCTTCTTTGCACGCAACTATGCCTGTGAATATTAAAAAGGAGTTTTATTCTTCTCCTGCTATAAATAGCTTACTTGCTTTGTCGTTTGGCAAATCTTATTCTTTTATTTCTGAAAGTGATTTGCCTTTAAAAAACTGTAAAGTAAAGGGTAAAGTTGTCGGGGGTAATCTTTCTGTATTGTATTCTTTGTTAGGCAGTGAAAGTTTTGGCAAAACAGATGATTTAATTCTCTTACTGGAGGATTTAGACGAGTATTTATATCATATAGACAGAATGATGTATGCTTTGAAAAGAGCTGGTAAGTTAAGTAATTTAAAGGCTTTGCTTGTTGGAAAGATGACTCAAATGCACGATAACACTATTCCTTTTGGTAAGAATGCCTATGAAATCATTGATGAAGCAATGAAAGAATTTGATTATCCAAAGATTTATGGTGTAAATATTGGACATATCGAAGAACAAAACAACGCAATAATCATAGGAAAAGAAGCTGAAATAGAAGTGAATGACAATATAATTACAATCAAACAATAATGCTAAACAAAAAAATTTTTGGAAATATTGGCGAGAACTCAGCTTGTGAATTTCTTAAGCAGAAAGGCTATAAGATTTTAGATAGAAACTATGTTTGGAACAAGAATGAAATTGATATTATAGCCGAAGACGAAAAGGAAAGACAGATTGTTTTTGTGGAAGTTAAAACTAGAAATACGGATTATTTTATACAGCCTTTTGAAGCAGTTGATTTCAAAAAGCAAAAAGCCATAATAAAGGTTGCAAACGCCTATATTCGTTCACGAAATATTGATTTGGAAGCACGATTTGATGTTGTATCAATTATCATAACTGAAAATGGTGAACAAACAATTGAACATATCACAGCCGCTTTTGAACCCTATTTAGCCTTTTAAAGAAATAATTTATTGAAATCAAGAATAAAAAAAATAACTCTTGAAATAAATTTAGCGATTTCAAGAGTTATTTTCTTTTAATATTGTTCTTCTTTATTTGGGAAGTCAGATGTTTTTACATCATCTACATATCGTTTGATTGCTTCTGTGATTTCTTCCCCTAGATTGAGATATCTGCGTAAAAATCTTGGTGTAAATTCTTGTGTAATTCCTAACATATCGTGAAGAACCAAGACTTGACCATCAACTTCTCCTCCTGCTCCTATTCCAATTATTGGGATTCTTAATTCTTTTGCAATTCTTCCTGCAAGTTGTGCAGGAACTTTTTCTAATACTATTGCAAAGCAACCTGCTTCTTCTAGTAAATGAGCATCTGCAATTAGTTTTTCAGCTTCTTCATCTGTTGTAGCTCTAACTGCATAACTACCAAATTTATTAATAGATTGAGGAGTTAATCCTAAATGTCCCATTACTGGAATACCAGCTGATATAATTCTTTTAACGGATTCTAATATTTCTTCGCCACCTTCTAATTTAACGGCATGAACTTCTGTTTCCTTCATTATTCTAATTGCAGAAGATAAGGCTTGTTTTGAGTTGCCTTGATAGGTTCCAAAAGGTAAATCACAAACTATTAAAGCTCTGTTGCATGCTCTTGCAACGCTGGCAGCGTGATAAATCATTTCATCAAGAGTTATTGGTAAGGTGCTTGAATATCCTGCCATTACATTTGCTGCACTATCTCCTACAAGAATTATATCTACTTTTGCTAAATCAACTAAAGTTGCCATTGAGTAATCATAAGCAGTCAGCATTGCAATCTTTTCATTGTTATCTGCCATTGACTGCAATGTTTTTACAGTTACTCTTTTTGTATCTTTTTTTGCTACTGACATAGTTTTTGTTCTTTTTAGAATGGCAAAAGTACTAATGTTTTTTTGTATTTTCGTTATTTTGCATAATTATTTGTAATTTTGTTGCAAATTTCATGCTATGTTTGATTTTTTTGAAGGAAAATTTACAGAAATAACTCCATCATATGTAATTGTTAATTGCAATGGTGTGGGTTATAGAATAGAAATATCATTAAATTCTTATACTGTCTTAAAAGACAAAAAAGAAGGAAAAGTTTTAGTTCATCATATAGTAAGAGAAGATGCTCAATTATTGTTTGGATTTGATTCTGAAAAGGAAAGACAATTATTCAAACAATTAATCAGTGTCAATGGAGTTGGAGCAAATACTGCAAGAATGATTTTATCTTCTTTAAGTTGTGATGAACTGATTGAGGCTGTTGTTAATGAAAATGTTACTTCCATAAAAGCTGTCAAGGGTATTGGTTTGAAGACTGCTCAAAGAATAATTATAGACTTAAAAGACAACCTAAGTAAGTTTGAAATTGTTAAATCAGAGACTCTTTTCAGCAATAAAAACAGAGAAGAAGCGTTATTAGCATTGCAAACGCTTGGTTTTAACAAACCTGTTATAGAAAAGACTTTAGATAAAATTTTGAAGAATGAAGCTTCTTTAAGCGTTGAGGAGTTAATTAGACAAGCGTTAAAAGTTTTATAATTTTTATTTAATGAAGTTATTTATCAATAATATATTTATTTTATTGTTTCTTTTTGTTTGTTGCGGTGGATTGTTCGCTCAAACAGATGATTTAAAATATAATATTGATGAAAATTCAGATAGTCCTTTATTTTTAGACAATCCTAATAACATTAAAACCGTAGTTGAATACGATCCTATCAATAACGAATATGTCTTATTAAAGAAAGTAGGCGACTTAATTATTGAGAGAATTCCTTTATCGTTTGCTGAATATCAAAAGTATGATATGGATCAAATGATAAGTAATTATTGGAAAAGTCGTTCTGCTACTGCAAAAATATCTTCTTCTTCCGACAATGGTATGCTCGGAAACTTAATTCCTCAACTTAAAGTCAATAGTGAATTGTTTGAGACTATTTTTGGCGGACAAACAATCGACATTAGACCAAGTGGAAATATTGAGTTAAAAATGGGGTTAGTTAATAACCGCAACGAAAATCTTGCTTTGAGCGAAGATGATCGTAGTACCACTCGTTTTGAATTTGACATGAATATGCAAATCAATGCAATGGTACAAATCGGAAATGCAATAAACTTTAACTTAAACTTTAATTCAGAAGCTACTTTTGACTTTGAAAACGAATTAAAATTGAAATTTGAAGGTAAGGAAGATGATATAATTCAATTAATGGAGGCAGGAAATGTTTCTTTTCCTTTGCCTCTTACATTAATACAGGGAACTCAATCTCTTTGGGGCATAAAATCTAGATTAAAGTTTGGAAATCTTACTTTAGATGCTATTATTTCTCAACAAGAATCTGAATCAAGCACAGTTACTATTCAAGGTGGTGCTCAAATGCAAGAATTTAATTTCAAGGCTGATGAGTACGATGAAAACAGACACTTCTTCCTTGCACAATATTTCTACGACAACTACAATACAGCAATGAGTACCCTTCCTATAATAAACTCTAATATTATAATCACGAAGATAGAAGTGTGGAGAACAAACATTGGGTCTGCTGTAACAAATAACAGAAACCTTGTTGCTTTTGCAGATTTAGGGGAATCAAGACCTTACGGACAAAATCCTTTGATTGAAGTGCCTGGAGTAAGTCTTTTACCTGACCAAGTTATTTCTAATAGATTATTGGAAATTGTAGATGTAAACGCCATAAGAGATATTAATTCTGTAAGTCCTTATCTTCAAACAATGGGATTTGTATCTGGGCAAAACTATGAAAAGATTGAAAGTGCAAGAAAATTATCTCCATCAGAATTTACTTTTAATCCAAAATTAGGTTTTATATCTTTAAATCAATCTTTAGCAGCCGATCAAGTATTAGCTGTTGCTTTCCGTTATCAAATAGTTGGAGACACCACTTTGTATCAAGTGGGGGAATTTTCTGATGAAGGTATTGCCGATCCAAATACTCTTGTTGTAAAATTATTAAAGAGTTCTTCTTTAAACGTTCATAATCCTATGTGGAAATTAATGATGAAAAACGTTTATAAATTAAACGCTTATCAAATTTCACAAGAGGATTTCAGATTAAATATCCTTTATCAAGCAAATGAAGACGGAGTTCAAACAGGTTACTTTAGAGAAGGAACTCAAAATGGTGTACCTTTGATACAAGTGTTTGGATTGGACAGAATGGATAATCAACAAAACATGTTTCCAGACGGAGTATTTGACTTTATTGACAATGCTTCATCTGCAGGAGGTACTGTGGAGAAAAATAAAGGGCTTATTTATTTCCCAACAGTTGAACCATTCGGTAAAGATTTAAGAGAAAAACTTCAAGACGATGAACTTGCCGACAAATATTGTTTTGATTCCTTATATACTTTAACACGCTCTCAAGCGCAACAATACCCAGACAAAAACAAGTTCTATTTGGAAGGGCGTTACAAATCTTCTTCAGGCTCGGAAATATCACTAAATGCGATGAATATTCCTCAAGGTTCTGTCAAGGTAATGGCTGGAGGAATTGTTTTAACCGAAGGTACAGATTACACTGTTGACTATGCAATGGGACGTGTTAGAATTATAAATCAAGGATATTTGAATTCAGGAACTCCAATCACTGTTTCAACGGAATCAAATTCAACCTTCAGTCCTGTTACTAAATACATGACAGGAGTAAGAGCAAATTACGAAGTAAACAAAGACTTTTTGATTGGAGCAACTATGATGAATTTAAGAGAGAGTCCGCTAACACAAAAAGTAAATTACCAAGAAGAACCAATCAGTAACACTATATGGGGAATGGATTTAACATACAAGAAAGAAATTCCATTCATAACAAAACTTATTGACCTATTACCTTTTTATCAAACAAAATCTCCATCTATTCTGAACTTAACAGCAGAATTTGCACACTTTATTCCAGGAAATCCAAATGTAATTGGAAACACAGGAACAGCATATATTGATGACTTTGAAGCTGCAAAACGTTCTTATGATTTAAAAATGATAGGTTCATGGTTTTTAGCTTCAACTCCTCAAGACTATAATACATCTGCTCCATTGTTCCCAGAGACAGCAAAAAATTTAGGATTAACATATGGTTTTAATAGAGCCAAGATAGCATGGTATTCAATAGATGATAATTTTTATGGTACTTCTGCGCCATCTAATATAACTAAAGATGATAGATCGGTTCCTTATGCACGTCCTATTAGAGAAACGGAAGTACGTCCTAACAAACAAATACCTGATGGACAAGTAACATTATTAAGAGATTTTAATATAGCATACTATCCTTCAGAAAGAGGTCCTTATAATTACGATACTCTATCAAATTACTCTGCAGGATTGAATGCAGATGGAACTTTACGCAATCCAGAAACACGTTGGGGTGGTATAATGAGAAAATTAGAGGCAACCGACTTTGAAGCTACCAACATAGAATACATAGAATTCTGGTTAATGGATCCTTTTATTGAAAATCCATATCATAGTGGTGGAAAATTATATTTCAATTTAGGAGAAGTTTCTGAAGATATATTGAGAGATGGCAGAAAATCATTTGAAAATGGTTTGCCAACAACTGCAGAAGTAGTAGATGTTGATACTACAATCTGGGGAAGAGTTCCTAGATTACAAGCTATTGTAAACGCATTTAGTAATGATTCTGATGCACGTCAGCATCAAGACGTAGGATATGACGGATTGTCATCTTCGGATGAAGCTGTTTTTCATCAGACCTTCCTTCAAAAAGTCCAAAATCAATTAGAGCCACAAGCTTATAATAAAGTAGTTGCAGACCCTTCTGCTGACGATTTTATGTATTTCCGTAACCAAACTTACGACCAAAACGATGTTAAAATAACAGACCGTTATAAAAAATACAATAATACAGAAGGCAACTCTTCAGTAGCATCTGATAATTCAGGATATTCCTCACAAGCAACTTCTCTTCCAAACGTAGAAGACATTAATCAAGACAATACACTTTCAGAAGCTGAAAACTATTATGAGTACATAATAAACCTAAAACCAGAAGATATGGTAATAGGCAAAAACTTCATTACAGACATTCAAGAAGCTAAAAATATTGATTTACAAAATGGAGAAAAAACAGATTGTAAATGGTATCAATTTAAAATTCCGATAAGAGAGCCTCATCGTAAAATAGGAGTAATAGATGGTTTTCAATCAATAAAATTCATAAGATTATTCCTTAAAGACTTTGATGAGCCAATAATATTAAGATTTGCTACATTTGAACTTGTTAGTGGGGAATGGAGAAAATACACAGACAATCTATTATCACCGGGTTTATATCCAAGTGGAACTCAAAGTGAAAATACAACGTTCACTGTTGCATCTGTAAATATAGAAGAAAATGGTAAAAGACTACCTATTCCATACGCTTTACCTCCAGGAATAGAAAGAGAGAAAATTTACAGCACAACTTCTATGACAGATATGAACGAGCAATCGCAAAGCATAAAGATAGGTAATCTTTCTGATGGAGATGCGAGAGCTATATATAAGTCAATGGAATTGGATATGCGACAATACAAACACTTAAGAATGTTTGTACACGCAGAACAATTAAACGAATTTGATCAATATAGCACAGGAGATCTATCGCTATTCATACGTTTAGGAACAGACTTTACAAATAATTATTATGAATATGAAGTACCACTTACTTTTACACCTTGGTACACTGGTTCTAATAATGAAGAATTAATTTGGCCGGCAGAAAATGAAGTAGATATAGATTTAGAGCAACTTGTTAAAGTAAAAGAAAATCGTAATGCAAGAATAAGATCCAACGACCTCACAGTATCTTCCACAATGCCATATCAAGAAATTGTAAATGGAAGAAAAATGACTGTTGTAGGAATGCCTAATATTGCGGGAGTAAAAGTTTTGATGATAGGAGTTCGTAATCCTAAGAAGCAAAATCTAAATGACGATGACGACATGCTTCCAAAATCGGCAGAAATTTGGTTAAACGAATTACGACTTACCGATTTTAATCGCACAGGTGGTTGGGCTGCAACAGGATTTGCAAGAACTAATTTAGCAGACTTAGGAGATGTTTCTTTCTCTGCCTCGCATCGTTCTGCAGGTTTTGCTTCATTAGAACAATCTATTTCGGAAATATCACAAGATGCAACAACAACTCTTGACGTTGCAACGAATATAGAAGTAGGTAAATTCTTCCCTGAAGAATGGGGAGTTCGTTTACCAGTTCACTTTGACTATTCACAATCAGTAGGCAACCCAAGATATAATCCATTAGACCCTGACGTTAAATTAGAGAACGACCTTTTAAGCTATCGCACAGAAAGAGAAAAAGACTCTATTCGTCACATGGTACAAGACTATGTCAGCAGAACAAACTTCAATTTAATGAATATAAGAAAAGACCGTTTAGGAGACAGAGCTCTTGAACGTCATTTCTACGACATAGAAAACTGGAATGCCTCATACTCTTACGCATCTACATTTATGAGAGATGTAGATATAGAATACAACTCCAAAGAACAACATAGAGGAACCCTTGCTTATCAATATGATGTTAAATCAAAGGGATGGAAACCATTTTCAAAAATGAAAATTTTCAAACCAAAATCATTTGCAATAATAAGGGACTTAACTCTTCATTACTCTCCTAAATCATTCTCATTTAGAGCTGAAGTAGTAAGAGATTTTGAAGAAACATTATTAAGAGCAAAAAGCCAAGGTTTAATTTTAATGGAGCCTTATTTCTTCAAACAATTCTATGTTAATAGAGCATATACATTAAAGTATGATATTACATCAAACATAAAATTTGAGTATGATGCAACAGTAAACTCTCTAATAGAAGAACCAAGAGGACGTATAGACACAGGAGAAAAGAAAGACTCTGTTTGGAATTCTATTTTAGAGTTAGGCAGAGCTCAACAATTTACTCAAAATTATAAATTAAATGTAAACATTCCTATAAACAAAATACCTATTTTTGATTGGGTACGTATTAATGGTTCTTACAATGGAACATATAAATTCATATCCTCTTCTCAAGCTACTCGTTCATTAGGAAACAACATAGAAAACTCTCGTAGAGTATCAGGAACAGCAAACCTAAACTTGATGACACTCTACAACAAAGTGCCAATAGTTAAGAAAGCTTACCAAAAACAAGGTAAAACTAATGGGCCAAAAAGACCTGAACAAGGTTTAGGGCGCAGAAAAGAACCTGATACTAAAAAGGTTGAAGAAAAACCAGTTGAAGACTCACTATCAAGCACACAAAAATTCTTACAAGAAGCTCTTTATTTCGGAGTAAGATTTGTCACTTCAATCAAATCTGCCTCTATCAATTATAGTCTTACTGAAGGAACAACTATTCCTGGATTTATGCCTGTTGCAAAATGGTTAGGCACTACACCAAAGGATAAATTTGCTCCTGGATTTGCTTTTGTCTTTGGCTCACAAGATTTATCCATAATGGAAAACTCTATTAGGAATGGTTGGTTAAGTAAAGACACTATGCTAAACGCTGCCTTGAATCAAAAGATGACAGAGAACATAAATGCACAAATCAAAATTGAACCTATAAGAGAATTTAATATAGACATCAGTTTCAAACGCAACAAGAGTGAAGTCTATTCAGCATACTATAAATACAACTCTCTATCAGAAGAAGTAGAAGGACCACTTTCACCTTTAAGCACAGGTCGATATAGCATTTCTTTCTTTGCGCTTCCAACCAATTTCATCGGAAGTGATGAAGACAACATAAGTCAAATATTCAATCAATTCCTTGACAATAGAGATATTATAGCACGTCGATTAGCAGCAAGCAATGCAGCGGCAAACCCAGGGTATTCAGGCAACCTAATACAAGACACAATAAACGGAAATCTATATCCTGATGGCTATGGAGCAACAAGCCAACAAGTTTTAATACCTGCCTTTCTTGCAGCATACGCAGGAAGAGATGCAAACACTCAAAGCCTATCTCCTTTCATTGCAATTCCTATGCCTAACTGGAAAATCAGTTACACAGGATTGAATAAAAACGAATGGGTTAAGAAATGGGCAAATTCCATTACTCTTTCTTCAAACTATGCTTGCGATTACACCGTAGGAGCATTTACATCTGATAATAGAGTTCCTATCTCAGACCCTAATTATGATTATGGTACAGAATGGGTAAGAAATGAATTAAGTAATAATTTCATAGCAAGAGATGTAATTGACCAAGTAACAATAAACGAACAATTCTCTCCATTGTTAAAAATGGATATAAACTTAAAAAACAGCTTCCAAACAAGTTTTGAAATAAGACGTGAACGCAACTTATCATTATCATTCTCTAACCTACAATTAACAGAAGTCAATAGAATGTCCTACGTTGTAGGAGGAGGTTATAGATTCAAAGACGTTGAATTAAATATTAGAATGGGTGGAGGAAGTTCTAAACACTTAAAGAGCGATGTCTTGGTAAAAGCAGACTTTGCTTTGAACATCAACAAAACAGTCCTTCGAAAAATAGACCAAAACGTAAATCTTGTATCATCAGGAGCGCAAGTGTTATCTCTAAACCTTTCGGGAGAATATTCTTTAACCGAACGTTTAGTATTAAAAGCCTATTTTGAAATGACAATGAACACACCATTCGTTTCAAACGCATATCCAAACTCTACAACTCAAGGAGGATTTTCTCTAAGAATCAGTTTATAGAAACAAAGAAATAATTTTTTCTTTCTTTGTTTTATTTTCTTAAATCAAAGAATTATTTTAATAGTCCTTTGATTTATTATTTTTTTGTATATTTGCAAAAAACTTTTATAAACAGAAACGTTTCGTATTATGAAAAGAATAGCAACAATTTTAGTTATTGCAGCATTGTTTTCTGCAAACTTAAAGCCAATTCAAGCCCAAGAAGACACTAACCGTTGGGACGCTCGTTTAGGGGTTGGCTTTTTTGGTCTTCAAGATTTTATTCCTTTATTAACAATTGGTCTTGGTGAAGATATTGATAGAGCAACTAATGTAGATTTTAGATTTCTTCCTTTAATCACTCCAAGTTTTGAAATGTCGTATGAATGCAACAAATACATAAGTGTAGGCGGTCAACTAACACTTGGCTACGCCACAGCAAAATACGAATACATTGATGACGGAGCAAGAGGTAGAAATAGTATGATTTATCCTACCTTAATGGCGAATTTAAAAGTCAATTACTTAAAAAGCGGAAGTTTTTCAATGTATGGACTCTTTGGATTAGGGGCATCAACCTTTATTTGGATTGACAATTCTCCTTATTACTCAAAAGAAATGAATTTTACAGCAATTCCTATGTTTAACTTCTATCCTTTATGCTTTTCAACCAATAAAGACAACGGATTTTATATGGAAGTAGGCTACGGAAGTAAAGGTTGGTTAAACTTAGGTTGGGAAATGAAATTATAAACTAAAACAATAAAAAACATTTGTATTATGAAAAGAATAGCAACAATTTTAGTTATTGCAGCATTGTTTTCTGCAAACATTAAGTCAATTCAAGCCCAAGAAGATAATAATCGTTGGGACGCAAGAGTAGGATTAGGCCTTTTTAGTATTCAGGATCTTAGTTCTCTTTATGCAACTGGACTTAGTGCCAACATAGATGGAGCATATAGTATTAACTCTACATTCTTTTCTTTAATAACTCCAAACATTGAAATGTCATACGCATGTAATCCTTACATAAGCATAGGAGCACAATTAACACTTGGATACTCTGCTGCGGAGTATAAGTATTATGATGATGACAATAGAAGTAATTATCACTTAATATATCCTAGCTTAATGGCGAATTTAAAAGCCAATTACTTTAAACACAATAATTTTTCAATGTATGGACTTTTTGGATTAGGTTTCTCTACTTATATTGTAATAGACAATCCTGCTTATTCTTCAACTTATGTAGGCATTTCAGCAACTCCTATGATAAATTTCTATCCTTTATGTCTTTCAACCAATAAGGACAATGGTTTCTTTATGGAATTAGGTTGGGGAAGTAAAGGCTTTATCAATTTAGGTTGGGAAGTAAAACTTTAAATTAAAACAAAACATAATTTATAAGAATGAAACATTTATTAAAAGCCTTATTACTCTCACTTTTTGTTGTATTAGTTGGTTGTAAGTCTGCAACAAATGAAACAAAAGCTTTCATTTCAGAAGACACAGTAAAGAAGACAATGGAAGAAATAAAGAAAGTCGCTCCTGAATGCGATTTAGCATTAGCAGAAAGAGGAGTTAAACAAGCTGCTTCTTTATGGAAAATGGAAGATGGCACACAAGAAGAATTCACTTCTTTTGTTGTAAAAAACATTGCAAAGAATGCTGCTGAAAAAGAGCAACTTTTCAACCGCATTTGCTACATTATGGAAAGTCTTAACGGTACTTCTAATCAATTATCAGTAGATTTGCAAAAGCCTTTGCACCTTGCAGGACCAGACCCAATAGAGGTAGATTACCTTATGGGCTCTTACACTCCATTTTCTCACTTATCTGATGACCTTTTTGAAAACAAATTTGCTTTCATAACAATAATAAACTTCCCTAATTACACTTTGGAAGAAAAGAATGAGTTAGGAAAAAAATGGAATAGATTAGAGTGGGCATACGCAAGACTTGGCGATATCTTTACAAATAGAGTTCCTGCTGAGCTTACTGCAGAAAAGGGTGTTGCAAATGGAAACAGCGAAAACTACATTGCTGAATACAATATTATGATGGGACACCTTTTAAGCGAAAAAGGAGAAAAACTATTCCCTGAGGATATGGTATTGCTTTCTCACTGGAACTTACGCGATGAAATAAAATCAAACTACGCAAACATACCTAACGCTCACGAAAAGCAAGAAATCATATACAAGGTTATGGAAAGAATAGTTGATCAAACTATTCCGCAAGAGGTAATAAACAATGCAGAATATGATTGGAATCCTTATACAAATAAAACATTCAAAGACGGAAAAGAAGTAACTCTTGCAAGCGAAGGAGCAAGACGTTATCAACACATCTTAGATGCTTACAAAGTAGAAAAGAAGATTGACCCTTACACTCCTTCACTTCCAACAGGCATTCAACGTAACTTTGACGGAGGAATGGAAATGTCTGTTGCACAACTAAAAGACTTGTTCATCAATCTTGTTTCTTCTGAACAAGTAAAACAAGTTGGAGAACTTATAAAGAGCCGTTTAGGAAGAGAACTTCGTCCTTACGATATTTGGTACGATGGATTCAAGAGCCGTTCTACACTTTCAGAAGATATGCTTACTGCAAAAACACAAGCAATGTATCCAAACGCAGAAGCATTTGCAAAAGATATGCCAAGAATGTTACAAGCCTTAGGATTTGACAAAGAAGACGCAAACTATCTTTCAGATAGAATAGTTGTAGAAGGAGCAAGAGGCTCAGGACACGCTTGGGGCGCACAAGGCAGATGGGAACCTGCAAGACTTCGTACAAGAATAAGCGGAGAAGGAATGGACTACAAAGGATATAACATTGCTGTACACGAATTTGGTCATAATGTAGAACAAGTTCTTGACCTTTACAAAATAGATTACTACACCTTAAACGGAGTTCCTAATACAGGATTTACAGAAGCCCTTGCTTTCATTTTCCAAAAAAGAGACTTAGACCTTTTGGGCTTTAAATCAGAAAGAAATGACAACACAACACTTGATATTTTCTGGGGACTATACGAAATAATGGGTGTTGCACTTGTAGATATGGAAGTTTGGCAATGGCTATACGACAATCCAGAAGCAACAGCAGAAGATTTAAGAGATGCAACCTTAAAGATAGCAAAAGAAACTTGGAACAAATACTACTATCCTGTGCTTGGAACAAAAGATTCTCCACTTTTAGCAATCTATTCTCACATGGTAAATTCTCCAATGTACTTGCCAAACTACCCATTAGGCCACATAATAGAATATCAACTTGAAAGCCACTTTGCAAAATTCACAAACAAACAAGATTTTGCAAATGAAATCAAACGCATCTATACAATCGGACGCCTAACTCCTCAACTATGGATGCAACAAGCCGTTGGTGCAAACATAAGCACACAACCAATACTTGACGAAATAAGCAAAATCATGAGCAAGTAAAAGAAAAGGAAATTACCTTTCATAAATAAGAATATGGCTGAACTACAAAAAAGTAGATTTCAGCCATATTTTTTTAGCAGTAACTCTTCGTTTTATTTTTTTACTTCTTTGAGGTAATACTTCTACCTTCAAGAAGTAGAAGTATTACAACGCTGTTGTAATAGTTTAAAAGCTTATTAACGGGGTTTTAAAGAAAAATTAGTGCTATAAATTTGTTAAATTGAAATAAAATTGTAGATTTGCAAGTACAAAATAAATAAATTTAATCACAAAACCTATTAAAAATGAGAAGTAGTATATTTTTTTTGCTATCTATAGCATTGTTTAGCCTTACATCTTGCGAGGAAAAAGAAGATGTTTTAAACACTTATTATTTATATGAATGTTCTGAGAGTATGCAATGTGAGAGTTTAAAGTATGGACATGATTTTCAAATTTCATCAGTTTTACTAATTAACTCATTAGACGATTTTCAAAACTATTGTTCCGATGAAATAGAATCTTCAATCTTTAAAAATTACTCCTACATAGTAGTAAAGCAAGAACTTCCAGGAGGTATAGACAAGAATTATTCTTCTGCGTTTCTTAAAAAGATAGATAATAAGAACTATGTTTTAGAAATGCACTTTAATGAAAACGACTTAACAGTTGGTAGCACCATTATTTATCGTTGCTATTCTTGTCCACAACACATAGAAGACGATGCTAATATAGAAATGAAAACATTTATTTATAATAATGAAGGAGTGAAAGAATTATAAGAAAATATATCATTATATAATTGTTGTGTTATAGCGTTAGAAATAAACAACAAAGGGTTGAATCTTTAAGACTCAACCCTTTGTTGTACCTCCAGTAGGACTCGAACCTACATTTAAAGTTTAGGAAACTTTCGTTCTATCCCTTGAACTATGAAGGCATGCTTTTCAGCATTTATTTTAATGTTCTCTTTATTTCTAATTCTTCGTAGCCTTCTATGATATCGCCTACTTTGATGTCGTTGAAGTTTTCTATGTTCAATCCGCAGTCTTGTCCCATTACTACTTCTTTCACATCGTCTTTGAAACGTTTCAATGAAGCTAATTTACCTGTATAGACTACGATTCCATCTCTAATTATTCTCACTTTTGTTGAACGTGCTATCTTTCCGTCTAAGCACATACAACCTGCAATTGTTCCAACTTTTGAGATTTTGAATGTTTCTCTTACTTCAAGGTTTGCTACTATCTTTTCTTGGATTTCAGGAGAAAGCATACCTTCTATCGCATCTTTTAATTCGTTGATTGCAGTATAGATGATTGAATATAGTCTTATGTCTATTTGTTCTTGTTCTGCAAGCTTTCTTGCTCCAACTGACGGACGTACTTGGAATCCTATGATAATCGCATTTGATGCTGTTGCTAACAATACGTCTGATTCTGTGATTTGTCCTACTGATTTGTGGATTACATTTACTTGTACTTCTGGTGTTGATAGTTTCAACAATGAGTCTGACAATGCTTCTACCGAACCGTCCACGTCTGCTTTTACAATCAAGTCTAATTGTTTGAAGTCGCCTATTGCTATTCTTCGTCCGATTTCGTCTAATGTAATGTGTTTTTGTGTTCTTAAGCCTTGTTCTCTTTGTAATTGTGTACGTTTGTTTGACAAGTCTTTAGCATCTTTTTCGCTTTGCATAACGTTGAATGTGTCTCCTGCTTGTGGTGCTCCGTTCAAACCTAATAACAACACTGGTGCTGAAGGTCCTGCTTCTTTTAAGAGTTTATTTCTTTCGTTATACATAGCTTTTACTCTTCCGTATGTTGCTCCTGCTAAGACAACATCGCCTTGACGTATTGTTCCGTCTTGTACAAGTATTTTTGCTACATATCCTCTACCTTTGTCTAATGATGATTCTATTACTGTTCCTTTTGCTCTTTTGTTTGGATTACCTTTTAACTCCAACATTTCGGCTTCTAACAATACTTTTTCTAATAGTAAATCTACATTAGTACCTTTTTTGGCTGATATTTCTTGTGATTGTATTTTTCCGCCCCAATCTTCTACTAATAAGTTCATATTAGCAAGTTCTGATTTAATTCTATCTGGGTCTGCTGCTGGGCGGTCTATTTTGTTTAATGCAAAAACGATTGGAACGCCTGCTGCTTGTGCGTGGTTGATAGCTTCTATTGTTTGAGGCATTATCTTGTCATCACAAGCGATAACAATAATTGCTATATCTGTCATCTTAGCTCCACGAGCACGCATCGCTGTAAAGGCTTCGTGTCCTGGTGTGTCTAAGAATGTGATTTTCTTTCCACTTTCTGGAAGTGATACTTCGTAAGCTCCGATGTGCTGAGTGATTCCTCCTGCTTCTCCTGCAATTACGTTTGCATTTCTAATGTAGTCAAGAAGTGAAGTTTTACCGTGGTCAACGTGTCCCATTACGGTTACGATTGGAGAACGTGGTTGCATATCTTCTTCTCTATCTACTTCCTCTTCTTCACTCAATGCTTCAACAACGTCTGCACTAACGAATTTAATTGAGTATCCAAATTCGTCTGCGATAAGTTGAATTGCTTCTGCGTCTAATCTTTGATTGATTGAAACGAACATTCCTAAGGACATACAAGATGCGATAATCTTTGTAACAGGAACGTCCATCATATTTGCAAGTTCATTAGCAGTAACAAACTCTGTTACTTTTAAGATTTTTTGTTGTTCCATTTCTTGCAATATCTCTTCTTGCATGTGTTGCGAAATAGATTGACGTTTATCTCTACGGTGTTTAGAGGTTTTACTCTTACCCATAGGAGATAATCTTGCTAATGTTTCTTTAATTTGTTTTTCGATTTCGTTAGAGTCTAACTCTACCTTTTTAACCTCTTTTTTATTTGGTTTGTGTTTTTTGTTTTCTTTTTTAGAAACAGGTTGTGCTGGTTGAGCGTTTTGAGTTGGTTGAGCTGGTGTAGCTTGAATACGTTTTCTTTTCTTCTTATCTTTATTCTTATCTTGCTTTTCTTTGTTTTCTATTTTACCTTTGCTTGATGATGCAACAGGTTGTTGTTTTTTAGGTTTATTGAATTGAGATAAGTCTACTTTTTCTCCTGTTAATATAGGTCCTGTTAGTTTAACATAAGAAGTTGAAATAAATTCAGGCTCTGCTGGTGCAGGTTTTTCTTTTTTTACTTCTTCTTGTTTTACTTCAACAGCAGGTTTTGCTGCTATTGGTTTATTTGGTTTCTCTTGTTTAACGTTTGGTTTTACAAGAGCTTCCTCTTTCTTATCTTTTACTTTCTTTTCTTTTTTATCTTTCTTCTTTTTAGTTGGTTTTGTTTTTGGGTTGATTGAATTCAAATCAATCTTTCCTAAAATGTTCAAACCACCTACATTTGTTGTTTCAGATTCTTCTGCAACTGTTTCTTCTGAGGTTTCTTGTTCAACTATCTTTTCTTCTTTTTTAACAACAGGTTCTTCTTTTACTTTTACCTCTTTCTTTTCTTCAACAACTTCTTCTTTGTCAGCGCTTTTTTGTTGAGATATAGGTTCTTCTTTTGTCTTTTCTATTTCTCCTCCTAAGGTTACATCTCTAATGACTATTTCATTAGGGATTTTCTCATCTTCTTCCCTACTTTCTTTTTCTTTCTTTACTATCTCTTCGGCTTCAACAACAATTTGTGTTGGTTTTACTTTATGTGGAGTTATTTTGCTCGCTTCTTTTTGTTTCTTTTCAGAAAGGAACGCTTTTGACAATAACTCATAGGTAGCCGAATCTATCTTGGTATTTGGAGATTCGTCTATTTTTTTACCTTTTTTTGCCAAATATTCTACTATTGTATGTATCCCTACATTCAGTTCTTTGGCTACTTTATTTAATCTTATTACCTTATCTTTTTCTGCTGACATATTTTCTTATTTTCTTTTTCAATAACTTTGCTATACAGTATCCTTGTTTTTATTAATTAAATAAGGACTTGTTTAGTCTTCAAATTCTGCTTTCAAAATAGAAAGTACATGATTTATTGTTTCTTCTTCTAAATCTGTTCTCTTTTCTAATTCTTCTGCACTTAATTCTAATACACTTTTTGCTGTGTCACAACCAATGGATTTTAGTTCTTCTATTATCCATTCGTCTATTTCATCTACAAATTCGTCTAAATCTACATCTTCATAATCCATATCGGTATCTCTATATACCTCTATTTCATATCCTGTAAGTTTTCCTGCTAATTTAATGTTATAACCACCTTTACCAATAGCTAAAGAAACTTGATCTGGTTGCATATATACATCTGCTTTTTTATTTTCTTCATCTACTGTTACAGAGATTACTTTTGCAGGAGATAATGCTCTTGTTATATATAATTCTGCATTTGTTGTATAATTGATAACGTCTATATTCTCGTTTCTCAATTCTTTGATAATGCTATGAATTCTGCTACCTTTTACTCCAACACAACTTCCTACTGGATCTATTCTATCATCGTATGATTCAACAGCTATTTTAGCTCTTTCTCCAGGTTGACGAACTGCATCTTTGATTATTATTAAACCGTCATAGATTTCAGGTACTTCTTGTTCAAATAATCTTTCCAAGAAGATAGGAGAGACTCTCGATAAAATGATACTTGGTATTCCATTTTTCATTTCTACCTTATAAACTACTGCTTTTACAGTGTCTCCTTTACGGAAATAGTCGCCTGGTATTTGTTCGCTTTTTGGTAGTATTACCTCTACTCCTTCTTCATCTAAAAGCAATACTTCTCTTTTCCATGCTTGATATACTTCGCATATTACTATTTCGCCAAGCTTTTCTTTGTACTTTGCAAAAATGCTTGCTCTTTCATACTCTTGAACTTTTCCTACAAGATTTTGACGAATTGCAAGAATATCTCTTCTACCGAAATCTATTAATTTAATTTCTTCTGAAAGTTCTTCTCCTATTTCAAAATCAGGTTCTATTTTCACTGCCTCAGAATACGCAACTTGTGTGTTTTCGTCCTCAACTTCTCCGTCAGCTACAATAATTCTATTTCTCCATATTTCCAAATCTCCCTTTTCCACGTTCACAATGATATCTATATTCTCATCTGAACCGAATTTTTTTACAAGTACACCTCTAAAAACCTCTTCAACAATTCGCATCAAGGTTTCTGTCTCGATGTTTTTAAATTCCTTAAACTCTGAAAATGTATCTACTAAACTTAAATTTTCCATAGTGAAAACTCTCTTTATTTAAATGATATTACAACTTTTGCTGTTTTGATTTCTGAATAATTATATGTTTTTGTTTTTTCGCTTTCTTTTGCTTTCTTTCCTTTTGGATTTAGCTCTATCGTAAAAGATTCGTCATTTGCTTCAATTAATTTGCCTGTTACAGATGTCTCTTCTGTTTCTACTTGCAAACTTCTTCCTATATTTTTTACATATTGTCTTTGAAGTTTCAATGGTTCTTCAAGTCCAAATGACAAAACATTAAGCTCGAAATCTTCTGTTTCTCTATCTAAACATTCTTCTAATTTCTTACTTAAATCTATGCAATCTTGAATTCTTACTCCATTATCCCCATCAATAAACACACTGATATTATTGTTTTTAGATACTTTTACTTCCACTAAAAACAATTCTCCTTCTCCTAAGAATTCTATTGCTTTCTCTTCTATAAATTTCTTATCTTTCATTTTCTTTAATATACAAAAATAGGGAACATCTTTGTCCCCTCTACCCTTCTTTTCAAAACTTTCGCTTCTATTCTAACCCCTCATTTCCGTTTGCAAAGATAAGTAATATTCTTGTATTAGCAAAATTTATTGATTTATTTGTTCAAATTGACGTATTAAATCCATTTCATCTTTCATTGTATCCATAATCAACAATATTCTTGCTTCTTGCACTCTTTTTGAATTAGGGTATTTTGAAATAAACAATTCAAATGATTCTGCTGCTTTTTCCTTATTAAGACAAGTTTGAGAGTAAACTACTCCTTTCAAAAAGTAAGCTAGTTCCACATGTTCATCTTGTGGATATTCTGTAATTAATCTGTCATACATCTTTATAGATTCCAAACAACGTTTTGTATTAGCAAAAATATCTGCAGCTCTGTAAAGATATGTTGCACACAAAGAATCTTCAGGGTATTTTGCTACATAAGATTCGTAATAGTGTATTAAAGAATCTGCTTTTTCATAACTTATCACACTTGTATCTTGAAGTGTTGAAAGCTCCATTTCTTGAATCTTTTTCCTATCTTTCTCCTTAGAATTATTTTCAGAACAAGAGTAAGAAAGCAAACATGTACAAACAAATAATAAAAAAACTAATTTCTTCATATTTATTTCTTTTTTGTATTCATCTTCATTCTATAAGAAGTGCGCACTTTATTGTTTGCAATATCACTTAATTTTCTTTTAAGTAATGTTTTTCTCAAAGCACTTAATCTATCTACGAATACTTTTCCTTCTAAATGGTCATACTCGTGTTGAAAGATTCTCGCTCTGATTCCACTAAACTCTTCAGTGTGTTCTTCAAAGTTTTCATCGTAATACTTCACAACAATCTCTCTTGGACGTGCTACTTCTTCGTGAACTTCTGGCAAAGAAAGACAACCTTCCTCAAAATCAGTCCACATTTCGCCTTTATATTCTAAGATTGTTGGATTTATGAATACTTTTTTAAAGCCTTCTGCTTCAGGGTAAACTTCTTTGAATGGTTCTGCATCTATAACTACTAATCTTATTGATAGATTTATTTGCGGTGCTGCCAAACCTACTCCGTTTGCCACATACATTGTTTCAAACATATTTTCTATTAATTGTGGCAATTCAGGATAATCCTTTGTTATTTCTTGTGCTTGTTTTTTTAAAACAGGGTTTCCGTAACCTACTATTGGAAGTATCATTTTTCTATTTTTAAAGTTTCTTCATTTTCATAAAATCCTGTAAAATCAACACTGCGGCAACAGTATCAATTAAACCTTTATCTTTCCTTGCTTTCTTGCTTTTGCCTGATTTAGCTATGGTTTGACTTGCTATTTTTGAAGTAAAACGCTCATCTATCATATAAATATCAATATCAGGGAATTGTTGTCCTAACTCATCTACGAATAAATGAACACTTTTTGCCGATTCAGAAGGAGTATTGTCCATTTGCTTTGGATCACCTACAACTATTGCATCGACTTGTTCTCGACTCATGTAATCTTTAAGATAAGGGAAAATATCTACAGTCGGAACTGTTGTAAGTGTAGTGGCAATCACTTGCATATAATCACTTACAGCTAATCCAACTCTTTTTAAACCATAATCTATTGCTAATAAACGTCCCACTTTTATAAGTTTTATTAATGTTAAAAAGCAAGTGCAAATTTACAAAAGAAATCAAAAAAAGACAAATCAAAAAACAGATATTTTAAAATCAAGAATTATTTTTTTCTTTTCAAGAATTATTTTTTTCTTTTCAAGAATTATTTTTTTCTTTTCAAGAATCATTTTATTAATTCTTGATTTTATTTTTTTAATACAAAAAAAGAGATTGACTCTTTAAGAATCAATCTCTTCATTATAATTAAATTTTATCCTTATTTGCTGATAAAATGATAGTGAGATCCGTAACGCTCAAAGGCTGCTCTGTCTAATTCTTCTCTGTGATCAGGGTGAGCAACTGAGATTAACAATCTAGCTCTTTCTTGAAGGCTCTTTCCATAAAGATTAACTGCTCCAAATTCTGTAACAAACCAATGAATATGATTTCTTGTTGTTACAACTCCTGCTCCAAGTGTTAGAGTGTTAGCAATTTTGCTAATTCCGTTCTTAGTTACAGATGGCATTGCTATAATTGATTTTCCTCCTTTACTTCTTGATGCTCCGTAAATGAAGTCTATTTGTCCTCCAACTCCTGAGAAGAATTTAGTTCCTAAAGAGTCTGCACAAACTTGTCCTGTTAAATCGATTTGAAGTGCAGAGTTGATTGCTGTCATCTTTGGTTGTTGAGCAACAACAAATGGGTCATTTGTATAAGCAACGTCCATCATTGCAACCATTGGGTTGTTATGAAGAAAATCATAAACTTTTTGACTACCCATTAAGAAAGTAGAAACCATTTTACCTCTGTCTAAAACTTTATTTCTTCCGTTTATGATTCCTTTTTCAACTAATGGTAAAACTCCATCAGCAAACATTTCTGTGTGAATACCTAAGTCTTTATGACCTCCAAGTTGTGCAAGCACTGCATTAGGAATTGCACCAATTCCCATTTGCATACAAGCGCCATCTTCGATTAAAGCTGCACAATGTTTTCCTATTGCTATTTCTTGTTCGTTTGGTTCTGTGAAGTGACCTGGCATCAATGGAGTATCATCTTCAACAAAAATATCAATCATGCTCATTGGAATTAAAGCATCACCAAATGAACGAGGAACTTTTGGATTTACTACTGCGATAACGGTTTTTGCTGTTTCAATAGCTGCCAAAGTTGCATCAACACTTGTACCTAAAGAAACATATCCATGATCATCAGGAGGACAAACTTGAACCATTGCTACATCACAAGGAACATATCCTTCTCTATATAGCTTTTGTGTTTCGCTCAAAAAGATTGGAATATAATCTGCATAACCTGCTTGAACATCTTTACGAACGTTTGCTCCAACAAAGAAAGCATCATGTTGGAATATTCCTTCAAATTCTGCACTTGCATAAGGTGCTTCTCCTTCTGTGTGAAGATGGTGAATGTAAACGTTTTTAAATTCTTTATTTCTTCCTCTTTCACACATTGCATCTATAAGACACTTTGGAGCAGAAGCCACACTGCTTAAATGTATGTGGTCGCCACTTTTGATAACCTTTACTGCCTCTTGTGCAGACACTGCTTTGTATGTATTATTCATAATGTTTAATTTATTTTTTTAATTTAGTTTGCAAAATTAATAATTAATTTCAATAAAATGCGTTTTTATAAGAAACATTAAACATAAACAATATGAGATTTAGAAACATTTTTACAATTTTATGCTGTATTTTCGTAGGATTTACGGCTAGTGCACAAGTTAAATTGGAAACTCCTGCATTGGAAACAATTTACAACAGAACAAGTATTCGTTCTTATTCTTCTGAAAAGGTAGAAAAAGATGCAATCCTAACTCTATTAAGAGCAGGAATGTCGGCTCCAAGTGCGGTAAACAAACAACCTTGGGCGTTTATGGTCATTGACGATAGAGATTTAATGGAGAAAATTGGCAATGAATTCAAAAATGCTGGTATGATAAAAAAAGCATCTTGTGCAATCATAGTTTGCGGAGATTTAAAACTTGCATTAGAAGGTGTAGCACAAGAATTTTGGGTTCAAGACTGCTCCGCAGCAACAGAAAACATTCTTTTAGCAGCACATTCTATGGGACTTGGTGCTGTTTGGTGTGGAGTATATCCTAATCCCGAAAGAGTAGAAGCATTAAAAGCCTTATTATCTTTACCAGAACACATTGTTCCATTAAACATCATTCCAATTGGAGTTAGAGAAAAAGAACAAGAACCAAAAGACAAATGGAAAGAAGACAGAATCCATTGGAATAAATGGTAAACTATTTCATACGCACTCTTGGATCTAAGAGTGCGTATATTATATCTGTCAATATATTTATCAAAATAAGTATTACACAAATAACAATTAAAGCTCCCATCAATACTGGAAAGTCATATTTTTCTAAGCTATCCACAATTACAACCCCAACACCTTTCCAGTCAAATATATATTCAACAAAAACTGCTCCTGCTATCAAAGAAGCGAACCAACCACTTATTGAACTTACAATAGGATTGAGAGTATTTCGTAAAGCATGAGAATAAATCACTTTAAACTTACTTAAACCCTTTGCTCTTGCAGTTCTTATATAGTCCTGTTCAAGAACTTCTTTCATTGTACTTTTTGTCAATTCTGTTATTACAGCAAGAGGACGTATTCCTAGAGTTACAGCTGGCAAGATAATGTTTTTCAAACTCAAATACTCCCCTTCTCCAAAGTCATCTACGCTATATAAACTACCAAACATAGAAAGCCCTGTGTAATCTGCCAAAAGAAAGGCAAAAATCCACGCAATCAAAATAGCAGCAAAAAAGGACGGTAAACTCATACCCAGTGACGTGACAACTAACACTACTTTTTCCAAAATGCTATCTTTATATACAGCAGACAATGCTCCAAGACTTACTCCCACAACAAATGCGATAGCAATACTTAACAATGCTAAATAGATTGTGTTTGGAAAAGCCTCTTTTAATATATCAGCAACGGGCTTATTGCTTTGATAAGATCTTCTTAAATACGGAGCTTTAAAACCAATATCTCCATTTTCTTTTACTCCTATAGGACTTAAATCATTAAGATATTTAAAATATTGCTGATGCAATGGTTTATCCAATCCCAATTCCTTATGGATTATCTCAATACTCTTTTCATCAGCTCTTTGTCCTAACATCATACGAGCAGGATCTCCGGGCAAAATGTTGAATAACACAAAAACAAGTGTTATTACCCCGAACATAACTAGAAAACCGTATGATATTTTTTTAAGAATGTATGCTATCAAATTTTCTATTCTTTAGCTAAAGATTCTAATTCTGGCAAATTTCTCCAAGACCATTTTGCTTCTACTTTTCCTTTTGATATTTTTATTATTCCAGGATTTGAACGCAAAATAGTTTTTATCGACTTATCATCAGAAGAGTATATTAAGAAATTATTAGCTGCAGGATAGTTTTCAAGAAACTTTGAACAACCTTCTGAATTGGTTGCAGTAACTATAAGAACTCTATTATTTTGTTTTTGCATCTCTGTAGCAAAATTCAAAACTCTATTAAGTCCTTTTTCATTTGCCTTTCTAACATCATAAGAAGTTATCATATACAAATCAGATGTAGTATCTGAAAGAATATCTATTGTTTCATCTTCTTCTCCCATATCTAAAAGAATTAGAGAAAAACCATCTGCTGCAACAGTATTTGTATTTTCCACTCTTGAATCAAGGAATGTCCATTGTTTTGCAAAATCAGGATTTACTTTATACTCTTCCATAAGATTTTCCATAGTAAATTCCTTTTCTGCTCCTGTTTCATTATTTCTATATTTAGCATAACTAACAGGTGGTGTTACATCATCTCCAACAGGCACCATTTGATTACCAACCTTCCATGCTCTAAAGTCAATCACAGGCTCATAAACTGCACTATAAATAGAAAACACAATAATAAACAAACCAAAAATACTTGTTATTAGTTTTGAATTAATCTTTGAAGTACCCAAAACCATTTTTCTTTCAATAAGAATAATGCCTACAAGAAGGAAATCCAATACTATATTTTTCCAAAAAGTTTCCCAGTTAGTTAATTTAATTGCATCGCCAAAGCAACCACAATCATCTACCTTATTAGTTAAAGCATCTATGAAAGTAAGCACCGTAAAGAAAGCCATAATGATAGCAGCTGAATACTTTGAAATTTTAGGAAAGAATCCGAAGAAAATCAAAACTCCTATCATAAATTCCAATGAACTCAAAAGAATAGACAAAGTAATAGGAAGAAATGACATAGCATCAGTTAGCCAATTCATTCCAAAAACTGCTATATACTCTTCTATCTTATAAGCCGTACCCCAAGGGTCAACTGCCTTTACAAAACCTGAAAAAATAAAGACTCCACCAAATAAAGCCCTTAACAATATAGACAAAGCTTTCATCTTACAAACCTAATTTAATACACGCAAAAACCGAATAATTAACAATATCTTGATAGTTAGCATCTACCCCTTCGCTAACTAAAGTCTTACCTTGATTATCTTCTATTTGTTTTAATCTCAAAATCTTCATTAGAATCAAATCAGTGATAGAGCTAACTCTCATATCTCTCCATGCTTCTGAATAATCGTGATTCTTTTTCAACATAAGACTTTTAGTAGCATTAACATATTTATCATACAAACTCAAAGCCTTATCTTTTGGAAGTTCCATTTCTTGATTATCCTTCAACTCTATTTGAATCAAAGCAATAATTCCATAATTTATCATACCGATAAATTCGGAGACAATACCCTCATCAACTAATTGTTTACCTGACTCCTGAATACTTCTTATACGAGAAGCCTTAATAAATATTTGATCAGTCAATGAAGCCAAACGTAAAATTCTCCAAGAAGTGCCATAATCAGAAAGTTTTGCTTCAAACAATTCTTTGCACTTTTTTATAACATTATCGTATTCAAAATTCGTATTATTCATATTTTTACTATCTTTGCTAAATAAAAGAATTAAAAATGTTTTTCGAGGGTAAAATTACAACAAATTTTAAAAAGCAGAGTATTATTTGTCAAAAAAAAGTTTTTGAATTCAATGAGCCAAAAGTAATGGGTATTCTAAACATTACTGATGATTCTTTCTTTGACGGAGGTAAATACACTGACACAAAGCATGCTATAAAAAAGGCTGAATCCTTAATAGAAGAAGGAGTAGATATAATTGACATAGGAGCTTGTTCAACAAGACCAGGAGCAAAACTAATAGAAGCAAAAGAAGAAATAGCAAAAATTTTACCCGTATTAGAAGGCATAAGAAAAGAATTCCCAAAAGTTGTAATTTCCATAGACACTGTTTGGTCTGAAGTAAGCAAAGCAGTTGCTGATAATGGAGCAGACATAATAAACGACATTTCAGGAGGCACATTTGACAAAGCAATGTTGGAAACAATAGGAGCAATAAAGCTTCCGTACGTTCTAACACATTGTCCTGCGATTCCAGAAACCATGCAAACGAATCCAAGTTACGATAATTTAATCCTTGAAATCAGTAAATTCTTCTCAAAACAAATTGAATCACTATACCAATACGGAGCGACAGATATAATATTAGATTTAGGCTTTGGCTTTGGCAAAACAGCCGAAAATAATTTCGAATTACTAGCTCGTCAAAAAGAATTTGAAATATTTGGACTTCCAATCCTTACTGGCATATCTCGCAAAAGCATGATATACAAAACACTCAACACAAATGCGCAACAAGCTCTCAATGGCACAACATTTTTACACGCATTCGCACTTCAAAACGGAGCAGACATACTAAGAGTACACGATGTCAAAGAAGCAAAAGAATGTATAACCTTATTTAGAAATTATAATAAACACATAAAACAATGGAACTAAACGTTATTCAAGGCTTACCTTCATTCCAAATAATTGATGTAGTAGATATACTATTAGTTGCAGTATTGTTCTACTATTTGTACAAACTTTTAAAAGGAACAAACGCCCTTAACATATTAATAGGTTTCGTTTTAATTTACATAACCAGCAAGGTAGTAAAATTCCTTGACATGAAGCTACTAACAGAAATACTAGATCAATTTATTTCTGTTGGAGTTATTGCATTGATAGTAATTTTCCAAGGCGAAATAAGACGATTCCTTATACTTTTAGGCTCAAATGGATTTTTGGATAAATGGAAAAAGCTAATCTTTTGGAAAACAAGTCAAAGTTCTAAAAACAATCTAAACTCTTCAGCTATAGTTTTAGCCTGCAGTCACCTTTCTCAAACTTACACAGGAGCCTTATTAGTGATTTGTAAATCCAATCCATTGGAACAAATCATACAAACAGGAGATGTATTTGAATCAGAAATCAGCTCACAACTAATAGAAACAATATTTTTTAAAAACACACCTCTTCACGATGGCGCAGTAATCATAAGCGACAACAAAATTCAAGCTGCAAGATGTATATTACCTGTAAGTAAAAACAACAATATTCCTTTAAGTATGGGTTTGAGACACCGCTCTGCCATAGGAATAACTGAACAAAGTGACGCAATATCAGTTATAGTCAGCGAACAAACAGGAAAAATATCTGTTGCAAAACAAGGAATTGTGCAACATGGTTTGAGTATAGATGAATTACAAACCTATCTTGATAAAGAATTTAATTCATAAAAGATTTCAGAAAGCCTATCACAATTAGTCTTCCAACTATAATGCTGATAAACATAATCCTTCCCTGCATCTGCTATCTCTTTTGCAAGCGTAGGATTATCCAATAGTCTTAGCACACAATCAGCATACTCTTTTGCATTATTAGCAATCAATATTTCTGTCTTATCTTTTGCTTTCAATGCCTGATTTGCTAAAGGGCTTGTAATACAAGGCATATTCATAGCCATTGCTTCCAAAAGTTTATTTTGTAAACCCGTACCAATTTGCATTGGAGCAATGAATATATTTGATTGAGAATAATATTCCTTCATATCATCTACCCAACCCGGCATAACTACTCTTTCATTTGCAAGTTTTTGCAAAGACAAAGGAGCTCCACCACCTGCAATCGCAATTTTCACATCAGGTTTTTGCTGCCAAACTATCGGCATTATCTCTTTTATAAGATATTCCGCAGCATCAATATTAGGAGCATAGCTCATAGCTCCACTAAACAACAAATCAAAAGGTTTATTCTCTCTCTTTGGATACTCAAAATAATTTTCCGAAACGCCATTTGCAATAATTTTCACTTCGTTTCGTCTATCTGTCTTCAAAAGTTCTCTATCAGCATCTGTGATTATAGTCAGAGCATCAAAGCAATCAAACATTTTTGCCTCATATTTAGCAAGTTTCTTCGCCTCATAAGAGAAAATCAATCGCGAAAGCAGATTAGATTTATCTGCACGTCTTTTCATATTTACAGATAAAGTATCTTGGAAATCCAAAACCTTTCTCTGCTTTATTCGTTTTGCGAAAGGAGCTAAACGAACAAATTGAAAATAACAAATATCTATCTCATTCTTATCTACAAATTCACATAGTCTTTTCTTTGCTCGCAAAGAGTTATAATAAGCAGTTTGAAATGGAATGTTGCTAAATAACGACAAAGCAACTCTCCAAAGACTTGTGAATAGATTTAACTTTTCTATATGTATAGTTTTGCAGTATTTATACAATTCTTGCTTTGCCTTTTCCTCTTCATCTTTGTAGTTAAGGCAAAAAAGATGTATTTCGTGTTCTTTAGACAATTCCTTAATTTGATAATAGGCTCTTAATTTATCGCCCTTCATCAAAGGAAAAGGAATTCTTGTTAAAACTACTGCTACTTTCATTATAAGACTTGTTCGTAAAGACTTACTAATTGTTTAACTATATTATCGTTATTATATTGTTCAGCAATCAATTTATAAGCCTCATCGCCTATTGCCTTACATTCTTCAGGATTATCCAAACAGAATTTCACTGCAGCTGCAAATTCTTCAGGAGTATTAGCAATTATGATATTTTTCTTATCCTCATACATTATCCCCTCTGCAGCTATTGTTGTTGCGATAACAGTTTTTCCTATGCTCATTGCCTCAATAATCTTAATTCTTATTCCACTTCCCGAAAGCAAAGGCACAACCATTATTTGCTTACTTGTCATAAAATGAATACTATCTGCAACCTCTCCTACTATATTCACATCTTCCATCTCCGTATTCAAAAGCCATTGTGGCATATAACGACCTGCAAAATATGCTTTTACTTGAGGAGATTGCTCTTTAACCTTTGACCAACACTCTTCTAAAAACCATTTTATGCCTTGTTCGTTTGGATGCCAATTCATTGAGCCTATATGGAATATAGTATCCTTTTCTTGCAACACATCAGAGATAAGCTCAGGTGTATTCATTCCAAAAGGAATTGCTTTGCAAACTTTTCTTAATCCATGCTCTATGAAATATTGCGCATCAACATCCGTTACAGGACTAACTGCATCATAGTCGTTTATATGTGAGTTTTCATAGTATTCAAGTGTCAATGCAAGATGTTTAATATAGCTTTTCTTAAAAGGATTCTTTGTTGCCTTATAGATTCGCCACCAAATCTTGTTTTCAATATTAGGAGCTCTCAACACAATCTTTGCCTTGCTGTATTTTCTCATCAATGGCAAATAAGGTGTTAAAAATATGCTTTCAACTTGTATTATATCAAATTCTTCTTTCTTAAGAATCTCTACAAGTTTGCGTTTCATTGCATCATTGATAAACCTTTTCACATGATAGCTTTCTCCACATAAATAAGCAACCAATGCAGGCAATATCTTTATATCTAAATCTACAAATACTGTTTCAAATTGTGTTTTTTCTACATATTCTTCAGGTAGTTTTTCTACCTTACAAGGATGTTTTTTTGAATGAAATGACAAAACCTTAACTTGATGTCCGTTGTTTATCAAGCCTTCAGTAACATAATGCATTCCCATTGAGCCTCCATCTAAAGCTGGATAAGGAGGTTTATAACAAAATTGAAGTATCTTCATTTCGTTTTTCTATATATATTTTTTAGTTTGTTTAATATCTTTTCTATTGTCTTTGTCCACACTTCAGCATTCAGCAATCCTGCATCGCTTGTCGCCTTTGTGGTAAGAAATAATCCTAAAGGAAGAAAAACAATTGTTGAAAGCCACATTCCAACCCATATTGGCATTTCCCCTTCTCTTGTTGCGTTTTCTCCCATTGTTCCTACAATATAGTAAATAATAAATGCCACAGTAGAAACCACTATAGGCATTCCCATACCTCCTTTTCTTATTATAGCACCAAGTGGCGCTCCAATAAAGAAAAGAATTAAGCATGCTGCAGAAAGAGTAAACTTTCTATGCAATTCAATCTGATGACGACGCACCATATCTTGCTCCGAATTCATTTGCACAATCCAAGAATTCATATCATTGCAAACAAACTCTATTTTACTATCTACAATATTATCTATATTTCTTTGTTGCTCCAAAGGAAGCGACTTAAACTTCTCATAAAAATTCTCCTTAGACTGTGCATTAGGCTGAGCCTTAACCGAAAAATTCTCTTTAGATATTCTTGCGATATTCTCTCCTATCATTCCCGTTTTGCGATACAAAGTATCCAAATTCCTATTCAATGCTTTTATATCAAGCATCTTGTAATGCCCCTCATAACGATTGTCATCAGCCTCTTGATAAGCAAAATCAGAAACATCAAACCTAATAACTTGCTCCTTAAAGTTCAACCTCATCAAAGGACGTGAATGAATATTCACACCAGATATATCCTCATCAAAAGTATATCCCGAAAACAAACGAAATATCAAAGTATTGCCATCAGGAGTTGCATACATCTGTCCACTATCTGCCAAAGTAACACTCACATTTCCCAAGTCTTTAGAGTGATCATAAACTATGATATCCTTCATATTTACACCCTCCTTGTCCTTACTTCCAATTCTTATAGTGTAGTTTTCAATCTCCGAATAGAATTGATTAGGCTTTATATTCAAAGTAGGTTTCTTTGTCTTTACTTCATAAAGGACAGTTCTCAATTTCATATTTGCAACAGGGATAACCTTGTTTGAAAAGAAAAAAGCCATAATTGAAAACAAAACAGATATGATTATAAGAGGTCTTAAAACCCTCCAAAGCGAAATACCTGCAGCTTTCATTGCCACTAATTCATACTTCTCACCAAAATTCCCCATAGTCATAATGCTTGCAAGCAAAACTGCCAACGGCAAAGCCATAGGCACAAGCGTTGCACAAGCATACAACACAAGCTCTAGAATAACCTCTACTCCCAATCCCTTTCCTATTATTTGCTCTATTTGTTTCCAAAGGAACTGCAAAAGAAAGACAAATAAGGAAAGCGAGAAAGTCATAAGCAAAGGTCCTAAATAGGATTTTATTATGAGTTTATCAAGCTTTTTCACTTTAATATAATCGTCAACAATAAAACTACAAAAATACAATAAATTTCACAATCAAAGGACATTTTACCATATCTTAAAAAAATTTAACATTTTTTAATTAAAATCAAATGCCCAAATACTACGAAATTTTTGAACTTTATTTTTTTCTTTTCAAATTCCTTAAGCATTTGAAATTAAGCAAAGCATTATTAATCAACGATTTAATAATTTTCAAGCCTTAAATAAGGCATTTTTAAGACCAAAAAACGCTATTTTTTACTTGATTTTTGCGAAAAAAACGCTGTTTTCTCAAAATTAAACGGCGTTTAAAAAAAATTAAACGGCGTTTGGTGAAAATTAAACAGCGTTTGATGAAAACGACTCTTAGTTTTAGTGAAATTTACCCTCAATTTTGGTCAATTTTTTCAATGAGTTGAAGCTTTTTTTGTTAAGAAAATATATTTATAAGGCATAAAAAAGTGTTTAAAAATACCTTTGAAAAAATTTTTGTAGTTATCAAAAATTGTTATACCTTTGCAAGCAAGTTATTAACCCTAAAAAAGGAAGACAAAAAGGAGACAAAGAATAATTATTATTAAGACTTAGTAAATTTTAATACGACATAAAAGCGTTTTTGCTTATTATTGGTTGAATGAAACCTCGAAAATTTCATGTAATGTACCAAAAGAATAGGTTAAGAACGCTCACGAGTAATATCGTGGGCTATTCTTATTTGGTATATAGGTAGTTTCGAGGACCTCATTCAACGATAAGAAAAAAGTCCCACGTTTTTTATGCTATTTAATCAAGGGAAGAAATCAATAAATCGCCATTTGGGACTTGGGCAAAGGAAGAAAAATAATAACAAATTAAAATTTAAGAAAAATGAAAAAAGTAATTTCTTTAATGTTTTTCGTATTTGCTTTATCGACAAATGCGGTTTTTGCAGAAAACGACAATGATAAATTAAATCAAGGTGAAATGTTGCCAATTCAAATTGAAATGTTAGATGCAAATGATGAGGAAACGAAAAAATTGTACATCAATTCATTTATGATGCAGAATGGTAAAAAATTCTCAACCGCAGATGTAATGATTGTTAAGCAAAAATTAGAATCTTTAACCCCTGAACAAATTCAATTGCTTGCAACAGGAGATTACTTAGACCCTACTGTAAATGTAATAGTTTCTATTTTAGTTGGTTCTTGGGGCGTTGATAGATTTTTAATTGGTCAAACAGGTTGGGGAATCCTTAAATTACTTACAGGCGGAGGTTTAGGAGTTTGGACAATCGTTGATTGGTTTCAAATAAGTAGGCTTACGGAAGAAGCGAATATGGAAAAATTTAATGAAAATTTAATGTTGATAAATTAATTCTTTGAATTGAAATTTTTATTTAAAAGAAAAACGCTCGTGAGTCTTTGAAATATTTTGACAAACGAGCGTTTTTATTTCTATTTTATAAGCTTTCAGCGAAATAAAGCCCTATGTTTTCTATGTTGGCTTCGGCTCTTGTGTTGTTGATTGTTATTCTTAGTTTTTCTGCTTGGCAATCTGCAAATCTTAATAGCCTTTTATAGCCTATTGTTGTGCCTTTTGCTATTTGTTTCCATTGTCCTTGCTCATAGATTTCTACCGAAAATTCTTCTACTCTTTGCCCTTTTGTAATGTCTTCTTGAATTAAAAGGGTGTTAAACTTTGATTTTGGTTTTATTTTATACTCTTTGCTTTCGCCTTTTGAGGCTTTCCAAGTTTTATTTCCTTTTATTACTTGATTGTTTTCAAAGGTTTTGTTTATGTAATTAGAAAGTTCTTTTATGCGTTGCACGTCTGTTTCGTGTATTAAGCCTCTTTTGTCTGGTGGAATATTGAGTAACAAAACTGAATTGCAACCTACGGATTGATAATATATGTTTACAAGGTTTTGTAAGGAGCGAACTTCTTTGTCTTCTTTGGAATGATAGAACCAACCCGGACGTATAGAAACATCAACCTCTGATGGATACCAATATATCTGCTTTGCGTTGTTGAGAAGTGTAAGACTGCCTAAATCTTTTGACATATTATCAATGCCAAGTGCTTGATTTGATTTATCGCAATGAGAATAACTTCCCGGTGTTAGTACAGTTGCACTCCATTCAGTTTCTCTTCCTAATCCGCCTTCGTTACCTACCCAACGAACATCGTCTCCCATTATTGCTGTAACTGCTTTTGGCTGATGTTTTCTTATGGTTTTTAAAAACAAATCCCAATCATAGATTTGTTTTCTGCCATTTGGACCTTCGCCATTAGCTCCATCAAACCATATTTCGTGGATTTCGCCATAGTTAGTTAGTAGTTCGGTAAGTTGTTGTGAGAAATATTCATTGTATTTTGGAGAATCGCCATAGCAACTTGCGTTTCTATCCCATGGAGATATATAAATGCCGAATTTTAATCCGTATTTGTTGCAAGCATCTCGCAATTCACGAACTACATCTCCCTTTCCGTTTTTCCAAGGCGAGTTTTTAACGGAATATTCTGTTGTTTTGGTTGGCCATAAGCAAAAACCATCGTGGTGTTTTGCCGTAAGGATTACCATTTTAAAGCCTCCGTCTTTCAGTGCCTTTGCCCATTGTTCGCAATCTAATTGAGTAGGATTGAAAAGTTGAGGACTATCTTTACCATCTCCCCATTCATTGCCTGTAAATGTATTGATTCCAAAATGCAAAAAGGCAGTCAGCTCCATTTCTTGCCATTCTAATTGTTGTTTTGTGGGAACTAATCGTGATGCCATGTCGATTTTTTGCTCTAATGTGGCATTATCAGGAAACACAACTTGCTTTTCATAGTATTCTTGTTTTGAAAGAGAAGAGCAAGCCGTAATAAAAAATAAAACAGACAAAAATGTAATTGTTCTCAAACTTCTATTCATTTCAACTTTTCTCATAATTCTAAAATTTATTGAAAGACAAAGTTACAATAAATTTTGGAATCAGGGGTCAATAAACTCGTTTCCCCACGAGTTAAGCCCAAATGCTTAAAGAATTTTCAAGTCTAAATTTCTTGACTGCAAATTTTGAAAATATAAGTCTTTAAGCAAATGACACTAAATCAAAGACTTAACTTTTTTTAAGCCTTGAAAACGCTAAATTTTTCTTTGATTTAGCGTGATTTTTTTCTTGATTTCAGACAAATAATTCTTGATTTTAGAAAATTATTTCTTTGTTTTATTTTATTTTTTCTTTGCTTTTTTCCATTTTTTCAAAGACTTCACTCGCCAAAGCCATAATTTACCCTAAAATCACCCTAATTTTCGTCAATTTTTCGCAAAAAATTCACAAAAATCCCAAAACAAAATTTTCGTAAAATAAAGGTTTTTCTCTGTAAAACTTTGAAAGAGGAAATTAAGAGTTTGTATAAGATTTTGTTGTGCTTTTAAAAAATTGTTATACTTTTGTAATCTGAAAGAATTATAAACGAAAAATATTACGTAATCAATAAAAAGAAGATAAAATGAAAAGTTATAGTTTTTTGAAAATTGGTATAATTGTTGTTATAGTATCTTTATTTACTTCATGTACTGTATATAAATACACTACTATTTCAAAAGAAGAAGAATATAAAAAGGAATATGTTGGTAAAAGCCATAATGAAATAGTAACAACACTTGGAGCACCCGACAAACAATTTTCCGATGGAGCAGAAGGTATTATTATAATTTACGAAAACAGTGTATTTAACAGCAATATCAACACTTATAAAGGTTCAGGAAGTGCGACAACAATTGAATCTAAGGGTTACATGCAATTTTTCATAAATAAAAGTGGAATTTGTTATGATGTAAAAACAAATCATACAGAAACGATTGAAGAAATAGACGAAGAGGCAACCAAAGGAAATCATGCATTGGGTGCTGGCTTTGTCGTTGTATCATTTATTGTACTTCTGTGGTGCATAAATGTATTCTAAAAAGTTAACTTAAAAGAAAAACGCTCGTGAGTCTTTGTTTTATTTTGACTTGCGAGCGTTTTATTTTCTTAAAGTGAAGTTTAAGTAAAAGAAAAAGGCGACTAAGTTAGTTTAGTCGCCTTTTCTACATTTTAAGATTGCTTATTTTCTTGGTTTTATATCCAATTTAACTGGCGCAATCATATTTTCTGGTTTTAGTATTGTGTCTAAGTCTTCTTTTGAAAGAATATCGTGTTCCAATACTAAATCATAAACTCCTTTTCCTGTCGCCATAGCTTCTTTTGCTATCTTTGTAGAGTTTTTGTATCCTATGATTGGGTTTAAAGCTGTAACAATACCGATTGAACCTTTTACTTGGCGTTCGCAATTTTCTGCATCAGCTTTAATACCATCGATACATAATGTACGTAATGTATCAAATCCGTTTGTCAATAAGTCAATTGATTCGAATAAGCAGTAAACTAATACTGGCTCCATTACGTTTAATTCTAATTGTGCGTTTTCAGCTGCAAGCATTACTGCTGTATCGTTTCCGATTACTTTGTAGCAAAGTTGGTTCATCACTTCTGGAATAACTGGATTTACCTTTCCTGGCATGATTGATGAGCCTGGTTGCATTTCAGGTAAGAATAATTCGTGGATTCCACATCTTGGACCTGAACCCATTAAACGTAAGTCGTTGCATATTTTGATTGCCTTCAACGCGATACGTTTTAATTCTGATGAGTAGCCTACAAGTACTGATGTATCTGATGTTACTTCTACTAAGTCTTCTGCTAATGTTACGTTCCAGCCAGTTATTTCTCTTAAAGCTTCTGTACAAAGTTTGCTATAACCAGGTTCTGAACAGATTCCTGTTCCTATCGCTGTTGCTCCCATGTTAATGCATAATAATTCTTCTGCTGCATTGTTTAAGTTAGCGATTTCTCTTCTTATTAAGTTAGCAAATCCTTTGAATGTTTGACCTAATGTCATTGGAACTCCGTCTTGTAATTGAGTTCTTCCCATTTTGATTATTTGAGAAAACTCTTCTGCTTTTTTATCTAATGACTCAACGATTTTAGTCATTGCTTCAGCAAGTCTTCTGTTTTCTAAGTATAATCCAAAGTGGAATGCTGTTGGATAAGCATCGTTTGTAGATTGAGAAGCGTTTAAGTGGTCGTTTGGTGAACAGAATTCGTATTGTCCGTGTTCTTTACCCATTATTTCTAATGCACGGTTTGCAAGCACTTCGTTTGCATTCATATTTACTGTTGTACCTGCTCCTCCTTGTATCATGTCTGATAGGAAAAATTCATGATGTTTTCCTTCAAATAATTCATCACAAGCTTGAGATATAGCTTTGAATTGTTCGTCTGTTAATTTACCTTGTTTGTGGTTTGCAACGGCTGCTCCTTTTTTTGTCAAAGCCATTCCTTTAATAAAGTTAGGATAGTCGTTCATTAATTTTCCTGAAATTTTGAAGTTTTCAAAACCTCTTACTGATTGCACGCCATATAATGCTTCAACAGGAATTTCTCTTGTTCCTATAAGGTCTGTTTCTTGGCGTGTTTTGCCTGAATATTTTGTTGTGTCAATCATTTTGATTTGTTTTTTGTTAATAAATTATAAAATAAAGTGCAAAAGTACGAAAGTTTTTTAATATCCTAGTATTTTTAGCATTGATTTATGACTTTGTTCTTTGGCAAAAAGTTTTGTGTACCATTCTCCGTTTTCATCTTTGTCTAATATTATGTGTTTTGGTTGTGGAATTAGACAGTGTTGAATGCCACCATAACCTGCTAAACTTTCTTGATAAGCTCCTGTGTGGAAGAAGCCTATATATAAAGGTTCTTCTTCATCATTTGTATATTTTGGTAAGAATACTGCATTAGAATGTACCTCTGCTGAATAGTAATCTTGTGAGTCGCAAGTTAAACCTCCAAGAAATACTCTTTGGTATTCGTTATCCCATTTGTTTATAGGTAAAAGAATAAATCTTTGTCCTATTCCCCAAGTGTCAGGAAGCGTTGTTATGAAAGAAGAGTCTATCATATACCATAACTCTTTGTCGTTTTGTCGTTTTTGATCTATGATACTATATAATATGCATCCTGCTTCTCCTACTGTGAATGAGCCGAACTCAGTAAAGATATTTGGTTCTTGAACGCCTTGTTTGTTACAGATATCTTTTATTTGTGCAAGAATTTCTTCTGCCATGTACTCGTAATCATACTCAAAACCTAATGAGTTTTTGATAGGGAAGCCTCCTCCTATATCTAAACTATCTAAGTCTGGACATACTTTTTTCAATTCGCAATATACGTTTACGCATTTTTGCAACTCATTCCAATAATATGCAGAGTCTTTGATTCCTGTATTGATAAAGAAGTGAAGCATTTTTAGTTTAAAGTTAGGATTGTTTGCTATCTTTTCTTTATAAAAATCTACTATGCAATTATATCTTATTCCAAGTCTTGATGTATAAAAGTCAAACATAGGTTCTTCTTCGGATGCAATACGAATACCTACATTACATGGCATATCAACAATAGTATTCATTACGTCTAACTCCTCCATATTATCTATAATCGGAATTACATTAGTGAAACCATTGCGAATTAACTCTGCTATATTCTCTATATATTGAGGACGTTTAAAACCATTACATAATATATATTGGTCTTTTCCTACTTTTCCTTGCTCGTATAATTCGTTAATTATGTTAATGTCAAATGCAGAAGAAGTTTCTAAATGTACATCGTTTTTTATGACTTCATCTAGCACAAAAGAAAAATGAGAACTCTTTGTACAATAACAATAATTGTAAGTTCCATTGTAATCGGTTTTAGCAATAGCAACATTAAAAAGCCTTTTAGCTCTTTGAATTTGAGAGGTAATTTTTGGTAAGAATGTTATCTTTAAAGGAGTTCCATATTGTTTAATTATATCCATCAAAGGAATATCGTGAAACAATAGTTCGTTTTCCTCTGTCTTAAATTCTTCTTGTGGAAACTCGAAAGTTTGCTCAATCAAATCATTGTACTTATTCTTCATTTTTCCAATCTTTTTAATTTACTTTACTATATAAAATAACAATCCAAGTGAGTTGTTTTATAATTTTTGTGCAAAGTTAAGTAATTCAATGATAGCCACCTATTTTTTTCTCATTTTTTTAATAGTTTATCAACAAAATATTCATAATTTTGCAAATAATTTAAAATTGAATATCATTAGTGATGAAAAATGTATTTCGTTTAGCAAGCGTTATTGCTTTAAGCTCTTTAACATTTATTGCTTGCTCTCAAAAAGAAAGAGTAGTTGATGCAAGCAATTTTAAAAACGTAACAGATTCTGCTTCTTATGTTCTTGGTTATTCTCAAGCTATGGCTTGGATAGCCCAAGGAATGGAAATTAATCCAGAAGTATTTTTTGCCGCTTTTCAACAAGTTTATAATGGAGACACAACTTGCGCTATCTCACAAGAAGAAATGTCTGCTGTTATGCAAAGCTATCAAACCGTATTAATGGAAAAGCAAATGGCAAATTCAGATAAAGCAGCAGTACCTTACAGAAACGCCGCAGCAGAATTTTTAGAAAAAAATAAAAATGAAAAAGGCGTTGTAACAACTCAAAGTGGCCTACAATACAGAGTTGAGAAAAAAGGTAACGGAGCATCTCCTACATCTATTGACGATAGAGTTAGATTCAATTACTCTTTGTATGCATTGAATGTAGATGGTACTTTCTCTGAAGCTATAGAAAACACTTTTACTAGAGAAGGTGACCCAACTATCTCTGTCTTAAACGGATTAATCCCAGGCATAAGAGAAGCATTCCTCTTAATGCAACAAGGTTCTATTTATGAGTTTTGGGTGCACCCTGATTTAGCGTATGGCAACCAAAACAGCGATGTAATACCTGGTGGAAGCTTACTAAAATTCCGCATAGAATTAGTAGAAGTTCTTCCAGCTAAATAAGAAATTTATTGTTTTATAAAAACACATAGCCTCAAACAAATTATATAGATTTAGTTTGAGGCTTTTTTATTATGAAAATACTAATAATCGAAGACGAGGAACACCTACTCCTCTTAACAAAAGCAGAATTAGAAAAAGAGTCTTATCAAGTTGATACTGCTTCAACTTTAAGTCAAGCCATGGACAAAATCATTAGCAGTTCTTATGATTGCATTCTTTTAGATATAATGTTACCTGATGGCAATGGCTTATCGGTTCTAAAAACTTTAAAAAATTTAGAGAGAGAAGATAATGTAATAATACTATCTGCGAAAGACTCTATAGACGACAAAGTAAGTGGATTAGATTTAGGTGCTGATGATTATTTAGCAAAGCCTTATCATATTGCCGAATTATCTGCAAGAATAAAAACAATTATACGAAGAAAGAACTCTTCGCTTAAAACATGCAATTTAGGCAATGTAAGTATTTTACATTCAGAAAAAAAAGTCTTAGTAAACAATACAGAACTCATCTTAAAGAAAAAAGAATTTGAAATTTTAGAATTCTTTTACAATAGAATAAACAGGGTTATTGACAAAGATACATTAGCAGAATTTGTATGGGGAGAGAGTTTTGGAGATATGGGAAACTATGACTTCATTTACTCTCAAATGAAAAATCTTCGTAAAAAACTAAAAGATGCTGATGCCTCTTTAGAATTAAAATCAATATATGGATTAGGTTACAAATTAGTTCAAAGAACAGATGAAAGCTCTTTATAAAGTTATTTTAGGTGCAGGTGTTTTCATAAGCATAGTTATTTGTTTGTGGTCAGTATTATTCTATATTACCACAATGAGAGAAATAGATGATGAGATTGAAGACTCATTAGAATTATATGCTTTTCAAATAATACAAGAAAAGAACGAAGGTAAATTAGATTCAGTAAAGTATGACGGCAGCAACAATTCTTTTATTATTGAAGAAATAACAAAAGAAGAAGCATCTGTTATGGAAAATATGTCTTTTAAAGACACAAACATATTTATTGCAGCAAGAAACGAAACAGAACCTTGCAAAAGATTAATAATTCCTTTCTATGACATCAATGACAATTACTACAAACTAACAATATACACTCCAACTATTGAAAAAATTGAATTAAAAGAAAGAATATTAGTTCTGCTTTTCATAATTGTCATAATACTCATTACATCTGTTATAACAATATATCTATCCGTTTACAAGAAAGCTCTTAACCCTCTATACATTCTTCTGAATTGGCATAGAGACTACCAGTTAGGAAAAAACGAACAAGAATTTCCTGAATGCAAAAGTAATATTAAGGAGATGCAAGAATTGTTCAATGCAGCAAAGTCAAGTACTCAAAGAGCAGAAGAAGCATATAAACAACAAAAACTATTTTTAGGTCACGCATCACATGAAATACAAACCCCACTTGCAGTAAGCATAACTCAATTAGAGTCATTACTTGAAGATGAAAGCCTAAATGAAGAACAAATGAACAAAATCTTCACCACTATTTCTACTTTAAGAAAAATGACTAGAATGAACAAATCTCTATTAATGCTTTCAAAAATAGAAAATAACCAATTCAACAATAAAGAATTAGTAAACATCAATGCAATAATACATGAAAAAATAGATTTATTCAAAGAGACATTTTCTCAAAAACAAATCACAATCCAAATAAACGAAAAAGATAGTTTAGATATAGAGATAGATAATATTCTTTGCGATATGTTAATAAACAATCTTCTTAAGAATGCCCTTATACATAACGTACAAGGAGGAGATGTTACCATTGACATAAACAAAGATAGTATCAGGTTTAGCAATAGCGGAAAGCACACTGCTTTAAACGAAAAAATGATTTTTAACTACTTTTACAAGGAGTCTAACGAACAAAATTCATCTGGATTAGGTTTAGTTTTAATAAAAAGCATCTGCAAAAAGAATAATTTATCCATTGATTATCAATTTATTGAAACAAAACATTCATTTTTTATTACTAAAAACTAAAAATTTCAGAATGTTTACAGAATTGGCTATTAGTTTTGCAAACGTAAAAGAAAATAAAACGATTAAAAAAACTTAAAAACAGAAAAAATATGAAAAAATTAGCCTTATTAACATTGATGGCATTCGGCCTAATGTCTTGTGAAAGCGAAAACAGAGTAGCAGTAGAATTTGGACAACTTCCAAGCCAAGCACAAAGTTTTATAAAAACTCATTTTCCTGATAAAACAATATCAATAATCTTCCACGATAAAGATATGTTTGACAAAGATTATGAAGTAGTTTTTGAAGACACTTCAAACGTTGACTTCAACTCAAAAGGAGAATGGACAGAAATAGAAATCAAAACAGAACCAGGAGTTCCTGTTGCAGCAATCCCTAGTGCAATTGCAAACTATGTAAATGCAAAACACCCTACTACTTTTATGATAAAGATAAACAAAGACAGAAGAGATTACGAAGTTGAATTAAGAAACGGAATAGATTTAGTATTCGATAAAAATGGCAATTTCTTAAGATACGATGACTAATTTTGAGTAATAGTAATTAAATTCAAAAGGGTAAGTCAAATGGCTTACCCTTTCTTTTTTCTAAAACAAAGAATCAATAAATTCTTTCTTTGTTTTATTTTATTAATTCTTTGTTTTATTTTTCTAACTCTTCGTTTTATTTCACAAAGTCTTTCATTAGTTTCAACACCTTAGGACTAATTGTTTGCTCAATCTCATAATATTCGTTTGGAGAACCTGTTTTACATTCTTGAAATAGGTGATTCATTCCTTTAAGTTTATGTATTTCGTATGATTTATTACCACCTTTTTTCAGTGCTTTTTCGATTGCAGGTAAGTTTTGTTTGTATAAGACTTGCAAATCCTTTGTTCCATTCAATACAAGTACAGGTTGCTTAACTTTTTCCAAATAAACAGAAGGTTCTAATTCAAGAAAACATTTCATCCAAGGGTTAGAATGCCCCGCTAATTCCCCATTTTTTAAAGCCTTTAATTGTTCTTCTATTTCTTTTTTAGAATATCCGTTTACTTTAAGTATGGCTTTTGTCTGTTCTACTAAAACTTCCATTCCGTTCACTCCTGGTCCAGCCAAAAGAATTAAGAAATCAACTTCCGAATTGCGAGAAGCAACAATCGGAGCTATCAATCCTCCTTCGCTATGTCCTACAAGTCCTATTTTATCTGCGTCAATATTTGGGTGATTCTTTAATGCGTTTAAAGCAGACTCTACATCGTTTGCAAAATCCAAAGTTGTAGCATTAAAAAGTGCCGTATCCTCTGTACCAAATCCTCTATCGTCATATCGAAATACGGCAATCCCATTGTTAGCCATATAGTCTGCTATGACTGCAAAAGGCCTATGTTGCATTATTTCTTCATCTCTGTTTTGCAAACCTGAACCACTAATCATTATCATCAAAGGATATTTTCCTTCTTTTGAGGGATAGGTTAGCGTTCCTTTAAATTCGTAATCTACTCCTTCGGTGCGGAATGAGATTTCTTCTTGAATATAAGATGTATTTGCAGGTGGGTTTTGCGGACGATTAACAATTATTTCTGGTTTTTCTTTTTTCACCAAACACAATGGCAACTCTAAAAACATTTGTTTAAAAGTTCCGCAAATTGTATCTTTGGTTTGATTGATTTTTCCTTTGTATGTAGCCTTTAATTGTTTAACTGAAAACATTAAAGAGTCGTTTCTTAAAACTATTTTTGTTGCTGGAATAAGTTCTTTTGTTTGTGCAGGTGAGCCAAGCATAGCAATAGTGTCTTTATCTATTGTTACCTCTAAGGTTAATGGTAGTTTTTGTCCTTTAAACTCTAAGTTTCCTTCGTAATAGTTAGATTGTTGTGCTGAGACTATTGTTGAAAAAGCCAAAAAGGCTAAAATGATTAGTTTTTTCATATTCTTCTTATTTTGTTTTTAATATTTCTGAAATTATTATTGCAGTTGCTATGGAAGCATTAAGGCTTTCGGGTTTATTATCTGTACGAAAGCGTGGGATTGTTATGTTATGATTTATGTATTTTCTTATTTCTTGACTTATTCCGTGAGATTCGCTTCCTATTACAAGGATTGAGTCTTTTTGAAAGCTTTTTTCATATATGCTTTCTCCGCCTTCTACTATGGAACCATAGATTGGGTAATCCTTTGGCAAATTTTCAAGAAATATTTTAAGTTCTATGTATTCTACATTCACTCTAAATATAGAACCCATTGTTGATTGTACGGTTTTAGGATTATAAACATCAACACAATCTTGTGAACAAATAATTCTTTCTACAGCAAACCAATCTGCCAAGCGTATTATAGTTCCTAAATTGCCGGGATCTTTTATTCCGTCTAATAATATAGTAAGGCCTTTTGATTGAAAGGTATTTGGGGATTGTGGCATTTTAGCAAGCGCATAGACTTGATTCGGTGTGGAAAGGAGGGTTATTTTATTCAAATCTTCTTCACTTGCTTCCGATATTTTGTTCTCTATGGATTTTTGATGGATTTTTGACTTATTGTTATCTATCCATTGTTTTGTAGCATAGATTGTGGCTATTTCATAGTTGGAATCTAAAAGTTCTTCTAACATTTTTTCGCCTTCTACTACAAACAACCCGTCTTGATTGCGAAATTTGCTTTGCTTATAACGACTTATGCGTTTTATTTCTGCTTTCGATAACATTTTTTCTCAACTTTTAGATACGAAAAAAAGGAGTTCTCCTTTGAAAAAGGAGTTCTCCTTTGCTATTTCTTCATAAGAAGATTACTCAGCGTAAACTTCAAATGTAATTTCTGATTTTATTTCTTTGTAAACAGATACAATAACTTTGTGAGTTCCCACTTCTTTAATTGCATCTCCTACGATAGATATTTTCTTTCTATCAACTTCTACATCAAATTGAGCTTTGATAGCATCTGCTATTTGAATAGTGTTTACAGAACCAAATATCTTTCCTGTTTCACTTGCTTTAGCTGCTATTCTTAAACCTTCTATTTTGTTTAATGTTTCTGCAAAAGCTTCTGCATCTTGTTTTATTTTAGCCTCTTTAAAAGCTCTTTGTTTAAGGTTTTCTGCTAATATTTTTTTGTTAGAAGGTGTTGCAACCATTGCATATCCTTGTGGTATAAGATAGTTGTTTGCGTATCCGTCTTTTACTTTTACTATCTCATCTTTATACCCTAACTTGTTTACGTCTTGTTTTAATATAATTTCCATAGATTCAATCTCCTTTTTATTTTAATAAGTCTGCTACATAAGGCATTAAAGCTAAATGTCTTGCACGCTTTACAGCTTGTGATACTTTCTTTTGATATTTGTTTGAAGTTCCTGTTATACGTCTTGGTAATATTTTACCTTGTTCATTAACAAACTTCAAAAGGAAATCTGCATCTTTGTAATCAATATACTTAATTCCGCTTTTTTTGAAACGACAATATTTTTTTCTTTGTGTTTCAACAGCGATAGGTGTCAAATATTTTATTTCTGTTTCGTTTGCCATCTCTATTCTTTTTTAAGGGTTATTCTGCTACTTTTTCTTCTTGTGCTTTTTGTTGGCTCTTTAATCCGTTTGCACGTTTCTTTTCATTGTATGCAATAGCATGTTTGTCTAATGAAACTGTTAAGAAACGTAATAATCTTTCATCTCTTTTGTATGCAGTTTCTAATTTTGCTATTACTTCTCCTTCTGCACGGAATTCTATTAAGTAGTAGAATCCAGTTGTTTTCTTTTGGATAGGATAAGCTAACTTTCTCATTCCCCAATTGTGCTCGAAAACTATTTCTGCACCATTATCAGTCAATAAAGTCTGATACTTTTTTACCGTTTCCTTTATCTGTTCTTCAGATAAAACGGGAGTTACGATGAAAACGGTTTCATACTGTCTTACCATAAGGTTTTGTTTTTAATTTATTAATAATTACTATTTTTTGAGTTTGCAAAAGTAGTACTAATATTTGATTTGACAAAATTTATTTCAAGTTTTATTAAATACTACTCTTGTCCTCCTTCATTTTTGCCATGGCAGTTTTTGTATTTTTTACCACTTCCACATGGACATGGTTCATTTCTTCCAACTTTCTTTTCAACGTGAACAGGCTGAACTTTTTGAGGTTGAGAAGGATTGTTTGCTTGTGGTTGTGATTCTTCTTTACGTGATGTTTTTATACCTTTATTATCTGTTTTTGGCAAGTCTGTTTCTTTTACTTGTTGTTGTTCAGCTATTGGAAGTGATGCTCTACATAAGAATGAAGTTATGTCTTTGTTTATTGAACCCAACATCTTTTCAAATAATGAGAATGATTCAAATTTATAGATTAACAATGGATCTTTTTGTTCGTAAGATGCATTTTGAACTGATTGTTTTAAATCATCTAACTCTCTTAAGTGTTCCTTCCAAGCGTTATCTATTATTTGTAAAGTTATACTCTTTTCAACAGACAAGCCAATTTCTTTTCCTTCTGTATTGTATGATTTTTCGATTGGAGCTATTGCTGTAATCATACGTTTTCCGTCTGTGATTGGGAAAGCTATGTTTTCATATTTATAGCTCTTTGCCTCATAGATATTTTTTACATATGGGAAAGCTAACTTAGACAGATTGCCTAGTCTTTCTTTTTGATATACGTAAACATTTTCATATAATGTTTCAACGATTTCTTTTCCTCTATTTTTTAAGAAAGTGGCTTCATCTATTGGACACTCATATCCACATACTTTTATGAATTCTAAGCTAAATCCTTCATAGTCATCTTTGAAATCTGACACCATTATTTCTAATGTATCATAAATCATATTTGAAATATCTATTGAAAGCTTATCTCCATAAAGAGCATTACGACGTTTTGTGTAAATAACTGTTCTTTGATTATTCATCACATCATCATACTCCAATAATCTCTTACGAATTCCAAAGTTATTTTCTTCTACTTTACGTTGTGCTCTCTCAATACTTTTTGTCATCATAGAATGTTGAATAACTTCTCCTTCTTGAAGTCCCATTCTATCCATTAATTTCACCATTCTATCAGAACCAAACAAACGCATAAGTTTATCTTCCAAAGACACAAAGAATTGACTACTTCCGGGGTCACCTTGACGTCCTGAACGTCCTCTTAATTGTCTATCAACACGTCTTGACTCATGACGTTCTGTTCCTATGATTGCTAATCCACCTGCTTCTTTTACTCCTTCTTGAAGTTTGATATCGGTTCCACGACCAGCCATATTTGTTGCAATAGTTACAGCTCCTGCTCTACCAGCTTGTGCAACAATATCTGCTTCTTTTTTATGAAGTTTAGCATTAAGAACTTGGTGTTCTATCTTTCTTAACTTCAACATTTTTGACAATAACTCTGAAGTTTCAACGTCTGTTGTTCCTATAAGTACAGGTCTATTCTCTCCTATCAAACGTTCAACTTCATTAATTACTGCTGCGAATTTTTCTCTCTTTGTTTTGTATATTAAATCATCATTATCATGTCTAATAACAGGTCTGTTTGTTGGAATAGTTACAACATCTAATTTGTAAATATCCCACAATTCTCCTGCTTCTGTTTCAGCTGTACCTGTCATACCAGCCAATTTAGAGTACATTCTGAAATAGTTTTGCAAAGTAATAGTAGCGTATGTTTGAGTAGCAGCTTCAACCTTTACTCTTTCTTTTGCTTCAATAGCTTGATGCAAACCATCTGAGTAACGTCTTCCTTCCATGATACGACCTGTTTGCTCGTCTACAATCTTAACTTGATTGTTTATCACAACATACTCAACGTTATTTTCAAACAATGCATAAGCTTTCATCAATTGATTTATTGTATGAACTCTATCTGATTGCACTGCGTAGTTTTGCATGATTTGGTCTTTTCTTTCGGCTTTTTCTTGAGAAGAAAGCTCTTCTTTTTCAAGTTCTGCAATTTCACTACCAACATCTGGCAACAAGAAAAATTTAGGATTTTCCCCTAATTTAGAAAGGAAATCCATACCTTTTTCTGTAAGTTCTATAGTATTATGTTGTTCTTCTATCACAAAGTAAAGCTCATCATCTATTATGTGCATTTGCTTACTTTGGTCTTGCATATAGAAGTTTTCAGTCTTTAATAATAAAGCCTTCATTCCTGGTTCAGAAAGGAATTTAATCAAAGCTTTATTCTTTGGAAGTCCATGGTGAGCTCTCAACAATAAAATTCCACCTTCTTTTTCTTTCTCAGGAGTATAACCAGGAGCTAAGCATTTTTTTGCATCTGACAATATTTGAGTTACTAATTGTCTTTGTGCGTTATAAAGTTTTTCTATTACAGGACAAAATCTTTCAAATTCTTGATTATCTCCTTTTGGAGTTGGACCTGAAATAATTAATGGTGTTCTTGCATCATCAATTAAAACTGAGTCAACCTCATCGACTATTGCAAAATTGTGTTTTCTTTGAACAATTTCATTTGTGTTGCTACACATATTATCTCTCAAATAGTCGAAACCAAATTCATTATTTGTTCCATAAGTAATATCAGCATTATAAGCACTACGTCTTGCTTCTGAATTAGGTTCATGCTTATCAATGCAATCAACTCTTAAACCATGGAATTCAAACAACATTCCCATCCATTCGCTGTCACGTTTTGCCAAATAATCATTTACTGTTACAACGTGAACACCTTTTCCTGGTAATGCATTAAGATAGATTGGTAAAGTAGCAACTAAAGTTTTACCTTCCCCTGTTGCCATTTCAGCAATCTTGCCTTGGTGAAGCACAGTACCTCCAATCAATTGCACATCATAGTGAATCATATTCCATTCCATTGGAGTTCCACCAGCCATCCAAACCTTATCAAAGTAGGCTTTATCACCTGAAATATTTACATTATCTTTTATTGTAGAAAGATACTTATCATATTCTGTTGCTGTAACTTCTACCCTTTCATTTTCAGTAAATCTCTTTGCAGTTTCCTTAACAACAGCAAAAGCTTGAGGTAAGATATTATTTAAAACAGTTTGTGTCTTATCATAGATTTTCTTTTCTAAGTCTTCAATTTGAGTATAAACTTTTTGTTTTTCTTCTATACTCATTTCTAATTCAGACTCTATTCTTGCTTGTAAAGCATCTAATTGTTGTTGTTCAGCATTAACAGCATCTTTAATAGTTGCCTTAAACTCTAAAGTTTTTGCTCTAAGTTCATCATTAGATAATTTAGTAACTTGATCATATGCTTCTAAACACTTTTTTAAAATCGGAGTTAATTCCTTTAAATCTCTTTGAGATTTGCTTCCGAACAATTTTGTCAAAAAACTTGCCATATCTATATTCTATTTATTATTATCATTTTCTTCTTTAAGTAATTCCTTTTTTGGATAGTAAACATCCAATGCTACTATCATTGCAGTCAATCCCCAGAAAGGAACTGCTAATTTTTCTGTTTCCAAAAAGTTATTAAACACTCCGTGGACATAATATGTCACTAAGGACAAAACTAAAAACAAAGCTAATTCTGCTACTGTCTTACTTTCTGCCTTGTGATATACTTTTAGACCTATTGCCACGGTGGTTAAAAACACTAAAAACACAGCAATAGTTCCAAATACTCCTTGTTCACTCAAAGGTTTCAAGTATTCACTATGTGTACTACCTAAATCCCCTGCATCAGTACTAATTTGTGTTAAATTATAAGATTTTTGATATCCTGAATATAAAAACTTATACATTCCAGGTCCACATCCTACTATTGGACTTTCTTCAAACATTTCTAAAGCACAAGCCCAACGATTAAGCCTTTCAACATTTGAATCATCAGTACTAATATTTGTTATAGAAGACATATGCTCCATCATATTGCCTGATGAATCCTGTTCATTCTTCTGCAACATTCCTATAATAGATGACCAGAATATTAAGACCAAAACCCCTACTCCAGCTAAACCAATAAGAATTGTTTTCAACTTAATTCTCATTTTAACAACAACATAAACTCCAATTGCTGCTAAAACACTTGCCCAAGCTGCTCTGGAATAAGAAAATATTAAACCTGCTACTAAAACTACAAATATTGTCACAAAGAAACCTCTCCAAAAAGTATTAGGCACAATCTCCTTACTTCCTATTGCAAAAGCAAATGACAAAGGTATCATTAATGCTAAAACAGCTCCGTAAGCTGTATGGTCATTATAAAATGGTTGCATTACATAATGAGCATATGAAAGCGCGAAATTTTCTGTAGAAAGCAAACATATACACACTATTGCAATAACACTCAATGGTATAACATAGCAAAGGAAAAAGTTTTTAATTGATTTAACTCTCTTAAACAAAGGTATAACTACAAAATAACAAGGAATAATAAACCATAACTGAGAAAGCAAATACTTAAACGAAACAAAGTAATCCTCACTAAAGAATGCTGTAATTAAAGTCCATGCAAGACTAATATATATCGTTATGGAAATTGGATGTGAAAGTACTTTTTTGTCATACCTTCTTGTACAAAACAATTGAAACAAAAACAAAAGCATAACAAATATCAAAAGAGGCTCTGAAGGTAAACTTATAGCCAACTCTTTCACAGTAACCGTAATTGAAAGTGGTGTTGCAAAAGCAATTAGAAAAGGAGCTATTTTTACATTAAAAAGCAATAAAATTACAAACAGCAAAATCACTGGAATTAGCAGATAGAAATAATACTCATAAAACAAAGTATAAAACAATCCACTCAAAAATATAGAACACAACAATACTATGAGTAAAGAGTTTTGCTTCCCTTCGCTCATAGTATTCCAGTAATTAATAAATACTTGCTTGATTTTATTCACTTTTTGCTCTTCTCCTAACAATCAATACGCACAAAGCTAAAAATGTACAAGCCAATGCTGTTACTACAACTATAATAGAACGTTTAGGTTTATCCTTTGAGAAAGATGGAGAGGCATATTCTATAACAAATTCTGTAGGAATCTCTGCATCTCTATCAACTCTTGCTTTTTCTAATTGGTCTGTCCACATACGCAAAGACTCTCTTCTATTGATTAATTGGTCTCTTAAATTAGCAACCTTTGCACTAGCCTCATCATAGCTTTTCATTTTAGCTTCTAATCTTGCAACTGCCGCTTGATTTCCTGCAGCAACTTGCTTAGCTAACTCTTGTGAAAAACGTTCACTTGCTCCATCAGGGAAGTAAAGATTGTATTCTTGACTCAATTTAGATAAACTATCTGATAACAAATCAATATCTGCTAAGATATTATTTCTTGAACGCTCAATAGCAGAACATATACTATCAGCCTTTTCTCTTTTCATTTCATTTCTAACAACACTTACCTCTCTCACTATAAAGTTAGCAATCTTTGCTGCATACTCTGGGTCAGTATCCCATACAGTAAGTCTTACTCCTAAGTTTTCTGTACGTTTTACCTTTATATTTTTGTATAACTTACGTCCAAGTTTCTCATCAAGTTCTTTACCATCAGCCTTGATTCCATAGTGTTCTGCTAAATTAAATTCATTACAAGCAGCTCCTACAACTCTTCCACTTGTGATTATATCTAATATATACTCACAATCAGAAGCCATACCAAAATTAAAAGGGTCCACATTATCCATTTGACTCAATACACCCTTTGAAATAGAGTTAGTATCACTTGGCAATAAGGTAACTTCAGACTTATAATAATTAGGTAACATCAAACTAATTCCTGATGCCACAATAGCCGAAGCAAGAAAAGTTATTATCAAAGCCTTTTTATTACGATTCAAAAAGTTAAAAATCTCTTTAAAATTTAGTTCTTCCATGTTTTTTATCTTTTTTCTTTAAACTTTAAACTGCAAAGATACATCTTTTTTAACAAATTACTTCTACAAAAACGCAAAAGTCTATATATTTATTCTTTGTTTCAAAAAATTAAAACAAAGAATCAGTATTCGTTTGCCAAATAAAAAAATATTTCCTATCTTTGTAGCATATTAACAATAAAAATAAATGTATTATGAAAAAGGTTGCATTATTTATTAGCATGATACTATGCATCAATACCCTTTTTGCTCAAATAGGAACAACATTTTGGATAGATTCAATTCAATATATAATTGCGGAAGATAATAAATTAGTAATAGAGGCTACTGACCCAGGACTTGTAATAGCAGATATTCCTGAAACAATAACACACAATGGAAACACTTATAGAGTTACTGGAATAAATGAGCTAGCTTTCTATTTTCATACAAGTTTAACCTCTGTTACTTTACCTAATAGTATAGTCGGAATTGGTATATTTTCTTTTCATAATTGTGTAAATTTGACATCTGTTACACTTGGTGATAGTGTTTATGCTATTCGCAATTCTGCATTTAATGGATGTTCAAGTTTACAAACAATAAACATTCCTTCTACCCTTAGTATTTTAGAAGAGCAGGCTTTTAAAAATTGCACTAGTTTAACTTCTATTAATATTCCAGATAATATTACAGTTATTGAAAATAGCACATTCTCTAACTGTAATAATCTTACAACAGTTACAATAGGTAATAGAGTAACCGAAATTAAAGCAAATGCTTTTGAAAATTGCTTTTTATTAAACACACACTTTGTTTTAGATAGCATAGTTAGTATTGAGACAAACGCTTTCATTAATTGCTGGTCTTTAAATGAAATTACTCTTGGAGAAAATCTAACTAACTTAAGCAATCTTGCTTTTATGGGTTGCACAAGCTTAAATACTTTGAATTTCAATGCTATAAATTGTACAAATTTTACCGATAACAATCACCCTTTCTCAAATACAGCTATAAATACTATAAACATTGGAGAAAATGTTCAAAGGATACCTGCTTATTTTGCCTATGGTTTTAATCAATTAAGCGCTGTTAATATTCCAAATAGCGTGACTGAAATTGGAGAACAAGCTTTCTATGCTTGCAGTAATTTAAGTTCTATTACCATTCCTAATAATGTTACCTCTATAAAAGAGAAGACTTTTCAAAATTGCAGTAGTTTAAATGTTATTACACTTGGAAGTTCTGTTGATACTCTTGAAAGTAGTGCTTTTAGATATTGTAACGCTTTGCAAACTATTAATTGTTTAGCTACAACTCCTCCTGTGTTTAGTGACAATAGTGTTTTCCCTTTTCAAAATTCTGCTAATGTAAAAGTACCTTGTGGAAGTTTAGATGCTTATAATGCTGATTACTATTGGTTCACTTATTTTGGTGAAAGAATAACTGAAGATTGCGAATCAAGTCTTGAAGATATGGAAGAATCAGCACTTTCTTTCTATCCTAATCCTGCAAAAGACAGAGTTTCTTTCAGTGAAAAGATTGAAAGAGTTGAGTTAATTGACTTAAATGGAAAGACTATCAAGGTTTTTGAAAACGTAAATGAAATAAACATTAAAGACATTTCAAGTGGAGTTTACTTTTTAAAACTTCACGCCTTTGACAAAACAACAACTCAAAAACTAATTAAAAAATAAAAGAAATGAAAAATGTAAAACTATGGCATTGCCTATTGGCAGATGCAATTGGTATGATAAGCTATTTTATTCCTGCACTTGGAGAGTCAATAGACTTGATTTGGGGACCACTTTCTGGAGTACTTTTCTTCTATTGGTTTCGCAAACCTTTAGGAGCATTCATCGCTACTGCAGAAGAAATGATTCCTTTCACAGACATTATTCCTACTTTCACAATAGCATATCTTTTGTTTAAAAGAAAAGAAATAAAGTAAAAGAAATACAAAAACCTTGTTTTCTTTTATTTTTTCAAAGAGAAAATCCGTTTTCTTAAAGAGACAATTCATTTTCTTAAAGAGAAAACAGATTTTCACAAAGAAAAACCAATTTGAAAATAAAGTTTCATTTCATTAATCCTTTGTGAAAACACAATTAAATAAAAAAGCGGTTGTTGATTTCAACCGCTTTTTTGTTTTTATTATCCTCTATACAAATCGTCTTTTCCTATTGTTCCTACTAATTTATCGTAGTATTCTTGAGATTTGATATGTTTTAGATTTTCTTTTGTCTTTACAAGGATTTGTTTTATTTCATTCTTCTTGTCTTCAGGTAGATTGACTGCATCATTCAACAAATCACTTATATATTTTTGGTGTGATTGCCATAGAGCTATATCACTTACATGTTTATTTCTTAAGCGTTCTGCATACCAATTACTCTTCAATAGGTATTCTTGTGTGAACATTTCTCTAATTTCCGGTGAAGATAATGTTTTTCCTTCGTATTCTCCATATGCCATTATATGAAGTATTGCTTTTAAAGGAGGTATTGCCCCCTCTACGCTTCCATCTTCAAAATACATTTTTGCAACTCTTGCTTGGTTGTCTGTGATGTTTTTAATTCCATCAACGTATTCTTGCATACTTTGAAGTTCTGGTTTCAACATTTCATTAGTAAAGACAACATTAGGATTTTCAAATACTCTACCAAAGTAATTATGTATAAATTTCTCTGTTACTCTATATCCTAATACAGATGCTTTTACTTCTTCTCCTTCGTATGTGAAATTCTCTATTTTTTCAAAGTAATTGTTTTCTATTAAGAATTTAGGATTTCTTTCTTCTGGAGAAAGCCTTGACCATATTTCTGGTATTAATAAACTTATATCATGATCAACTCTGTATTTGCTTCCTATGTATCCTGCAGGTGTTGTAAAGCCATCATATCCTGTTAAGATAAATGATATTAAAGCATTATTCAAATCTGTTACTGCGCATAGTGCGTTGAATGGTCCTTTTGTTAATGCTCCTTCTGAACCTGCTCCTGTTGTAGATGGACTCTTACCTGTTAGAGAGCAAACAAAATCCATAAACAACTCAGGTAATTCTTGGTAGTGAATTGGATTATAAACTGCTAATGGTGCTATTCCTTCTTCTGCTCTATTGTTTCTTCTTCCTGGTAAAACTGCATTTACAGGAACATATAACGGTTCTCCTTCAGGGATGCGTCTTGCTAACCTCATTCCTACTTCTGCTATGTATTTTTCTGTTGGTAGAATTAGGTCGTTGCGTGTTTGTAAATATCTTACATTCTTTGATGGTTTTCCATTTACAATACGTGGGTGTGCTGATGATACAAAGTATTTTGATTCTTTGTCATCAACCATTGATTCTATCAAATTACGCATTGGGTCTGTAAATCTATCAAAGTTGATTACATCTTCTGATATTTCTACTGCATCTTCTTTTGTTAATGGTTCAAAGTTAGAGATAAATGTGTTTGGTGTAGCAAGGTCTAATTCTGCTTTCTTGTCGTATCCTCTTATTATTGCATCGTCTGGTCTTTGGAAGAAACGATATTCACAGTTTTCTACTATCTTAACGCTTAATTGTTTTTCTGCTTTTCCTAGATTAGTTAAAAGTTTTGTTGGTACGACTGTTGATGCACTAATGTCATCTTCCATTTGTATTTTATCTGAGTGAACGAAATCTTGTCTTAATTTAAATGTCCTCCAAGTTCCGTTTTCTTCAAATCCTACTCTTAAGTAACGTGCGTAGATTTTCTTATCTTCAAATTTCAATTCATTTCCTGGTGTTCCGTTTAGGATATCTACATTGAAATATTTTTTCCAATCTTCACCCCATTCTTCTTTGTAGAATCTTTTAACTATGAATGCTATTCCTTTTATGTATTGTGGAAGGCTTCTTAACCATTCGTTGTAGCTTTCTGTGTATTCAGGACTTGGTGTAAGCAGTTTAATTACTGAACCCATTGAACGTAGGTTGCAAAGGAAGCTACGGCTGTAAGGGATTGCATCATGATTCTCATATCTTTTTGAATAATCATAATTAATAATTTCTTCTACTTTTGCAAAGTCTGTTTCAAAATCACTTACAAAGAATGGTCCTCCATGAATTGCATCAGATATTGATTTAGAGATTTCAGATTTTCCTCCTCCTGATACTGTACATGGTTTATGGCAGAACATTCCATCTCCAAGTGTTTCTATCAATCTATAGTTTAAGGCTCCTGAATAACTTTCCATACGGAATTTGCTTCCATTTGGAAGTATGTATATTCTATTTGGAAGTAGTTTTAATTTATGTTCTCCACTATCATTCTTCCATTTAATTTCTTGATTTGGTACATTAAAATTAGTGTTTTCAGGTAAATAGTAGATATGATTGAAGTTTTTGTCTATTCCATATCCTTCTGGTTGGAAATGAATGAATGATTGACAATTCTTTTTTACGTCTTCAAAAGTGTTTCTTACTTTCATTGGATTTGCAAAGTAAGTATCACCTTGATTGTATCCAGGAAATACTAATGCTCCTCCTGCGTGTTCTTCTTCTGTGTTTCCAAATATATTAGAAGAATAGCTCATCATAGTTTTAACTTCTTTCTTTGAGTATCCAAAGTAGTTATCTGCTATAACTGTTGCTATGATTCCTTCTTCTGTTCTTACACATAGTTTGAATGATTGTCCATCGTTGTATAGTTCATTTTCATTTTCCCAACACATTCCGTCTTTCTTTTGACGTTCTGTTGCTTGAGAAATGTGTGGCAATCCACATTCTTTTTTTGTTAATTGTGTTAATTGTGGTGCTAAAATAATACAACCTGTATGTCCTGTCCAGTGTTCTACATCTAAAGCTGAGTCATGAAGTATGTGATATGGGCTTCCTCCATTACCAAATATACTTTCAACAAAGTCTAGGTTACTTACAAGTGAACCCGGAGTAAAGAAACGTATTTCCATACTCTTACGTTCGCTAACACCTGGTACTTCTGGAGAGATAGTTGGTCTTAATAATAAAGAAACCATACATCTTACAGGTGTATCTGTTTGTGATGTGTATGGTAAATCCATAACTTCTCCTGATTCCGCAAATGCTCTGTAGAAGATATATTTTGCAACTTCTACAGGAACTGCTTTCTTATCATTTGGTATTGGCAATCCTCCTTCTGCAACGTGAAATACTCCTTTTGTTGTTCTTCTATCATTTTTTGGATTATGCAATACTCCTTGTTTTACTCTATAAGATGTAACGTAAGTTGATTTATATTCATCTGCTCCTATAGGTAGAGATAATTCTCTTGCTATTCCGTATGTATCAAGAGTGAAAGTACGCAATGGAATTTCTATATCTGGAACGCTTTTTACTGATGCAAAATATCTATTTAAAAAGTTTTGTATTCTTGCATCTGCTGGACATAGATTTTTATTAAACAAGGCTTCTCTTTCTTTATAATTAGAAAGTAAACCTTTTAGTATTCTCATGAAATTTTGTGTTGACTCATCTGCATCATCAACGGATAAATCAACACCCATAGCTGCAAGTCGCAGACTTATGTATTGCTGAACGTATTCTCTTGTTGATTTTAGTTTTTCTTCTGGAATAACGCCTAATGTATCTTTCAATGTATCTTTTAAGTCTTCCATATTCTATTGAATTTAGTTTTAGCTTGCAAAGTAACAAAAAAACTTTGATTTTTGCATATTTCTTATTGTTTTTTTGTCACAAAAAAAGCCGTCTACAAAAGTAAACGGCTTTTTGTTTATTTTATTTCTCTATTTTTTGTCTTTATACTTACCAATTTGAGTCTTCAATGCATCTATTGCTTGCATTATTGCTTCTTCGAATGTATCTGCTTGTTTTGAGGCAAACAAATCTTTTCCGGCTATTTCTACTTTTATGTCAGCTATTTTATTATTATCTGACTCTGGTTTATCAACATTTAGTGTTACTTCTGCTCCTAATATACCTGATGCATGTTTTTCAAGTTTAGAAACTTTGTCATTGATGAAGTCTTCTAATTTTTGATCAGCCTTAAATTTAATTGATTTCACCGTGATTTTCATAATAACCTCCTTTTTTTTAAATTATTAATCTATATCTACTTCTGCACTTGGATGTGCAAGTTTGTAGGCTTTCTTTAACTCTTCTATTGTAGTGTGAGTGTAAACTTGTGTTGAGGCTATAGTTGAATGTCCCATTAGTTTTTGTATAGCAGTCAAATCCGCTCCTTCTGCAAGTGTATTTGTAGCAAAACTATGTCTTAAAGTGTGTGGAGATGCTGAATTTGCAGATTGCAACATCGCTACTTCTTTACAAACAAAAGAGTATAATTGTTTTTTAGACATTGGCTGCAACTTATTATTTAAAAGAAACGCATTTGTAGTTGCATTTGTTTCTTTTTTTCTTTCAAGATAATACTTTATCCTTCCCATTACTTCTGGATGTACTGGTATAAGTCTTTCTTTTCTTGCTTTACCAAGCACTCTAATTTCCATTCCTTCAAAGTCAATATCCTCATCGCAAAGGTCCAATAACTCTGACTGACGAATTCCTGTTGAATAAAGCATTTCTAATATTAAATGGTCTCTTACTCCTGCAAAACTTTTATCTTCGCTTTTTACCAAGAGTAATTGTTCCATTTCTTTTCCAAATATGTAATCTCTGTTAGTTTGTTGAACTTTTGGAGCTACAATTTTCAACATTGGATTTACGCTTAAAACGCCTTCTCTTGTAAGAAAATTAAAATACAATCTGATACAAGCAACTTTTCTTCCTATACTACGATTTGATATTTCTTTATCCTTTAGATTTACCATCCAAATTCTAATCATAGATGGAGTTACGTCTAATTCGCTTGTTACACCGCAACTTTCCTCTATTACCTTTTCAAATTGATTTAAATCATTAAGGTAGGCTATAACGGTGTTATTAGAATAACCTTTTTCTGCTTTTAAATACTCAACAAAACTATCAAAATTCATACTTAACAATTTTAAAAAAAAGCTTACACACGAGTTGCAAGCTTTTTTATTTTTTCAGAAAACTATTTATCCATTGCTTCTCGTTGCAACTTTTGAATATAAATAGCTTTCAATTTACGATCTCTTGCTACTACTGAAGGCTTTGTGAATTTTTGTCTATTTCTCAACTCTTTCACAACACCAGTTTTTTCAAACTTTCTTTTTAACTTTTTTAAAGCTCTTTCAATGTTTTCGCCTTCTTTAATAGGAACAATAATCATAATTAATACCTCTTTCTTTTTTAATTGTTAATAAATAAATTTACTTTGCAAAAGTAGTAATTTAGTTTGTAACTACAAAATTTTACTTAATTTTTCTCTTATCCAAAGTGGGCAAGGATGTGGTTTTCTTGACCTCTCATCTATAAAGGCCAAAGTATTATATCCCTCACACAAAATTTCTTCTTTACCCTCTTTTTCTCTCAAAACCTGATAGTCAAATCTAATTTTCACAGCAGGAACCGTATTTATGCTTGTTCTAACTATTAGTTCTTCATCAAAATATGCAGGTTTAAGATATTTGGCATACTGATCTATCAATGGCATCATCACACCTTCATCTTCCATTTTCTTATAACTAACACCCAAATACCTCATAAGTTCAATTCTTCCCCTCTCAAAAAATCGATAATAATTACTATTATGTACCACTCCCATTTTATCAGTATCTACATAACTTACTCTAATTTTGATATCATAAGAAACTGCCATAATATTTTCTTTTTAATTACACATATAAAAACAAAAAGGGAAAGCCTTACAAACGTAAAACCTTCCCTCTATTGCTATCCTTATTATATTATAACTTTATAATACCTTTTTCTATAGAATTATTCAAACACGCTAATAAACCTTTTTTGTTTATTGTACGCATTCCAGCAGGTGTCACTTTTAATGTAACCCATACATCTTCTTCTGGGATATAGAATTTCTTCATTTGAAGATTTGGATAAAATCTTCTTTTTGTTTTAACATTAGAGTGAGAAACTCTATTTCCTGTCAACACTTTCTTTCCTGTTATTTCACAAATCTTTGCCATCTCTATTATGATTTTATTTTTTACTCTTTAGTTCTCAAAACGAGTTGCAAATTTCGCACTTTTTCTTGAATTGACAAAATTATTTTTAAAATTTATTCTATTTTAATCTAAAAAAAAATTTAGGGACATCAGATTTTACATTTCCAATGCCCCTAAATTTCCTAATATTTAATTATCTAGCGAATTTGAAATTCTTTCCTAAATAAATTGCTTGGTCGCCTAATCCTTCTTCTATTCTTAGAAGTTGGTTGTACTTACATATTCTATCTGTTCTTGAAGCAGAACCAGTCTTAATTTGACCTGTATTCAATGCAACAGCTAAGTCAGCAATTGTTGTATCTTCAGTTTCACCTGAACGGTGGCTCATTACTGCTGTATATTTGTTTCTGTAAGCTAAGTTAACTGCGTTTATAGTTTCTGTTAATGAACCTATTTGATTAACTTTTACTAAGATTGAGTTAGCAACGTTTCTTTCAATACCCATAGCTAAACGAGCAGGGTTTGTAACAAACAAGTCATCTCCTACTAATTGAATTTTTCCTCCTAATTCGTCAGTAAGAGTTTTCCAACCTGCCCAGTCATCTTCTGCCATAGCATCTTCAATAGAAACAATAGGATATTTATTTACCCATTCTTTCCAATAAGCTACCATTTGATCTGGAGTTAATTTATCACCTGTTGATTTATGTAAGTGATATACATTTTCTTCTGGTAAATAGTATTCAGAAGAAGCTGGGTCTAAAGCAATGTAAATATCTTCACCTGGTTTGTAACCTGCTTTTTCTATTGCAGTAAGAATAACTTCAATAGCTTCTTCGTTAGACCCTAAGTTTGGTGCGAAACCTCCTTCATCACCAACGTTAGTTGAATAACCTTTTGCTTTCAACACTGCTTTTAAGTTATGGAAAGTTTCAGCTCCCATTTGTAAAGCGTGAGAGAATGATGTTGCTCCAACAGGCATTACCATAAATTCTTGGAAATCTATACTATTGTCTGCGTGAGAACCACCATTTAAGATATTCATCATAGGAATAGGTAAAGTTCTTGCATTAACTCCACCAATATATCTATAAAGTTCTTGACCTGTTTCCATAGCAGCAGCTTTTGCACAAGCTAAAGAAACACCTAATATTGCATTAGCGCCTATTTTACCTTTATTTGAAGTACCATCAATTTCTATCATTCTTGCATCAATAGAAGATTGATCAGTAACTTGCATTCCTCTTAATTCGTCAGCTAATGTTGTATTAACATTTTTAACTGCTTGTAAAACGCTCTTACCTAAAAAATAGTTTTTATCACCATCTCTTAATTCACATGCTTCGTGAACTCCTGTAGAAGCACCTGATGGAACTGCAGCTCTACCAAATGCACCTGCTTCTGTATAAACTTCAACCTCAACAGTTGGGTTACCTCTTGAATCGAGGATTTGTCTTGAATGAATTCCAATAATTTGAGACATTTCTTTTTCTCCTTTTACTTTAAAATTATTCTAATATACCTTATTATTTTTCTTTGCAAATATAATTATTAATTTTCAATATCGTATAAAAATTTATAATATTTTAAACCTGTATCTTCATCTTCCCCTTGTTCTATTCTATTTCTAGAACCATGAATATAAACCGTAAAATTCTTATCTAACTTCAAAATACTACGAAATCCTTTTTGTCCTTTCCTAAATGCTTGTTCTGAAATAGTGAAGTTGTCAGAAAAATCCATATCAAAATCTTTTTCGTACATATTTTTATAATCAGTAAATCTTTCCTGAAGTTCATCGTTTCCTATCACACTTTCAGCATATTTGTTTACATCAAACTGCTTATATTCTTTCATATAATCTGCTGTCTTACTCAATAACTCTGCTTGATCTGCCTTATTCATTTCATACTCAGAAGGCAAAAATTCCGTAACGAATCCTCTGCAAAGATTTATCGCATGCTCCGTATTAAAATAAGAATCATGTCTTGCTGCTAAACCCAAAAAACCATCTGTCCAATAAGCAGCCTCTCCTCCCCTATTAGAAACATCAACAACAGTTGCCACATAACCTTGTTCAGCTTCTTTGTTAAAAATAATACAGCCTTTATCTAACTTATTTATATTAATTCCATTTTCACTCTCTATTTCAAAGCCATCACCCTTTGGAAAAACTTTTAAATAAGTTTCCTTATTCTCTGACTTAAATATACCAACAGCATCTACCACCTCTCCATCTATAAAACATTGACTAAGATATGTGATATACAATTCTCCTGATTTAATATTAGGGTGCTCACTCACTTCATAGAGATATTGTGCCATTTTAACACTTTGAGGATATAGTTCATTTATATCACGAAATATTTCTTTAACACATTGAAACACCAAATTATTTTCAAGATTTGTTTCAGAGGCGAGGTGATAAGTTTGAGGAGATTTAAAATTTGAGGTAAAATACTTTAATAATACAGCTCCAATTTCTCCATGAATCATAAAAGGTGCAGGTGAAATTTTCAAGGGTTCATTATTTGTTTTATTACCAACCCTATGCACAACCATTTTTTCTATTATAGCATCATCGCAAGTTATCATCTCTATTCTTCTTTATGATATTTATTCCATTTTATTAAATTCTTATTATAGCTTTTAATAAGAGTCTTAAACCACTTATCCTCTCCATACTTATCAATTAGTCTATTTGATTGAGCAATTTTATCATTCCTCTTTGTTTCTTCCAAAGACATCATCTTTCCTAATTGCTTTTGTATCTTTTTTGTATGACGTGCTTTATAACCAAACTCTTTTAAAGCAGCTAAAGCCTCGACGCCTTGTTCGTATTGTCTATATTTTATTAAACTTTCAATGGTATTAATAGCTAATTGATCACTTCCAAATTCATATATTATATCTTTTATAGGCTTGTGCTGAACACTCATTTCTCTTAAGCTATGAATGATATAAAAATTCTCTAAAGCAGCATATTCTTTTAAATACCTTGTTGTATCTCCTTGTTCTAACAATTCATCAACAATTTCTTTCTTTTTAACATATTCCAAAGGTTGTTCTATTTGACGTTTCAATGCTCTAAGTCTTTGCTTATTCAATCTACACTCACTACTACCCTTTATCTGCATTCCTATATTTATGTACTCTTCTGCCAAATAAAAATCATTCTTTCTAATACAATCCAAAATATTATGTACCATCACATCAACCTCTTCTTGTTTCTTTTGACACACTCTTTGATCTATTGCTCTCAAATAACTATTCATTATCTTGACAACAACACTATCTTCTTTCATTTTGTATTTAGAAAGCAAAGCTTCTGTAATTGCCACTAAACTATCTGCTGTTTGAACATCATCTTGGAAAATAGCATATTCTGCTTTATTCATTCTCTTTGCTACCACTTCTCTTATTGCAGCAATATTTTCTTCAGACAATTTATTCTTAGATTTAATGTTTGGCAATTCATTAGTCTGTTCCAAAAATTCAACAGCCTTTGCATGACCATTTACTTTTACATAAACAAACTTATCCTCAATCTCCTTTATTTCCTTTTCCACATTAGCAGTAGTATCTTTTACAAATTCAGGATACTTATCAGCATATCCCGTATTAGGGGCAGCATTTTCCAAAGAATCTAAAATAGGATCAGAAGTTTCAATTGTTCCTTGCATCATTGCAATTTGTTTCAAAACACTACTTTCATAATCACCTCCTAACATTGAAGCCAACTCCTTAGCTTTGCGAATCAAATCTACCCTTGCTTCATTATTCTTTGCTTCCACCATTCCCTTTGCAGTAGAAAGATAACTATCCACAACGATTTTAACCATATCATCAAAATCAGAAGTATCACTTATTTCATTTCTATTCCTTTGTAAATAATCATATGTATTAACTAAAAAATCTCCTGCCACTTTATCTTTTTGCTTTTCTACAGCAAGTTTTGACACCTTTATATGATCTTTATATATCCCATTTTTACATACTGTAATATTCTTATCTATAACATTAGATTTACAGATATTCAAAGGATCCTTTTCACAATAAGACTGTAATTGCAATAAAATTTCTTCAGCAGCAGAAAACTTACCTTCTTTTATAAAAGCCAAAGAAGTAATAAGATTCTTATCATATGTAAAAGTCAAAAGATTCTTACACAACATACTCTCTTCTTCACTAATAGAGTTATCTTGAAGGATATTTATCAATCTATCACTAGCTTTACTTACTTGAAATGAATCTAAATTTATCTTTGCTAATTCATAATTAGCCATTACATTCAAAGGATCAGCCTCAACACTCTTTAGCAAATACTCATAAGCATCTTGTGTCTTATTATTCAAATTAGCAAATACAGCTTTCTTATAATACCAATCACTCATTCTTGGAATCATAAATTCAACTATCTCATTATTTTGAGCAACTATAGTTTTTAATTCCAAGCTCTTTGCATAAATATCATTATCAAAATTATTTACTTTCTGTTTTTTCAAAAACTCTTCTGCCTGTTCCAATTGATACTTATACACCTTCATCATATCAAAATTCTCACTACTTATAGAAGAAATAGTTTTGATATGCTTATTATATTGATTTATAATATCTTTTTTTGCAGAAGGCGACAAAACTTGAGCATTCAATCCACAAACAAAAATTACACAAAATGTAAAAACAAAAAACTTTTTAATTCTCATAACAAAATATTTTAGTTCGCAAAGGTAATAAAAATTTCACTACTACTTTATTTTTTATTGTATCTTTGCCACTTTAAAACAATAACGCAAATGAAGAAAAATAATTACACACTCATATTAAGTATTTGTGCAATAATACTTAGCACATGTGCAATAAGCTTAAACTTTTTCATAATGGCAACACAAAAACCAGATGAAGAAGAAGTGTATAAAACATCTATAAAACAACATTTACAACATTTTTCTGCACCAATTCCACAAGAATTAACATTTTGTGGTGAAGAAGTCCCATTAGACAACATATTTGTAAGAGAAGCGTTAGATAGAGAACTCACTTCAATAATGTACCAACACAACTCCACCTTCCTAATTCTAAAAAGAAGTTATAGATTTATGCCAGAAATAGAACAATACCTAAAAGAATTTGGAGGACATGACGACTTAAAATATCTAGCTGTAGCAGAAAGTGCATTATCAGACGTAGTTTCCCCTGCAAAAGCAGCAGGATTTTGGCAATTTATGGCAAAAACAGCAAAAGAATACGGACTTATTGTAACAGAAGAATGGGACGAGAGATACGATTTAAGAAAAGCGACACAAGCAGCTGTGAAATATTTAACAGCATCTCATGATAGATTAGGCAATTGGCCTCTTGCATGTGCAGCATACAATTGTGGAGAAGGAGGATTAAAAAGACAAATAACAAAACAAGATTGTGATAACTATTGGGGACTAAGCCTTAATGCCGAAACATCAAGATATTTCTACAGAATACTAGCCTATAAAATTCTTCTAGAAAACCCACAACAATACGGATTCTATGTAAGAATAAAAGACTGCTATCAACCATTACCTTATCAAACAGTAACAATAGACTCTTCAATAACAAATATGCCTGCATTCGCAAAACACCTTAACTGTCCTTACAGATATTTCAAAATACTTAACCCATATGTAAGAGCAGACAAATTAACCAACCCTAACAAAAAACAATACACATTTAAGATAATAACACCAGAAGATCTTTCTTACGCAAAAATATTAGACAATAATGATTCAAATAACATTACTGATTATTTAGAATAAAAAGGAAAAACATATAAAAGAAAAAAGACTGAGAGAATAAATCTTTCAGTCTTTTCTTTTATATGTGGTGCCACCAGGAATCGAACCGGGGACACAAGGATTTTCAGTCCTTTGCTCTACCAACTGAGCTATGGCACCATCAGCGATTTTGCGAGTGCAAAGATATAACCTTTTTTTATTCCCACCAAATATTTTTGGATTTTTTTGTACATTTGCAAAGTATAAGGAGGAGTTTAAAATGAAATTTTACACAAAGGAAGATAAATTATTTGAAATGATATGTTCGGATTACCAATTACTTAATGTCATTTCACGCTTTAAAATCACACTGGGATTTGGAGAAAAAAATATTGAAGAAATTTGTGAAGAAAATTCAATAGATTGCAATACTTTTTTAGCAATAATTAACTTTACAAAGAATAATGGAGAGAATATTTGGCATCTAAATGACATTTCTTTACAAACTTTATGTGATTATTTACGCCAATCCCACTCCTATTATTTAGACTTTTTACTTCCTTCCATAAGAAGGCAGCTTATAGAAGCCATAGGAATATTCCCAGCTAATGAAATTGCAGGACTAATTCTTAAATTCTATGATGAATACTGCATTGAAGTGCAAAAACACTTAAAAATAGAAGAAAAAGAAATATTTCCATACGTAGAAAAATTAATAAAAGGAGAAGTAGAAACAATAGAAAATTACACAAATGATATTACATCACTTCATCGCAGACCATTAGACCAAAAACTCTCTGAACTAAAAAAACTAATCATAAAATACTTCAAAAGCGATACTAATAACTATTTAATAAACTCTGTTTTATACAACATCTTCCTTTTAGAAGAGGACTTAATCTGTCACAGCAAATTAGAAACACAATTATTCTTAGAGGAAATAAAGAAATTAGAAAATAAATACAAAGAAAACCCTTCTTTGATAACAAAAAAGTCTTCTGAAGAAGACATTATTTTAAGCGATAGAGAGAAAGATGTTATAATTTGTGTGGTAAAAGGATTAACCAACAAGGCAATTGCAGAGAAATTATTTATTTCTGTAAACACTGTTACAACTCATAGAAGAAATATTGCTAAAAAATTAAACATACATTCCTCTGCAGGACTTACCATTTATGCAATAGTAAATAATCTTGTAGATATTAAAGACGTAAACATATAAGCTTAGTATATATAAAAAACAAAACCTCACCACTTTAAGTAATGAGGTTTTATTATTTCTATCTATTTAAAGATTATTTCTTTGTGTTGCGTAGAACTTTTGTTCCAACAGCAGCTCCACCCAAACCTAATAACAATAATGTTGCAGGAGCTATAGGACTTTTTTCTCTTCTAATTCCTGTACCTTCTTCTGCAGCTCCTTCATCACCATATTCTTTACCAGTACCAAACCAATTGATTTCTTTTGTTGGTGGTTGGAATTGGGCAAATGCTGAAAGCGACATTGTTGCTACTACTAATAAAGTTAAAATCTTTTTCATCTTATTTCTTTTTTATTTTTTTCTTACTATCTTTCGGACTGCAAAGATACATCTTTTTCATTCAATCAACCAAATTTTTTTCAAAGAAAAAATAAATTAATTCTTTGTTTTAATTTTTTAATTCTTTGTTTTAATTTTTTAATTCTTTGTTTTATTCGGCTGAGACTAAGTTTTGTATAATTAAATTAAATTTTTGTTTATTAGATTCTATATTTGCATAGTCTTCTACAAAGGCCTTATTTCTTAGTAAAATCTCTTTTTTATCTAATTCCAAGACTTGTTCTATATAATCTGCTTTTAAGATTTCTTCATTTGAGACTATAAGTGAGTTTTCTTTGTGTTTCATCAATCCTTTATATGACGGAAGGTCTGATATTATACATAAACATTCTGCGCTCATTGCTTCCATAAGGCTTATTGGGAAAGAATCACTCATTGGTATTGATATATATATCTTACTTTTTGAATAGTATTCTGCATTTTCTTTTTGCGAAAGCCAACCTACGAATTTTACTTTGTCTTTTATATTAAGAGCTTCGGTTAATTGTTGAAATTCTTTTTCTTTTCCTGTTGCTGCTATCACTAATTGCCAATCTGAATATTGGGGTTTTGAAACAAATGTAGCAAAGGCTTTAATTACCTCATCTATTCTATATAATGGTGAATGCAATCTATTGGAGTATATTATTTTTTGCTTTTCTGTGGCTTGAATTGGCTCTATTCCTAAGTTTGCAAGTATGATTTCTTTCCCTTTTGGGCAATATTGTTGCATTTGTTCTAAAAGGTAAGGACTTCCTGCATTATAGGCTTGGGAGTTTTTGAGGATATATTTCAACATTGCCTTATATAGAAATCCTCTTTTAGGCATTACTAATATATCACTGCCTATTCCTATGGAAAATACTGAGATTTTATATTTTTTATTAGCTAAAATAGCAATGAAAGCTGTTAGATTTAATTGATAGAGTACAAGTACATCGGGTTTAGTTTTAGAGATTATTTCTTTAAGGCTTTGTTTGGCTTTAAAGAAATTTTTTATACTAAAATCTAATCCTTCTGGCAATAGTTTTACTTCATATTCATCTGTGAAGAATTGGCTTAATCTTTTAGTATGTATGCTTTTAGAGTTTCCTATTATAAGCAAGGTTTTATTCTTCATTAGATTGGTCAAGTTGAGAGTAAATACTATTGTTACTTTTGTAGGTTTTTACTAATTGTTTTATGTTTGCAACTATCTTGAAGTCTTGTTCTATGGTTTCTTCTTTTAGGATTTCTTGCATTTGTGCAATAGATGTTTTTACTAATTCAAGGTCTATTTCTTGATGTTTTGCCTTAAATATTTTTTTATGATAAGTTGGAAGAGTGTTTTCTGTTTCACACAAAAGTTCTTCATAGAGTTTTTCTCCACTTCTTAAACCTGTGAATTCTATATCTATATCTTCATATGGTTTTAAGCCAGATAGTTTTATCATTCTTTCAGCAAGTGCTAAAATTTTCACTGGTTTACCCATATCAAACAAGAATATTTCTCCTCCTTGTCCCATTGTAGCTGCTTCTAATACTAAACGACTTGCTTCTGGTATTGTCATAAAATAGCGAGTTATATCTTTGTGAGTTACTGTCAAAGGTCCTCCTTTAAGAATTTGTTGTTTAAACAAAGGTATAACAGATCCATTTGATCCAAGTACATTTCCAAATCTTGTAGTGATGAATTTAGTTTCGCCTTTTCTTTGAGAATCTAATTGTTTTATGTAAATCTCAGCATATCTTTTTGTTGCTCCCATTACATTTGTTGGATTTACTGCTTTGTCTGTTGAAATCATGATGAATTTCTCAACATTAAATTCTTGTGAAAGATCAGCTATATTCTTTGTTCCTATGATATTTACACTAGCTGCTTCATATGGGGCTCTTTCCATCATAGGCACATGTTTATATGCTGCGGCATGAAAGACTATTTCTATATTATATTTTTGGAATATGTCTTGTAGGCGTTTTTTATCTCTAACATCTGCTATTTCTATATACTTTTCTATTTGTGGATATTTGTTTGAGATTTCATTTTCTATGTGATAGAGTGGTGTTTCAGCTTGATCCAAAAGGATAAGTCTAGTTGAATATTGAGAGAGTTGTCTTACGATTTCACTTCCTATACTTCCGGCTGCTCCTGTGATAAGTATAGTTTTGTTTTGCATCTCTTGAGAGATTATTTCTCTATTTATATTGATTTCTTCTCTGCCTAAAAGGTCTTCAATCTGTATTTCAGTAATTTGATTAGGTTGAAGTTTTCCTTCTGTCCAAGTTTTAATTGGAGGAACAGTAAGCACCTTTACATTATTTGCATGACATAGTTCAAATATCTCATTTTTACGTTCTGTACTTATTCTATTTGTTGCAATAATTAATTGGTCTATGTCTTTGTACTTTATTACATATTCTTGTTTATCTCTACCATAGATTTTTTGTCCGAAGATTGTTTTTCCTTGTAAGTTTGGATCATCATCAATAAAGCCTTTAATGTAATATTTTCTTGTTCCACTAATTAGAGTATTTGCAGTAGCAGTTCCTGTACGACCTGCTCCAAATATTACAACTTGAGTATTAAGATTAGTATTAATTCCAGATTTATAAGCCTTTTCAAACAACCAACGAACAAACATTCTAAACATAAATAAGCCTATAAAACTTATGCAAGCATTTACTAATATCAATTCTTTAGGCACATAGTCTATGTGATTGATTACTTTGTAAACCGAGTTTACAATCAAAAGTGCTATTGTTGGAATTAGGATTGCTAAAAGTATTCTCAACATATCACTGAATGAAGAATAACGTATTACACTTTTGTTTATGCGAAATATGTGCAAGAATATTATTATGCTAAATAAACTTATGAATATAAATCTTATAGAATAGAGGTCGTAAGGGAAATTAAACCACGTCTCCTTTAAGGAAAGCAAAACCCCTGATATGATTATAGAGAGAATTATTATAAAAGAATCTATTAGAGATATAAGCCATGCTGGGATATATCTTTTAGACATAAATCTATCTATAAATTTCAACATTTTATGATAAAGACGATTCATATTATTTTGTTTTTAAGGCGTTATACATTATTTCAATAGGGTGAAGTGCTATACGATTAGTAAAGTGTTTTATTTGTTCTCTGCAACTTGTTCCAGGTGCAGATATAATTGTAGTTTCTTTTGCTTGATTTATTGCTTTGGTAAGTACTAAATCTGCAATCTGTTTACTCATTTGATAATTCTTCTTTTCATATCCATAACTTCCTGCCATACCACAACAACCACTTGGAATGAAATCAACAGAATAATTTTCTGGAAGTGATAACATCTTAATCATATACTCACCTCCTATTAAGGCTTTTTGTTGGCAGTGTCCATGAAGAAGGATTTTTTCTTCCGTGTCTGTGAATTGCTCTTTTATTATATTATTATTGTCTATTTCTTTTGCAATAAATTCATCAAAAAGATAGATATGTTTGTTTAATTCTGAAATATCTTCATTTACTAACGAAGGATACTCATCTCTAAAACTCAATAGTGTTGATGGCTCTATCCCTATCATTGGAGAGTTTTCATTTATAATATCTCGCAGTTTGTTTATATTGTTTTGAGCAATCTTTTTAGCTTTTTTCACCAATCCTTTACTAATAGCAATTCTTCCACTCTCTTTTATTGGAGCTATCTCAACTTTGTATCCTAAATTAGTAAAGAGTTTTATTGCTATTTCTGCCACTTGACTATCTTGAAGAGCAGAGAATTCATCTATAAAGAGATATAATTTCTTTATTTCTTTGCTTGGATTTAACTTCTTTAATTGTTTCTCAAAATTTATAGGCTTTATAGCAGGTAAACTTCTTTCTTGTGCAAAACCCATTAAGCTTTTGATTATTGAAGATGTGAAAGCATTTCTTACTGTCCAATTATAAACAAATGGAATAGAAGAAAAACATTTTTGAATCTTCGGAAGTGAATTTATCATCAAGATATTAAATGGAGCATGTGTTGCATCGTAATAGTGTTGTAAAAATTCACTTTTAAGTTTTGCTATATCAACATTTGAAGGACACTCACTCTTACATGCTTTACACATTAAACAATTATCTAATATACTTTTGATTTCTTTAGATGCAAAAGGGTTTTCTTGATTTGAAAAAGATAATTTCTCTCTTAATATATTTGCTCTTGCTCTTGGAGTATCCCATTCATTATGTGAAACCTGAAATGTTGGACACATCTTTCCTCCTGACTCCAATGACTTACGACAATCTGCAGATCCATTACATTGTTCTATTGCACAAAGAAAGCCTTTTTGTGATTCAAAAGAATAGTATGTATTTATTTGAGGTGGATTGATATTTTCATATCTCAAAGATGTGTTCATCTTTGGAGTATCTATGATTTTTCCTTTGTTAAAGACATTATCAGCATCCCACACATTCTTCATAGATCTCATTAATTCATATATCCTTTCTCCATACATTAAAGGTATCCACTCTCCTCTTAATCTTCCATCTCCATGCTCTCCACTTAATGAACCTCTATGTTTTTTCACTAGAAGAGCTACTTCTTTACTTATTGTATGAAAAAGTTCTACATCTTTTTTGTCTTTAAGATTAAGAATAGGTCTTAAATGTAATTCTCCTGTTGCTATGTGTGCATGATATACACATTGAAGATTATGTTTTGAAAGCATGGAAGCAAATTCCGAAAGATAAAGTGGTAATCTTTCAGGAGAAACTGCAGTGTCTTCTATTACTGAAACAGGTTTATAATCCCCTGCTACATTTGTTAAAAGTCCTAATCCTGCTTTTCTTAGTTCCCAAACTTTTGAAATATCTCCTCCATATATCACAGGAAATGCGTATGCTGATGATTCTTTCTTGAAATGCTCTATTGTCGCTCTTAGTTTTTCTTCTAATTTTTCAGAACTTTCTTCTGCAAATTCAACAATCAATATTGCTTTGGGATTGCCTTCTATAAAGAAAGTATTTTGTTTTTGAGTAGGATTGCGATAAGCTGCTTCGATTATATTATTATCCATTAACTCAACTGCCATCGGGGAGTGTTGAAGAGCTATTAAGTTTCCTAAAAAGCTATCATAGAGTTTAGAAAAGTGTACACAAAGTACTGATTTATGCTTTGGAGGCAATGGAATTAAGTTTAACTTAAATTCTGTTGCAAAAGCAAGTGTTCCTTCACTACCTGCAAATAGTTTTGCTAGATTTGGATTAGGGGTATCTATAAGAGTATCTAATGCATAACCATTATTTCTTCTAGTTACTTGCTTTTCTGGAAAGTTTTCTTCTATTTCTTGTTTTAATTGTGGGGAAGAATATGTGTTTTGTATGTAATTATAGATTTTACCTTCTAAATCTTCTTGCTTTGCTTTAGCTTGAAATTCTTCTTGGTTATATTGTTTTAATTCTATTTGTTTTCCGTCTGATAATATTACTTTGGCTTCTAATAAATGATCTCTTGTAGAGCCATAAACTAAGGAGTGTAATCCACAAGAATTGTTTCCGACCATTCCTCCTATGCAACAACGATTTGCTGTAGAGGTTTCTGGTCCAAAAAATAGGTTATAAGGCTTTAAATAGTTATTCAGTTGCTGTAAGACCACTCCTGCTTGTACTCTTACCCATTTTTCTTCTTGGTTTACTTCTAATATTTTATTCAGATTCTTGCTTACATCTACCACTATACCATTTCCTACTACTTGTCCTGCTAATGAGGTGCCTGCTGCTCTAGGTATTAGAAAAGTATTGTAGGTTTTACAAAAATCTAATAGGAGTTTTATGTCTTGATAATAGTCTTCTTCAGGAATAAAGACTGCTAAAGGCTTTTCTCTATATGCAGAGGCATCTGTGGAGTATAATATCAGCCTTGTTTCATCTAATATTAACTTTCCTTTTACTCTTTCTTTGATTTGTTTTAATAATTCTTTCATTTAATAAATTCTTTCAAAGAAATATTTTCCTAATTCTTTGGATAAATTAAATGGTAATAGCCTCCAAAGTTTTTTCAATATTTTATTATCTCTTATATTTTTCTTTGGGTGAGAGTAGTTCCAATAGAGTTGTATTTCTTGTGGTCTGAAATGTCGTTTGTATTCATGAACTGTGGAGTGTCTTGTACTTCTTCCAAGGTAATAAGATTTTGCTCCTTCTTGAAGGGAATATTGCATCATTGCATAATGTAAAGCATAGGTTGTGTAGTAATGGTTATATTTTTTCTCTGTTGCAAAAAGACCATTTTCAAAAGAAGATTCATCTCTTTTAGATAAAGTAGCAGCACCTATTGGTGTGTTATCAAGATATGCAACAAATATTTTTCCTGTTTTAGTTTTAAGGAGTTTTTTTATTCTGTCTTTACCTGAAAAAGGACTTCCTAATTCAAACATTCTTCTTGAATAGACTTTATAGAAATCATCAATAAGTTTCTTGCCTGAGGTTCTAACCTCTATTCCTAATAATTGAGATTTACGAATTTTTCTTCTCACATTAGAAGTAAATAGGCTCATTAAATCTTCTTGTAAATCTATCCTAAAATTTATCTTATCTGCATATATATTCGCTGAATAAGCTCTTGTATCTCTTATTTCCCAACGAATATTTTTAGTACATAAAAGATTTCCATCTTGACTTTCAACAAAGCGAAATAATGGATTGGCATTATAATTTGTTAAATCTGTTTGCACATAAGCTTCATTGCAATGTGGTAATGCAATCCAAGTATTTCCACATTTACACATTAAAAGAAGTACACTCCTACCATCGAAATATTCCAATGGTATTTTGTGTACTTTCAATTTATGTATTCGTTCAAATTCATTTATGAATTTATCTGCACAAACAAGTTCTATCATTATCTATAAAAAGGGTGTGTTGCCAAAGGTAAAGCTGCCAATGGATGATAATCTCCTTTTAATCCTAGAGGTCTTGTATTTCTTATATCATGCACTATTTTTATACTTTGATATGCTTGATCCAATCCAAATCCTTCACCTGCTAAGATTTTTTTATAACTTTCAGTATGCAATTCTGTAAAGCCATCAGAGAACTCTATTTCTTTTCCATCCATCTCCATTTTTCTATAAGTTCTTTTTCCTTGCTCTATTGCTTGTTGTGGTAAGGTATCAGAATTTATAGACATAAAATATCTCACTCTTGCTCTTTCAAATCTCAAGAATCCTGCAGCTCTATCATGTTCATATATGTGAACAATATTTTCTTGAATATTTCCAAAAATCCAAGAAAGCATATCATAGAAGTGAACTCCTATATTAGTTGCCACACCACCTGATTTGCTTGAATCACCCTTCCAAGAAGTGTAATACCACAAACCACGAGAAGTAATATATGTTAAATCCACATCATAAACCTTATCTTTAGGACCATTATCAATCATATTTTTCCATTCAATGATTGCTGGGTGAAGACGAAGTTGAAGAATATTATAAACTTTCTTACCAGTTTGTTCTTCCATTTTAGAAAGAGCATCAATATTCCAAGGATTTAATACAAGAGGTTTTTCACAAATTACATCAGCTCCAGCTCTTAATCCAAATCTTATATGAGAATCATGAAGATAATTAGGAGTACAAACTGTCACATAATCCAATTTATCACTTGTATGCTTTATTTTTTCTACAAATCTATCAAACCTTTCATATTCTGTATAAAAAGAACATTGAGGGAAATAACTATCCATTATTCCTACAGAATCACTTTTATCTAAGGCTACAACTAAATTATTTCCAGTTTCTTTTATTGCTTTAAGATGTCGAGGAGCAATATAACCTCCTACACCTATAATTCCAAAGTTTTTCATAATCAAATTATCTTTCTTAAATATATCTTGCAAAGGTATTAAAAAAATTCTTTACTTTATTCTTTCTACCTGATTGTTTTCAAGTTTATAGACTTGTTTTGTTTCTGGACATTCAGCCAATCCCTTTTCATCAAAATTCAATCTATGTCCATATTCACTAACCCAACCCATTTGTCTAGCAGGATTTCCTACCACCAAAGCATAATCAGGAATAGTTTTTGTAACCACAGCACCAGCACCAATAAAAGCATATTTCCCTATATCATGACCACAAACTATTGTAGCATTTGCACCTATTGAAGCACCCTTTTTAATAATAGTTTTTCTATATTCACTCTTTCTATTTACCGCAGAACGAGGATTTATCACATTTGTAAAAACACAAGAAGGACCTAAAAACACATCATCCTCACAAATTACACCTGTATATAAAGAAACATTATTTTGAATCTTACAATTCTGCCCTAATTCAACATTTGGCGAGATTACAACATTTTGTCCTATATTACAATTCTTACCTATCTTACAATCAGACATTATATGAGAAAAATGCCATATTTTAACACCCTCCTCTATTACACAGTTTTCATCAACAACTGCAGTTTCATGAACAAAATACTCCATATTCCTTAGATTTATAAAATAAACACTTGCAAAAATAATAAAAATATTAGTAATTTTGCCAATTATGGAAATAGCAGCATTAGTATCAGGAGGCGTAGATAGCAGTGTAAGTGTTGTACGCCTTAAAGAAATGGGATATGACCCTACAATCTTTTACATAAAAATTGGAATGGAAGACAAAGATGGCTACATAGATTGTCCATCAGAAGAAGATATAGAAATTACCTCTTATATAGCCAAGAAATATGGTTGTAAATTTGAAATAGTTTCCCTACAAGAAGAATACTGGGAAAGCGTTGTAAGCTACACAATAGAAGCAGTGAGAAGAGGACTTACACCCAACCCAGATATGATGTGTAACAAACTAATAAAATTTGGAGCCTTTGAAAGAAAATGGGGACACTGTTTTGATAAAATTGCAACAGGACACTATTGTACTACAACCGAAATAAACAATAAAACATTCCTTTCAACAGCAAAAGACAAAGTAAAAGACCAAACATACTTTTTAGGACAAATAAACTACCTACAAGTAAGCAAACTAATGTTTCCCATTGGTGACATGCTAAAAAGCGAAGTAAGAGACAAAGCCAGAGAAACAAAACTACCATCAGCAGAAAGAAAAGACTCACAAGGCATTTGCTTCCTTGGAAAGATAAATTACAATGACTTTATTCGCCGTTACCTAGGAGAAAAAGAAGGAAAAATAGTAGAATTAGAAACAGGCAAAATCCTAGGAACACACAAAGGCTTTTGGTTCCACACCATTGGACAAAGAAAAGGATTAGGCCTAGGAGGAGGGCCATGGTTTGTAGTAAAAAAAGACATAAATGAAAACACCCTATATGTATCACAAGGCTATGACCCAGAAACACAATACGGGAAAACAATAAACCTTTCAGCCTTTCAATACATAACAGAAGACATATGGGGTGATTTCAACGATGAAAAAGACATACTCTTTAAAATACGCCACACACCAGATTTCACAAAAGCCAAATTAAGAAAAATAAACGACATCTATAGAATAGAATCAGAAGACAAAATACAAGGAATAGCAGCAGGACAATTTGGAGTAATCTATTCACCAGATGCAAAACTATGCCTAGGAAGCGGAGTAATAATAGAAGACTAAAATGAAAAAAGTAGTTCACATCACCTCAGTACATCAAAGATACGACACAAGAATCTTTCACAAAGAATGCATCAGCCTAAAAAAAGCAGGCTATGATGTAAGCCTTGTAGTAGCAGACGGAAAAGGAGATGAAGAAAAAAATGGAATAAAAATATACGACGTAGGAAAACAAACCAACAGATTAAAAAGACTACTTTTCACCTCAAAAGCAGTAATAAAAAAAGCCAAAGAACTAAATGCAGACCTATATCACTATCATGACCCAGATTTATTAATAGAAGCAAGAACACTAAGTACTAATGCACACCTAATATTTGACTCACATGAAGACTTCCCAGCACTAATGCTTCAAAGAGATTACATACCAAGTATTTTTAGAAGCCTACTCTTTAAAATAGCACGAAGAATAGAAACTACAAGTGCAAAACAAATGAGTGCAGTAGTATGTGCTACAGATAATATTAGAGATAAATTCATAAACTATGAAAGAGTAGAAGCCATAACAGTGAAGAACTATCCAATAGCAAATCTAAATACAACCCCTATAAACCATACTGAAATCACACCACCTGTAGCCTGTTATGTAGGAGGCCTTACCCCTATAAGAGGAGTAAAAGAAATGATACTCTCTTGTCACAAAGCAGGAATAAAACTCCTACTTGCAGGACCCTTTGACTCAGAAGACTACTTAAAAGAAATGCAATCACTAAAAGAATGGGAAAACGTAGAATACCTAGGATATGTAGAAAGCACACAAGTAAAAGAAAAAGTCTATGATAAATCCACACTTGGATTAGCCTTACTACATAAAGCACCAAATCACACACTCTCTATACCAATCAAGCAATTAGAATATATGATAGAAGGACTACCCACTATATCCTCACAAGAGGTAATCTTCTGCAAAGAAGTCATAGAAAAAGAAAAATGCGGAATAGTAGTAAACCCTTTAAACATAGAAGAAATCTCACAAGCCATAAAGACAATCATAAATAATAAGACCTTAGCTCAAGAAATGTCAAATAAAGCATACATAAGTGCAAAAGAAAAATATAATTGGCTTTCACAAGAAAAAGAACTCTTAAAACTCTATAAAAGTCTATTAAAAGAATAAGGAATACAAAGAATTCCTTTCCATTTTTCAAAGAATCGCGTCAGTTTTTCAAAGAGACAATCCGTTTTCTTCAAGAGATAATTCATTTTCTTAAAGAGAAAATAGATTTTCACAAAGAAAAACCAATTTGAAAATAAAGTTTCATTTCTCTAAGTCTTGATGAAAATATCATAATTCAAAATATAGAATAGAAAAAGGCTGAACTTTGATTTGTTCAGCCTTAATATCGAATATTTAATTTATCTTTCTAAAGCTTATTTAATTATAACTTTTGATGATTGACTCTTTGTGTTATTAAATGCTTTCACTATATAGGCTCCTGAGGATAGGTTATTTAGGGTAAAGTTATAGTCTTTTGTTTCATACACCTTTTGTCCTAAGGCATTATAGACTTCTATTTGAAGATTATCTTCTTTTGATTGAATATTAATTAAACGATTGCAATTTGTAATACTTATATTTGATTGACCATCTAAATCTAAAGCATCTGCTTTTCTTACAAATAATTTGAATCTATCATTATTCTCTCCTTTGAAAAACTCAGTAGTATAAGTACTTCCTGCTGACATATCTATCATTTCCTCTCCATCAATAAGAAAGACTTTCAATTCACTTGGAATCTCCTTCATAACAAAACTCATCACAGAGTCTTTATAAGTACGAACATTCATTGTTGCATAGTAAGGCAATTCTTTTATTTCTTCTTTTACTAGGGCTATTCCGTCTGTAAGAAAATAAGGTTCTGTGATTTTTTCCATAGAGAATAGTTTGTTTGCATCATAGATGTCATATCCTTGTTCTGCTTCTTGATTGTGGGCTAATAATAGTTCTGTTTCTTTTTCTCCTTCAAATAGTGATAGTTTTATATATTCTTTTTGTGAGATGCTTGTAGTTTTTTGATGTTGTGGTTCATTATATTCGTGCAGTTGATTTTTTCTAAAGTTTATTGTTTTAGTTCCTGGTGTTGAAAAGTTTACAAAGAATCCTTGACATACTCCTAAGTCATAGCCTGCTTCTTTTGTTACAAAGCTAAAGCTATTATCAGTTGAGTTATGTACATATATTCCATCTCCTTGTATTGATTGAGAGGAATTATTATTTTCTGTCAAAAAGTCTTTTACACATAGTTTTGCAGGATATGGATTAGAAAGTGCCATCCAATTTCCTGTATTATCTCCTTGTGTGGTAGTTATTGTTTTTGTAAGTACTACATCTTGATGGTTTAATCCAAAGTCTGCTTCCATTATAATTGGTTGAATATAGGTTGTTTGTTCTCCATAGTCTCTTTTTGTTGAGAATATTATTCCTCCATCATAGAATGGCCATGCGAGAAATCCTTCTCCTGCTTGTATTACACTGTCTATTGTAGAGTAGTTATTAGACCATAATCCATTTCCATATTCAAATTCTACTATTGTTACGTCTTTTCCTCCTGGTCCTATCTTCACTGCCCATAGGTCATAACCATTTAGTGGTGCTCCTATGAAGTTCCATTTCCCTTTTTGTGCGGGTGCTACTATTTCTATTTCTCCTCCTAAGTTTTCATTCATATAAACTAAATCTGCTCCTGTAGCATGTGAGTTATTTTCTCCTCCTGTTATAGTTACATCTGGTCTCCAACCATCATCTACTATAAGTGTATCTCTTTCTATTAATTCTCCTCCTACTTCTATTCTTAATACTCCTTCATTTATTGAATTAAATGGGTATATATGACGTTTGTGTGTTAAATTTACTATATGATTTTTTCTTATATAGAATGGGTGATTTGGATTTCTTGGCATAAAGTTAGGGTATCCATTTGTTTCTAACCATGCTTCTTTATTTGAGGCTGCTTCATAGCTTGCTCTTAAATTCCAAGATTCATATCCTACCCATGTTTCTGGTAAACAAAATAATCCACTTTGTCTTGTTGTTCTTACACAGTCTGTTTCATCTATGACTGTTCCATTGTTTTGTGATACATAATAGGCATTTGCACATCCACATGGTGCATGTATTCTTGCATTGTTTCCAAAGATTGATACATTTGAATTTCCATCTCCATCTGTGTCATTAATTGTTAGGAGTTCTGGATTCATAAATATTATATGTACGTTATTACAGTTTGTAAAGGCATTAGTGGAAATTGTTACATTTCCGCTTCCTAAGAATATTACTTCTATTGAATGCACATTATGGAAGGCATAATCTCCTATTGATGTTACTCCTGCTGGTATAATGATTTCATTTAATCCATGGCAATTTTCAAAGGTATAGTTTTCAATAGTTGTTATTCCTGCTGGTAGTAGTATTGAGTGTAATTTATGGCAACCTTGAAAGGCATAAGCTCCTATTGAGCTAACTCCTGTTCCCAAGTCCACTTCTTCTAATTTTGCACAGCTTTGAAAGGCATTTACTCCTATTGTGGTTACTGTGTTTGGTATTTTTACTGTTTTTAATTCATTTGAGTTTTGGAATCCATTGTCCGCTATCTTAGTTACTGTGTATTCTACATCATTATAAGTAACTGTAGAGGGTATTTCTAAGGTTTGAACATTAGCATTATTGAATTCTGGTTCTTGTTTTTTAACCTCTACATAGTTGTTAGTAGCATCTATAACTGTATAGGTTAATTTTAATACATCATCATTAAATGATGTTTGTCCAAAAAGTGTTATTGAACAAATTACTGATAAGATTGTTAATAGGTATTTCTTCATTAGTTTTTATTATTTTTAAATTTTTTATTCACAAACTTTGGCAAAGTTAATAGCCAATTCTGTAAACTTTTTGATTTTTGTGAAAAAAAATATTCTAAATAAAAAAGGCTTGAAAACCTTTTGTTTCAAATCTTTTTTTTATTTGCGGGAGTTATTCTACTCTTTCTAAAGCTCCTGTTTGAGGTTTAAAGCTTATTTTCTTTGGTGAGTCTAGCATATAGGATACTACTCCATATTGGGTTAGATGAGTAGTTTTAAAGTAGTGTTTTCCTTCAAAGTCTATGCTTAATTCTACCATTTCTGGTATGCGATAATATAAGCCTACTCCTTTTTTTGCTATTAGTTTTTGTAGGTTTTCATCTTTTTTCTTTTGTTCCTCTATTTTTTCGTATTCTTTAGTGGTATTTAATGAGTGGATTTTTACTGCTACTATTGGAGCTGTACTATTGCTGTTTAGTTCTAGTACGCCTTCTTCTTCTGAGAATTTAAATATGCCTAATAATAGGTCTTCTTCTACTATTAGTGGTTTTTCAGGAGTTAGAGTGAAGGTATATTCTAGTTCTTCTGAGGTGCTTTCTCCTGTGAATAGAGATACATAGCCATTTATCATTTGGTCTAATTGTTTATACATATATTCTACTGTGTTATTCATATATGTACCATCTATATTGCCTGATAATACGTCTAATTGTTTTTCTCTTAGTTCTTCTATTTTTTCTACTGCTTTACTTGCTGTAAGGTTTGGCATTGCGTCTAATCTTCCTTGTGTAAGGAGTTTTTGTTCAAAGATTTCTGGATAATTTATTGCCTCCTCTTCTAGTTCTTTTGGATTGTGTGGTTTTCTTCCTTTTTTATGTGGGGCTTCTTTACAGATTGGTGCTTCTTGTCCTATTGTTAATAAAGCTCCTTCTTTTGTTTTACTTACTTTAACTTCTTTTAGGGTATTTAGAAAGTATATGTTTTCATTATCTCCTACTGGTCTTGTATGGATTTGTATGTCTTTTATTTTGTATTTTACTGCATCATTGATTATGATATTTTTTGCTCCTATTAGATAGGCATAGTCTGCATATACTCCTTTATTTTCTTGGATTTTTTCTACTTTTACTTTAAAGATTATTTCTGTTTTTGGTAGTGTGTAATATACTCCTGTGGTGTTGAAGTTTATCTTATCTATTGGATATGAGCGATAGTCTTGTGCTGAAACTGATAGGGTTAATATTATTCCTATTATGTATAAAACTGTGTGTTTGATTGTCCTTTTCATTGTTTTTATTGTTTTATGTTTATTACTCCGTATTTATTTTTATTTTTTATGATGTAGTATTCTACTCCCATATGGGATGCTAGACTTATGTAGTTTAGTTGCATTTCTATATTGTCTATTGGCTCTGATATTAAAACTCCTATTTCTTGCATTTTATTGTTTAGCATTTTCAATTGGTTGTCTTGATATACTAGGGCTATGTCTTTATAGAATATGCTGGCTATTTGATAGTGCTTATCTGTTAGGGGTTTATTAGTGGTTTCTTCCACAAAGGTCCATCCTTGTTGTGTTTTTACTGTTAGTATGCCATTGTTTGATTTTTTTACTGTTAGTAGGTTTTCTGGTTGATAGTTTCCTGTGGAATAGAGTCTTCTTTTAATTTTCTTTTCTTTGAATTCTACATAGTCATTGGCTAGCATTATAGATTCTACTTTTGTGAAGGTGAAGATTTTTCCTTTGTCGTTTAATAGTTTTGAGTCTTTTTTGCCGTCATATAGCACAAAGTATTTTTTTGATGGTGAGATTTTGGCTTCTTTGTAGTTAAAGTCTATTACTGGTTGATTGTTTATATTGACTACTCCCCATTTTTCTCCTTTTCTAAAGCAGATATTGTCGGATATTATTGAGAGGATTTCATCGTATATTGGTTCTATTAGCCATTGTCCTTTGCTGTTTTGTATTCCATAAGAGAAGAAGTTTTCTATTACAAAGTAGGTTTCTCCTTTTTTATTGCTTACTATGTCTAGTATGTTACCTTCTATTTCTGCTAGTTTTTCTTGTTTTGTATTGTAGATAATTGTGCGATTTTCTTTGTATGCCAGAAAGAATGTGTCGTTGGTTACCATCATTTCTATTCTTTCATAGCTTGGTGGCACACAGATTACACTGTCTGATCTTATTATTCCTTGTTCTAGGTTTTGGCTTATGTGATAATAGTTTGGTAGTTTTGTTGGTAGACATACTTGATAGCTTGCTGGTAGTACTAGTTTTCCTTCTTCGTTTAATAGGGCTTGTTGTCCTTCTTCTGTGTAGGCTTTTATGTAGGTAGCTTCTTTACCATTGTATATTCCAAAGTCTGCATAGATTGCTGGACAGATGATTTCTCCTTTGCCATTTATTAATCCAAATACTGGCATTCCTGAGGTAGAGATTTGTTTGAAGGAGTACACTTTGCCTTCTACTAAAACTGATATATCAAGGTATTGTGGATAGATTATTATTTCTCCTTTGGAGTTGCTAATTCCGTATTTGCCATCTTTTTTTATGGATATTGCATCTCCTATTCTTGATATTATTTCGTATTCTTGTGGTATTAATTGTTTGTTTTGTTTGTTTATTAGTTTGTATTCTCCTTCTACTTCTACTAGGCTTGCTCCATTGTCAAAGAGGTTAATTTGAGATTTGTCTTCTCTATAGGTTTGTTTTTCTATTACATAGGTCGGTTCTATGAGTGTGTTGCCTAATGTATCTACAAATCCTATTTTGTCATTATTGATTACTGATATGACTCCATCTCCTAATGCATCTATTCCTTGATAGATACATGGTAATATTTCTTGGCGATCTTTTACTACTCCCCATTTGCCTGATTGTTTGACAGCATAGTATCTTCCATCTAATGAAAAGACTGAGTCGTATTTTATATCTACTGCAAGGGTGTAAACTGATTGTGCTAAAGTGATATTGCTTATTATTATCGCTATTAGTATGCTTATTATTTTTTTCATGACTTTTGTTTTATAATAATGGTTCTTGTTGTGATAAACAGTGGAAACTTCCTAATCCCCATATTATATCTGTTGAGTCTATTCCTACTACTTTTCTATCTGTAAATAGTTTGCTTAATATGTCCATTGCTTCTTGGTCTTGTGGGCATTTATACAATGGTACTATTACTGCATTGTTTGCTATGTAGAAGTTTGCATAAGAGGCTGGTAATCTTTGGTCTTCCCATATTACTGCTTCTGGCATTGGTAATTCTACTATGTTTAGTTGTTTTCCACTTTCTAATCGTGCTTTTGAAAGGAGTTTTAGGTTATCTTGTAGGGGTTGATAGTTTTCGTCGTTTTTATTTTTTTCTATGGCTGTTATTACTGTGTCATAGTTTACAAATCTTGTTATGTCATCAACATGTCCATCTGTGTCATCTCCTTCTATTCCATCTCCTAACCATATTACATTGTCTACATTGTAGTAGTTGCAAAGTTTTTCTTCTATTTCTGATTGTGAAAGGTTTGGATTTCTATTTGGGTTTAATAGACATGCTGTTGTTGTCAATAGTGTTCCTTTTCCATTTACATCTATTGAGCCTCCTTCCATTATAATGTGTGGATGAAAGACTTCTAAGCCTAAATGATTGGCTATTTGCATTGGTATTTGGTTGTCTAAATCACATGGGTATTTTCCTCCCCATGCGTTGTAATCCCAATTTACTATTGCTTTTTGATTGGCTTTTAATACAAAGGCTGGTCCATGGTCTCTACACCATGCATCATTTGTTAGAAAATGATGAAAGTGTATATTTTCCATTTTTGTGCCTATGGCTTGTAGTTGTGAGCTTACTTTATCTTGTGTTGCTTGGTCTTGTATGTTGATATTTACTTTTTCTCCTTTTGATAATTCTGCTATGAATTGATTGTATGAGGGAAAAATTGTTTCTATTTTATCTGGCCAAGAGTTTTCATTATGAGGGTAACTTAGCCATGTGCTTTCGTGTTTTTCCCATTCTGCTGGAAAGATAAATCCTAAGTCTTTTGGTGTTTTCATATGTTTATTTCTTTTTAATCTATACAACGTTTGGTTATTTCTGCATATGAGTCTATTCTTCTATCTCTTAAGTATGGCCAATGTATTCTATAGTGGTCTGTTTGTTCTGTTTCTATTTCTATTACTGCTATGTCTTCTTCTGTGTGTGATGATTTGTGTAATAGTGTTCCAAATGGATTGGACACAAAGCTTCCTCCCCAAAATTTCATATTGCCTTCTTGTCCTACTCTATTTACTGATACTGTGTGTACTCCATTTGCTATTGCGTGAGAGCGTTGTATTGTTTGCCAAGCATTATATTGTTCTGTGTTTGTGGCTTCATATTGTGAGATATCCCAACCTATTGCTGTTGGATAGAATAGTATATCTGCTCCTTTTAGGGCTGTGATTCTGCTTGCTTCTGGATACCATTGATCCCAACAGATTAATACTCCTATGTTACCAAATTTTGTGTTGAATACTTTGTAGCCTAAATCTCCTGGTGTGAAATAGAATTTTTCATAGTATCCTGGGTCATCTGGTATGTGCATTTTTCTATATTTTCCTAAGTATTCTCCATCTGCATCAAGAACTGCTACTGTGTTGTGATATAGTCCTTTCATTCTTTTTTCAAATAAAGAGGCTATTATTACTACTCCTAATTCTTTTGCTAGGGCTGATAGTCTTTCTGTAGTTGCTCCTGGGATTTCTTCTGCTAATTTGAAGTTTTCATAGTCTTCTACATCACAAAAGTATAGTGATGCAAATAATTCTTGTAAGCATATTATGTTTGCTCCTTTTGCGGCGCATTCTCTTATCTTTTCTATTGTTTTTTCTATATTAGATTGTTTGTCTTTTTGACAAGTCATCTGTATCAATCCTACGTTTATTTTCATATTTTTTTCTTTTTATTAAAACCAAATTGACTAAATAGTAATCCTATCACAACTATTACTATTCCTAATATTTTAGGGAAGGTAAATGTTTCTTGTCCTAAGATTACTGCTGCTATTATTGTTACTACTGGTATTGCGTTTGTAAATACACTTACTTTGATTACTGATATTATTTTTGCTCCGTATGAATATAGCATAAAGGCTCCTGATGAGCAAAAGACTGCTAAGAGTATTAAACTCAAGATTGAGTTTGCTGAAAAGGTGATTGAACTAATTTTTCCTAAGTCAAAAATTAATAAACATGGTAGAAAATATAGTATTCCTATGATATTTTGATAGGTTGTTATTGTTATTGGAGAGTATTTATGGATAAGTTTGCAAAGTATCACTGAATAGCCTGCTCCTGATACTACTGCTAATAGTAGCAATAGAACTCCTTGCCATGATATTACTATTTGTCCATTAGGATTTATACTCATTATTGTTATTCCTATGATAGAAACAACTACTCCTACAAGTAGATTCCATCCTATTTTTTCTTTATTAAAGATGTATAATGCTAATGGATTTACTATTGGAAGAAGGGCTATCATGATTGCTGCAAAGCTTGCGTCAACATATTGCATACTGAAATTCTCTCCTACAAAATATAGGAAGGGTTCAAAAAAAGCTAATAAAAGAAATTTTGATATATCTGCTTTTTGTATTTTCTCTAATTTATGTATTAGAGTAAATGTAACAAACATTAGTAGTGATGATATAGCAACTCTTATTGTAAGTATTAGAAATACTGGAAAATTTGAGTTGATTAATTCCTTTGTCCATACGAAACTAATCCCCCAAAATATCATTGAGAAAATAATCGCAATATATGCTGTTAGTATTCTATTATTAGTATTCTGTGTCATACTTATTGACTAAAAAGTATATGTGATACCTAGTGATGGCATTATTGGAAGTTGATCTACTCTTTGTGATGTGATACGATTCCAATAGAATAAGTTATTTCTATTATATACATTGGTCAAACTAAAATTAATTTCTAAGACTGAACGTTTGCCTATGTCAAATCTTTTCTTTGCAGAAAGGTCTAATCTGTGATAGTTTGGTAATCGTTCTGAGTTTAGGTCTCCGTATATGGTTGTAAGTGTTCCGTTTTGTGAGATAAAGTTTGAGTTTATGCCGTTTGAGAAGTCAAGTAATTCTACCATTGAGGCTGTTGGAGAATATGGGAATCCACTTCCATAGTTCCATCGCAAACTTAATTCAAAACTTCTGCTTTTTCCCATTTGATAATTGATTAAAACATTAACATTATGTCTTCTGTCGTAGTGAGGTGAATAAGTTTGCAATTCTCCTGTTCTTTCTACTTTTCCTAATGAATAGATAGTCCAAATATATAATCTTCCATCATCATATTTTAATGAGAAATCCGTACCATATGCTTTACCTAATTCTACTGTGTATTCTTTTTTTGTATAATCTGGCTTATCTGCGTGTTCTTGGTCATCTGCATAAAGTCTATCTCTGTTTGCTGATACTAAATTATTCATTGTTTTATAATAAACCTCTACATTGAAATTAAGATTTCTTAATATGTCATATTCTACTCCAAATATATAGTGTTTAGAGGTTTGAACATAAGAGTTTATTGGTTCTCCTTGAAATGTATTTACTATGTTTAAGTCTGGGCTTACTGTTAAATAGCCTGTAAAAAGGTTTACTATATCTCTATCACTTTTTGTGTCAATAAAGCTTTGAGAATAAAGTCCTGTTGCTAGTTTTAATCTAAAGTTATCAGATATATTCCATTTTGCTGATAATCTTGGTTCTAAGAATGCTTCTCCCAAAGAAGCATAATAGCTTAATCTAAGACTTGGTTCTACAAGTATACTTTTGTACATTAGTTTATATATTGCATATAATCCTATTTCAGTAGAATAATCTGTTAGTGTGTCATTTATCTTATATGCAGTCTTTGTAGTATTACCTTCCATTTCCATACCATATTTCAATCTATCATCTCCAAAGAAATTTGTAACTGACAATCCTACATTAAATCCTCCTATATTACTCATTTGATTTTGATTAGAAGTAGTTTCTTGCATATTCATTGTATAATCTGAATATGCTATTACTCCTTCTACCAATGCAGAAGATGTTCCTGGTATTAAAAGAAAGTTAGTTCCAAAGGCTCTGTTTACCCAATTAAAGTCTGCTATTGCTTCATATTGATTTACCTTATCAGTAAAATTTAATCCGAATATGTTTATCTTACTACCATTGTCTGTAGATAATGTTAATTTACCATATAGGTCTAAATAATCATATGGCAATTCTTTATTCATATAAGAGTATATTGAAGTAGATGTTTTTGATAAATAAGAGTTCTTTGCTGACAGTATATAAGAAAGATTATAGTTTGATTTAGTGATTATTGGTCCTTCTAACAAAAGATTAACTCCAAAGGTAGAGGCTGCAAGTTTTCCTGAAAAATGTTTCTTATTTCCATCTTTTGTTGTTATATCCATTACTGAAGATATTCTTCCTCCATATTGTGCAGAAAAACCTCCTGTATAAACATCTGCGCTTCTTATTATGTCTGTTTCAAATACTGAAAACAAGCCTATAGAGTGAAAAGGATTGTAAACAACCATTCCATCTAATAAAACTTTATTTTGAATTGCCGAACCACCTCTTATATATAATTGTCCTCCTTGGTCTCCTGAAAACACTACCCCTGGAAGCACTTGAATATATTGAGCTAAATCCGCTTGCCCTCCTATTGAAGGCATTTGTTGAATATCTTGAGAAGTGATTTTTTCTATTGAGACTTGACTTTCTGTTCTTGCTATTTCTTGCACACCTCTAATCTCTATAGCATCTAATTCTGTCGCTGCTGGTGACAAATCTATTTTTAAAGCATGTACTTTATTCTTTTCTACTTTTATTGAAATAATTTCTGTTTCGTAACCAAGTGATGTTACCTTTACATTATAGTTTCCTACTTTTACTTTAGACAAAACGAAGTATCCATTCACATCAGTTGTTGTTCCTATCATAGTATTCTCTAACATAACATTAGTCAACATCATTGGCTCTCCTGTTTGCTTGTCATAAACAAAGCCTCTAATTGAACCTGTTTGAGCAGAAACTAAAGTTGTAATTGTAATAAATAATAAAAATAGTACTTTTTTCATTATTGTTGTATTTTTAATGTGTTAGTTTATATATCAATTCTTTAAATAATTCACCACTATCAAAATTTGAACCCAATCCTTTTGTTTTCAAATCATATTCTTTTATTAGTTCTAAATTTTGATAAATTTTATCTAAGTGAAATCGCTGTATTGCATAAAGATAATCCTTTGCATAATATGAAGAAACCCCAACTGCAGACGCTACACTAGTATCTGATTTCTCTTTTAATTGCCAAACAATTGCTAATTTCGTGAAATAAGAAAACAAATTAGGAAGAATCATCTGTATTGGATTCTCTTCCGTATTTGACAAGATATAATTTACTATTTTATTTATATTATCATATTGCAATTTACCTATAGAATTTTGTAGCTCAAACACATTATAATCCTTATTTACTCCTATATGATTAGCTACGTTTTCAAGCTTTATCACACTACCTTTAGGTAAATTGATTAACATTTTATCTATTTCATTAGATATTTTCTGTAGGTTATTGCCAAGATATTCAAAAATCAAATTTGTAGCAGAGTTTTCTATCTGAAAGCCTATTTGTTTTATATAATCATTTATCCAAGGTATCACTTTATTATCATAAAGCTTAGTGCTTTCAAACACAACTCCACTTTTATTTACTTTATCTAAAAACTTTTTATCTATTGATTTGTTTTTGTTTGCAAGGACTAAGATTGTAGATTGTAAAGGCTTCTCAATATAAACACTTAAAGGAGCTAATTCTTTCTTATTAAGCTGTTGAAATTCCTTTACTACAACCAATCTTTTTTCTGACATCATTGGATATTGTTTTGCGAAGGAACAAATTTCTTTTGAATCCGTTTCAATGCCATAAAGAGTTGTCATATTGAAGTCTCGCTCCATTTCATCTAAGACTTCTCCTTCAAATTTTGATACTAAAAAATCTATATAATAATTCTCCTCTCCCGTTATTAAATAGACTGGAGAGAATTTTTTTTCTTGAAAATGTTTTAATATATCTTCTATCTTCTTAAGTATCATCTTTATTTTTAAGAGAAAAAAGAAATCCCTTTCCTCAGAAAGGAAGGGACTTCTCTATATTTTAACGAATCAAATATCTCTATTTAGAATAATATTTATAATTCTCTTGTTCCCATTCTATCCATTGCACAACGGAATCCTATCCAATCTGTACTTTGAGCTTGATCCAAGAATCTTCTTTGTCCAGGGCTTAAGTAAAATGCTCTATCTTTCCAAGAACCACCTTTTACAACTCTAGCCTTATCATCAACCATTGAAGTATTGTGATAGTCATACATCTTGCTAGATTCTTTTACTTCTTCTTCACCTTCTTCAGTTTCTGCAGGAGCTTCCATATTTTCTCCTTCAGAATCAACTTTCCAAGCATCTGCTAATTGTGAAGCTAAATCACCATCTAAATAGTTAATGTTGTCTGCTTGACGATAATTCATTCTGTTTATATTTTCCTCAACAGTAACAGCTCTGTAAGAAATTCTACCCAAAGAGTCTTTTTCTGCAATCATTCCATCTGCATCTGTAACCTTTGTCATATAAACATTACCTCTATAAGGGTTGATTCCCTTTGAGTCTACTCCTGTACTAACTCTATAAACATCCATTACCCATTCAGCAACATTTCCTGCCATATTATACAAACCATAGTCATTAGGGAAGTAGAACATAACTGGAGCTGTATATTCCCAGTGGTCATTCAATGCACTTGCAACTCCCATAGCATCTCCTCTACTACGTTTAAAGTTTGCCATCATTTGACCATAGTATTTCTTTTCAGCAGTTCTTACTATATGACCATTCCAAGGATATATTCTTCTTTCAACTATTCTTTCTTCAACAGTATTTCCAACTAAAGAAAGAGCTGCAAATTCCCATTCTGCTTCTGTTGGGAGTCTAAAACGAGGTAATAATAACCCGTCTTCCATTTTTACTTTTCTTGTACCACCTGAATTTGGATCTAAATCAGGTAAATCTTCTAAAACATAACCTTCATATTGTCCAGCATAGTACGCATCTGTAGTAAATACGTTTTCTCCTGATTGATCAGGGTCAAATTCTAATATACCCGCATCTACTAATATTTTTTCATTAACTCTATCAGTTCTCCAAGAGCAATATTCGTTAGCTTGTAACCAACTAACTCCTACCACTGGATAATCAGCCCAAGATGAGTGACGGAAATAATAATCCACCATTGGTTCATTGTAGCTTAATTTTGAACGCCAAACTAATGTATCTGGTAATGCTCTTTGATAAACTTCAGGATAATCATTTCCATATACTCTATTCAACCAATAAAGATATTCTCTATAATCTTGATTTGTAACTTCACATTCATCCATATAGAATGAAGAAATTGTTACTCTTTTTGGTTGATTGTGCCATTCGTATCTTACGTTGTCAGTAGTTTGTCCCATAACAAAAGAACCACCTTCTATAAATACCATTCCTGGAGGTGTCATTTGTTCATAGCCAGGTGCCGATTCAAAACCTCCCCATTCAGGGTCATTGTAGTTCCAACCTGTTGTGGCAGATTGATCTGTTCCTTTACAATTAGCAAACAAAACAATAATTCCAAAACAAAGGACAACTTTACTAATTAATGCCTTATTCATATCTTAAATTTTATATTTGTTACTAAATTACTTACTAATTAAAATGATGGACACTTAATTGCTTGTATCTTTTTACGTTTTTCTGGGCAAGGAAGTTGCATTCCTAAAGTAATTTCATGTGCTCCACCCGACGCATTAGATAATTGAGATACTGTTATATCGTAGCTATATCCAATTTTAAGCTTATCATATTGAATTCCGAAAAGTAATATCAAAGCATCTGAATTATCAAAGCCTATTGATTGTCTATACCAAGTACCAACAATGAATGGACTCCAATCCAAATACATTCCATAATTCAACATTTGGAAACCACCTTGATAGCTATAAACTACGTTTGGTGATATTATAGGTTGTCCAAACAAATCATTAGTTCTTCTCTTATCTCTACTTAAATTAAGTCTTATTCCTCCATTTGCAGTAAAACGCATAGGTATTCTATTGTAAGAAATAAAACCATCATTAGGTCTTGTTAGGTTATTTGCAGCTCCACCTACATACCAATTTTCTCCATATAACACGAAAGCTGCTCCAAAATCAACATATGTATGAGAAAGTTGTTCAGGACGTGCTGCCATTGTTGAATAAATAAAACCATATCTTGGGTCAATCATATCAGGAAAAGATAATTGATCCCAGTCTAAACTTCTATTTGTAACACTTGCTTGAGCAGCTAAATTAAGGAATACATCATTTGAAAGTTTCAAACGAAGAGAATAAATTAATGCAGCAGTGTTTGTACGATAGAACTCACTTTGCATATCACTCATAATAGTTACTCCTATACCACCAGCAAGAGCATCTATATACTGGTCATAGCTTGCAGAGAATGTTTTAAATGCCCCTAAAGTTGGCCATTGATCTCTGTAAGACAAAGAAAATCTTGGACAAACAGCCGAACCTGCTAAAGCTGGATTAGTATATAAAGGATTAGCATAGAACTGTGAAAAATGTGGATCTTGAGCTTGTACAAAAGAACAAGCAAATACTAAAGACACCACAAAGGACAATATTATTTTCTTCATACCTTATTGAAATTATTCTTCTTTTTTAATAATTTTAGTCTAATTTGAGTTGGCAATATTACGAAAAAAAATGCAAATAGCGAAAGTTTCTTCGTTTTTTTTTATTTCGCCTAACTTTAAACACAATATTATACTCAAAAAAAATGCTTTAGGTTTCACTATTAAACGCAGTATTTTTTATCTTTGCAAGAAATTTTAAAATAAAACTTAGTTTTAATAAAATGAAACTTAGTTTCAGTGAAATAAAACTTAGTTTCATTTTGCCGAAACTTGATAAGAATTTACAATAAATACACAAAAAAATTGTTATAAACTAGGTTATATATACATGGGAATAAATATGAAGCGTTTTTTTTTATTAGTGATAGCATACATACTTGTTAATACAGGTTTATCTCAAGCACAAAACATAAATTACCCAGACTCTTCTGTTTTAGCATCTGGAAATTGGTACAATATTAACATACCTAACGATAATATTTACAAACTTACATATGATGATTTCATTTCATTGGGAGTTCCTGCAGAAGAAATAAATTTTGAAAACCTTTCAATATTTGGTTCTTGCGAAGGAGCAATCAGTGATACAAATAGCTTTTACAAACAATCTGACCTTACAGAAAAAGCAATTTTTGTAAACCCTCAAGAAGGCTTTGCTCTATTTTATGCAAAAGCCACAATGAAATATGATTACGACCAAATAAATCAAAATTTTTATTTTTCCACTCACCCTTACTCTGACTTAGCAACATATTTCATAACATTTGAGCCTTCAATAGGAACAAAGAAAAGAATATCTCCAAGAAGTCAAATAATTACAGAAAACATAGAAGAGACTAAATTCACTAAAGATTTTTTCTTACATAAAAGAGAGTTAGTCAATCTTTTAGGTTCAGGAAGAGGTTGGTTAGGAGAATCTTTTTCAACAATGACTAATCAAAACTCTTTCCCTCTATCACTACAAGGATTATCAGAAGAGCATCAAAGCAAAATAACTATTAGTTTAGCAAACGAAAGTTCCTCTGCAGTAAACTTTACTTGTAAGCTTAACAATTCTAATATAGGCTCAATAAACATTTCAGCAAAACATAGTGATTATGCAGCTAAAATTACCACAAAAGAATTTGAAACCTATATAACAAACGAATACCCAACCCTTATCTTACAATTCAATGGCAGTAGCAATATTGATAAAGCCAAATTAGACTATATATTAGTTAATTACACAAAAAAATTAAGACATAACAACTCTGCTCTAAAATTTTATTCAAATAAAAGTGATGAGTCCAACAAAAGCACTCGTTATGTAATAGAAAACATCAGAACAAACAGCGTTAATATATGGGATGTGAGTAATCAAAATGACGTTTACTCTATCACAGATTTTGAAAGAAACGAAAATAATGAATTAAGACTAATTATTCCTAATGACACATTAAGAACAATATATGTATTCACAAATAACACCTTCCCTACACCTATATTAAAAGGTAAGATTGAAAATCAAAACCTTCACTCTTGGGAAGCAACAGATTTTATCATAGTTACAGCACCAGAATTTAAAGAACAAGCCGATTCTCTTGCTCAATTACATAGAATCTATGACGGAATCACAGTAAATGTTGCAACAACTACACAAGTTTATAATGAATTTTCATCAGGCACAAAAGACATTCTTGCAATAAGAGAGTTAGCAAGAATGCTCTATAACAAATATTCTTCAGAAGGAAAAGCACCAAAAAATCTTCTTTTATTTGGAGACGGAACCTACGATAATAAAAACATCTTAGGATTAAACAATAATTTCATACCGACTTACCAATCCCTTAACTCAATCATTGATGCAGGTTCATCATACACAACAGATGATGTAATAGCTTACCTTTCCCCTTATTCAAAAGGGCAAATCAATGACACTTTAATGATAGGCATAGGGAGAATAACAGCAAACAATGCAAGTGAAGCTAATATTTTTCTTGAAAAATGCAGGAGATATATTTCCAAAGAAGATTTATCTCAAGGCCTTCTAGGAAGTTGGAGGAACAACATCACACTTACAGCCGATGATGCAGACACTTGGGGAGAGAGATATTTCATTGATAATGCAGAAACAATATATTACGAAATCAAAGAAACAAATCCTATTCTCAATGTAGAGAAAATCTATTCTGATGCTTACAAGCAATATTCCTCTTCTTCAGGAGCAACCTACCCTGATGCTTCTAAAGCAATTAATCAAAGAATGAAAAAAGGTTGTCTTTTATTTAACTATGTAGGACATGGCTCAGAGGACCACCTTTCAAGTGAAAGACTAATAACAATCACTGATATAACAAGTTGGGATAACTATTACTCATTACCAATAGTAATTACCTCAACCTGTGAGTTTACAAGATTTGACATGTCGGACAAACAATCTGCAGGAGAGTTTATATTATCATCACCTAATGGAGGAGGCATTGCTCTTATTTCAGCTTCAAGAAAGATACCCTCAAGAAACGAAATCAACACAAACATACATAGATTTGCCGTAATAAAGGAAAACAACAAAGGCTTAACCTTTGGAGAAATGTTTATGAAGGCAAAAAATGCAACAGCTCTTGTTGTAGAAGAAAGAAGTTTTGGATTATTTGGAGATCCTGCCTTAAGAATAGACTTACCTGAATATAATATTCGCACAACAAAAATAAATAACAGAGCAATATCACAAAACAGTATAGACACAGTGAAAGCCCTTTCTCAAATGATTATAGAGGGTGAAATCACCGACCATTCAAACAATGTAATACAAGATTTCAATGGCAAAATTGAGATTACTCTATTAGACAAAGCTAGCAATTACTACACATTAGACAATGAAGGATTAGACACAGACATAGAATTTGAACAACAAAAAAACATATTACACAAAGGTTCCACACAAGTAGAAAACGGAAAATTCACTTACACACTAACCATTCCAAAAGACATAGCATACAATTTTGGAAAAGGAAAATTGAGTTACTATGCACAAACCTCAACAACAGATGCTGCTGGATATTGTGATGATTTTATCATAGGAGGAATTGATACTACTATTATCATTACAGAAACCCGTCCAAACATTCAATTATACATCAACGACACTAACTTTATAAATGGGGGTATTACCGATGAAAATCCAAAGCTTTTTGCTATTGTATCAGATGAAATTGCAATTAATACAGTTGGTAGCGGATTAGGTCATGATATTATGGCAAGATTAGATAATGCTGCCAACACATTTGTACTTAATGACTACTTTGAAGTTGATGCAAACAACCCTAATAAAGGCACTATCACATTTCCATTTAACGATTTATCTGATGGAGAACATACATTGAGTTTAAAAGTTTGGAATATCTTTAATTTCTCCTCTGATGCCAACATTACATTTGTTGTAAACTCATCTGAAAATGGAGAAATAATGAAGCTCAAAAATTATCCTAACCCTTTTACTTATGACACTCAGATAATATTAGAGCACAATCAACCTTCTACAATAGAAGAAGCTCAATTATTTATTTACAATCAAGACGGAAGACTAATAACCTCAATGGATGCCACTCCATACATAGGTTCTTATAGCATAGGTCCTATAAATTGGCAAGGAACTACTATTGGAGGAGAAAAGCTTGCTAATGGAGTATATTTTTGTAGGATGCAAATCACAACACAAACAGATAAAATCACAACACCTACACAAAAAATAGTTATTTTTAATAGAAATAAATAATAAAACACAAATAACATCGTTTTATAGTTTTGAGAATATTTAAATAAATAAAAATTAAAATGAAAAAGATCCTTTTATTATTAGCAATACTTATATTAGGAAATAATGTCTTTGCTCAATTAGACAACAATAACCTTGCTATAGATGAACTTTCTGGTAAGATAACAGACGGAGCAAGAATAATATCAACAGGAGTTCCTTTATTGATTATAGCTCCTGACGCAAGAAGTGGTTCTATGGGAGATATTGGAGCTGCAAGTACTCCAGATGCAAACTCTATACATTGGAATGCTGCAAAATTAGCCTTTATGGATAAAGAAGCTGGAGTTTCCTTTACATACTCTCCTTGGTTAAGAGAAATAGTTTCAGACATAGAATTATTATATCTTGGAAGTTATTTCAAATTAAATGAAAGAAGTACTTTAGGAGCTTCATTAACCTATTTTTCACTTGGAGCCATAGATTTCTTTGACCAAGAAGGAATGTCTACAGGAACATATAAACCAAATGAATTTGCAGTTGATTTGGCCTACACTATGAAATTAAATAACAATTTGGCTATTTCTTTAACAGGAAGATACATTCGTTCTGACCTTACTCAAGGACAAAACGTAGGAACAACTCAAACACATGCAGCAAATGCAGGAGCAGCTGATTTAGGTGTGTATTACCAAAAAGCAATCAAAGCAGTTCGCCCTACAGAAATTGCTTTAGGTGCTCAAATCTCAAACCTTGGTTCAAAGATTTCTTATTCAGAAAACATGGATAGTGAATTCTTGCCAGCAAATTTAAGAATTGGAGGTAGATATTCTATGGATTTAGACCAATTCAACGAAATTTCATTCATGATGGATTTTAACAAACTACTTGTCCCTACTCCACCTGTTTATGACTCAACTGGAAATATTTATGCTGGATTAGATCCTGAGGTAGGAGTTTTCCAAGGAGCAATACAATCGTTCTATGATGCTCCAAACGGATTCAAAGAAGAAATTCAAGAAATCTCTCTTTCACTTGGAGCAGAATACTGGTATAACAAAGTATTAGCAGTGAGAGCAGGTTATTTCTATGAGGCTAAAAACAAGGGTGCAAGACAATATCTTACACTTGGAGCTGGTATAAAATACAATGTAATGGGATTAGACATTAGTTACTTGATTGCAACAGGACAACTAAACAACAACCCATTAAAGAATACTTTAAGAGTAGGTTTAAGTTTTGATTTACAAAGTGACAAACAAAAAGAAACAAACGGAGCAACACAAAAAGATCCACAACAATCTTTAGAAACAAAATCTTAACCAATAATGAAAATTAAAACAGGCATAGGATATGATGTTCACCAACTACAAAATGGTGAACATCTTTGTTTAGGAGGAATAAAAATCCCTTCTGAACTTTCAGCAGTAGGACATTCCGATGCAGACTGCTTAATTCACGCAATTATTGATGCATTACTTGGAGCAGCAAATCTAAGAGATATTGGTTATCAATACCCTGACAACAACATGTCTTTTAAAGGTATAGACTCAAAAGAGCTTTTAAAAGACTGCATTGAAAAAATAAAAGCAAAAGGCTATGCAATAAACAACATAGACTCTACAATATGTCTTCAAGCTCCTAAAATCAGCAAATATATTCCTCAAATGCAAGAATGTTTAGCCGAGGTAATGGGCATAGACACAGAAGACATATCCATAAAAGCCACAACAACCGAAAAACTTGGCTTTGTAGGCAAAAGCGAAGGCATTGCAGCATACGCAGTCTGCCTAATCACAAAATAAAACAAAGAATTAAGAAATTAAAACAAAGTTTCAGTAAAATAAAACAAAGAGTTAAAAAATTAATTCTTTGTTTTATTTTTATTACCTTTGCCAAAAATTATTCTTTTATGAAAAAACACATTTTTATATTACTTACTTTATTCTGTTTTTGCATTACTTTATTTGCTGTACCTGCAGAAAGAAAACTTATAACTATCACTCAATCTAATGGAAAGCAACTTTCCTATTGGTTAAAAGGAGATGAATTTATTCGTTGGGCAGAAAGCATTGATGGATACTCTCTTTTACGCAATCAAGGAGGAGATTGGTGTTATGCAACCTTGAATGAAAAAGGAGAAATGGTAGCCTCAGATATTATTGCTTGCAATCCAGAAGAAAGAAATGTTGAGGAAGTAATTTTTTTAGAAAAAACAGATAAAAAACTCTTCTTTTCCGAAGAGCAACTGCAAATTATAAGAGAAAGACGTCTCAATCATTAAGTTTATTTTGTTTTTTTTCGTAAATTTGCAGACTTATGATAAATAACGAAGAATTAAATAAGAGTAATTATACCGAAGATAATATCAAATCTCTTGATTGGAACGAACATATAAGACTTCGTCCAGGTATGTATATTGGTAAACTTGGAGATGGAGCTTCTGCAGATGACGGAATTTATGTGTTACTAAAAGAGGTTATTGATAACTCTATTGATGAATTTGTAGCAGGTTATGGCAATATCATTGAAATAGATATTGATTTTCATACAAAAAAGGTAAGAGTAAGAGATTATGGTAGAGGTATTCCTTTGGAGAAAACCATAGATTGTGTTTCAAAAATGAATACCGGAGCAAAGTATGATTCAGAAACTTTCCAAAAATCTGTAGGTATGAATGGAGTGGGAACAAAAGCCGTTAATGCTTTAAGTTCTTACTTTAAGATTTCTTCTGTTAGAAATGGAAAAATAAAATCAGCCGAATTCTCTGGAGGAACCATTACAAAGGAGTATGACATTCAAGACACAGAGGAAAAGAATGGTACTTGCGTTGAATTCATACCAGATAATGCTCCAAAAATTTTTGGTAATTACAATTATTTAGATGAATATGTTGAGAAGATGGTTTGGAACTATGCCTACCTCAACAAAGGTCTTTCTTTAATTTATAATGGCAAAAAGATTCAATCTAAAAAAGGGCTGTTTGATTTGTTAAACAACAACCTTCAAGAAAATGAATCTCTATATCCTATAATTCATCTTTCATCAGGGAATTTTGAATTTGCTTTCACACACTCTGATAAGGTATTCACAGAAGAACATTATTCTTTTGTGAATGGACAACACACTACTCAAGGAGGAACTCACCAATCAGCCTTTCGTGAAGCATTAGTTAAGGTTTTAAAAGATTTCTTCAAGAAAGATTATGACCCATCTGACATTCGTTCAGGATTGGTTGCTTCTATTAGTTTAAGAATTAATGAACCTGTCTTTGAATCTCAAACAAAGACTAAATTAGGTTCTACAAATATGATGCCTGATGGCAGTGGTCAAGCTGTTAGGACTTTTATTTTAGATGCTGTAAAGAATACTCTTGATGATTATTTGCACATTAATTCAGATGTTGCAGAATTGCTATTACAAAAAATAGTGCGCAATGAAAAAGAACGCAAGGGAATGCAAAATGTAAAAAAACTTGCGAAAGAGAGTGCAAAGAAAGTTAGTTTAACAAATAGAAAATTAAGAGATTGCAGAATTCATTACAATAGCAAAGACCCAAGACGTTTAGAATCCACTCTATTTATCACGGAGGGAGATTCAGCTTCTGGTTCTATAACTAAAAGTAGAGATGTTAATACTCAAGCTGTCTTTTCTTTAAGAGGAAAACCTCTTAATACATACGGAGATAGCAAAGAGGTTGTCTATAAGAATGAGGAATTCAATCTTCTTCATAATGCTTTGAATATTGATGAAGATATGGATAACTTAAGATATAATAACATTGTAATTGCAACCGATGCTGATGTTGATGGTATGCACATTAGAATGTTGTTGATGACTTTCTTTTTAAAGTTTTTCCCTGATTTAGTAAAAGCAGGACACATCTATATTCTTCAAACTCCTTTGTTCAGAGTTAGAAATAAGAAAGAAACATTATATTGCTATACTGAACAAGAAAGAGATGAAGCTACAAAGACTTTAAGAGGAGATGTTGAGATTACACGTTTTAAAGGGTTAGGAGAAATTTCACCTGATGAGTTTCGTAATTTCATTGGTAAAGATATGAGATTAGACCCTATTATTTTGAATAAAGAATCTGGTGTAAGCTCTATTTTGGATTTCTTTATGGGTAAAAATACTCCTGAAAGACAAAACTATATTATTGAAAACTTACGTTATGAAGATGTACAATAAAGATAATTTTAGATTTAAGAATATGAAAAAAACAGCATTTTATCTTATTTTGGCTTTTATGTGTTTAGGACAAGTTGAAATTTTTGCACAAAACGATGATGTAAAGCCTTGGACAGATGTAATTATTGATAATAGAGACCCTTCTCTTTGGACTTGGAACAAAAACAATTCTTCTCGTTTTAGCATTAGAGGAGATTTTGATGGAGATGGTTTTTCAGAAAATTTATATGAAACAGCAACTTCTATCTTTTCAGATAATGATGAATTAACTCCATTGAAATTAGATGGAGATTTAGGAGTATATTTCTTAGTTAATGAAGGAGATTTAGATGGAGATGGAGGAGATGAAATATCTTTCATGACAGTTTATCGCGATTTCTCTAATTTGAATTATTTCAGAATTTGGACTTATACAGGAAATAAATGGAAAGAATTGTTCTGTGTACAAGTTCACGAATATGATTGTCCTAATTACAAAGCTTCAAAGCAAGATGAAATGTTCACACATCAATGGAAAAGAAAAAATGGTTATAACTTAAACAAAACCGTTTTGAAATTACATGATGGAGTTGTAGATATTATAGGAATACACCCTAACGAAAGATATGCTATTGAACACATAAAACTTGTAGGAAAAACTTTTACAAAGAGAGAGTGGGGAACTATCATCCAACCAAGAACAGATTACTAGTTTTTTAGTATGAAAAAAGCTATCATAATTGGAGCAAGCTCTGGTATTGGAGAAGAAGTAGCAAAATTACTTCTACAAGAAGGTTGGTCAGTTGGTATTGCAGCAAGGAGACTTGAACGTTTAAAAAACGTTCAAGATAAATTTGGGGAAGATAGAGTAAAAATCATTGAATTAGATGTTAAAAGACAAGATGCTACTTCAAATTTAGAGAAATTAATTCTTGATTTAGGAGGAATGGATTTATATTTCCATGCATCAGGAATTGGTTTTCAAAACGTAGATTTAATTCCTGAAGTAGAGATTGACATAACAAAAACTAATTCCGAAGGGTTTGTTCGTTTAGTGACTTATGCTTTTAATTGGTTTTGCAACAATACTAAAAAAGGACATATTGCTGTAATTTCATCTATTGCAGGCACAAAAGGACTTGGCGTTTCACCAGCCTATTCTGCAACAAAAGCAATGCAAAACACCTACATACAATCACTTTGCCAACTATCAAAAATCAAAAAAGCAGACATCTCCTTCACAGACATACGTCCAGGATTTGTAGAAACAGATTTACTAAATAAAGAAAAACATTACCCTTTGATGATGAAAAAAGAGAATGCTGCAAAAAGCATTATCAAAGGATTAAAACGAAAGAAAAGAATATTAATAATTGATTGGAAATTCCGATTAGTTGTTTTTGTTTGGAAGTTAATACCAAATTGGATTTGGGAAAGAATGAGTGTTAAGAATTAAAATAAAAAAGCGTCACAATTTTTGAAATTATGACGCTTTTATTTTTTGAAATATATCTTCTTATCTAATTGAAGAAAAACCTTTCATAAGTCCTCTTTCTGCTTTTTCCATAAACGCTATTATTTCATCGCCTTCTGGAGATTGAGGAAGTTGTTTTATTTCTGATAAAGCATTTGTATAAGTCAATCCACTTTGGAATACTACTCTATAAATGCTTTGTATGTTATTGATTGTTTCTCTTGAATAACCTCTTCTTGTTAAACCAACAGAGTTCACTCCACAATAAGAAACAGGGAATTTACCTCCCTTAACATATGGTGGTATATCTTTATCAATTAACGAACCTCCACTTAAGATAACGTGTTTTCCTATACGACAGAATTGATGAACTGCACTTTGTCCTCCAATAATCGCAAAATCATCTACTTCAACATGACCTGCAAGAGTAGCACAATTCGCTAAGATACAATTATTGCCTACTATACAATCGTGTGCAATGTGAGCATAGGCCATTATAAGATTATTATTTCCTATAACAGTACGCTTATTAGCATTTGTTCCTCTATTAATAGTAACAAATTCTCTAATTATATTGTTGTCCCCTATTTCTGCAGTTGTATATTCTCCTTCAAATTTCAAATCTTGAGGAACTGCTGCTATACTTGCAGAAGGAAATATCTTACAATTTTTACCAATTCTTGCACCTGGAAATATAGTAACGTGTGGTCCTATCCAACAATCATCACCTATTTCTACGTCATCATATATAACCGCAAAAGGTTCTATTGTTACGTTCTTTCCTATCTTTGCATTAGGATGAACATAATACATTTGGTTGTTCATTTTTTTATTTTTTAGTTTTAGCTACTTGTGCCATTAGTTGAGCTTCTACAACTAATTTATTGCCAACGTATGCTTCACCTCTCATTTTTACGATTCCTCTTCTTATTGGTTCAGAAAGAGTAAGCTTTAATAATAGAGTATCACCTGGAACCACTTTATTTCTGAATTTAACTTCTTCAAATTTCATAAAGTAAGTGCTGTAATTCTCTGGGTCTTCTATATCCTTTAATGCTAAAACTCCTCCTGTTTGTCCTAATGCTTCTACTATTAATACACCAGGCATAACAGGTTCTTCTGGGAAGTGACCATTAAAGAAGTCTTCATTACCTGTAACATTTTTCAATCCTATTACATAGTCTTCTCCTATTTCTATTACTTTATCTATAAGTAACATTGGGAATCTATGAGGCAACAATCCTTTTATTGCTTTTATATCATATACAGGTTCTTTGTTTGGGTCGTAAACCGGTATTCCTTTATTTTCTTCCATGATTGTCTTAATTTTTCTTGCTAATATATTATTTACTTTATGTCCTGGACGTCTTACAAAAAAACGAGCCTTCAAAGGTTTTCCGACAAGAGCTATATCCCCTATAAAGTCTAATAATTTGTGACGTGCAGGTTCATTATCAAAATTCTGCTTTACATTATTAAGTAATCCCTTTTCAACTTTTATTTCATCAGGATTCTTTCCAAAAAGATTTGCTAAATGATTTAATTGGTCTTTTTCTAAAACCTTATCTACAAATATAAGAGCATTGTCTAAGTCACCACCTTTGATAAGATTAAGTTTTAACAACTGTTCTATCTCATCAAGGAAAACAAATGTGCGACAATTAGAAAATCCTTCCTTAAATTCAGATAAATCTTTTAGCTTTGATTGTTGGCTTCCTATGATTCTTGGAGAAAAATCTATGTTTAAATCAACTTTGAAGCCATCGTATGGAAGAGCAACTAACTCTATGTCGTTTTCTTCATCAACATAAGTTACTACCTCTTTAAGACAATAATACTCTCTTGCTTTATCTAATTCTTGAACTCCGCTACTTTCTATTGCTTGCAACCAATACTTTGAGCTTCCGTCAAGAATAGGAACTTCCTCTCCGTCTATTTCAATTAAAGCATTATCTATTTGCTGAGAATACAAAGCTGCCATCAAGTGTTCTATAGTAGCAACCTTAGCTCCTTTGTTTTCAATAGTTGTACCTCTTGAAGTCTCTGTAACAGCCTCTGCAAGAGCTTTTACAATCGCTTCTTCTCCTAAATCAACCCTTTTAAAAACAATACCACTATCAGCAGTTGAAGGTAAAATATTTACTTCAACAAGTTTACCTGTATGAAGCCCTTTACCCTTTATTGTTATCTTGTTTTTTATTGTAGTTTGTCTTTCCATAAGCTTTGAAAGTGCAAAGGTAGAACTTTTTATTCAAACTAACAATCTTTATAAAAGATAAATAAAACAAAGAATTAAAAAAATAAAACAAAGAAAGAGAAAATTAAATCAAAGAATTAAAAAATTAAAGCAAAGAAAGAGTTTTTTTCCCTTTAGAGATTATTTTCATAAACAAAAGTTTAGGTAAGTTGATTTTTTTTCATATCTTTGCAAACTCAATTGTTCGTATTTTTAAAGTATGAGAAAAAGAATTTTTACATTAATTTTATTAACAATAAGTTTTGTTTGCTCTTTTGCGCAAGAAGATAGCAAGTCTCCATATCCATATTATGTAGGTAAAGACTATGTAGTAGTAGGCGTAAGTGCGAAAACAACAGACAAAGAGTTGTTAGAAATTAGACAAAACATACTAAAATACTCATCAATACGCTTTAATGAATTTGACGTTATAAGAGGAGAAGATGGAAATATTTACTTCCTTTCTATGAAAATAGATTGCAGAGATGGATACTCAGCATACATCTCTCACTCCTTTGAAAAAGGCGACACAAGTGTACATGGCTTTATAAGAGATTACACAAAAACAAAATTCAATAGAGCATTTTACTATGGCGATTTAACTAATGAAATCTCTGGAATAGAGAGAGTTAAACAAGCGATTGCAGAAAAAGAATAAATTTTTTGATATAATATTAGGTTAAGAAGAAAAAAGTGTGTAATTTTGCACACCCAAAAAACGAATTAAGATGGCAAAGAAAACCAAAGATGTAAGAGTACAAGTTATACTTGAGTGCACAGAGCACAAAGCTTCAGGAATGCCTGGAACATCTCGTTATGTTACAACAAAATCAAAAAAGAACACTCCTGAGCGTTTAGAATTAAAGAAATACAATCCTATATTAAAAAGGATGACTGTACACAAAGAAATAAAATAAAAAAATAGGAGTATAAGACATGGCAAAGAAAGTAGTTGCGACCCTTAAAACCTCAAGCGGTAAGGATTTTGCAAAGGTGATAAGAACAGTACGTTCAGAAAAAACAGGTGCTTACACTTTCAAAGAAGAAATTGTTCCTTCTGATAGTGTAAAAGAATATCTTGCGAAGAAATAATTTAGTGTGGAATTTCCACATTAATTTTAGGTTATTGATTTTTAATTAGAGGGAGTTGTTGTCTCAAAGCGAGAAGATAACAACTCCCTTTTTGTATAATTCATAAACACATTTTTATCTTATGGGATTTTTTTCTTTCTTTACAAAAAAGAATAAAGAAACTCTTGACACAGGTCTTTCAAAAACCAAAGAGAGTGTTTTTAGTAAAATTTCCAAAGCAATAATTGGAAAATCAAAAGTAGATGATGAAGTCCTTGACAACCTTGAGCAAATACTTATTGAATCAGATGTTGGAGTAGAAACAACACTGAAAATAATTGACAGAATAGAAAAAAGAGTAGCTCGCGACAAATATTTAGGCACATCAGAACTTAACACTATCCTAAAAGAAGAAATAATGTTTCTTCTAAATGAGAATGAAACAGAAGAAAGAGAAAGTTTCGACATTCCAACACAAGACGTACCATATGTAATAATGGTAGTTGGAGTTAATGGAGTTGGAAAAACAACTACAATAGGTAAACTCGCATATCAATTTAAAAAAGCAGGCAAAAAAGTAATCCTTGGAGCATCTGACACATTCCGTGCAGCAGCAGTTGACCAACTAAAGATTTGGGCAGAAAGAGTAGATGTAGATATTGTTACACAAGGAATGGGTGCTGACCCAGCTTCAGTAGCATACGACACACTTCAATCAGCTGTGGCAAAAAAAGCAGACATCGTAATCATTGACACAGCAGGACGTTTACACAACAAAAAAGGACTAATGGACGAATTATCTAAAATTCGTAATGTCATGAAGAAAGTAGTTCCTACTGCCCCAAATGAAGTACTTTTAGTTCTTGATGCCTCAACAGGACAAAACGCAATTGAACAAGCAAGACAATTTACTGCAGCAACAGATGTAAATGCCTTAGCCTTAACAAAACTAGACGGCACAGCAAAAGGAGGAGTCGTTATAGGAATATCTGAACAATTTAAAATCCCTGTACGTTACATAGGATTAGGAGAACAAATGGAAGACTTACAAATCTTCAATCGTAAAGCATTCGTAGATAGTTTATTTGAATAATCATAGAATAAAAGACATGAAAAAACTTATATTAGCATTAGCAATACTATTCATAGGCACAAACCTATCAGCACAAGAAAAATATGACAAACACATATTTTCAATGAACACAGGCTATGCTTTCAGACTTGCAGACAGCCACCCTTCTCAACTAATCAACACAGTAGATAATCCTGAGCATGTAGATAGAATGAGACATTGCCTTCATTTTGGATTTAACTACGATTATAAATTCACAAACTACCTTGCAGCGGGATTAAAAGCCTCAATGCTTATGGGCTTTCATAGTTTTGAAAAAGAAGTTGCATCACAAAACGGAACAACAATAAAACTTTATTCAGACGACATTAACATCTTCTATGTAGGACCAACATTCAAGGCACAATTACCAACAATAGCAGAAAAAATTGACCTTTGGACAAGAGCAACTCTTGGATATATGAAAACAAGAATCACAGACAAAACAGAGGCATCAAGCATTTTTAGTGGTAATTGCTTAGGCTATGGATTAGAAATAGGAGCTGACTATTTTATTTCAGACCATATTGGAATAAACCTTGGAGTAGAATACCTAGGAGGACAAGTTAATACATTCAAATCAGGAGAAGAAGAAATAGATATATCAGAAACTCCTGAAAACCTAAGCAGACTTAACGTAAAACTTGGAGTAGTTATCAAACTATAAAACCTCACTATCTTGAAAATAAACATCATCACACTTGGTTGCTCAAAAAACCTTGTAGATAGCGAACATTTAGCAGGCATATTAAGAAACGAAGGACACGAAATAGCCTTTGATTCTTCTAAAACAAAATTTGATACCGTAATAATCAACACTTGCGGATTCATAGGCGATGCAAAAGAAGAATCAATAGACACAATACTTGAATATGCCGAGCTAAAAAACAAGAAAAAGATAAACACACTAATCGTATTTGGCTGTTTAGTAGAGCGCTATAAAGAAACCCTTGAAGAAGAAATCGCAGAAGTAGATGCCTTCTTTGGAGTGAAAGACTATACCGAAATAGCAACCTACCTAAACGCAAAGATAGAAGAAAAACACTACCTTCAAAGATTTGCAAGCACACCAAAACATTACGCTTACTTAAAAATTTCAGAAGGATGCGACAGAAGATGTTCCTTCTGTGCCATTCCCGACATAAGAGGACATCACACCTCTATTCCAATAGAAGAATTAGTAGAAGAAGCCACACAATTAGCAAAGCAAGGCGTAAAAGAACTCATCATAATTGCACAAGACACCTGCAACTATGGCAAAGACCTTTATGGCAAAGTAAGACTTGTAGATTTATTACAAGAGCTTGCAAAGATAGAACAAATAAAATGGCTACGCCTTCAATACTCCTACCCTAACGATTTCAACGATGAATTGATAGACTTCATAGCAAAAGAACCTAAAATGTGCAAATACATTGACATGCCTTTGCAACACATCAACAATCGTTTGCTTAAATCTATGAATCGCAAGATTACAGGAGAGGAAATCAACACCTTACTCAATAAAATCAAAACCAAAATCCCTAACATCTGCCTTCGCACAACCTTTATAGTAGGTTACCCAAGCGAAACACAAGCAGAGTTCCAAGAATTAAAAACCTTTGTAGAAGAAACAAAGTTTGACAGAATGGGAGCTTTCACCTACTCCCCTGAAGAAAACACACCTTCATTTAAGCTAAACGATGATGTCACTCAAGAGGAAAAAGACGAGCGTTTAGACGAACTAACACAAGTGCAAGAAAGCATTTCTCTACAACTAAATAGAAATAAAATTGGCAAAACCTTCACTGTGTTAATTGATAGAAAAGAGGGAGAATATTGGATAGGCAGAACAGAATATGATTCTCCAGAGGTAGATAACGAAGTCCTTATACCAAAAGCACAAAAAGCAAAGATTGGAGAATTTTTCCAAGTAAACATCACCGATGCAGTAGAGTTTGACCTATATGGCGAGATAATAAACAAGGCTTAATGCTTATTTAATAAAAGAAAAGAGGCTATTTAACTTTAAAAATGTTAGATAGCCTCTTTCTTTTTCAAAGTTTTATTTCATTTTTTCAAAGAGACAATCCGTTTTCTTAAAGAGATAATCCATTTTCTTAAAGAGAAAACAGATTTTCACAAAGAAAAACCAATTTGAAAATAAAGTTTCATTTCATTAATCCTTTGTGAAAACATAGTCTTTCTTGTCTTCTTTTCTCAAAAAAGAAGATAAAACAAAAAATATTTCAAGAAAAGTTTGAAATAAACTTTTTTTTCTTTACCTTTGTCGCCACAATCATTAAATTATATCAGTTATAAAAAAAGTATTATTAATTTTAGTTTTCGCATTATTTTCTTTATCAAATTTAGATCTTAAAGCTCAATATCATCATATCCCTCCTCCAGATTCAAGTCAGTATGATTTACTTTATGTTTTTGATACTACATATTTCACAAATTGCTTTATGACAAGTGATACCAATAAAACTTGGGTAAATTCTATAAGTTTTACCACTCCTTATGCCGAAACTTTTCAAAGGTGGGGCTTTTACGCACCTTACTATAAAGCGTGGTGCGACACTTCAGCTCCCCATATTGAGGGTTATGTAATTGGAGCTAATTCGTATAATAACGAAAGGTACGCTGATGCGTTTGCACAAGATTATATTTTTAATCAATATGATGTTCCTTACAATGATTATGTTGTATGTGGTGTTGCAATGAAAATAGGTTTTGAATCACTTGATGATTATAGAGATATTTGTATTTTAGATGAAAACTTTGATACTATTTCTACTACAATATTCAATACTTTTAACGTAGGTCCAAGTTTAGATTCTATTGTAAATTGGAATAGAGAAAATTGGAATACTTATTATTTCCCTGAAAGAGATTATGCTCGTCTTACAAATATAAACAATTTTAAAATAGCTTTTGATGTTCCTAAATATTATCCTAATCATTTTCGCATGCATCATACTTGTAGTGTTTATAGTCCTTGCCTTAGAGATTCTATTTGGGCACATGGTGGACCTATTGAATGTGGTTTGAATTATGATACTATTTATGCAGGAATGGTAAATTGGTATCAACTATATCGTTTTATGAAAGACTCTATAACGAATCAGTGGTGGAATCAACAATTAATGGAAGAGCGAGGTTGTTGGTGGATTGATACTTTTTCTATTAATCTATATTTAAATTCTTTAAAAGAATATGGCCCAGAAGATAATATTCCATTGTGTTCATTTGTAGACTCTAAATATTTATGGCGTAATGGCGAATGGGTAAATTTTGGTGATGACCCTGCTTATACAATTTGGCAAAATATTTACATTGCAATGGTGCCTATTATTATGATTCCTTCTAATACGCAGTCTTTACCGGAAGTGGAATTAGAGAAGATGTGTTATCTTTTCCCTAATCCTACTAAAGATTATTTCAAGGTGATGAGTCAT
>JAGCJW010000041.1 GCA_017647785.1 Bacteroidales bacterium | reverse complement strand
GCAACCCAATTAGGATTTAAGGTTTGAGGATTGTAAGAGACGATATACCCCATTCGCTCAATAACAATCTCATTAGAGTTTTTATTTAAAGCGGGCTTTTCTAAATTCTCAATATTAGCGTTGTTTTGAGCCTCAAGATTTGCATCAAAACCACAAGAAACCAAAAAACTAATGCAAAATAATAATAAAATATACACTCTTTTCATGATGATGAATTTTAAAACGATACAAAGATAGTAAAAAATCTTATTCTTTATGATAAGGTTCGTTGTTAAGAATAGTGAATGCTCTGTAGATTTGTTCTACTATTAAAAGACGTATCATTTGATGTGAAAATGTCATTTTGGAAATTGATACTTTGTCTTGTGCTTTTTCGTACACTTTTGGAGAGAATCCGTATGCACCGCCAACTATAAAGTGTAGGTTTTTGATGCCTTGATTCATTTGTTTTTGTAAAAATTGTGCAAACTCTACGCTTGTAAACTCTTTTCCTTTTTCGTCAAAGAGTATATTCTTATCGTATTTGCTTATTTGGTTTAATAGAAGTGGGGCTTCTTTGTCTTTGATTTCAAGTGCTGAAAGGTTTTTTACTCCTTTTACATCAGGAAGGTAAATGATTTCAAAATTTATGTAGTGTTTTAGTCTTTTGGTGTAGGTTTCTACGGCTTCTATTAGGTGTTTTTCTTCGGTTTTTCCTATTACTGTTAGTTTTATATTCATGCTTTTATCTTTCTAAGTAGTTTATAAATTTTGCTGTAGTGTTGTTCTATGTAAAAATATGGAGTTTGCTCTGCTCCAAAGTGGCGAATGAATGTTTCTATGCTTGGCATTATGCTTCCTGTGAAGTCATAGATTTTACAGCCTTGCTCAGAGGCGTATTCTATTGCTTTCCAAAGCAAGATGCTTGGTGCGTTAAGTGTGCGATATTTAGAGTCTGCTCCCGAGAATAGTTGATAGCAGTTTTCATTGTCAATGATTAGGTATGTGATTGCAAGAGTGTTGCCCGCTTTGTCTTTAAGACAGAGCTTTTTTCCAACATTTTGTTTTGTGCATTCTTGGTCTAATTTCTTGAAAAACTCAAATGAGAAAGGACAAGTGGTGTTTTGTTTTTGATAGGTTTGTAGATTGATTTTATAGAATTCCTCTGTGCTTATATCTTCTGAGAGATATAGATTGTTTTCTTCTTTTCTTATCTTTCTTCTGTATTCTTTATCTATTTGATTAAAAGTGGATTCCAAGTCGTTGATTTGAGTAAAACGATAAGTGTAATGTGTTGTGGCTTTAAACCCATTCCAAAGAAATCCCAACCAATTTTTTATCTCGTAATTGAACTTTTGGGTAAAGAAAGCAAGCTTTAGTTTGTTTATCTCTTGTGCAAAGTATTGCAGTGCTTTGTTTTCAAGGGAGTATTGTTTGTTGTTGCCTATTTCTTGTGGTAGTGATAGGAAAGGACCTGCAAAGGGAGTAAGCATTGGTGGCATTATTGTTTTGAAACAAAGTTTTTCTTTGATAGAGTAGGGCATTATGCCAAGTATTTCCTCGCCTTCTTTGTAGATAAGGCAGTCCCAATTATTGTTATACACCAAGTCTAACCACCATTCTTTGTAGAATATTGGTAGTTGTGGGCATTTATCACAGAATTTCTTGTATTCTTCTTTGTTCTTGTTCATTTTTTATTTACTGAGTCTTTGTCTGAAATCAGATAATACGTTCATGTAATTGATGTATGCTTCGTATGGAGAGTCGTAATGATTGAAGTATTTGTGTACATCGCCGTCATTAAAGAACTTTGTACACATGTAATAGAAGTTATCTGAGGTTTGTAAGTGGCGCCATGTGCGTATTATTTCTTCATCTTGTGAGGATAATACTTTGTCTTCTAATTCGTAGATTTGCTCAAAGGCATCGTCTTGTAAGTCATTTCCAAGCCATGCTGATAAATCTCTTTCTTCATCTGCCCAAGAGTAAGCTTCGGGTGCTAATACTTTATCTTTAGGTTTAAGATTTGCGATTAAATCGCTTGGTTTTGAGAATGTAAATTGACTTTTGCTTAAAACGGTTTCAGGTAGGTGTTTTAGGAATTCAAATATGCCTGTTTCTTTCCATTGATGTTCTCCAAAGGTTTCATAGTCCATGAAAAGATTTATACATTCTGCTTCTTCGGTATCTAACCAAGAGACGAATTTATCGCATGTTAAAGGAAATCCATTCCAATCGTGTTGAGAAAAACGAAAGGCTATGTCGTCGCTTAATTGGAAGTTTTTAAGTAGTAATAACAAACCGTTTTCTTCTGAGTGTTGGTAAAGATAGTTAGGACTTCTCCATGCAAGTATGTGTTTTGCTCCTTCGGCAAGTTGTGCTTTAAAGCCTAAATCTTTTACCATTTGTCCTATTTTGTCGGAATAGATTAACTCTGTGTTACGGAAGATTGTAGGCTCTTGCTTAAAGTGTTTCTTTATTAATTCTTTATGTAGTTGAACTTGTTTTTTGAATTCTTTTTCGCTTGCAAGACTTGCTAATGAGTGAGAATAAGTTTCGCAAAGTAGTTCTACCTCTCCTGTATCGGCAAGTGCTTGGAAAGATTCCAAGACTTCAGGTGCATAGAGTTCAAATTGTTCTAATGCCGTGCCTGATATTGAATAAGAAACTTTGAAAGCTCCTTTGTGTTGATTGATTAGTTCTAATATTAGTTTGTTCGTAGGAAGGTAACACTTCTCTGCAACTCTTTTACATATCCAAGAGTTTTGTATATTATCAAAATAATTATGATTTTCTCCTATATCAAAGAAACGATAAGGACGAAGTCTAAATGGTTGATGTACTTGAAAATAAAAACATATTGACTTCATAATTTAACTATTTTTGTAATTGTTTGTATAAATCTACTATTTTGTTTGCTGCTTTTTCCCAAGTGGTTTCAACAACTTCTTTTTTTCCTTGTATGGAAAGGCATTTTGATAGAGTAGGGTAATTGCCTACTGCATAGATTGCATTTGCTAATGAATCAGTGTCCCAAAAATCTATTTTGATAGTGTTTTTCAATACTTCTGAAACTCCGGATTGTTTACTGATTATTGTTGGTACTGAATTTTGCATTGCTTCTAATGGTGCAATGCCAAAAGGCTCTGATACGCTTGGCATTACAAACATATCGCTTTGAGAAAGCAGTTTGTTTACTTCTTCTTGTGAAAGAAAACCTGTAAAGATGAAGTTTTTAGAAATGCGTTTTTTTGCAACTAAGGCTACCATTTTGTTAAGCATATCGCCTTTGCCTGCCATTACGAATAGAAAACTTTTGTCTTTCTTCAATACCTTTTCTGCTGCTTCTATGAAATAATCGGGTCCTTTTTGAAAAGTTATGCGTCCAATAAAGCTTACTATTTTTTTGTTAAGGGAGTTTTGTTGATGTGTGTTGTTGTTTTCAGTAGCTATAACTCCATTGTGAATACTTGTTACTTTCTCTAATGGTTGCTGATATTTGTTTATGATAATTTTACGTGTGAAATCGCTAACTGCTATTATCTTATCAGCATTATCCATTCCGTATTTTTCAACTTTGTATATGTCTTGATTGATGTTTTCTCCACTTCTGTCAAACTCTGTTGCGTGAACGTGAACAATTAAAGGCTTGTTGCTGATTTGTTTTGCGATTACTCCAGCCTTATAACACAACCAATCGTGAGCATGTATTATGTCAAAGTCGTTTTGTTTTGCTATGCTTGCTGCAACAAAGGCATAACGTTCAACTTCTTCTAAAAGGTTTTCGCTATAACCTCCTTGAAATTCAAACTTTTGTCCTTCTTGTTTGATAGTTTCTTGTTTGTGAATGATGTTGTAGTAGTCTTGCTGTCCAATGTATGGAAGCATAGAACTGTTTATTTGAATGAAAGAAATGTTTTTTGAAATCATTTTGCTCTCTTTTGGAGATAAATCATTGATTACTTGATTGGCTGCAAGTATTCTTATTTGTGAGTTGTCTTCACCTCCAAATAGTTTTGGTACTACAAATAGTATCTCAGTATCTTTTTGAGCTAATGCTTTAGTTAGTCCATAGCATGCAGTGCCTAAGCCTCCTGATATGTGGGGAGGAAATTCCCATCCAAACATTAGTACTTTCATATTCAAGATTCTTGTGTTTGTTTACATTTATCTATCATGTATTTCATTCTACAGACTTCTGCAACACTCCATGCTTGAGAGATGCTTCCTCCTGCTTTGTATGGTGGGTTGCCGTCATAGACTTCGGCTATGCTTCCTACGCAATAGTCGCATAATATATTACCAAATTCATTGTAGATTTGTTCTATATAGCTTATGGCTTCTTTTCCATATACTCTTAAAAAGGCTTCGGAAAACACTCCTATAAGCCATGGCCAAACAGTGCCATTGTGATATGCTCTATCGCGTTCTGCTTGATTTCCAAAATAAGTTTCGTGATAATCAGGGTGAGTAGGAGAGAGAGTTCTTAATCCTCTCGGTGTCAAGAGTTCTTGTTTTACTTTTTCAACAATAAGTTGGCGTATCTTTGGACTTATAGGGCTGTATTCTAATCCCGCTGCAAATATTATATTGCAACGAACTGAAAAATCTTTATAAGCTCCGTCAACATAGTCTGCAAGATATCCTATTTCTTTTGACCAGAATGTTTCTTTGAAATTAGCTGGGAAGCTTTCTGTAAACTCTTCCCATTTTGCTACTTCGCCATCTTCACAGTGTAGCTTGGCTAATTCTCTGTAGAACATTACTGCATTATACCAAAGTGCGTTGATTTCAACGGCATATCCTTTGCGTTGAGTTACGGGAACTCCATCAATGACTGCGTCCATCCAAGTTAGTGATTTGCCTTCTTCTCCTTGCCAAAGTAGGTAGTTGCTATCCATTCTTACATTAGAGGTTCCTTCAGAGAAATTCTCTAATATATTTCTCATTACAGAGGAATAGAGTTGCCATACTTCTTTTCTTGCGTCATTTATATAGGCGTATTGTTGCAGGCACCAAAAGAACCAAAGTGGTGCATCAACACTATTGTATGCTGATTGTTGGCCTTCTCCAATGTTTGGAAAGAATCCGTCTTTGAAATCTTCCAACATAGTGTCAATAGTGAGTCTAAACATTCTCCAATCATCAAGTGCTATGCATAATCCTGGTAGAGATATAAATGTGTCTCTTCCCCAACGTCCAAACCAAGGAAAGCCTGCTGCAATGTTTACTTTTGTTCCTTTTCTTGCAAAGAACATTCTTGCTGCTCTTTGTAAAATATCTTCTGTTGATTTTATAGGGAAACGCCAACGTGTTTCTTTTGCGAAGTCTTGACTTAAAAGAAACGGATTTGCTTCTTCAACTCCACAACTAACAAAAAGGCTTTCTCCTTTTCTTAATGTAACAGAAAACTTACCTGGTACTAATAAATCTTCTTGATATTCGTATCCTCTCTCTTTTTCTTTTATGTATTCAAAGTTGTAATACCAATATGGTTGGTGTTCATACTTTGTTTTCTTTGAAAATTGTATGTAAAGGGGTGTGTAGTTCTCATACATTTTAAAGGCTGTTCCTTGTTGTGCTTGTTTGTATGAGGTATCTGCTACATCGTTTGCTTTTGAAAGTCGGTGAATTTGACGGAATGCAAGAAAGGGTTGAAGCTCAAGTTCTATTTCTTCAAGGGCTTCTTGAAGAGTGTATTTGATTAATAATCTGTCTTGTTTTTCTTGGAAGAACATTTGCTTGATTAAAACAATGCTTCCTATTCTATATGTGTGTGTTGGTAGTAATCCAAGTTCGTAAGATTCGAGGTATTTATGCCCTTTTGGAGAATAAACTCCATTGTTGTAACGATGAATTCCTAATCTAAAGCTTTCGTTATTTTGATTGATAGTTTCGTCTAGAGATGATAGTAAAACGTGATTTTGATTGTCTATTTTGTTTTGCGGAACAATCAATAAGCCGTGATATTTTCTCGTGTTGCAAAAAGGGAGTGTAGTGCAAGAGTAGGCATTTGAAATATTTGCTCTTAGAACTTCTCGGTTTAGAGAGTATTCTAAGTTGGATAAATCATTCTTTGTGAAAAATATACGTTCCATTTTCTACAATTATTTCAGTTGTGTTAGGAAATTAGTGCTTTTATGTCTTTTATTGAAAATATTTTTGTTACAAATGCTGCTATAACAATTAAACTTAATGTTATTATTATTCTTATAATCCAATTCAACGCGATAAATCTAATGCTGTATGCAATAATCACTACAAGTAAAACGAATAATAAGATTTTTAAACAATAGCTCCATTTAAATTTAATCTTAAATATTTTTAGAGCTAACCACGCTTGTAAAATTGCAGTGACGCTTTGTGTTATTAAACTTGTTGTTGCTGCTCCGTTTTCTTTAAACAATGGTATTAAAATAAAGTTTAAACCTATATTCATTACCATTCCAAGTCCTGCAATGAGGTTTAAATATTTCAAAGAACCGTTTGCTGTTAATACAGTTCCAAAAATATATGTCATAGATATAGGAATAAAACAGAATGAAAGTATTTTGAAAACGATAGCACTTTCAGCGATGTGTTTGTTATAAAGTGATTCCATTAACTCTGTTGCATAACAAATTGATATGGCAACGAAACCAAGTGTTATTATCAATAATAGATGAAAGGCTGCACCAACAACGGAATTTATCTTTTGATTTTCCTTTATCATTTTTGCAATAAGAGGGAGTAAAATGACAGAGAAAAGATATGCAATCATATTTGCAGAATCTACAAGTCTGAAACCTGATGCGTAAATACCTGAACTTACTCCACCATCATCAACAAGTGCAAGTAACATAACAGAATCCATTCTGTTGTAACAAGCCATTAATAATCCTAAAACTGCATATGGTAAACCATCTTTGAGAATATGTAAATTGAATGCAAAATTCCATTTTAATTTAATGTGTCCTGTTTTAACTAAACAAACAATCAAAGCAGTTAAGAAAGTGATAAACATTGTTAGGGTTTGGATATAGACAAAGTGTTCTATTCTAAAATGAGGACGCAGATTACCATTCCAAAGAATAATGCCACAGAATAGAATGAGTAAACTTCTATCCAATACACTGATAACACTATCTGTTTTAAACATCATTAAAGATGTGATATTACTTCTTAAATAAGAGACGAAACTTTGTAGGATTTGAGTTACACACATCCATGCAAGAAGTTTTACTTGAAAGCAGGAATATCCTAAAATACAGCCTGATATTAAAACAATTACGCAATATATTGCTGCTAAAGCAAACTTCAATGGAACTATTCTTGCAAAGTATTTTTTAAGTAGTTGAGTGTGTTGAGCAATAGTACGATTATTGTAATTCGTTATTCCAAAATCAAGTATTATATTAAAGAGATAAGTGAAGTTAAACAGAGCGTAATACATTCCATAAACGTCTGCTGACAAGGCGTTTTGAACATCTCTGTCTATACCTAAAATCCAAAATGACTTTATCAATATATTCAAAGTCAAAAGGAAGAATAAATTTGTTAAAAAGAATTTCTTCATAGTTTAATGTGGCAAATATACAAAAGAATTTATATCTTTGCTCCTTATAAACGCATAAAAACAACAATAAAATTGAGAATAGGTGTAAATTCAAGGTTATTGCTTAAAGATAAACTAGAAGGTATTGGTTATTTTACTCTAAAAAATCTAGAAAGAATAACTCGTAATCATCCTGACGATGAGTTTATTTTATTTTTTGATAGGCCTTATGATAAGGAATTTGTGTTTGCTAAAAACGTAAAGCCAGTAGTTATTCCCTTGCCAACAAGGCATCCTGTGTTATGGCATATTTATTTCAATATTCTTATTCCTATTTATTTGAAATTATATAAAATAGATGTCTTTTTCTCAACAGAGGGTTATATTCCTACATGGGGAAAAACTCCAAAGGTATGTACTATTCATGATATAAATTTCGAACACGATGATAGCTTTATAGGAAATAAGATATACTTGAAATATATGAAGTATTTTTCTCCACGCTTTGCTAAAAGAGCAAAGATTGTACTTACAGTTTCAGAATATAGTAAACAAGACTTAATAAAGACATACGGAGTAGAAGAAAGTAAAATTTTTGTGGTAGAATCATCGGCTAATGAAGACTTTAAAGAGTATTCTGAAGAGATGAAAATCCTTACAAGACAGAAATACACAAATCATTCACCTTATTTCTATTTTGTAGGCGCTTTGCATAAAAGAAAAAATCTCACAAATCTCTTCAAAGCTTTTGATGCTTTTAAACTTAAAACACAATCTGATGTCAAATTATTAATAGTTGGCAATAAAAAATGGTGGAAAGGTGAAATTGAAGACACATACAATGCTATGCAATTCAAAGATGAAGTTGTTTTTACAGGAAGATTGCCGCTTGAAGAAGTGAATAAGATTGCTGCAGCGAGTATAGGATTAGTTTTTGTATCGTTTTTTGAGGGATTCGGTTTGCCACCATTGGAAGCCTACAGAGCGAAAACAGCAGTAATTACTTCAAATACAAGTTCAATGCCTGAGGTTGCAGGAGAAGGAGCGCTTTATGCAAATCCTTATGATGTTGAAAGTATTTGTAAAGCGATGACAGATTTATACGAACAACCTTCATTGAGAGAAGATTTGATAAGAAAAGGAGAAAATCAAGCTAAAAAATATAGTTGGGACAAAACAGCAGAATTAGTATGGAATGCAATAGAACAAGTGATGAAGAAATAAAAGAATTATATTCACATTATCTTAAAAATCCAAGTATTAGTACAGATAGTCGCAATATTAAACAAGGCGATATATTCTTTGCTTTAAAGGGAGAAAATTTTGATGGAAACGAATTTGTCTTTAAAGCCTTGGAGTTAGGAGCCTCTCTTGTGGTTTGCGATAATGAGGAAATAATTCAAAGAAATAATTTATTAAATGAAAGAAATAATTTACTAAATCAAAGAAAAAAAATATTCTTTTGCAGAAATAGTTTAACAACCCTTCAAAATCTTGCTAAATATCACAGAGAACAACTTTCAACAACAATAATAGGAATAACTGGTACCAATGGCAAAACAACTACAAAAGAATTAATACATTGCGTTCTTTCTAAAAAATTCAAAACCCTTGCAACAAAAGGAAACTTAAATAATCATATAGGAGTTCCTTTAACACTACTTTCTATACCACAAGATACTGAAATTGCTATAGTTGAAATGGGGGCAAATCATCTTGGAGAGATAGGCTTCTTATGTGAAATTGCACAACCAGATATGGGAATAGTAACCAATATAGGTACGGCACATATTGAGGGATTTGGAAGTGTAGAAAATATTGTAAAAACTAAAAAAGCCTTATACGAATACGTTAAAACGCAATCTCAAAAATATTCTCATATATTTGTAAATATAGATGATGAATTCTTGAAAAACGAAACCTACGACAAGAAAACAACATACTCCTTAAAAAACCAAGCCAACATAATAGCAAAGGCAACAACTCAAAACGCATACGCACAAATCACATATCAAAATCAAACAATCACATCTTCTCTTATAGGAATATATAACGCATACAATATATTGGCAGCCTTAACAATAGGTGAATATCTTAAAGTAGAATTTGAATTAATTAAACAAGCAATAGAAGAATATACACCTTCAAACAATCGTTCTCAAGTTTTGAAAACAGAAAACAATACACTTATATTAGATTGCTACAATGCAAACCCTTCATCTTGCAAAGCCGCTATAGAGTCTTTTGCAAACACAGAAGCCAAAAACAAAATTGTTTTCATGGGTGCGATGAAAGAACTTGGAGAAGTTTCAAAACAAGAACATCAAAACATATCGGAATTAATACAATCCAAGAACTTTGATAGAGTTGTTTTGATAGGAGAAGAATACAAAGACGTTGCTTCAAAAGGAATAGAGTGGTTTGCAACATCAGAAGAGTTGAAAACCTACTTAATAGAAAATAAAATATCATCATCTACAATATTAATAAAAGGTTCTCGCTCAACAAAAATGGAGGTGTTGAAAGATGTTTTATAGAGTACTTGGTTTAATGTCAGGCACATCGCTTGATGGATTAGATGTTGCCTACTGTGAATTTAATGAAAAGAAAGGAGAGTGGACTTACGAAATCAAAAAAGCCCAAACTTTCCTTTATGACGATGAATTCAAACGCAAGATACGCTCAATGGAAACAGCCTCTGCACAAGAAATATCACAGTTTTCAGTAGAGCTAGGATACTACTTTGGAAAGAAAGCAAAAGAGTTTTTAGATGCAAATTCTCTTGATGTAGATTTTGTTTCATCACACGGACAAACCATATTCCATCGACCTGACCTGCATTACACAACACAAATAGGAGATTTATCAGCACTATGTTCCCAAGTACAAAAAACTACAATAGGGGACTTTCGTTCAATGGACGTTGCATTAGGTGGACAAGGTGCACCACTCGTACCAATAGGAGATAAAATCTTATTTTCAAACTATGAAAACTGCCTAAACCTTGGAGGATTCTCAAATATTAGTATGGAAAAACAAGGAAAACGCATCGCATACGACATATGCCCTGTGAATATAGTTTTAAACCATCTTGCAGAAAAACTCTCCCTTCCTTACGATGACAAAGGACAAATAGCAGCAAACGGAAAAATTGATAAAAAACTATTAAAAACCCTTAATTCTTTACCATATTACAAAAAGAAAAAAAACAAATCCTTAGGCAAAGAATGGGTAGTTGAAAACATTTTCCCTTTACTAGAAAACTCTGAACTAATAATAGAAAATCAAATAGCTACATATACAGAACACATAATTTGCCAATTAACTAATAACATAACAGGAAAAACCCTAATAACAGGAGGAGGAGTCTATAACGAATACCTAATAGAAAGACTAAAAACAAAAGTAGATTACACTATAGAAGTACCTGATAAAATAACAATAGACTATAAAGAAGCAATGATATTTGCATTCCTTGGAGTGTTAAGACACAGAAAAGAAATAAATTGCCTTGCCTCTGTAACAGGTGCAGAAAAAGATAATTGTGGAGGACAAATAGTTCAATGGATATAAACAAAACTGAAACACATTTACTAAAAATGATAAAAAATCCCTCAACAAGAGAGAAGGGATACTCATTGCTTATTAGTAAATACTCTGAAATGGTATATTGGCAAGTAAGACGTATGGTACTTTCACACGAAGACGCCGACGACTTAGTTCAAGAAATCTTTATAAAAATATTTGAAAACATAGAAAGTTTTAATCAAGAATCAAAACTTTCAACATGGATATATCGCATAACATATAACCACACCATCAATCACATAAAATCCAAAACAAACAGACAATTAAAAAATAATATTGCATTTGAACAAGAAGTGTTTGAAAACCTAAAAGCCGACACACTATTTGACGGAGATAAAGTAGAACTAAAACTACAAAAAGCAATGTTAGAGTTGCCAGCAAAACAAAGAGCCGTCTTTCAAATGAGATATTACGATGACTTATCATTTTCTCAAATATCCGCAATCACCAAAACATCAGAAGGCGCATTAAAGGCATCATATCACATTGCAACAAAAAAAATAGAAGAAATAATGCTGGAAGAAAATATTTAAAACAAAAATTAAACTTCCCTTATAATAAATTGTCTAAACAAGAAAACATGGAAAATACGATGGATAAAAAGAACAATCCTTTTAAAGTTCCTGAAAATTATTTCGATAATTTGAACAAACGACTAGAAAAAGAAGCGAAAACAAAACACGTTTCCGTCTCTAGAGTTTTGAAATATGTAGCGAGTATATCACTAATATTAACACTCTCTATAAGTATATTTATAATAGGATTCAACTACGACAGAAAAGAACCATTGTTAAGCTTCAATGTCTTAAACCTATTTAGTTCTCAAAACAAAGAAACACCACAACAAAACCAACAACAAAACCAATATTCAGAAGAAATTGCCTGGGAAAACCAAGTAAAAGAAATGGTAAAAGAAGCAGAACAAATAGAATTCACAGAAGAAGAACTTGCATATATGGAAAATTATATGGAAGAAGAAATAAACGAATACATAATAAATAATTTAGAAACACTAGAATAATGAAAAGAAAAGTATTATTAACAGTTTTAGTATTAGTATTAACACTACCTGTTTTCGCACAAGAAAAATCAGAATGTCATAAAGAAGTAGATAAAAAAGAACTACAAGCCAAAATCATGAAAATGAAAAAAGCGACATTCACACAAAATCTTAAACTAACAAAAGAAGAAAGTGAAAAATTTTGGACACTATATGAAGCCTACGATGCAGAATTAAACAAAACAATAGAAAAAGCACATGCAGTAAAATCAAAATACAAAAACGTGGAAGATATAAAAGAAGGTGACGCAGAAAATATAATAAAAATAGAACTAGAAACAGAAAAAAATATACTAACAATAAAAACTAGCTACTACGAAAGATTCCAAGAAGTCTTACCAAAAGAAAAAGTAGCAAAACTAATCCTAGAAGAAAAAAAACTAATGCACCAACTAAGGAAAAAAGAACAAGGTAATAAAAAACCAGAACTACAAACACCAGAATTCAAACAAGCAAAAGGAGTTGTAAACAAAAAACAACTACAACCAAAAGTAGATAAATAAAAAAAAGAACAATTGACGATATCAATCTTTTTAATATTAATAATATCCGGTTTATTCGTCGGATTTATCAACACGCTTTCAGCAGGAGGAACCGCTATCTCTATTGCACTATATCTTGCACTAGGATTCTCCCCTTCGGAAGCAAATGCAACAAATAGAATAGGGGTACTGTTACAAACATCATTAACAGTACCCTTATTTGCAAGAAAAGGATATTTAAAACAAACCTACATTTTCCGACTTGCAATCCCCACAATGATTGGAGCACTTACCGGTTCAGTCCTTTCAATCCTATTGCCCGAAATGCTCTTTTCCTATTTTATGGGAATCAGTCTTTTGGTAATGATAATCTTCCTTTTTCGCTCCCCAAAAAAATTCGAAGAAGACGACGAATCCAAAACAAAAAATGGAATAAACACCCTGCAATATCTAACCTTCTTTCTAATAGGAGTTTATGGAGGATTCGTACAAGTAGGAACAGGATTTCTTCTAATGGCAGCAGGGTCAATGCTTTTAGGATACAATATCATAAAAACCAATGCTGTTAAAATAACAGTAATGGCACTATATACCATTGTTGCAGTCCTTGTCTTTTGGAGCGAAGGAACTATACATTGGCAATACGGATTAATCCACTCAATAGGCACATTCATCGGTTCATTCATCGCAACAAAATTAGCCTTTCAAAAAGGAAGTCGTTTCGTACGATGGATAGTAATCTTTGTAGTCATATTCACATCATTATCCCTCTTTAAAATAGTCGATTTACAACAAATCTTTCAAAATTTACTCCTTAAGTAGCACAAGATAACAATAAAAATATTATATTTGCAAAATCAAAAAAAATAAAAATATGAAAAAAATAGCTTTAATATTATTAGGAATTACTCTAGTTACAAGTTGTGCAACAACAAAAGACAAATATAAATCAGTTGATGAAAAAGACGTGCCTGCAAAATTTGTCCAAGACTTCAAAAAACGCCGACCAGAAATTGAACAAGCAAAATGGCAAATGGTAGATTCAACATGTTATATCGCAAACTTTGCCTCTTCAGGAAATCAAGTAAGTATGCGTTTTAAAAACACATCAGTTGAAACAGCATGGAATGTACCTTTGGAATACACACCAAAAACAATTCTAAACTATATAGAAGAAAACTATAAAGGTTACAAAATAGAGAGTATAGATATAGTTGAATTGCGTAACAAAAAAAGTTACATGGCAACAATATACAAGAAAAATGAAGAAATAAAGCTTCAATTCGACTTACAAGGATATTTCACAAAAGTTTTAGAATAATAGGTTTAAGTTTTGAGTTTTAAAGAATGAAGCAAATTTTTCTTTGTTTCATTCTTTTTTTTCTTTGTTTCATTCTTTTTTTTCTTTGTTTTATTTTGTTTTTTCTTTGTTTTATTTTGCTAAATCAAAGAGTTTTTTTTGTATATTTGCAAGTTGAATAAAAGACTTTTTTATGCAAAAATATTTGAAATTACTAAATAAGTCGTGGAGTGCGATGATTTTTATTGAAATATTGCTCGTTGCAATGTTTTATGTAATTACTTATTATTATTACTTGTCGAATCCACCAATTCTTTCAAAGGGTTACAGTGTTACATTTTCGTATGTTTTGATGCTGGTAATGATTCTTTGTGTGTTTTTGGGTGGAAAGGGAGTAAATCGTAAGGTAAAAGATTTGGTCTCTTTGCCTTTGCCTGAGAAATTAGAGAAATACAGAATGTTACAAATAAAACGTTTGCGTTTTTATTCAATAGTGAATATCACTGCATTGATTGGATTGTTTTTTTGTAATCAAAGTTCATTTTTATTGTTTTCAATTATTTCTGTTTTATTGACTCTTTTAAGCAGAGTATCGGAATTGAAATTGAAAATGGAACTTTCTCTTAGTGAAGAGGAAATTGTTGATATGGAAAAATTAAAATTTGAAAAAAAATAAAAACCTTTATGTTTGAAATAAGAAGAAGAGAGCAACTTACCTCTAATATTTATTTAATGGAGATAAGTGCGTATTGGGTAGCAAGAGCAGCAAAACCTGGACAATTCGTTATTATAATAATAGATGATAAGGGTGAGAGAATCCCTTTGACTATTTGTGATTACAATAAGGAAGAAGGAACTATTACAATCGTTTTCCAAATTGTTGGTAAATCTACTGAGAAGTTAGCAAAATTAGGAAAAGGAAACAAATTGAAAGATGTTGTTGGACCTCTTGGTAAGGAGTCTGAATTGATGTATGTTCCAGAAGAGGAAAAAGCAAATAAGAAAATCTTATTCGTTGCAGGGGGAGTTGGTACTGCACCTGTGTATCCTCAAGTTAAGTGGGTGAAAGAACACGGAATGAAAGCAGATGTGATTATCGGTACAAAAACTAAGAATACTCTTATTCTTGAAGATATGATGAGAGAGGTGGCTGATAATCTTTATGTTTGTACTGATGATGGTTCGTATGGAATGAAGGGATTGGTAACGGATTGTGTGAAGAAACTTGTTGAAGAAGGTGCAAAGTATGATGAAGTGGTAGCAATTGGACCAATGGTGATGATGAAGTTTGTTTCTCTTTTGACAAAAGAACTTGGAATTAAAACAACTGTTAGTTTGAACTCATTGATGGTTGATGGTACTGGTATGTGTGGTGCGTGTAGAGTAACAATTGGTGGAAAGACTAAGTTTACTTGTGTTGATGGTCCAGAGTTTGATGCACATCTTGTAGATTTTGATGAAGCTATCAGAAGACAATCAATGTATAAAACTCACGAAATAGCAACCGATTCAGATGACCATAAATGTAATCTTACTGCAGCAGTAAATCACACAATAAAGAAAAGACGTGTTCCTGTAAGAGAACAAGATGCTGTTGTGAGAGTGAAGAATTTTGACGAGGTATGTTATGGTTACACAATGGAAGAGGCAATGGAGGAAGCAGACAGATGTTTGCAATGTAAGAATCCTGGTTGTGTGAGTGCATGTCCTGTTAATATTGATATTCCAGCTTTCATTAAACAAATAAGAGGTGGTGCAGTTGGACATTTTGCACAGGCATACAAAATTATTTCTTCATCTTCAGCCTTGCCAGCAGTGTGTGGTAGAGTTTGTCCACAAGAAAGTCAATGTGAAGGAAGTTGTGTTCTTGGTAAGAAAGGCGACCCTGTAGCAATTGGTAAGTTGGAAAGATTTGTTGCAGACTGGGCAAGAGAGGTTAAATTGGATTTCACAGAAGTTCCTGCTTCAAATGGTAAGAAGGTTGCAATCGTTGGTAGTGGTCCAAGTGGTTTGACTTGTGCGGGAGACTTAGCAAAAATGGGATATGATGTAACAATATTTGAAGCTTTACATCAAGCTGGTGGAGTTTTGGTTTATGGTATTCCTGAATTCCGTCTTCCAAAAGAAAAGGTTGTTAAAGAAGAAGTTGAAAATATTAAGAAATTAGGAGTAAAGATTGTAACAGACGTTATAATAGGTAGAAGTATCACAATTGATGAATTGTTTGATAAAGAAGGATTCTCTGCTGTTTATATAGCATCTGGTGCTGGTCTTCCTAAGTTTATGAATATTCCAGGAAAGAACTTAAATGGTGTTGTTTCGGCTAACGAATTGCTTACAAGAAGTAATTTGATGAAAGCATACGAAGATGGTTACGACACACCTGTTTATCCTGGTAATGTAACAATTGTAGTAGGAGGAGGTAACGTTGCAATGGACGCTGCTCGTACTGCAAGACGTTTAGGTGCAGAGGTGCATGTTGTTTATCGTAGAGGAAAGAATGAAATGCCTGCAAGAGCAGAGGAAATCCATCACGCAAAAGAAGAGGGAATTGAGTTCCACTTTATGACTAATCCTGTTGAAATAATGGGTGATGAAAAAGGTTGGGTGAAATCAGTGAAATGTGTTAAGATGGAACTTGGTGAACCTGATGCAAGTGGAAGAAGAAGCCCTGTTGAATTGCCTGGTAGTGAACATGAATTACCTGCTGACTGCGTGATTATGGCATTGGGAACAGCTCCTAATAAATTAATCATAGATACAACAGAAAATCTTGATGCAACAGATTGGGGTGGAATCCAAACTGATGAACACGCAGCTACTTCAAGAGAAGGTATCTTTGCAGGTGGAGATGCTGTAATGGGTGCAGCAACTGTAATTCTTGCAATGGGTGCAGGTAAAAAGGCAGCAAAGAGTATAGATGAATATCTTAGAAATAAGAAATAAAATTAAATAAAATATGAAAAAGAGAATATTGTTTTTATCAATGATATTTGTGCTTTTCTCTGTATTTTTTGCAGAAAATCTTTCTGCACAGAGAAGAAATAAAGCACCATTGATAAGATTGGGCTTGAGAGCAGGATTTAATATGAGTGATTTAACTTCTGCAAAAGGTTTAGATGTTTATAATGGTTTAGCGTATTATAATGAAAGATTAGAGTATATCGGATTTACGGATACAAAACCATTTAAATATGGATTTAATGCAGGGTTTGCAGCGCAAGCACAATTAAATGAGTATTTCTTTTTGCAAGGTAATCTTTTATATACAACAAAGGGGTACAAAGTAAATACACAAAATGTTGAAATAGACGCAAGAGCAGATTATCTTCAATTACCTATTGACTTTATGTATAAGTATGAATTGAATGATGACTGGCGTTTAGTTGCATCTTTAGGAGCATTTTTTGGCGTAGGACTTTACGGTTTCACTGATTTTGAGGACCATTATGGCGAAAATGATTCTCCTCGTTCACAACATGAACCAATTAGAGAACCTTTTAGAAATGAAGAAACAGGTGTGCATCGTTTGATTTGTTTTGACCCAACAGTGCATGGTGCAACTTATTGGAAGGACCGTAATGATACTTTCGCAACAGATGGTACTTGGCAAATTGATGGTGGTTTTCAAATAGGTTTAGGTTTTGAATGGAAGAGTGTTCAATTCCTAGCGCAATATCAATATAGTTTTACTCCTTTATATGATTATGAAAAGAAGTTTAACTCAAGATATGAAGCAAAAGGATATGATGATATCTCTACATCATTTGAGTTTTTGAATCAACCAATACCTTCATCACCTCGTCAGCAATTAATAACATTGAGTATTACTTATTTCTTTGATAACTGGAATCACGGTATTCGTTGGTAAACTTATCAAAAAATAAAATGAAGAAAATAATATTCTCAATAATTTGTCTCAGTCTTTGTTTCTCGGCATTTTGTCAAGAAGCAAAGGCTGATGATTATGATATGAGATTAACATATTCTGCAGGATTTGGAACGCATTTTAGTGCAAGTAGAATGGGAGCAGAGTATAATGGATTGATTTCTGATAAATGGGGAATGAGAATAGGAGCTTCTTCAACAGATTTCTTCCTTAAAATTCCAAGTCCACAACTTGAAGACAAAGCGCCTTATTCTGCAAAAGGAAAACAGATGGCTCTTAAAGCAGCAGTTGATTATAAGGTTTCAGAAAAGTTTTTGATGAGTTTTTCTGCCTATTTAAGCAATATGGTTGTTGAAAATAGTTTGTTTTATACAAGAGCTATTAATGCATCTTTTCGTTATGTGTTTAGAGAAAACTCTTTTATAGATGTGTCTTTGACATTTGTTGATACAAATAATCCTTTTGTATTTTGTAATCCTTATATGCCATATCACCATAGTCCTTGTTGTGGATATGGATTTAACGATTTTACTTCTTTCTGGCTACCATAAGCCCATCGCGTAATGGTATAATAAGATTATCTAATCTTTCATCTTCAGTTACCATTCTGTTGAAGTTTTTAATGGCATTTGTTTCTTTGTCGCTGTCTTTTACATCTAAAACAACTTTACCATACCAAAGAATATTATCTGCAATTAAAACTCCACCGCTATTGAGTCTTTCAACGCATTTTTCAAAATATGTAGGATAGTTTGCCTTGTCGGCATCAATGAAAATTAAATCAAAATTACCATCTATTTCATCAATTACTTCTAAAGCATTACCTATATGAAGTTTTATTTTGTCGGATAGATTAAATCTTTCAATAGTTTCTCTTATAAAGTATTCCAAACCTTCATCTCTTTCTATTGTATGAACGATTCCACCTTCTTGCAAACCTTCTGCAAGGCATAGTGTAGCGTAAGAAGTAAAAGTGCCAATCTCTAAAACTCTTTGAGGTTTTACAAGTAAAGAAATTATCTTTAAAAGATTACCTTGCCAATTCCCACTTAACATATTGGGACGTAAAAACTTAATATGAGTTTGTCTGTCAATGTATTTCAAACGTTCATCTTCTTTTGAACAAAACTCTTGGCAGTAGTCTTCTATTCTCTCGTCAAGAAATGGGTGAATTTGTTTTTCCATAATTTACATAGAAATAATTTTAAACTCAACTCTTCTGTTTTTGGCTCTACCTTCTTCGGTAGCATTGTCAGCAATAGGTTGTTTTGCACCAAAGCCTTTATGAGTTAATCTCTTTTCGTCAATGCCCTTGTCAATAAGATAATTAAATACAGCTTCAGCTCTTTCTTTGGATAGTTTCAAATTATATTTGTCACTACCTTTACTATCGGTGTGTCCTGATAATTCAATTTTCATTTCAGGATGTTCTTCTAAAATATTGATGAGTTTATGTAATTCCACAAAGCTTTGAGGTAATAAAACGCTCTTGTCAAAATCAAAGAAAATGTTTTCTAAAACTATTACTTGTCCAACTTCGTATTTCTTTTTGTCTTTTGTAGTTGTTATAGTGATATTGTCTTGTTTTATAGTCTTTTTCTCATTGCAAGTCAAACAATAAAGCTCTACATCATCTATATAGTAGTAAGCACCTGGAAGAATTTGTTTTAAGATTGCGGGAAAAAGTAAATTACTTTGTTCTGCAGGATAAAAATTCCCTATAGTCAAAAAGCGTTCTCCACCTTGTGCAATAAATTCACCTTCAATTTTTTGCCAATTTTCAGTATCTAAAAGAGGTTTATCAAAAGAATTGACAACTTGAGGTTGAAATATCTTTGCAATTTCTTGTTTTATGCCATTGGAATGTTTTGTTTTAGTGTTGTTTGTAAACAATTCACGAGTATCATCTTTTATTCTCTCATTAGTAAATAAACCTCCAATAGTTGCAACTGCTCCTGTGGAGTATTCGGATAAGCTAACCCAAAAACTAAGTTTATATTTCTCACCAGCTTGTAATGTTTCTTTTAATTCGGTTTGAATATATTCTCTATATGTTGTTTTTGAAGTGTAGATTCCAACCATTCCTTCACCGGTTTTTGCGTATTGATATCCTAATTTGTTTTTAGGCATTTGGCATTGTTTGCCTCCACAAGGGTGATAGTAATCGGAAGAACCTCCAGTTGGTTGCCACCAAGCTTCAACTTCCATCATTTGTCCGTAAGGTTCAATTTTTTGAGGACAAAAAAAGTGCTCTTCAAAAGAAGAGTTGTATATAAGGTTTTTCTTTTCTGAGCTTTCTTGTGCAGAAAGTGAAAGCATAGAAAAAGTAAGCAAAATGTATATTATAAGTCTAAACATTTCCAATCAATTTTATTTTCAGCATTAAGCCAAAGAGTAGATTTATCTTTTTTAAACCACGTCATTTGTCTTTTTGCATATTGTCTTGTGTTTATTTTGATGTTTTCTATAGCAGTTGGTAAATCAACTTTTCCATCAAAGTATTCAAATAATTCCTTGTAACCAACAGTTTGTAAGGCTTGAAGATTTCTGTAAGGATAAACACCTTTAGCTTCCTCAATTAAACCATCTTTTATCATAATATCAACCCTTTGATAAATTCTATCTAAAAGGTTTTCTCTACTTCTTTCAAGTCCGATTTTAATTATTTCAAAATCTCGTTGTTTTTTCTCTCCCGAACGAAACGATGTAAATGTTTTACCTGTTTGACGACAAACTTCCAAAGCTCTAATTAGTCTTATGTGATTTTGTTTATCTACAATTTCCCAATACTCTGGGTCTTTAAGTTTTAGTTCTTCTTGAAGTGGGACAATACCTTGTGTAGTAAATATTTCGTTTAGCTCTTCTCTTATTTCAGGTTTTACATCTGGCATATTATCTACTCCATAGCAAAGAGCATTTACATACAATCCACTTCCACCTGTAAGAACAGCATAATCATTTTCTTGAAATATTCTTTCTAGTTCCTTTAAAGCGTCTTGTTCAAAATCAGATATATTATATTTTTGTTGAATAGAGATATGTCCAATCAAGTTGTGCTTTGCCATAGACAACTCTTCAAGAGAAGGAGTCGCAACACCTATATTTAATTCTTTGTAAAATTGTCGTGAATCTGCAGATACAATTTCTGTATTCAAGAAATTTGCCAACTCAATGCTTAAAGCAGTTTTCCCAACAGCTGTCGGACCAATTAAAACAACTAATTTCTTTTTCATAAAACTCGTTTAAGCCCTATTTTTTCAGCTTCTTTATAAAGTAAATCCAAAGCCGCTTCTCTCTCGTTTGGAATAATACCATCTAAAATAGCATCTTTAATTATGGTTTTTAAAGTACCAATTTCTCTACAAGGTGCAATGTTAAAGATTTGCATTATTTCTTCTCCATCAACAGGAGGTTGGAAGTTTCTTACTCTATCTTTTTCCTCTATTTCTAAAAGCTTGCGTTTTACCGTTTCAAAGTTTTGCATATACTGCTTCACTTTGTTCATGTTTTTAGAAGTAACATCGGCTTGACATAATGCCATTAAGTCATCAATATCATCACCAGCCTCAAAAAGTAAACGCCTAACAGCAGAATCAGTAACAACACTTTCGGCTAATATTATAGGTCTTAAATGCAGAGCAACCAACTTTTCAACATATTTCATTTTTTCATTCAAAGGTAGTTTCAATCTTCTAAAAATGTTTTTAATCATTCTACTACCTTTAGTTTCGTGTCCATGAAACGAAAAGCCAGTTTTCTCATCATATCTTTTGCAATAAGGCTTTCCTATATCGTGCAATATAGCAGCCCATCTTAAATACAAATCATCAGTCTTTTTAGATATGTTTTCTAAGACTTCCAAAGTGTGTTTGAAATTGTCTTTATGAGATTTTTCTCCAACAGATTCAGTACCTTTTAACTTAACTAATTCAGGTATTATGCGTTCTAATAAACCTGATTTATCCATTAAACGAAACGCCATAGAGGGATGAGCAGACATAATCATCTTGTTAATTTCCTCAATGTTCCTTTCCATTGAAACAATCTCTATTCTATAAGCATTTCTTTTAATAGCATCAAAGGTATCAGGGTGAATAGAAAAATCTAAACGACTTGCAAACCTAATAGCCCTAAGCATTCTCAAAGGGTCATCAGAAAATGTTATATCAGGGTCTAAAGGAGTTTGGATAATTTGATTCTTAATATCATTTATTCCATTAAAAGGGTCTAACAATTTGCCATAATTCTCTTTGTTTAAGCAAATAGCCATTGCGTTAATTGTGAAATCCCTTCTGTTTTGGTCATCTTCCAAAGTGCCATCCTCTACAATAGGTTTGCGAGAATCTCTATTGTAACTTTCTTTCCTTGCACCAACAAACTCAATTTGCCAAACCTCATCGCCATCTTTGAAATTAATCATAGCAGTTCCAAAATTTCTAAAAACAGAAACTTTAGACGCTTTACTACCCAAAATATCATGTAACTTATTAGCTAATTTAATTCCGTTACCAATAGTTACAACATCAATATCTTTACAAGAGCGATTCATAATAGCATCTCTCACCCAACCACCAACAACATAGGTTTCTAAGCCTAATGAATCTGCTGCTTCTTGTATATATCTGAATACAGGAAAATCAAGTTTTTCTTCTAAATTAAACATATTCTGCAAAGTTACATAAAAACTTTAATTTGATAAAAAAAACTAATAGAAAGCTGTTTTTTTTGATAGAAAATTTGTAAAGTAAAAAACATTTATTACATTTGCACTGTTGTAAATATATTTTTATAACCTTAAAGCAAAAAACAAATTATAAACATTTAAAACAAAAGAGTTATGAACAAATCAGAACAATTCATCGAAATGGAACACCAATATGGTGCACATAATTACCACCCACTACCAGTAGTTCTTTCAAAAGGAGAAGGCGCTTTTGTATGGGACGTAGAAGGTAAACGTTATTTTGATTTCTTGTCAGCATATTCAGCAGTCAATCAAGGACATTGTCACCCAAAAATTGTAAATGCCTTATGTGAACAAGCAAAAACTCTTACACTTACTTCAAGAGCATTTTATAATGATTGTTTAGGACCATACGAAAAATATATAACAGAATACTTTGGATATGATAAAGTTTTGCCGATGAATACAGGAGCAGAAGCAGATGAAACTGCAATGAAATTAGCAAGACGTTGGGGATACAAAGTAAAAGGAATACCTGAAAATGAAGCAATAATAATCTGTTGTGAAGGAAACTTTCATGGAAGAACAATATCAATAATTTCCATGTCCACAGACCCTGATAGCTATGGACAATTCGGACCATTCACACCAGGCTTTTTGAAAATACCATACAACGACACAGTAGCTTTGGAACAAGCATTAGAAAAATGTGGCGACAAAGTAGCAGGATTTCTTGTAGAACCAATACAAGGAGAAGCAGGAGTTTACGTTCCAAACGAAGGATATCTAAAAACATGTTACGAACTTTGTAAAAAACACAACGTACTTTTCATAGCCGATGAAGTACAAACAGGAATCGCCCGCACAGGAAAAATGCTTGCATGCGACCACGAAGGCATAAGACCCGACATACTTATATTAGGAAAAGCACTTTCAGGAGGAGTAATACCAGTTTCAGCAGTTTTGGCCGATGATGAAATAATGCTAACCATAAAACCAGGCGAACACGGCTCAACATTCGGAGGCTTTTGCTTAGCAGGCAAAGTAGCAATGGCAGCTCTGCAAGTAGTAAAAGACGAAAACCTTGAACAAAAAGCCGAAGAATTAGGAAAAATCTTTAGAGAAGAAATGTCAAAGGTTAAAAGCGATATGATAGAATTAGTAAGAGGAAAAGGACTCTTAAACGCAATCGTGATAAAACCAAAGAACGGAAAAGAAGCCTGGGACGTATGCTTAAAGATGAAAGAATTAGGAGTACTTGCTAAACCAACACACCAACACATCATAAGATTTGCTCCACCACTTGTAATAACAAAAGAGCAATTAATGGAAGCAATCGAGTTAATCAAACAAGCAATTCTATCATTTGAATAATATCAAAATAAAGCAAAGAAACAATAAAATGATTCTTTGCTTTATTTAATTTTTTCTTTGTTTTATTTCTTCTTTTCTTTGAATCGTTTTATGATTGGTAGGGCGATTGCTCCTAAGATGAAGGCTATTATTATGATTGAGCCTATTAGGTTAATGATGTTAAAGGTTTTTAGTGTGTCTGGTTCGCATCTTAATTCTATTGTATGCTCTCCTGCTGGTACTTCAACGGCTCTTAATATGTAGTTGGCTCTTAGAAGTGGGGTTTCTTTGCCGTCTATGTATGCTTTCCAACCTTCTGCATAGTAGATTTCAGATAATACGCAGAATTGTGAGGTTGTGGATTGTGATTTGTAGATTTTCACATCTGGGTCGTTGTTTTGGCTTGGTTGTAGTGTGATTGTTGCGTTTTTATCTCTGTTTGTAAGGTCTTTGTTTTTGATTTGTGATGCAAATTCTTGGTTGATGATTGCTGTTTGTTTTGGTTTGAAGTTGTTTAAGGCAAGTATTTCTTCGTCTGCTGTGTTTACATTTTTTATTTCATCTACAAACCATGCTGCTCCACAGGCTTCTGGGTTTTCTACCGCCATTCCGCCTTCTTGTCCTAATGGTAGGATAAAGAATCTTGTGTCAAGCATATTTAAAACGTCTAAATTAGGACAGTTTATTTGGTTTTGGTATGTGTAATAGAATTGTCTGATTTGGTTTTGTTGTAATAGTGTTGTGTCGGCTAAGTCTTGTTGTTTGTAGTTAGGGTTTAGTATGTGTAGGTCTATGATGTCTTGGTAGCGTTGTAGTTTTGCTCCGTGGTATCCGCCGATTGATGGGAAGTGATACGAGGTTGAGGCATCGTTAAAGGTGTTTACTGCTAAGTTATATACGCGGTAGTGATTTATGTTTTTGGCTTCTACTTCTGATTTTATGGTTTCTATTGCTGGTGTTGTTTGTACTTGCATTTCGTATGGCTTTTTGTAGTTGTCTTCTGAGATATAGCGTTTATCTACTTGCCAAAGGTCTATTGTTGCTGCAAGTCCTATTATGCAAATTACGATAACTTCTTTTTTAAGTTTGTCTTTAGCAAATAGGAATAAACTTACGAATGCTATTGCTATGAAGATGAATGAGCGTAGAGAGTCTGAGGTGAAGGCTGCTTTACGGTCTTCGTATAAGGCTTGCATAAAGCTGTTGCCTAACATGGTTTCAAAGGTTGCGTCTTTGCTTGAACTAAATGATGCAAACACTTCTGGTATCAAGGTACATAGCAAGCAAAATCCTCCTACAACTCCAGCGCTTATGTATAGGGATTGTAATTTCTTTTTGTCGCTTACTTCTTGGTTAAAGAACTCTTTTAATCCTAAGAAGGCTGCTATTACAAGTGTTACATTGGCTACGACAAGTATCATCGAAGGTGTACGGAATTTGTCGTAGAGTGGGAGGTGGTTAAACAAAAATTCGTTTAGCAACATAAAGTTGTTACCCCATGAGATAAGGATTGAAATTATTGTTGCTATAAGTAACCACCAGCGTTCTGCTCCTTTGATTAACAAAAAGCCAAGTAATGAAAGGAATATTACGATTGCTCCAAAGTAAACTGTACCTGCTGTGAAGGGTTGTTCGCCCCAATAGGTTGAGCCTGCGTATTGATTTATTACTTGATTGATTTGTGGGTGTGAGGCTTGTGCTGGTTGTGTGTTTTGTATTTCTCTTAAACGGTTTTCTGCAAGGCTTTCCCAGCGATTGTCGGAACTTCCGCCTCCTTTGTAGTCTGGAATTAGGATTGTAAAGGTTTCTCCAACGCCATAGCTCCATGCGTATGCGTAGTCTATGCTTAGACCTTTGTCGTTTGTGTTGTCTTTTTCTCTTACTGTGATTTCGCTTCCACCTCTCATGGTGTGTTTTACGTATTCATTGTTTAGTGCAAGGTGAGAGGAGTTTGGTATTAGTGATACTACGGCACAGATAACTAAAACTACACAGCTAATTACGAATTGTTTGATTTCTTTTTCTCTTATTGCATATACAAGGTATGATATACCAAGAATGATTGCCGCAATAAGCGTGTAGTATGTGATTTGTATGTGATTAAAATAGATTTGCAAGCCAAGTGATAGTGTGAAAAGGATAACGCCCGATATGTATTTTCTTTTTAAAACAAGTATCATACCTGCAAGTATTGGTGCTATCATTGCCATTGCCCATGCTTTTGTTATGTGTCCTACACCTATGATTATCACATTGTAAGAGCCTAAGGCGTAAATCAAAGCTGCAAACGCACTTATCAATGGTCGCGCTCCCATTACATTCATAAATATATAGAAGCCTAACATCATTATAAAGAATATTCCTGCATCAAAGGAAAATCCCCAAAGTGTGAGTGGTTGGCTTACTGTATCGAAAATGTTGTTTGATTGTGGGAATGCGATTTGATATGAGGGCATTCCGCTAAACATTGAGTTAGCCCAATTGGAGCGTTCTCCGCTTACTTTTTCATAATCAAGTAATTCTTTTGCGGCTCCTTCAAATTGAGCCATATCGCTTTGGAATAATTTTTTGCCTTCTAAGACAGGGCTAAAAAAGACAAAACTTACTACAATAAATGCTGCTATTGCAATAATGTGAGGTAAGATTTTTTTGAAATTCATATTATTTTTTAATTTTTGTGTTTAATTTGCGTGCAAAACTACAAAAAATTAAGGAAAATTTATTACTTTTGTATCTTCAAATAACATAAACAATGAGCGAAGAATTAAGAAAAGGAGAATATACCGCCGCCAATATTAACGTATTGGAAGGTTTGGAAGCAGTAAGAAAAAGACCTGCAATGTACATTGGTGATGTTAATGTTAGAGGTTTGCATCATCTTGTTTATGAAGTGGTAGATAATTCCATAGACGAAGCATTGGCTGGTTATTGTAATAAGGTAAGCGTTCAAATATTAGAAAATAATTCCATAAGAGTAGAGGATAACGGTAGAGGTATCCCTGTTGATATTCACCCAAAGGAAGGCCGTTCAGCATTGGAAGTAGTTATGACAGTCTTGCACGCAGGTGGTAAGTTTGATAAAGGTTCTTATAAAGTATCTGGTGGTTTACACGGTGTGGGTGTTAGTTGTGTTAATGCCTTATCAACACATTTGAAAGTAAACGTTTATAGAGATGGTAAAATCTATGAACAAGAATACTCAAAGGGCGTTCCTCAATATGCAGTAAAAGAAATTGGCACAACAGATAAAAGAGGTACAGTTGTAGAGTTCCTTCCAGATGATGAAATATTCACAGTAAGTGTTTACGATTATCAAACCCTTGCTTCACGTTTAAGAGAACTTGCATTCTTAAATAAAGGAATAGAACTTTCTATTACAGATTTTCGTCAAAAAGATGATGAAGGCAATTTCCTTTCAGAAACATTCTATTCAGAAAATGGATTGAAAGACTTTATATCATATTTAGATGCAACAAGAGAACATCTTATTCCAGAACCTATTTATGTAGAAGGAGAAAAACAAGGAATTCCTATTGAAATTGCAATGCAATACAACACAGGCTTTACAGAAAATCTTCACTCATACGTAAACAATATCAACACTCACGAAGGTGGTACACACTTGACAGGATTTCGTCAAGCAATGACAAGAACACTTAAAAACTATGCCACAAAAGAAGGATTGTTAGATAAGTTGAAATTTGAAATTGCAGGAGATGACTTTCGTGAAGGGCTAACCGCAGTAATATCTGTAAAGGTTGCAGAGCCACAATTTGAAGGCCAAACAAAAACTAAGTTAGGAAATAGCGAAGTTGCCCCAGCGGTTGCAGCAGCTGTTAGTGAAATATTAGCAAACTATTTGGAAGAGCACCCAAAAGAAGCAAAACAAATAGTAGATAAAGTAATCCTTGCAGCAACAGCAAGACATGCCGCAAGAAAAGCAAGAGACCTTGTACAAAGACAAACAATATTAGGAGTAGCAGGCTTACCTGGTAAATTATCTGACTGCTCAAGCAACGATCCAAGCGTATGTGAATTATTCCTTGTCGAAGGGGATTCAGCGGGAGGAACAGCAAAACAAGGAAGAGATAGAGAACACCAAGCAATCCTACCACTTAGAGGAAAGATTCTTAATGTTGAAAAAGCAATGCAACATAGAGTATTGGATTCTGAGGAAATTAAGAATATATATACAGCATTAGGAGTATCAATAGGCACAAAAGAAGACTCAAAGGCATTGAATATGGAAAAACTACGTTACCATAAAGTAATTATCATGACCGATGCCGATGTCGATGGTGCGCATATCGCAACCCTTATTTTGACATTCTTCTTCCGTTATATGAGAGAATTGATAGAAGAAGGACACGTATTCATTGCAGCACCACCTTTGTATGGTGTTTCTTCCTCAACCAACAAGCAAAAAAGATATTGTTGGACAGAAGAAGAAAGAGAAGCCGTTGTTGCAGAGTATTCAACAGGCAAAGGTAAGGTTGAAATACAACGATACAAAGGTCTTGGAGAAATGAACGAAGAACAACTTTGGGAAACCACAATGGACCCAGCAAGACGTATCTTAAAACAAGTTACAATCGAAAACGCCTCAGAAGCAGACAGAGTATTCTCAATGTTAATGGGCGATGACGTACCACCAAGACGAGAATTCATAGAACGAAACGCAACATACGCAAACATAGACGCGTAATCAAAAAATAAACAAAAAAGAATGCTCCTTGAAACATCTTGGAGCATTCTTTTTTTTCTTTGTTTTTTCCGATTTTTCTTTGTTTTTTTTGGGGGGGGTAAAAAAGTTGTATATTTGCCGAATAGAAATTAAAAAAAGATGAAAACAATGAAAAAGTTAGTTTTAATTATCACGTCAGTGATATTATTCGCAGCCTGCGAAACAAATCATACTTGTGAATGTAAATACTCATATTGGGGATTTACAGGAGAGCTTTTAAGCGGCGCTTCTCATATTTTCAAATCTGGTGAAACTCCTTGTGAATATTTTGAAGGAAAAGATACTCATGATGAAGTTGATGCGTTTGATCATATTGGAGATAAATATTACGAATGTAAAGAAGTTGATTAAAATTAATTGGAGATAATTAACTCAAAGAATAACGCTCGTAAGTCTTTGTTTTATTTTGACAAACGAGCGTTTTATTTTTTTATTTCTTTGTTTTAAAACGTCAAACTTAAAGAAAATCCTATTTTGTCTTGATATATAAATGGTGCAAAGCCTCCGTTTAGGGATAGGTCTTTGTTTTTGCGATTGCTAACGCATTGTTTTATTTTGTCGAAAGCCCAAATTGAAAGTCTTGAACCGAGAATCCCAACGCCAGCTCCGCAAACTACGTCTGAAAACCAATGTCTATTGTTATACATTCTAAGAAAGCCTACTGTTGTGGCGCAAGCGTATGCGGCAATTCCATATATTGGCGAGGCGTCTTTGTATGTCATATAAACCAAATCGGCTCCTACGAAAGAGAGTGCTGTATGTCCCGAAGGAAATGAGTTATTTGCTGAGCCATCTGGTCGTTTAATTCCCGTTGCTTGTTTGGTTATTAAAACTGTTGCACCGACAAATGTGTATGCCATTGCACCTATGCAAACTCTATCAACGAATTTATAGTTGGTTTCTACGCCTAATGTTCCTAATCCTGCAAATGCAAGGGTTGGAAGGTATTGAATGTAATCATCAACCTTACATTTGTTTTGATTAAATGATGAAAAGCCTTCTCTAATGTTAAGGTCAAAATCGTCTAAGGCAGGAACAAATTGAGCAAGTACACCGTATGAAATTAGCGTTGTTGGAATTATATATTCGGTTTGTGCTTTTGTTTTTTTACAAGGGCTAATTACTAAAACAATCGCTAATAAGAATAAGATGTACTTGCTTTTCATATCTATAAATTTAAAGGTTTAATGTTATTATGTATATAAGCAAAGAGATTATCTATTGAGATGCGTTCTTGTTGCATTGTATCTCTTTCTCTAACTGTAACGGTGTTGTCTTCCATTGTTTGAGAATCTATTGTAATACAATAAGGTGTTCCTATTGCATCTTGACGTCTGTAACGTTTTCCAATAGCATCTTTTTCGTCATATTGAACTTGGAAGTCTTGTTTTAAGATATTCATAATCTCTCTTGCTTTTTCTGGCATTCCATCTTTCTTTACAAGTGGAAGAACAGCTGCTTTCACAGGTGCAAGCACTCTTGGAAGAGCTAAAACTACTCTTTCTGAACCGTCTTCAAGCTTTTCTTCTTTGTAAGCGTGAGAGAAAACTGCAAGGAATGTACGGTCTAATCCAATAGATGTTTCAATTACGTATGGAACATAGCTTTCACCAAGTTCTGAATCGAAGTATTGTAGTTTTTTTCCTGAGAATTCTTGGTGGCGTTTTAAGTCAAAGTCTGTTCTTGAATGAATACCCTCTAATTCTTTGAATCCAAATGGAAATTCAAATTCAATATCGGTTGCGGCGTTTGCGTAATGTGCAAGTTTTTCGTGGTCGTGATAACGATATTTTTCACTTGGTATTCCTAATGCAAGATGCCATTTCATACGTGTTTCTTTCCAGTATTCAAACCATTTGATTTCTTCTCCTGGACGAACAAAAAACTGCATCTCCATTTGCTCAAATTCTCTCATTCTAAAAATGAATTGTCTTGCAACAATCTCATTACGGAAGGCTTTTCCGATTTGTGCAATACCAAATGGGATTTTCATTCTACCTGTCTTTTGAACATTTAAGTAATTCACGAAAATTCCTTGTGCAGTCTCAGGTCTAAGATAAATTGTGTCGGCTTGTTCGCTTACCGAACCTACTTTTGTTGCAAACATTAGGTTGAATTGTCTTACGTCTGTCCAATTTCTTGAACCCGATATAGGACATACAATTCCAAGGTCTTCGATTAGAGTTTTAATTCCTGCAAGGTCGTTTGCTTCCATTAACTCTGCAAACTTTGTTTGTATCTCTTGCATTTTTGCTGTGTACTCTAATACTCTTGCGTTAGTGCTTACGAATTGTTCTCTATCGAAACTATCGCCAAAGCGTTTCTTTGCTTTTTCGCACTCTTTGTTTATTTTGTCTTCTATCTTTGCAATGTGTTCTTCAATCAACACATCGGCACGATAACGCTTTTTTGAATCTTTGTTATCTATTAAAGGGTCGTTGAAAGCGTCCACATGACCCGATGCTTTCCAAATAGTAGGGTGCATAAATATAGCAGAATCAATTCCAACTATGTTTTCATGCATTTGTGTCATTGATTTCCACCAATATTGTTTGATATTGTTTTTTAATTCTACCCCGTTTTGACCATAGTCGTAAACGGCACTCATACCATCGTAGATTTCACTTGAAGGGAATATAAATCCGTATTCTTTTGCGTGAGATGTTATCTTTTTAAATAAGTCTTCGTTGTTTGCCATTATCGTAATTTTTAAAAATTATCCATTCATTCCTAAAAGAAATTCTTCATTTGTTTCTGTGTTATTCATTCTTCCTTTAATCAATTCCATTGCTTCTTGTGGTGTCATATCTGCAATGTGATTGCGAAGTATTAACATTCTATCCCATATAACCTTATTGTGAAGTAAGTCATCGCGTCTTGTAGATGATGCAACAAGGTCTATTGCTGGGTAGATACGTTTGTTTGCAAGCTTTCTATCAAGTTGAAGCTCCATATTACCTGTTCCTTTGAATTCTTCAAAGATTACTTCGTCCATTTTTGAACCTGTTTCTGTAAGAGCTGTTGCTATGATTGTTAAAGAGCCACCATTTTCTATGTTTCTTGCTGCTCCAAAGAAACGTTTAGGTTTTTGCAATGCGTTTGCTTCAACTCCACCTGAAAGAACTTTTCCAGAGGCTGGGGCAACTGTATTGTAGGCTCTTGCAAGTCTTGTTATAGAGTCAAGAACTATTACAACATCGTGTCCACATTCTGTCATACGTTTTGCTTTCTCCAATACGATGTTTGCAATCTTTACATGTCTTTCCGCAGGCTCATCAAAGGTTGAGGCAATTACCTCTGCATTAACCGTTCTTTGCATATCGGTTACTTCTTCTGGTCTTTCATCTATCAAAAGCACTATAAGATAAACCTCAGGGTGATTTGCAGCAATGGCATTCGCTACTTCCTTTAATAGAGTTGTCTTTCCTGTCTTTGGAGGCGCGACAATCAAGGCACGTTGTCCTTTTCCTATTGGTGTGAAAAGGTCAATTACTCTTGTGGAAAGTGATTCGGCTGCGTGATGACAAAGGTCAAATTTTTCTTCTGGGAAAAGTGGTGTAAGATAATCAAAAGGTATTCTATCTCTTACAAGTTCTGCTTCTTTGCCATTTATTTTTAGGGCTTTTACAAGTGGGAAATATTTTTCTCCATCTTTTGGTGGACGTATTGTTCCCTCAACTGTATCGCCTGTTTTTAAGCCGAAGTATTTTATTTGTGATTGTGAAACGTATATATCATCAGGAGAGTTTAGGTAATTGTAGTCCGAAGAACGTAAAAAGCCGTATCCATCTGGCATTGTTTCCAAAACCCCCTCGGCAGTTACTAATCCTTCTGTTTCAAAGTTGAAAAGAGGTTTCTTTTCTATAGGAGCTTCTACTACAGGTGTAGGTTTTTCTTCTGCTTTGTTTTCTTCTGCTTGTTCTGTTTTGACTTCTTTTAATTCAGCCTTAACTTCTACAACTTCTATCTTAGGCTCTTCCGTTTTTGTTTCTTTAACTTTTATTTCTTTTTTAACTTCTTTCTTTATTGAAGTTTCTGTTTTAGAAATTTTTGGGGTAGGATTAAATTCTGGTAGTACAACATCGTCTATTTTAGGAATTATAGGCATTGCTGCTAATTTAAGTTCCTTTATAACGATTTCATCGGTTTTTTCTTCTTTTGCTTTTTTAGGTTTAGTGTTATCAGAATCGTCTTTTTTTACGTTGCTTTCTGCTATTGGTTTTGGTTTAATACGAGCGCGAGTCTTCTTTTTAGCAATGTCTTTTTTCTCTTCAACAGCAGGTGATGGCTGCATTTGAGCTTGGAAATCTAAGATTTTGTAAATTAATTCTTGAGCGTTTAGACGACTAACTTTCGTTAAACCTAATTCTTTAGCTGTTTGTTTGAGTTCATCTAAAGATTGTTGTTCTAATTGAGTTTTATTGTACATATTATGATTGATAAATAAAAGCAATTTAAAAAAATGCTTTTATGTGATTTCTAACAATATTTTTTGTGAAACTTTAATAAAAATGATTGAATCATCACTTTCGTGAACAAATTTGTGATTGCAAAAGTAAAAATATTTTTTTTAAAACAAAGTAAAAAAGATAAGTTTTTTAATATATTTGCACTTTATAAACCTCAAAAAATGAAAAAAAGTTTAATTATAGTTTTACTTTTATCTTTAGTCCCTCTTTTTAGTTTTTCGCAAAGTGGAGTTGTTACCGGTGCAGAAAGAATTGACGAATATATAAACTTTATTAAAGCTAAAAAAGTTGCGATAGTTACAAATCAAACAGGCGTTGTACACAATGCAAAAGGCGAATTGGTACATTTATTAGACACACTTCTTGCCTTAGATGTGAATGTAATTAAAGTATTTTCCCCTGAGCATGGATTTAGAGGTAATGTTGAAGCGGGTGGAGTAGTGAAAAATTCTGTGGATTCAAAGACAGGTATTCCTATAGTATCTTTATATGGTAAGAATAAAAAGCCAACCGTAGAACAAATGAAAGATTGCGATGTGATTTTGTTTGATTTGCAAGATGTGGGTTGTCGTTTCTATACATATATATCAACTCTTCATTATGTAATGGAGGCTTGTGCTGAGAATAATTGCAAATTAATAGTTTTGGATAGGCCTAATCCTAATGATTATATTGATGGTCCTGTTTTAGAACCTAAGTTTAAATCTTTTGTTGGTATGCATACAATTCCTGTTTTGCATGCAATGACAATAGGAGAGTATGCAAGAATGATAAATGGCGAGAGATGGTTGAAAAATTCAGTAGTTTGCGATTTGCAAGTTGTGAAAATATTGAATTGGAAACATAATATGGAAGAGGTATATCAATTACCTGTTGCTCCAAGTCCTAATTTGCAAACTCCAAATGCTATAGCCTTATATCCTTCTTTATGTTTCTTTGAAGGAACAATAGTAAGTGTAGGTAGAGGTACTGATACTCCTTTTGAAATTATTGGATATCCGGGATATAAGGATACAACATTTTCTTTTACTCCAAGAGCAATCAAAGGAGTTAGTGATAACCCACCATACAAAGGAGTAAAGTGTTACGGAATTCAAGAATTAGAAAATCGAATCAAAGAATTAAATTTTTCTTTCTTGATAAGAATTTATCAAAACGAAGAAAGAAAATCGGAGTTTTTTACAAACTTTTTTGACAAACTTGCAGGTACAGATAAATTACGAAAACAAATAGAAAGTGGATTGTCGGAAAAAGAAATTAAAAGCTCGTGGCAAAAAGATATTGAAAAATTTAAGAAAATCAGGTCGAAATACTTACTTTACGAATAAAAATCCATATATTTGCAAATTCAAAATAAAAAGACAATGTTTGAGAATTTATCAGAGAAATTTGACAAAGCCTTTAAGATAATCAAAGGTAAAGGCAAAATAACAGAAATAAATATTGCAGAATCTTTAAAAGAAGTGCGTAAAGCATTGATTGATGCTGACGTAAGTTATGCAATAGCAAAAGAATTTTGTGCAACAGTAAAAGAAAAAGCATTAGGACGTGATGTTTTGACCTCAGTAGAGCCAGGACAATTAATGGTGAAAATAGTTCATGACGAATTAGCATCATTAATGGGAGGAGAAGCACAAGGAGTCAATCTAAACGGAAATCCAGCCGTAATTTTAATGTCAGGTTTGCAAGGTAGTGGTAAAACAACCTTCTCTGCAAAACTATCACACTTTCTAAAAACAAAGAAAAACAAATCAGTGCTTTTAGTAGCCTGTGATGTATATAGACCAGCAGCGATAAACCAATTAAAAGTCTTAGGAGAGCAAATTGGAGTAGAGGTATTTGCAAAAGAAGATAGCAAAGACGCTGTTTCAATAGCAAAAGAAGCAATCACATACGCAAGGAGCAAATCAATAGGTGTAGTAATTGTCGATACAGCAGGGCGTTTGGCGGTTGATGAAGAAATGATGAACGAAATTTCTAACATCAAAAAAGCAATAAACCCAACAGAAACTCTTTTCGTTGTCGATTCTATGACAGGACAAGACGCAGTCAATACAGCGAAAGCGTTCAACGATGTAATAGACTTTGACGGTGTAATTCTAACTAAGCTTGATGGTGATACAAGAGGCGGTGCTGCATTAACAATTAAGCACGTTGTCAATAAACCTATTAAGTTTGTTGGATTAGGTGAAAAGATGAATGATTTAGATGTGTTCCACCCAGACCGTATGGCGAATAGAATTTTGGGGATGGGGGACATTGTTTCATTCGTTGAAAAAGCCCAAGAACAATATGACGAAGAACAAGCTCGCAAGATAAACAAAAGAATAAAATCTAACGAATTTGACTTTAACGACTTTTTATCTCAAATTGCCCAAATTAAGAAAATGGGTAATTTAAAAGACCTTGTAGGAATGATTCCAGGAATGGGCAAAATGATGAAAGACGTTGAAATAGACAATGACGCATTCAAAGGAATTGAAGCAATAATTGGCTCAATGACTCCTTACGAAAGAAAGAACCCTACAAAGATTGACACTTCAAGAAGACGTAGAATTGCAAAAGGAAGCGGTACTTCAATAGAAGAAGTAAACCGTTTGATGAAGCAATTTGAAGAAACAAGAAAAATGATGAAGATGATGAGTAGCGGAAAACTAAACGCTATGAGAAATATAAGAAGAAGATAGACTTATGGAAAACACAAAACAACCAATTTTGATTGACGGTAGAATTGTTGCTAAAACAATTAAAGAAGAAATTAAAAAAGAAGTATCTGATTTATTAGATGCAGGAAAAAGAGCACCACATTTAGTTGCGGTAATCGTAGGAGAGGACGGAGCAAGCTTGTCTTACGTTGCAAGCAAAGAAAAACAATCAAAAGAAGTGGGCTTTACATCTTCAGTATATCGTTTTCCTGAAACAATATCAGAGAAAGAACTTTTAGAAACATTAGACTTCTTAAACAATGACCCAGAAGTTGATGGTTATATAGTACAATTGCCATTACCAAAACATATATCAGAAAGAAAAGTTTTAGAATCAATCTCTCCAGCAAAAGACGTAGATGGTTTCCACCCTACAAATGAAGGAAGAATGATGATAGGCTTGCCTTCTTATATACCAGCAACACCATATGGTATAAAGAAACTTTTAGATAGAAGCAATATAGAAACAGAAGGTAAACATTGCGTAGTTTTAGGACGTAGCAACATAGTAGGTACACCGATTTCAATTCTTATGAGTCGTAACTCAAAGAAAGCAAACTGCACTGTAACAATGTGCCACTCTAAAACACAAAACCTAAAAGAAATATGCCTTCAAGCAGACATTATAATCGTAGCCATAGGCAAACCAGAATTTCTTACAGCCGATATGGTAAAAGAAGGAGCAGTAATAGTAGATGTTGGAATTCATAGAATACCAGCAGATAACGAAAAAGGCTACAAAATAATAGGTGATGTAAAATACGATGAAGTAGCACCAAAATGTAAAGCCATCACTCCAGTACCAGGAGGCGTTGGACCAATGACAATAGTTGCACTTCTAGACAACACACTTAAAGCATATAAACACGAAATTTACGAATAGAGTTGATACCTCAAAGGATATTTACAGTAGATTTTGAAGGGGAGGGTAAAATACTCGGTTCTGAACAATATTATGTGCCAGTTAGAGAAGGCGCATTAGAGAAAAACTTGGAGCGAATGCTTTCTATTTTGGAAAGCACAGGGGTCGCTCCAAGTTTTTTTGTTCTTGCCTCAACAGCAGAAAAATATCCTAATCTAGTTAAAAGAATAGCAGAAAAATATGACATAGGAACACATTCCTATAACCATACCCTTGTAAACACACAAACAATCAAAGAATTTTCAGACGACCTGAAAAAATCCATAGACACAATAGAGCAATTAACAGGAAAGAAAGTAAACAAATATAGAAGTCCCGGATTTTCACTTTCAAGTCCTGAATATATGGAACAACTAATAGAAAACGGAATAGAAATAGATTGTTCACTTGCTTCAACAAATCATTTCTACGGACAAAAGACCACAAACCTACAAACCCCACATAGAATACAATTACAAAACGGAATAATAAAAGAATTCCCAATAACAACCTTCAAATGCTTGTGGAAAAACATAGGCTTTACAGGAGGAGGATATTTTCGCTTATTTCCTTACCCTATGATAAAGCACACTACAAAGAATCAACCATATACAATGGCCTATATCCATGTAAGCGATATTGATTCAAACAAAACAAAAATAAAAGGCTTGCCATACTTTGTGCAGTTTCGCCGTCTTGTAGGCACAAAAGGAGCAGAGAAAAAACTAATAAAGTGGCTAAATGATTTTGACTTTGTAGATGTAAACACCGCAAACGAAAAAATAAATTGGGACAAGCAACCGATAATAAGTGCATATTAAAACATAAAAAAGGGAGAAATTAAAGCCTCTTTTTGCGCCTTTTTGTTTCCATAAATAGTTTTTCTTAAAACCCAAATGCTGAAATACTACGAAATTTTCACTCTTCGGTTTTCCTTATTGCAAATTCTTTAAGCATTTTGAGTTAAATAAAACACTGCTAATCAATGGTTTAATAATTTTAAGCCTTATTTATTCCATTTTTAAGCCTAAAAAGGCTGTTTTTTCTCTTGATTTTGGCGAAATTAAACGGCGTTTGGTTGAAATTAAACGGCGTTTAAAAAAAATTAAACGGCGTCTGGTGAAAATTAATCAGCGTTTGGTGAAAACAATACTTCGTTTTAGTAAATTTTCCCCTCAATTTTGCTCAATTTTCACAAGAAATTTCAAGATTTTTCTTTAAGAAAATATATTTATAAGAGGTTTAAAACTGCTTTAAATACCTTTAAAGAAATATTTGTAATTAAAGAAAAATGTTGTACCTTTGTGGGCAGAAATTTAAAGCGTAAAAAAACGAAAAGAAAATAAAGAAATATAAAATTTAAAGACGGATAAAAAGCGTTTTTGCTTATACTTGGTTTCTTGAAACTTGGAAAATTTCAAATATTACACCAATAAGATAAGTGGAAAACGCTCACGAGTATATCGTGGGCTTTTCTTATTTGGTGTAAAGGTAGTTCCAAGACCTCAAGAAACGATAAGACAAAGTTCACGACTTTTTTAATGTCTTTTCATTAAGGAATAAATTTAATATTAACCAATAAGAAACAAACAAAAATGAAAAAAATTTTAAGAAAACTGAAAAAAATTTTAGGATATCTTTGGAAGGCGCCAAAGATAATTTACTGCTGGATTAATGAGACAGAAAGAAATTTCCTGCAACAATTCAATGCTGATTACAAATCTAAATTAGCTTTACACAGCTTAATTTTATTACTAATTCTTCCTTTAGGTTTAATAGGTATAGGGATAATTTCAGCAGGTTTTGCATCAGACCTAGAAGACCTATCAATAGCGACAGTATTTATGGGACTACCATTTGTTGCTATTCCTATTTTATATATTTTCTTATATTTAAGGAAGAGATTACGTATGATAGCAGGGGAAAAGCAGAAATACTGCACTATGGCAACTATCGCCTTACTCTTTGGTGGAAATGCTATAATACTTCCTATTTTATTACTTATTATCATAATTATTACTATTATTAAGATACTTATCATGCTTGGTATTATAGCTATCTATATAGTTACTGGATTAGTTGCTTTATGGATTGTTCTTACTATAATTTCAATAGCAAATGGTGATGGAATTCCATTAGGCGGAGGAAGTGGTAAAAAAAGAAAATGGAAACTAAATGATGGCGACACAGTTACTGAAGAAAAAGATTTGTTCGGAGAAAAGCACTATCGTGATAGTAGTGGAAGAGAATACGATAAAACAGGAACAAATACTTTCAGAGAAAAAGAATAATTATTCATAAACCATAAGAGTAAATACCTCTAAAAAGAAATTTTGATTAAGAAAAACAAAACATCATTATAATATAAAAAACGCTCGTAAGTCTTAGTTTTATTTTGACAAACGAGCGTTTTTATTTTTTTATTCTTTGTTTTTTTCTCTTTTACTTTAAAGGACTAAATCTTAAAGTGAAAGTATATGTTCCGCTGCTTGGAACGTGATATTTTTCTATTGTTTGTGGGCCACAGCTTGCGTTGCCTAATCCTCTTTGAACATAGTCAAAGTGTGTGTAAACTTCGCTTCTTGGTGTCATTTCCCAAGGGTGTAGTTTTTCTTTTATGAAGTCGGTGTCGTCATAGTGTAGCATTGAGAATGCAATCGGTGTTTCTGCCTCTATTTTCAAGCCTTTGTTTGTGCCTTTCTTGTAAAGGGAAATTTCTCTCATTTCTTGACGGTTTCCACAACTTTGAGGGTGAGCGTAAGGTGTAAACATATCGCTTACGGTTGTGGAATAACGTCCTACAAACGATGCTTCTTGTCTATCCCAATAGTTTTCCCAAGGTCCTTTTGCGTAATAGTCTATTTCTTCAAAGTCTTTTGAGAAAATCATTCCTACACCTAATCTTCTTAATTCTTTAACCGCAGGATTTAAAGTAACTTTCATATCTACTGTGTTGTTAGAATGGATTGTGTATTCTAAGGTGTAAGGGCATTTTTCGCCTTTTGTTGTTACTTTTACTTGTGCTTTTGTTTTTTCTTTGTTTAGGTTGATTTCAAAAGTGCTTGATATATCGCCCGAAATGCTATCGCCGTGTTTGTCGTTTTCAATCCAACGATTGTTATTGTAGTGTGGTGAGCCTTTTCTGTCGGTTATCACTTCACAATCTTCATATTTCCAAGAAATGATTTCTCCGTTTTCTTTGTCAAAGCTAATCTTGAATCCTTTGTTTTCAAGGGTGATTTGCTTTTCATCTTCTATTACGTTGAATTTTTCTTTGCTTTCTACAACGGGTGCAAGGCTGTTGTTTCTTTCATTCAAGGTAAATTGAGCTTGTGCCATTTCATAGCCTTTTTTTGCCCAAAGGTTTGCTTGTTTAAAGCGTGCTTGAATGTTGATAAAGCTTTCTTTTGTTTGGTCGAAACTTGCGTTGAATGGTAGTTTTATTCTTAATGTGTCGTTAGGTTTAAGTGCTGGTAATTCTACCTTGCCATTTGTTAATTCATATCCGTCTTGCATTATTTGATATTCAAGATAAAAGCCTGATAGGTCTATGAAATCATATTTGTTAAGCACTGTAAGTTCTTGTGTCTCTTTGTTGAAAGAAAGGAATTTAATGTATTGATACACTTGTTTTACTTCTGCAAGTTTGTCATTCCACTTTCTGTCGGCTTGAATTATACCATTGTTCATGAAATTGCCTTGGTGAGGACCAGGGAAGTCATATCCAGAGGCATAATATGGGTATCCGTTTTTCACAAATTCGTTATTCTTTATTGCTTGTGGGAAATAGATTGATTGATCCACCCAATCCCAAATGCAACCTCCAATAGCGTTTCTTCCTTTTTCTATTTCGTCCCAATAGTCTTTTAGATTACCAATAGAATTACCCATTGCGTGAGCATATTCACACATTATGTAAGGTTTGTCCAAAGTATCGTTTGTTGTATAGTAAATAAGGGTTAGGATATGTGGGTACATATCTGACCAAAGGTCGGTGTGTTTTGTGCCTCCTCTTGTTGCGCCTTCGTAATGTATTGGTCTTGTGTCCAAAGCGGCTGTTGCGTTGTAGGTGTGTAAGAAATTCTCTCCACCACCTGACTCATTTCCAAGCGACCAAAAGATAATACTTGGGTGATTTCTATCTCTAAGCACCATAGCTGTTGTTCTATCAACATATTGTGCAGTCCAAGTGCTGTCATTCGTTATTCCGCCTTTTTCTCCGTGTACAGCCCAATTGTAATGACATTCAACATCGGCCTCGTCCATTACATACATTCCATAAAAGTCGGTCATCGCATACATTTTTGCTTGACGTGGATAGTGGCTTGTACGTAAGGTATTGACGTTTGCTTGTTTCATCATTGTGATGTCTTTTAACATTGTATTTACATCAATACTTCTTCCATACAATGGGTGAGTGTCTTGTGTGTTTACGCCTTTAAAGAATATTTGTTTGCCATTTATGTAAACATAGTTGTTCTTTATTTCAATATGTCTAAAACCATATTTTGTGCTAAATACCATTTCTTCCGCTCCTTTATTGTCTTTTTGACGTATGATAATGGTATAAAGGTTTGGAGTCTCTGCGTTCCAAAGTTCAAGATTTGTAAGCTCTTGCTCAATCTTTAATTTAGTTTTTTCTTTCTTTGATTCAATAGAATAATTCTTTGAAAAAATAGATTTATTCTTTGTATCAAGAAGTTCAATCTCTATGTTCTTTTTGTATTTCTTTTTAGAAGGGTTATCTATCTCTATTTCAACAGCAAATTTACCTGATTTGAAACCATCTTCTTTGTTTAGCTCAGATGTAATGTAGTGGTCGCTAATGAAAACAGGCTCAACGGCAAATAGATATACATCTCTATGAATTCCGCTCATGTGGAACATATCTTGTCCTTCTAAATAAGAGGCGTCAGTCCAACGAAATACTTGTACATATAAGTCGTTTTCGCCCTCTTTTAAGTATTGGCTTAGTTCAAATTCAGCATCGTTATTACTTGCCTCGCAATATCCAACTTTATTTCCATTACACCAAATGTAAGCACCGCTATATATTCCGTCAAAGTGAAGAAACACTCTTTTGCCGTCCCAATTCTCTGGAAGGCTAAAGGTTTTGTGATAAGTACCAACAGGGTTTTCTCCATACAATCCTTTATAATTTTCTTTTACAGAAATGAAGGGTGGATTGTTTTCAAAAGGATAATCCACATTTACATATAAAGGCAAGTCGTATCCAAGCATTTCCCAACATGAAGGCACGTTTATGCTTTCCCATTTTAGTTTTCCTTTTGTGAAAATGTCGCTTTCGCTTGGTCTTAGCGAGGCAGCAGGAGAGAAGTGAAAGGCCCATTTTCCATTAAGACTCATAAGGTTTGCATATTTTGGCATAACCCATGGATAATTGAAAGTCTCGTCTTTCAACATCTCAGAGGTGCTACTATAAGGAAAGAATGTAGCACGAGGTGTGCAACGATTAACAGCAAAAACCGTTTGGTCTTCCCATTCGTGTCTTTCTTGTGCAAATGCAAAACAAGAAATAACAATAGCTAAAACAAATAATAAACTGATTTTTTTCATGGTATTTATTATTGGTTAAAAGAAAAGCCCAAACCAATCCATTTGATTTGGGCTTTATGTGTTAAAAACGAAAAATTATTTTCCGAATTTCTTAGACAGTTTGTCAAGCATATCAACTGTCATTGATTGTAAATCATATTTAGGTTTGAATCCCCATTCATTTCTTGCACAACTGTCATCCATCCAGTTTGGCCATGAATCAGCAATCTTTTGTCTTACTGCGTCAAATTCATAAGTCATTTTGAAATTAGGAAGGTGCTTTCTAACTTCTGCATATATTTCTTCTGGATCAAAGTGCATTGCAGTTACGTTGAAAGAGTTTCTGTGGATTAACTTCGTAGGGTCTGCTTCCATTATGTTGATTGCTGCATCTAATGCGTCAGGCATATACATCATATCAAGCATTGTGCCAGGTTTCAAAGGACATACGAAATCTTCTCCTTTAACCGCTGCATAATATATATCAACTGCGTAGTCTGTTGTACCACCACCTGGAGGACATACGTTAGAAATCAATCCAGGATAACGAACTGAACGTGCATCTACACCAAAACGTTCAAAATAATAGTCTCCTAATAATTCTCCTGTTACTTTTGTAACTCCATAAATAGTCTTTGGACGTTGGATTGTGTCTTGTGGAGTACCGTTAAGTGGAGTTGTATCTCCGAAAGCTCCGATTGAAGATGGTGTGAATAAAGCACATTTCTTTTCTCTTGCTATTTCTAAGCAGTTAATCAAAGCTCCAATTCCTATATTCCAACCAAGCATTGGGTTTTGTTCAGCAGTAGCTGAAAGAATAGCCACAAGGTTGTAGATAGTGTCTATTTGATATTTATCAACTATTGCTGCAATTTCCTCTGCCTTTGTAGCATCACAAGCAGCAACAGGACCACTTTGTTGAATAGCCTCTGTCAAACGAGCAGGGTTAATGTCTGTTGCAACAACGTTGCTTCCTCCGTAGATTTCTCTTAATCTCATTGTAAGCTCGCTGCCTATTTGACCGCCAGAGCCTAAAACTAATATTCTTTTCATTGTGTTTTCTTATTTAATAACTCCCAATTCTTTTCCAATCTTAGTGAATGCTGCGATACAACGATCTAAGTGTTCTTTTTCGTGAGCAGCAGAAACTTGTACACGGATTCTTGCTTGTCCTTTTGGTACTACTGGGTAGTAGAATCCTGTTACATATATTCCTTCTTCTTGTAATGCTGCTGCGAAATCTTGAGAAAGTTTTGCATCGTAAAGCATTACTGCACAAATTGCAGATTGAGTAGGTTTGATGTCAAATCCTGCTTTCTTCATTTCAGCAACGAAGTAATCTGTATTGTTGTGTAATTTATCTTGAAGGTCGTTCGTGCTATCTATTAAGTTGAACATTGCAACTCCAGCAGCAGCAACCATAGGAGGAATTGAGTTAGAGAATAAGTATGGTCTTGAACGTTGACGTAACATTTCAATAATTTCTCTTTTACCTGTTGTGAATCCACCAACTGCTCCACCAAATGCTTTTCCTAATGTACCTGTAAGGATTTCAATTTGTCCTCTTAAGTTATATTGTTCAGTTGTTCCACGTCCTGTTCTACCAACAACACCAGCAGAGTGGCTTTCATCAACCATTACCATTGCATCATATTTTTGTGCAAGTTCGTAAATCTTATCTAGTGGAGCAACATTACCGTCCATAGAGAAGACTCCGTCAGTTACGATTAAACGGAAACGGCAGTTTTGAGCATCTTGAAGTTGTTTTTCCAAGTCAGCCATATCAGCGTTAGCATAACGGAAACGTTGTGCTTTACAAAGTCTAACACCATCAATGATAGAAGCGTGGTTTAATGCGTCAGAGATTATAGCATCTTCTGGTCCTAACAATGGTTCAAAAACTCCACCGTTTGCATCGAAACAAGCAGCGTAAAGAATAGTGTCTTCTGTACCAAAGAATTCAGAAATTTTTCTTTCTAATTCTTTGTGTAAGTCACCTGTTCCACAAATGAAACGTACAGAACTCATTCCGTATCCTCTTTCATCTAAAGCTTTTTTAGCAGCTTCAATAAGTACTGGGCTGTCAGCTAATCCTAAGTAGTTGTTAGCACAGAAGTTTAAAACGTCTCCTGCTTCAGCAGTTTTGATTGCAGCAGATTGAGGAGTGATAATCACTCTTTCTTTTTTGTAAAGACCAGCGTCTTTTATTCCTTGTATTTCTTCTTGAAGAAATTTTTGAAAATTGTTATACATATCTCTTTAAAATTTTTATTTGTTTCTTACTATTTTTAATAATCTGCAAAGTTACAATTTTTTGAGTTAAAAAAAAGTTTTTTCATTGTTTTTATATCTCAAAATGAATCTTGAAATCAATTTTTTCTTTTAAAGAGTTAATTTTTTTATTCTTTAAATCATTTTGATGTTTTCAAAAAAGAACTATCTTTGTAATCTATTTGTTTCAGTCAAAAAAATAAAGATAGAATAAATAATGGATATAATAATAGCGGGAGACGGAGAGGTAGGCTTTCATTTAGCTCGCTCATTGTCAAAAATAAGACATAATATTACTGTTGTTGACCCACATTCAGAATTGCTTAATATGCTTCAAGCCGATTCTGATTTGCTTACGATTGCAGGAAACTCTACTTCCATAGAAACATTAAAGGAAGCAGGAGTTTCATCTTGTGATTTATTGATTTCGGTATTGCATGAGGAAAGTATTAATCTTATGACTTGTATTCTTGGTAAAAGATTAGGAGCAAAGCGATGCATAGCAAGGGTTAGTACATTGGAGTATTTGAACGAAGAAAACAAAAGTATGTTTAAAGGCTTGGGCGTAGATGAATTAGTATGTCCAGAAAGAATTGCCGCAAAAGAAATTACAAATCTGCTTACAAGAAACACAGCAACTGAAATATTTGATTTTAGTAATGGATTGTTGTTGGTTTATATGATGCGTTTAGACAAAAATGCTTTACTTCTAAACAAAACAATGGCCGAAATGGGAGTATTGTATCCAGATTTAGAGGCAAGAGCTATTTGTATTATTAGAAAAGGAAAAACAATTATTCCAGCAGGAAAGGATATGTATATGAAAGATGACTTGGTTTATTTGATTGCAAAGCCAAGTAGTCTTGAAAAGATAAAGGAATTAGGAGGGAAAAGGGACCATCATATTAAGAATGCAATGATTCTTGGAGGTGGACGAATAGGAAAACGAGCTGCAATCAACCTTCAAAATGATATAGATTTAAAACTTATAGAGGTAAACAAAGAACGTTGCTTTCAATTAGTAGATGATTTGAATAGAACAATGATTATCAATGGAAATGGCAACGATATAAATCTTTTAATGGATGAAGGATTGCAAGAAACCGATGCTTTCATTGCCTTAACCGATTCTTCGGAAACAAATATACTTTCATGTCTTCACGCACACAAACAAGGTGTTAAGAAAACAATAGCTTTAGTAGAAAATGTTAGTTATATAGATGTTTCGCAAGAAATAGGAATAGATACAATCATAAATAAAAAACTAATTACAGCAAGTTATATTGCAAGATTTACTTTAGCCGCAAATGTTACTTCAAGTAAATGGTTATCAGGAATTGATGCCGAGGTGGTGGAAGTATTAGTTAAAGAAGGAGCGCCAATAACTAAAAAGCCTATTATGTATTTAGATTTACCAAAAGGAGTAAACATAGGTGGAGTTATAAGAAATAATGAAGCATATATTGCAAGAGGTAATGTGCAAATACAAGCAGGAGATAAGGTAGTTGCCTTTACCGTTCCGGAATCAGCAAACAAATTAATGAAACTATTTAATTAACCATATTGAAGAGAAGATGTTTCTAACAAGAAATTTGAACAAGAAGATATTTTTCTATATTTTCGGAATGAATTTGTTGTTTTTCTCGGTAATATTACTTTTTTCGGGACTATGCTCTTTTTTATTCAATGATAATTACTTGCCTTTTGTTATATCCTTTCTTATAAGTTGTTCAATAGGAGGCTTTTTTGCATATAGAAATAGAGATTACACAGCATTAATATCAAAGAAAGATGGTCGTCTTTTGATAGGAATGCTTTGGATAATAATGCCACTTGTTGGAGCAATCCCATATATGATTCATGGATTAGGATTTACAAACTCTTTATTTGAATCCTATTCAGGATTTACAACAACGGGAGCAAGTATTATTAAGAATGTAGAACTTATGCCAAAGGGTTTATTGCTTTACAGGAGTTTTACTCAATGGCTTGGAGGATTAGGTTTTGCTGTTTTCATAATTATATTTCTTAAAGACTTGCGTAACGGAGCTAATAATTTGTTTAATGCAGAGTTTAACTCAATAGAAAAAGAAAAAGACTCACCTCACATTATTAGTACGGTTTATAAGATTTTTACAATATACTTTCTATTAACACTTTTCTGTTTTCTCTTGCTTCTTAAGGGAGAAATGACATGGTTTGAGGCAATATGCCATTCTCTTTCAACAATATCTACAGGAGGATTTTCAGTTAATAATGCAAATATAGGAGCATACGATAATTATAGCCAATATGTAATTATCACATTTATGTTTCTATCGGGTATTAGTTATTTTCTATTCCTGTTTATGATAAAAGGAAAATGGAAACGCTTGCTTAAAGACGAACAATTACGCTTTTATGTTTTTATAATATTGTTATTCACAGCCTTTTTTGTTTTTTACTTTGTATTATCAAGAAATGTAGATTTAGCATCAGCAATAAGAGTAGCCTTGTTTTACATAGTCTCAATTGTCTCCTCAACAGGCTTTGATTTGCAATTTGGTTCACTCGGAATGTTACCAACTATTATTTTTATCTTTCTTATGTTTGTTGGAGGTTGTTCCGCATCTTCTTCAACAGGATTAAAGATTGTTAGAGTAATTGTTTTGTTGCGATATATACCTGTAAGTTTAAAAAGAATCTTTCACCCAAGAGCAATAATACCAGTAAGATATAATGGCAAGGCTTTAAGAGATGAATCAGTGAGATTAATCTTTGGATTTTTCTTCTTGTTTTTATTATTGTTTTTGATAGGAGCTTTTTTATTGTCTTTAATGGGTAATGGATTTATAACATCCTTATCCTTATCGGCTGCAGCTATAAGTAATATGGGACCAATCATGGGTTCAATAGCAGAGGGTTTTTCTTATTTAGAATTAAATGTATTTTCAAAATATACATTGATAGTATTGATGTTGATAGGACGTTTAGAAATCTATGCCTTTTTTGCATTGTTTTCAAAAACTGTTTGGGGAAGAAATTAAAAGTTGAAGTATGAGTGTAAAAAGTAGCGAACAAATCATTACAGCAGTAAGAGTTATAGGACTTCTTTTGATATTGGAAGCGGGCTTTATGTCATTAAGTCTAATACCTTCCCTTTATTACAAAGGAGGAGACTTTTCTGCTTTATTGATTTCTACTTTGATTACATTGTGTGCAGGATTGCTTTGCAGAATTAAAAGAGTTGATAAACAATTAAACATAGATAAACGATTAGGTATTTCAATAGTAGCATTGATTTGGCTTTTGATAGGATTCTTTGGCTCATTGCCTTATCTTATTGGAGGATATATTCCAAATATTTCTGATGCTATATTTGAAACAATTTCAGGACTTACAACCACAGGAGCAACAATTCTTAGCGATGTTGAGAGCTTGCCAAAGGGAATATTGTTTTGGCGTAGTATGACACATTGGATAGGAGGAGTAGGGATAGTTGTAATCGTAGTTTCTTTTGTTCCTTTCATTGGAGGAGGCGGAATGGCGTTGTTCTCGGCAGAAAGTGCAGGACCTAGCAAGACAAAAATCTCTCCTCACATAGCAACAACAGGTAAAGTTATTTGTGGAATTTATGCTTTATTAACCACCGTTTGCTGTTTAGTTTATTGGATTTGTGGAATGGACTTTTTTGATGCCATTTGTCATGCCTTTTCTACATTAGCATCGGGTGGTTTTTCTACAAAAAACACTTCCGTTTCATGCTTTTCGCCTTTAATTCAATACATGATAATACTCTTTATGATTCCTGCCGGAATTAATTTCCTTTTAATTTACAGATTGTTTAAAGGACAGTTTTCAATGCTCAAAAGAAGCGATGAATTTAGAGCATATATAATTGGAATAGTTGTTGCATGCCTTGCAATCTTTTTATTTACTTACAATAGCACAACAGGCATTGAACAAACATTTAGGAATGCCTTGTTTCAATCCGTAAGTTTTATTACGAGTACAGGTTTTGTATCTACCGATTATACAACTTGGACAATGCCTGCAATATGGGTGCTTTTGATGCTTATGTTCTCTGGAGCAATGAGTGGAAGTACTACAGGGGGATTGAAACTCGTGAGAGTGCTTTTACTATTTAAGAATGCAAGAAGCGTAATCAAAAGAGGAGTACACTCAAATGCCTTTATTCCAATGAAAATGGATGGACATATAGTTCAAGAAAGCGTTATCAATAATGTGATGGCTATATTTTTGATGTTTATTCTTCTTTTATTACTAACATCTTTATCATTAGTTTGCATGGGAGTTGGAATAGAAGAATCAATAGGAGCAGGGATAAGTTGTGTCTTTAATATGGGGCCGGGATTAAAGGAAAGTGGTGGCTTTGGTTGCTTTGCACACTTTCCAGATGCAGCAAAAATTGTTCTATCTCTTGCAATGTATCTCGGACGTTTAGAAATAGCAACAGTAATAGTCTTGTTTATGCCTTCGTTCTGGAAGAAGTAATAAATAAAACGAAGAAAAAAATAATTTTTTCAAAGAAATAATTTTTTAAAGCAAAGAAAAAAATAATTTTTTCAAAGAAATTTTTTCTATTCGTGGTAATATACTCTTTTTATTCTTTGAGATACCGATGTGAATATCTCATAACTTATAGTATTTAAGGCGTTTGCCATATTCTCTACTGGATTTTCTTCTCCGAAGATTACAACTTTATCGCCAACTTTTGCTTCTATATTGCTTAGGTCTATCATACACATATCCATACAAATGCTACCAATTATAGGAGCAAGTTTGCCGTTTATCCAAACATGAAAGCCTTTTTCGGAAAGGTGTCTATTCAATCCATCTGCATAGCCTATTGGAATTACTCCGATTTTGCTTTGTTTGTCTGCAACAAATCTTCGCATATAACTAACTCCTTCGCCTTTTTCTATGGTGCGTATTTCGCTTAATCGACTTTGTAGTTTGTGTACATAACGGAGATGTTTTTGTGTTTCTTCGTTTACGCCTATGCCATACATTCCTATGCCTAAGCGAATCATATCGTAATGAACTTGTGGAAATCGTACGCTTGCTGCAGAGTTGCAAATGTGTCGTAGGATTTTATAGTCAAAGGCAGTGGTTATTTCTTGGCTTATTTGTTCAAAGCTATTGATTTGTTCGTTTGTGAAGAAGTCTAATTCGGGACTATCTGCACATGCAAGGTGTGAGAATACGGAGGCTATTTTTAGGTTTTTGTGTTCTTTTAGAAATGCTATTAGTTGGTTTAGGTCTTTTTTCTCAAATCCTAAACGGTGCATTCCGCTATCTATCTTTAAATGTATTCTTAAATTACAGTCTTTTATCATATTGAGAGTAGAGAAGTTATGAACTACTACTTCAATATCATATTTAATCATTTTTTCTAATGCTTCTTTTTCAGGGGTTACTACTACGATTGGGCTTTTTATTCCGTTTTTTCTTAGTAGTAAGGCTTCATCTGCAAAGGCTACTGTGAAATAGTTGGCAAGGGAAAAGTGTTCTAGGTCTTTTGCTAATTCGTATGCTCCACATCCATAGCTTGAGGCTTTTACCATTGCCATTATTTTGGTGCTTGGTTTTAGTAAGCTCTTGAAATATTTTACGTTATCGTTTAATGCCGAAAGATTTACTTCAAGTATGGTTTGGTGTGATTGTGATTCTAATAGGTTTGATATTCTTTCCATATTGAAAGTTCTTGCGCCCTTGATTAAAATGGCTTTTGAATAGAAATCTCCTATTGAGAAGTTTTCTGTAAATTCTTCAACTGAGGAGAAGAAGTGTGTTTTTTCTATTGTAAAAATGTCTTTGTATTGCAAGAAGTCTTTACCTATTGCATAGAATTCGTTTATTCCTTTGTTGCAAAGTAGTGAATTGATTTGTTTAAAGCTTAATTCGCTGTTTTGATTCTCTGCCATAGGGGAGAGTATGGCTACTTTACTAAGTGATTTGTTGTGTTGGTTAAGGTAGTCTAATGCTGCTTCTAAAGAGGTTAAGTCAAAGCAATAGCTATCGTTTATTACAATGCCTTCTCCTAAGCCTTCTTTGAGTTGAAGTCGCATTTCAAGTGTGGATAAGTTATTAATTTGTTGCTTTAATGTGTTTTCGTCTGCTCCTATATATAAAGCTGTTACATAGGATAAACATAGGTTCTCTATGCTCGCTTTGTCTTTGAAAGTGATGTTTAATTCTTTTGATAATTCCGATGATTTAAATGTGATAATTTCTATATTGCGAGATTTACACCATGTATTAACTTTATTGAATAGGTATTCATCGTCTTGTGAGCAGATAAGAGTTTTGCAATTTGTGAATAGTTTGAGTTTTTCTTCTATTTTCTCGTCTAAGGATGAAAAATTAACTTGATGTGCCGAGCCAATATTGGTGAAAATTCCTATTGTTGGCTTAATCATTTCTTGTAATTTTTCCATTTCATTAGGTTTTGAAATGCCTGCTTCAAAGAGTCCTAATTCAAATTCTTCGTTTAGTTGCCACAATGAAAGGGCTACGCCTATTTGAGAGTTGTAGCTACGAGGTGAATAACAAATTTTCTTGTTGTTTTCTATTAGTTGAACTATCCATTCTTTTACAATGGTCTTTCCGTTTGAGCCGGTAATGGCTATTACTTCTTTATTGAAAGATTCTCTTGCAAATGTTGCGAGTTGTTGTAGAGCTTTTAAACTGTCCTTTACTTTAAGGAATACTGCTTCTTTAAGGTTAGTTATATCGGGAAGGTCTTGGCAAATAAAACATCTTAGTCCTTTTTCATAAAGTTCTTTTATGAATTTATGGCCATCGTTGTTTTGTGTTTTTAAAGCAAAGAATATGGTGTTTTCTGTAAAGTTTAGTCTTCTTGAATCAAAAAGTAGATAGGAAATATTGGTGTTTAAAACATCTTTATTACCAATCACACTTTCAACATCACATATTTTTATGAAATCACTTAATGTTAAAACCATAAATTCATTACTTTTTTGCAAAAGTAAAAAAAAAACTAATTTTGCACTTCGTATTATGAAGAAATATTTGTTGATTATAGCAGGGATTATTAGTTTGAGTTTAGGTGTTATGGGAATGTTTTTACCCGTATTGCCAACTACTCCTTTTTTGCTTTTAACCGCAACGTGTTTTCTTAGAAGTAGCAAACGTTTGTATGATTGGCTTTTGAATCATAGGCGTTTAGGAACGTATATTAAGGAATTTCTTGTACATAAGGCTATAAGTAAAAAAATAAAAATAGTGAGTGTTTCTACACTTTGGATAACTATTTTGTTCTCTGTAATAGTTGTGAAAATAATAGCTATAAAAATTCTTTTAATCTTAATTGCTATAGCGGTAACAGCACACATTTTGCATTTTAAAACAAAGAAATAATTTTCTAAAACAAAGAAATAAAAAAATCTTTTCAAGAATTATTTTCTTTATTTCAAGAATAATATCTACCTTTGCAACGAAAAGCAAGAAACTTTTTAAAATAACAATAAATAAACACGTTTAAAAAATAAAAAACTATGGACGTAAAAAAAATTTTAGCTGACGTAGAAGCAAAGAACCCTGGACAACCATTGTTCTTGCAAGCAGTAACAGAAGTATTAGAAACTATTGAAGAATATGTTGCTGCAAACCCAAAATACGATAATCACAAAATTATCGAAAGAATTGTAGAACCTGATAGAATATTCCAATTCAAAGTTGAATGGGTTGACGATAAAGGAGAAATCCATGTAAACAGAGGATTTAGAGTTCAATTCAATAACGCTATTGGACCTTACAAAGGAGGATTACGTTTCCACCCTGCTGTAACAATGGATACATTAAAATTCTTAGGATTTGAACAAACTTTCAAAAACTCTTTAACTACATTACCTATGGGTGGTGGTAAAGGAGGTTCAGATTTCGATCCAATGGGAAAATCTGATAACGAAATCATGAGATTCTGCCAAGCTTTCATGACAGAACTTTACAAATATATCGGACCTGACACAGACGTTCCTGCAGGAGACATAGGAGTAGGTGGAAGAGAAATCGGATACTTATACGGTATGTACAAAAAATTAGCTCGTGAAAATACAGGAGTTTTAACAGGAAAAGGTGCTGGTTGGGGAGGTTCAATCCTTCGTCCAGAAGCAACTGGTTTCGGTGGAGTTTACTTCGTAAACAACATGTTGAAAAAACACGGATTAGAATTAGCAGGTAAGAGAGTTGCTATTTCTGGTTTCGGTAACGTTGCTTGGGGTGCTGCAATGAAAGCTACTGAATTAGGAGCTAAAGTTGTTTGTATCTCTGGTCCTGATGGATATATCTTAGATGAAGAAGGAATGAACGATGAAAAAATAGCTTACATGTTAGAACTTAGATCTTCTAACAATGGAGTTGTTAAACCATTCGCAGATAAATTCCCTTCAGCTAAATTCATCGCTGGTAAAAAACCTTGGGAAGCAAAAGTTGATATCGCTATGCCATGTGCTATCCAAAACGAATTAAACGGAGAAGATGCTAAACAATTAATCGCTAACGGAGTTACATTAGTTTGTGAAGTTTCTAACATGGGATGTACAGCTGACGCTATCCACGAATTACAAAAAGCAAAAGTTATCTTCGCTCCTGGTAAAGCAGCTAACGCTGGTGGAGTAGGAGTATCTGGATTAGAAATGAGCCAAAACGCTGGACACATTGGTTGGACAGGTGCTGAAGTTGACGAAAGATTACACTTCATGATGGACTCAATCCACGATAACTGTGTAAAATACGGTACAGAAAAAGACGGATACATCAACTATGTTAAAGGTGCTAACATCGCAGGATTTATCAAAGTTGCTGATTCAATGATTGAATTAGGAGTTTGCTAATCTCATAGAATTAGAGAAACAAGTCAAATAGATAAAACGAATAAAGGGAAGTTATTAATTTAACTTCCCTTTATTTTTTATACTCGTTACGTTAAATATTAATTACTTCTTTATTCCTAAAACACAATAACGCACTATCGGAATACGGCGTAAAACTTCGTTTAAAATTGGAGATAAAACAAAAACTGCTACTGTCAATATTGCATAAATTGCAAACGCAGGAAGCGAAGTATGTACTTTCATCATATAACCAAAAGAAGCAATCACTACATAATGAACAACATATAAACCAAAGCTAGATTTAGTCATATAAGTTGCAAAACGATTAGTCTGATTGCAATAACGATAAAACACCCCTATAAGCCCCAAAATCATAAACCAAGCATAAGCAATATTCAATGGGCTTTGCAAATATTGAGGCGAAGTATTGTCTTGACCAAAAGTAGTTATAGTAAGAACGCCGCCTAAAATCACAGCAATAGATATTAGATAAATAGAATATTTGCCCAAAATCTCATGTACCTTATCATGAGAGAAAACTAAATACCCCATTAAGAAAGGAATTAAATAGTTCAAAGGCTTATACAAATTCAAGAGTCCGTCAAGCGATTCTGCTCTTGGATTTTCTATAAGCGTAAACGAGCCTGCGTAAAGCAAAAGACCTAAAAGCAAAATAGGGATAAAACCTATCTTTCCGCACACTTGCCATAGTTTATCCTTTTTATCAAATTTGCGAATTAAAACAATAATGATAGAAAACAACCATAAATCTTGCACAAACCAAAGAGGTCCAATGCCAGATATTGAATAAATGAAATATTTTATAAACACAGGCATTTCTTCTGGAAATATAGAAGCACCTGTTGCGTATTCAGCCCCAAGAGTGTTAAAATATCCAGTAATCCATTGAAGAACAAACAAACCAAGTGTTGCAGGCACTAAAAGTTTTCTTGTCCTTGAAGAAAAGAATTGTTTAGAAAAAAGTTTCTCTAAACTATATCGCGAGCTAATTCCCGCAACAAGAAACATAAGCATCATAAACCAAGGATACAAAACATACATTACTGCATCTTGATATTGCTCTCCTCCAAATCCACCAATACCACCGAATACTCCTTTATTATTATAGAAATATATAACGTGATAAAACAAAACCGAAAGCACGGTTACCCAACGAAGATTATCTAACCAATGCTTTCTCATTTCGTAAGTCCTTCCATTATATCATCAACTGCACTTTGGAAAATCTCGGTTTTTACAAGTGCCATACCATTTTTATCTCCTAAAAGAAGGAGAGCATCACCCGGTTTAATGTCATAAACCTTTCTTGCTTCCTTTGGGATTACTATCTGTCCCTTATCTCCGACCTTTACTACGCCAAAGATAAATTTTTCTTCTTTTTGTTTCATAAGTTTGAAAAGTTAGAAATTTCCCACAAAAATACAACAAAATTTTTGAAAGAACCAAACCTGAAACATAAAAAAATAAACCTATGATTCAGCATTTGATTCTTATAATTCTTTGTTTTAGAAAATTCCAACAGCGTTGGAATACTTCTCCAATGGCATTGGAACACTTCTCCAACAGCATTGGAATAATTTTGTACTAAGAAGAAAAGGAGAAACTCTTAAAATTAGAGCTTTCTTTTCTTTATAAACTCTTTATCTCTTTTTGTAAAAGTTCAAGAAATCTTGCGGCGTCTCCTCCGTCCATTTGAACGTGATGAAATTGAAAGGAGATTGGGAGTAGGGTTTTTAAGAAATGTTTACGATATTTACCCCACATAAGCATAGGATTTGTGAATTTATCGGTGTATTGATTTACTATGGAGTCAATTTCTGTTTGAATCATTGCGGAGGTTCCTATTATCATATAATCTTCTAAGAAAGTACTTTTGTTTTCTTTTATGGAAAGTGTTGTTAGTTGGGTGTAGTCTTTTATGAATTGTTTCAAATCCTCACTCCATGCAATATCACAAGAATTTATTCCTCCTTTTTGATTGTTTACGATTACATTTATCGCAAGTTTATCATACTTGTATAGTTTTTCTTTTTCAACAAGTAGATAAAGCTCTTTAATTTGGCTTGCAACTTTTCCTATGCACCAACATAATAGTGCGTTAAAACTAATTTTATGTTTCTTGCTTGTTTTTAAAATCTTTGTAACATCAAAAGTCTTTGTTAGTGTTACCATTGGCATTGGAGAGGTAAGCCAAAGGTTAAAGGCATCGTAACGAGAAGTCTCTTGTGGATTGATTTCTTTTTTCATATCTTTGCTATTTGGAAAAAGCAAAGATACGAAATTTATTAGTAACTTTGCGTAGAATTAAAACCTAAAAACGAATAGTCATGAAGATATTAGAGGGATATGATGTAAAGATTTTTACAGATAATGTAGGGGAAAATGCGATTGAACAAATCAAACAGTTGATGGAAATTGATGTGTTTAGTGATTGTAAAGTGCGTGTTATGCCAGATGTTCACGCTGGTGCTGGTTGTGTTATAGGTTTTACAGGAAATTTAGGTTCAAAGGTAATTCCTAATATTGTGGGTGTGGATATTGGTTGTGGAATATTGGTTCAGCCTTTTAAGTGTTTAAAAGATATAGACTTTCATTTGTTGAATGAATTTATTTTAAAGGCAATACCATCGGGAAGAAATAATAGAGATGAAAACTATTTGCCTTTACCTAATCAGTATATGGAAAGGTATAGTGAGGCGAAATCTTTGATTACTCAACTTCATTGTTATAGGGAATTAAAATATTCTAAGAGATTAATTACTTCTATTGGTACTTTGGGAGGAGGAAATCACTTTATTGAAGTGGGTAAAGATGAAAAGAATTTGCATTATTTATTAGTTCATACAGGTAGTCGTAATTTAGGTAAACAGGTAGCAGAAATTTATCAAAAGTTAGCAATTAAATGCCATTCGGGTTGGGGAGAATTATTAGAGGAACAGAAACGTATTATAGCAGAATGTAAAGAAAATGGAGTTGGAAGAAAAGAGATTAAAGAAATAGTAGCGAAGTTACATTCATCGTTTAAAATGCGTAAACCTTCAATCCCTGAGGCATTGTCTTATCTTGAAGGAGAGTGGCGTGAGGATTATCTTGAAGATATGCGTTTGTGTCAAAAGTGGGCGAAAATTAACCGAAGACTTATTGTTGATTTGATAATGGATTTCCTTGTGAAAGAGGAATATGTAGAGGTTATAAATGATTCTTTTGAAAGTGTACACAATTATATTGGTGATGATAACATAATACGTAAAGGAGCTATTTCTGCATATAAGGGAGAGAGGTGTATTATACCTATGAATATGCGTGATGGTTCTTTGATTTGTGAGGGTAAGGGTAATGAAGATTGGAATTTTTCGGCTCCACATGGCGCTGGACGTATAATGAGTAGAAGTCAAGCGTTTAAAGAAATCAATATTGATGACTTTAAACAATCTATGAATGGAATTTATAGTGAAACTTTAACGGAAGAAACCAAAGATGAAGCACCTATGGTGTATAAACCTATGGAAGAAATTGTAAGAAATGTGGCTGACAGTGTTGAAATAGTAAATGTTATTAAACCTATATTTAATTTTAAAGCAGCGGAATAAGTTAGTTATCGAATAATTTTTATCCAATCATCTTTTATCTCTACGTTTATTCCGAAGTTTTTGGAAATTGTTTCTTCGGTAAGTACTTTTTTGCTTTCTCCAAAGGCTACTAATTCTCCTTTGTTTAAAAGGATTATTTCATCGCAGTACTTTAATGCTAGGTTAAGGTCGTGAATTATTATTAGTATTGTTGTATTAGTGTCTTTATTTATTTGTTTTAGTAGGTTCATTATTTCGAATTGGTGGCGTATGTCGAGTGATGAGATTGGTTCGTCAAGCATTAGGATTGGGGTTTGTTGTGCTAGGGCTCTTGCTATTATTAGTCTTTGAAATTCTCCTCCACTTAGGTTTTGTGCATTCATATCTCTTAGGTGCCAGGTGGAGGTTAGTTGCATTGATTGTTTTACTATTTCTAAGTCTTCTTCGCTATCGGAATACAAGGGTTTTTGATAGGGGATTCTTCCCATAAGTGCTATTTGCAGGGCAGAGAAATCAAACATTAGATTTGTTTGTTGTGGTACAAGGGCAATAGTTTGTGCTAGTTGTTTTGAGGTGTAGTGATTTATGTCTTTGTCGTTTAGGAGTATTTTTCCGTTTTTTACGTTATTGATTCTTGTAAGGGTTTTCAATAGGGTGGATTTCCCACTTCCGTTTTCTCCTAAAATACCATAGATTTTCCCTTTTTCTATTTGGAAATTTATGTTGTGGAGTATTTGTTTCTCTCCTATGGTGTAGGTTAAGTCGTTTACTTTTATCATTGTTTTAGGCGTTTTTTAGCGTTAAACAATAGGTAAATAAAGAATGGTGAACCAATCAAGGCAGTTATACTTCCAACAGGGATTTCTGATGGTGGCATTATTGTTCGTGATAAAACGTCTGAGGTAATCATAAAGATTATTCCTCCAAGTATTGAAAAGGGAATCATTCGTCTGTTGTCCGAACCTATTATTAGTCTTACTATGTGTGGAACGACTAATCCTATAAATCCTATTACTCCACTTTCACTTACGATGAGTGCAACCATTAATGTGCAGATTAAGAGAATGATTCGTTTTGTACGTTCAACGTTTACTCCAAGCGATTTTGCAGTTTGTGTGTCTATTAGTAAGGCGTTTAAATCTCTTGCGTGGTAAGTGATACATATTATCCCCATTACTACTGCGATACTTACGCCAATGACTGAGTGGTAGCTGATATTTGAAAGCGAGCCCATAGTCCAAAAGACTATTTTTTCTATTTGTTCTTGGTTTATTATCATAAGTAATGAGATAAAAGCAGAGGCGAGAAAGTTAATTGAAATTCCCGCAAGTAAAAGGGTAGTGGTGTGTATGCGGTTTCCATAAGAGGCAATCTTTATTATAATGATTACACTCAAAAAGGCAAATACAAAACTCATTCCACTTATTCCAAAGATTATGTTTTCTAAGCCTAAGACTATTGCAAGTGTTGCTCCAAGTGAAGCGCCTGAAGAAACTCCTAATATATATGGGTCACTTAATGGATTTCTAAATATAGATTGAAAGGCTAATCCACAGATTGAAAGTCCTGCTCCGGCTAATGCAGCAAAGAGAGTTCTTGGTATTCTAATATTATATATTATGTACTTTACTCCCTCGTTTATTTCTTCTGTGTCTTTTCCTATAAGAGGATAAATAAGGGCTTTTATTGAATCAACAACACTTATACTTCCACTACCTACTATGCAACTTATAAATATTAAAACAAGGCATAGTAAAGAAAGAAGTATAAGTGTTATGTTGTTTTTCAAGAATTTCACTTATTCTGTTTTGTTGTTTGTTAGTTCGTTTGCTTTATCAAGAGCCTTAGATATGTGGTCAAAGATAAATTCTTTTCCAAGATAATCAGCAAATCCGCTCTTGTCTAATACTTTGTAAACTTCTTCTGTTACACCTGAAAGAATAATTTGTATCTTTTCGCTCTTGCTCTTATCACATAGACTTCTAAGGTTCTTCAATCCTGTTGAGTCTATGAAAGGAACTTTACGCATTCTGATAATTCTAACTGTAGGTTTATTCTTTTTGCTGCGATTTCCTACTTCGTCAAACTTGTTTGCAACTCCGAAGAAGAAAGGTCCGTCAATTTCGTAGATTTGTACTTGTTTGTTTACTTTTTCATAAACGCTGTCTGATTCAGAATCTTCTGTTCTTTGAAGTTCATCTTCAATAACTTTGATAGAAGAGGTTTCCATTACACGTTTTATGAATAATACGAAAGCAATCAAAAGACCTATTTCAATAGCGATTGTAAGGTCAAAGATAACTGTTAGGAAGAATGTTGTAAGAAGTACAACGACATCGCTTTTTGGGTTTTTGAATATTGCTTTGAACGAACGCCATTCACTCATATTATAAGATACTACAACCAAAATACCTGCAAGGCATGCAAAAGGTATGTTTGCTGCAAGTGGCATTAAGAATAAGTAAATCAATAATAAGAATAAAGCGTGAATTATACCTGCAATAGGTGTACGTCCTCCGTTGTTTATGTTTGCCATTGTTCTTGCGATTGCTCCTGTTGCTGGAATACCTCCAAACAAAGGAGAAACAAAGTTTGCAATACCTTGTCCAATAAGCTCTGTATTTGAATGGTGTTTCTTACCTGTTGCACCGTCTGCTACCATTGCAGAAAGCAAACTTTCAATAGCACAAAGGATTGCAATAGTGAAAGCAGGCGAAATCAATCCTTTTATACTTTCTATTGTAATCGCTGGTACTTCTGGTTGTGGTAATGCCGCTCCACCACTTAATTCTGGATAAACACTTCCTATTGTTGGAATTATGATTCCGTAATTTTTAAGTATTATTGTTGCTATTGTACAAACTATGATTGCAATCAAAGAACCTGGAATTACTTTTGTAACTTTGCTCCAAAGGAAAGAGATTGCAACAGTAAATACTGCCATTATTGTTACTATTGGATTGATTGTGTCGAAGTTTTGGAAATAGCATATCCATTTTTCAATAAAGTTTGCTGGTACTTCGCCCGCTATTGTCAATCCAAAGAAGTCTTTGATTTGAGTTGAGAAGATTGTAAGTGCAATACCCGATGTAAATCCTACTATAATAGGATAAGGCATAAACTTAATTATATCTCCAAATTTCAAAACACCCATTAAAATAAGTAAAACCCCTGCAATACAAGTTGCAATGGCCAATCCACTCATTCCGTATTCACCTATAATTCCTGCAATAATTACGATGAATGCTCCTGTTGGTCCTCCAATTTGAACGTGAGAACCTCCGAAAATAGAGATTAAAGCTCCTGCAATAATAGCTGTTATCAATCCTTGTTGTGGACTTACTCCTGATGCGATACCAAAAGCAATAGCCAATGGGATTGCAACAACTCCAACTATTATACCTGCTGTTAAATCTTTAATAAATAGTTCTTTTGAGTAGTTTCTCATTTTTATCATCTCAAAGAACTTAGGTCTGAAAATTTCATCAAGATTTAATTTTTTCATTCTTTGTTTTATTTAAATAATTCTTTGTTTTAAAAAAATAATTCTTTGTTTTGTTGAGCGTGAAATCAAGTTATATTTGACAGAAGTTTTTTCCTACTACTGCCAAACCTCCTTCGGCTGTTTCTTTGTAAAGAGAAGGTAGGTCTTTTCCGGTTTGTTTCATTGTTTCAACAACCTTATCAAAAGAGATAATATGCTTTCCGTCAGACATCATCGCATAAAGGTTGGCATCTAATGCTCTTAATGCTGCAAAGGCATTTCGTTCTATGCAAGGAACTTGCACTAATCCACATACAGGGTCGCATGTTAATCCTAAGTGATGTTCGAGTCCTATTTCTGCTGCGTACTCTATTTGTTGTGGAGTCCCTCCAAAAAGTTGATTAGCCGCTGCTGCTGCCATTGAACACGCAGAACCGACTTCTCCTTGACAACCAACTTCTGCTCCTGAAATTGAGGCATTGAATTTTATTACGTTGCCTATCAATCCTGCTGTTGCAAGTGAACGTACGATTTGTTTTTCTGTGAATTCGTGTTCTGTATTTAGGTGATATAAAACGGCTGGAACTACTCCGCAAGAGCCACAAGTTGGTGCTGTTACAATCTTTCCTCCCGATGCGTTTTGCTCTGAAACTGCCAAAGCATAGGCTTGTACTAAACATCTTCCTTTTAAAGATGGTTTATAACTCCTAGCTTTTGTATAATATGACATTGCCTTTCTTCTTAAATGCAATCCTCCTGGCAATACGCCTTCTTCGTTCAATCCGTCTTCAACAGATTTTTTCATTACTTGCATTACTTCCGATAGGTAATCCCAAATATCAGCGTCTTCAAACTCTTGGACGTATTCCCAAAAGGTTAATCCGCGTTCATCTATATATTGTAAGATTTCTGTTAAATTATGATGTGGATAAACTTCCTTTATTTCTAATCCTAACTTGGAATCTTCTTCTATTATTTTTCCTCCGCCAATGCTATACATTGTTCTCTTTTGTATCAATTTTCCACTCTCATCAAAAGATTCAAAGGTCATTGCATTAGGGTGAAGGTCTAAAAAAGTATCACTTTTCCAATGTATTTTTGTTCTTTCTTTTCCTAATACATCTATTATAGCTTGGTCTGTTAAGTGGCCTTTTCCGGTTGCTGCTAATGAACCGTAAAGTGTTATTTCAAAATGATTTGCATCAATATTATCTTTTAAAAATATTTCAGAAGCCTTTCTTGGTGCCATTGTGTGAGAAGACGATGGACCATAGCCTATTCTAAAAATTTCTTTTATGCTTTCCATAGTATTTTTAAGTATTTTGTCGTGCAAAATTACATATTTTCTTGCTTTAATCAAGCTAAGAGATAAATAATTCGTATCTTTGCACGTTTTAATAATCTTTTAATATAGTAGAATTATGACATCTTATGAGATAAGAAAGACTTTTCTTGATTTTTTTGCATCTAAGGGACACACAATAGTTCCTTCATCACCAATAACAGTTAAGAATGATCCTACATTGCTTTTTACTAATGCGGGAATGAATCAATTTAAAGATATATTCTTGGGTAATGTTACTAAACCTTATCCTTCTGCTGCTGACTCTCAAAAATGTTTAAGAGTAAGTGGAAAGCATAATGATTTGGAAGAGGTTGGTCATGATACTTATCACCACACTATGTTTGAAATGTTAGGAAACTGGTCTTTTGGTGATTATTTCAAAAAAGAAGCTATTGCATATGCTTGGGAACTTTTAACAAAGGTTTATGGAATAAGCAAAAATGTGATTTATGTAACCGTTTTCCAAGGTGATGAAAAAGATGGATTGAGTTTAGATAAGGAAGCTTATGATTATTGGAAAGAATGGATAGATGAAGATAGAATAATATTAGGAAATAAGAAAGATAATTTTTGGGAAATGGGAGAAACAGGCCCTTGTGGTGCTTGTTCAGAAATACATGTCGATTTAAGAGATGAAGAAGAGAGAAAGAAAGTTAGCGGAAAAGATTTAGTAAATAAGGATAATCCATTAGTTATTGAAATATGGAATCTTGTGTTTATGGAATTTAACCGTATGGCTGATGGAAGTCTTGTTCCTTTGAAAGAAAAGAACATTGATACTGGTATGGGATTTGAACGTCTTTGTATGGTATTGCAAAATAAAAAATCAAATTACGATACAGATGTTTTCCAACCAATGATTCAATTCTTGGCAAAAGAAGCAAAGGTAACTTATTCGCAAGATAAGGAAAAAGATGTTGCAATGAGAGTTTGTGCTGACCATATTAGAGCGATCTCTTTTGCAATAGCAGATGGACAACTTCCTTCTAATGCAAAGGCTGGTTATGTTATCAGAAGAATATTAAGAAGAGCTGTAAGATATGGCTATACATTCTTGAATTTTAATGAGCCTTTCTTGTATAAATTAGTTGATGTTTTAGTAAATAAAATGGGAGAACAATATCCTGAAATAAAACAACAACAATCTTTAATTGAAAAAATAGTTAAAGAAGAAGAACAATCATTCCTTCGTACACTTTCTAATGGTATAATAAAATTTGAAAAGTATATCTCTCAAAAACAAGATAAGGTAATTGATGGAGATTTTACTTTTGAATTGTTTGATACTTACGGATTCCCTGTTGATTTAACAGAACTTATGGCGCAAGAGAAAGGATATAGCGTAGATATGCAAGGATTTGAAAAAAATCTTGCTCAACAAAAAGAACGTTCTAAAAATGCGGCTAAAAGTTCTGCAGAAGATTGGGTAATAATTAAGGAATTTGAAGGAGTAGGAGAGTTTCTTGGATATGACACTTGCAAAGCTAATGCTAACCTTTTAAGATATCGTAAAGTAACAACAAAAACTGCAACAAACTATCAATTAGTATTTGACCAAACTCCATTCTATGCAGAAATGGGAGGACAAGTAGGAGATAGCGGATACATAACTAATGGCGTAGAAAAAATAGAAATCATAGATACACAAAAAGAAAACAAACTTACATTACATATTACTAAAAAGCTACCTGAAAACTTGGAAATACCATTTGAATTAGTGGTAAATCAAAACAAGAGAACTGCAATAGAGGCTAACCATACTGCAACTCACTTATTGCATTATGCTTTAAGACAAGTTTTAGGTTCGCATGTAGAACAAAAAGGTTCGTATGTTAATGATTCAAGATTGCGTTTCGACTTCTCACATCCAAGCAAACTTACAGAAGAAGAAATACGTCAAACAGAAAAACTTGTAAACTCAATGATAAGAGCCGACCATAAAGCAGAAGACTTCCGTGAAATAAACATAGAAGAAGCACAAGCAATGGGAGCAATGGCATTATTCGGAGAAAAGTATGGAGATAAAGTAAGATGTATTAGATTTGGAGAAAGCATTGAACTTTGTGGAGGAACACACGCAAGTTCAACAGGACGTTTAGGAATGATAAGCATAGTAAACGAAACAGCAGTTGCAGCGGGTGTAAGAAGAATTGAAGCCGTTACAGGAGAAGAATGCGAAAATCACCTAAATAAAATAGAAGATACATTAAAAGAAGTACAATCTCTATTTGCAGCAAGTCCAAACATTGTTAAGACTATTCAAAAGTTAATAGAGGATAACAATCAATTAAAAGCAGAATTAGATTCTTTCCAAAAAGAAAAAATAGCTCAATTATACGATACTCTTCAAACAAAAATAACAGAAGAAAATGGAGTATCTCTTTTAACACTTGATACATCTAATCTTCCAGCAGAAGGAGTAAAAGATTTAGCTTTCCGTTTTAGAGCAAGCAATTCAAAGATATGTTTCATTGGATATGGAGAAAGTGAAGGAAAAGTAAACCTTACACTAATGCTTGGTGAAGAATTAGTAGAAAAAGGCAAAGACGCTTCTGCAACAATCCGTCAAGTATCAAAAGAAATCAAAGGTGGCGGAGGAGGACAAAAACACTTTGCAACAGCAGGTGGTAAAGACGCATCAGGATTAGCAAAAGCAGTAGAGTTAATCAAAGAAATAATATTAGCATAATTTTAACAACAATGCAAAACATAAGAAACGTAGCAATCATAGCCCATGTTGACCATGGAAAGACAACGCTTGTAGATAGAATGCTTCATCAAGCGAAATTATTTAGAGAAAACCAAGAAACAAAAGATTTAATCTTAGACAACAACGATTTAGAGCGTGAAAGAGGTATAACAATTCTTTCAAAAAACGTTTCTATTCGTTACAAAGATTTTAAGATTAATATAATTGATACTCCGGGCCACAGTGATTTTGGTGGAGAAGTAGAAAGAGTATTAAATATGGCTGACGGAGTTTTACTTGTTGTTGATGCTTTTGAAGGTCCAATGCCTCAAACACGTTTCGTTTTACAAAAAGCGATAGAACTAAACCTTAAACCAATAGTTGTAATCAACAAAGTAGATAAGCCAAATTGCAATCCAATAGAAACACAAGAAAAAGTATTTGACTTGATGTTTAATCTTGGAGCAACAGAAGAACAATTAGATTTCCCAACAGTATATGGTTCTTCAAAACAAGGTTGGATGAGTGAAGATTGGCAACACCCAACAGAAGATGTTTCTTATTTATTAGACCAAATCATAGAACACATTCCTGCATACAAAACCGAAGAAGGAACAACACAATTAATGATTTCTTCTCTTGACTTTTCATCATATGTAGGACGTATAGCAGTAGGAAGATTACATAGAGGAACTTTAATTGCAGGTCAAGACGTAACATTAGCAAAAGCAAATGGAGAAATGTTCCGTTCAAAAATCAAAGAACTTTATGTATTTGAAGGCTTAGCTAAAGAAAAAATCAAATCAGAAGTACACGCAGGAGAAATATGTGCAATATTAGGATTAGAAAACTTTGATATTGGAGATACAGTTTGCGATATAGAAAATCCAGAACCACTAAAACCAATCAAGGTTGATGACCCTACAATGAGTATGCTTTTTACTATCAACAATTCTCCTTTCTATGGAAAAGACGGAAAGTTTGTTACCTCTCGCCATTTAAGAGAAAGACTTTACGCAGAATTAGAAAAAAACCTTGCAATGCGTATTGAAGAAACTGACTCACCTGATTCATTGATAGTTTACGGAAGAGGAATCCTTCACCTTTCAATCCTTATTGAAACAATGCGTAGAGAAGGATATGAACTTCAAGTTGGACAACCAAAAGTAATCATAAAAGAAATTGATGGTGTAAAATGTGAACCTGTTGAACAATTAACAATAGTTGTTCCGGAAGCATTCTCAGGCAAAGTAATAGAATTAGTTACAATGCGTAAAGGAGAAATTGATTCAATAGAACCACAAGGCGACAGAACACATATTGAATTCACAATACCTTCAAGAGGAATCATAGGATTAAGAAACAATGTCCTTACAGTATCTGAAGGAGAAGCTATTATGGCACATAGATTAAAAGGTTACGAACCTTGGAAAGGCGAAATAGGAGGAAGAAGAATGGGAGCCTTAATAGCAAAAGAAACAGGCCCTGCAATAGAATACTCAATCAATAAATTACAAGACAGAGGACGTTTCTTCGTTTCACCAGGCGAAGAAGTCTATACAGGAATGGTAGTTGGAGAAGGAATACGTCCTGATGACATAGTTGTAAACCTAACAATCACAAAGAAACTTTCAAATATGCGTTCAGCAGGTGCAGATGAAAAAGTTAGCATAGCACCAGCAACAAAATTCTCATTAGAAGAATCAATGGAGTATATAGGAGAAGACGAATACTTAGAAATTACTCCAAATCACTTAAGAATAAGAAAAATCTTGCTTGATGAAGTAGCAAGAAAAAGAGCAGCAAATGCTCAAAAAGAATAAATAGAGATAAGTGCGGCATTGTTCTATCGCTGGAAGTTAAACTTCGAGAGGAAAGTCCGAGCAACACAGAGCATCATACTACCTAACGGGTAGGCAGTAATGAAGAATTACTGACAGCAAGTGCCACAGAAAATAACCGCCCTTTGATAAGGGTAAGGGTGAAAATGTGAGGTAAGAGCTCACGATTTGGCTTAGTGATAAGTTAAATGGGTAAACCTTATGAGTTGAAAGACCAAGTATATCGGAATATAGGGGCTGCTCGTCCTTTCCGAGGGGTAGGTCGTTAGAGACTTGTCGTGAGGCAAGTAGTAGATTAATGATAGAACTCGACAGAACTCGGCTTATAGATGCTGCACTTTATTTATTTTTTTTAAATTATTGCCAAAATTTGCCCTCCTCCAAAAAAAAGTATAATTTTGCGAAAAATATTCTATTCTTTATGAAACACGAATACATCGGTTTATATTCTTTATGGACGATAAAGCGATAGATTAAATCTCTATCGCAAATATATTTTAAAAAGCGTTTAAAAACATATTAAAGACACATTAAAGAATATTTAAAGTATGAAAAACAAGATTAATTTATTATTTGCAACATTATTAATATTAATTTCTTTCAGTTTCACAAGTTGCGAACCCGAACCAAAAGAGATAGAGGCTAAATACACTTATTTAAGTGATATATACCCTGACGATTATACAACGGCCACGCCAGGAAGTGGAGTTATTACTTGTATAGTTAATGGTAATAGTCTTATGATAAAGAAAACAAGATGTTTTGTTCCTTATCCATTTACTGATAAACCACCCGTTGTTTATCTTGATGTTACAACCTCCAATGACACTATTTATCTAAATGAAAAATGGTATAATACAGGAATACCTAATGGCATACAATTGAGAGATGAAAATATTCTTATGACTAATATTCCAAAAGGAAGATGGAATATAAAAAATATGGTAACTGTTGTTGAAAAAAGAGAAGGATATACTATTAATAATATTTACACCAGTACTGTATTTAGTGTAGAAATCAAGTAAAAAATAAAAAAATCACACCTCCCGCAACAAAATCCAAAGAAATAGTGTCATTGTTTTAATGAAACTAAGCGACAAAGAACTCGTTGAAAAATGTATTAAGAAGAATCCAAAGGCACAAAAGGCGTTATATGACATTTATTCGCCTATGCTTTTTGGTATTTGTATGAGATATGCACGCAATAGAGAAGATGCAGAAGACATATTCCAAGAAGCATTTGTAAAAGCATACGAACAACTTAACAAATACAACTTTCAAGGAGCGTTAGGCGCTTGGTTAAGAAAATTATTCATAAACGTAGCTTTGAATTACTATCGTTACGACAAAACAATGCTAAGTACAGACATTGCAACAGTAGAAATAAGTCAAGTACCATTACAAATAGAAAATCTAAGCAATCAAGAAATTCTACAAGCTATTGAACAACTATCAGACTCTCAAAGATTGATTTTTAATATGATAGAGATAGAAGGTTATTCATACAAAGACTTATCCGAGGAATTAAACATAAAAGAAAGCACGTTAAGAGGTTTGAATTTTAAAGCAAAGAAAAGCTTACAAGAAATATTAACAAGAACAAATAAATAAGGCAATGGAAAATAAGGATTTTAATTTTGAGCAAATGCGCAAGAGAATGGAGAACTATGAAGAAGCTCCAAGAAAAGAATTGTGGGAAAACATTGACAAGCAAATACACTCTAAAAACATATATCTAAAAACTGCAATAGGTGTTAGCAGTTTCATCTTACTTGCCTTTGTAGGTATATTAGTTTTTACTCCAAATACCAAAGAAGAATCAAAACCTATTGCACAAACTATAAGGGTTGAAAAAACAACCCAAAAAGAGCCTTTGAAAAAAACAAAGAAAAATTCCGAAAAAACAAAGAAAAATCTTGAAAAAACAAAGAAAAATTCCGAAAAAACAAAGACTTTTTCAGAAGAGAATATAGTTGTAGTTCCAACTAACAAAACAATAGTAAAAACAGAGGCTCAAACTCCTGAAATAAAAGTAGTAGAACAAAAGGTAATCGAAAGACCTGTTGAGAAAAAGATTGTTGAAAAAGTAGAGGTAGCTCCAAAAGTTGAAATAGTAGAAGAAAAGATAGTTGAAAAAGCACCAGAAGCAGAATTAGATATTGAAAGAACAAAGCTATTTATACCAAATGCCTTTACACCAAGTACAGGTGATGAAAACAGTATATTTAAACCCTCATACATAGAATTGCAAGACTATAGAATGAATATCTATAGTTCAAATGGCACCTTAGTCTTTACAACCAATAATATAGAAGAAGGCTGGAACGGAACCTATAAAAACAACCCTCAACCAATGGGTGTGTATGTCTATGTAGTTAAATTCACAAACAAAAAAGGAATAACTTCTACACAAAAAGGGGAATTAATGCTTATAAGATAAAGAATCATTTGTTTGATTCATTAAAAATGTCTAACTTTGCAACGTATTAAAACGTAGCAAAAAAATGGCAACAATTACCGAATTAGAAAACATTTCAACACAAGTAAGAAGAGATATCATAAGAATGGTAAATGGCGTATCATCAGGACACCCTGGCGGAAGTTTAGGTTGTGCCGATGTAATGACAGCACTATATTTTGAAGTGATGGATTTAGATACTGCCAATTACAAAAGAGATGGAAAAGGCGAAGATATGTTTTTCCTATCTAACGGACACATATCTCCAGTGTTATACAGCGTGTTAGCACGTAGAGGATATTTCCTTGTATCTGAACTTGCAACATTCCGTAAATTAGGAACACGCTTACAAGGACACCCAAGCGTACATGATGAACTTCCAGGAGTAAGACAAGCCTCAGGCTCATTAGGACAAGGCTTATCAGTAGGAATAGGAGCAGCCTTAGCAAAGAAATTTGACTCTTGCGATAAGTTAGTTTACACACTTCACGGAGACGGAGAATTACAAGAAGGACAAATTTGGGAAGCAATCATGTTTGCAGGAGCAAACAAAGTAGATAACTTAATATCTATAATAGACGTTAATGGCTTACAAATAGATGGTTCAACAGACCAAGTATGTTCATTAGGAAACCTAAGAGCTAAATTTGAAGCATTTGATTGGAGCATAGTAGAAATGAATGGTAACGATATGACAGATGTTATCAGAGGATTGAACCAAGCAAAAGCACAAGCAAAACAAGGAAAACCAGTTGTTGTTCTTATGCAAACACAAATGGGATTTGGAGTTGATTTTATGCAAAACAAAAACAAATGGCACGGAACTGCTCCAAACGATGAACAAGCTGCACAAGCCTTAGCTCAATTAAAAGAAACATTAGGAGATTACTAAAATCCATTCTTATTTTGAAATCAACACCTATAAAAAAAGCCTTGTTATTACTTGCAATACTTTTTGCAAGCGTGGCTTTGTATGCACAACCAAAAGGAGTTAAAGTAACACGCGAAGACTCCTTTCAGAAAACGCGCATACTCTTTATATTAGATTGTTCCAATACAATGTATGGAATGTGGCAAAGCAATACCAAAATAAAGATTGCTCAAAACCTTTTGTCTAATATAGTAGATACCTTAGCCAATAAGCCGGGTGTTGAAATGGCTTTAAGAGCCTATGGTCACACAAAGGATTATCCACCACAAAATTGTGATGACACAAGATTAGAAGTAGGATTTTATCAAAACAACACAGAACAAATTAAAGCTAAACTTAAAGCTTTAGTACCAAAAGGCACAACTCCAATAGCTTACACTTTGGAAAAATGTGTTAAAGACTTCCCTGAAAGTGATAATTGTAGAAATATAGTTGTTCTTATAACAGATGGCGTTGATGAATGTTCAGCAGATGTTTGCAAGACATCAAAACAATTACAAAAAAAAGGAGCATTCTTAAAACCTTTCATAATAGGTATAGGCAAGGGCTTAAAAGAAGAATTTGAATGTGCAGGAAGCTATTTTGAAGTAACCAATGAAATAGAATTTTCAAAAGCATTGAACAATATAGTAGCACAAGTATTAAACAATACTACCTCGCAAGTAAATCTTTTAGACTCAAACATGGAGCCAAGTGAAACAAACGTTCCAATGACTTTTTATGATGCACAAAGCAAACAACTTCGCTACACATTTATGCACACTTTCAATTCCAAAGGACTTTCAGACACATTGATATTAGACCCTTTAATCAACTACGATATAGTAATTCACACACTACCACCTGTAAAAGAAGAAAACGTACAGCTAAAAGTTGGCCGCCATACAATAATTCCTATCAAGGCACCACAAGGTAATATGATGATTAAGCTAACAGACAAATCTAAAAACAAGACAGGAGATATTTTTGCTATCGTTAGAGAAAGCGGAAAAACAGAAACTGTTAATATTCAAGCCTTGGATAAGATAGAAAAATACCTTGTAGGGAAATATGATTTGGAAATATTGACACTACCAAAGCTAAAAATAGAAAACGTAGAAGTAGGGCAGTCCTCAACAACTACAATAGAAATACCAGTATCAGGCACATTGTCTTTAACAAAAGGAAAAACTCAAACAATAGGAAGTATCTTTGTGAAAGATAGCGAAGAAACAAAATGGGTTTGCAATCTTGAAGAAGCCTTACCCGTAGAAAACATAGAGCTTTTACCAGGACAATACATGGTAGTTTTGAGAGATAAAAACGCAAACAAAACCTCAAAAACACAAATTAAAGAATTTAAGATAGAATCGAATAAAACCACAACAATAAATTTAGCAAAATAAAACATAAGATAATGAAAGAATATCCTCAATTAGGCAGTAAAGACACACGTTCAGGCTTTGGCGAAGGTCTTTTAGAAGCTGGAAAAAGAAATGAAAACGTTGTAGCATTATGTGCAGACCTTATAGGTTCTGTAAGAATGGATTTATTTCAAGAAGCCTTTCCTGAAAGAATGATAGAATGCGGAATAGCAGAATCAAATATGATAGGAATAGCAGCAGGTTTGGCTTTAAGCGGAAAAGTAGCCTTTGCAAGTAGTTTTGCAGCCTTTGCAACAGGACGAGTTTACGACCAAATACGTCAAGCAGTTGCTTATTCAAACACAAACGTTAAAATAGCAGGTTCTCACGCAGGTATAACATTAGGAGAGGACGGAGCAACACATCAAATCCTTGAAGATATAGGAATGATGAAAATGTTGCCTAATATGGTTGTTCTAAATCCTTGCGACCATAACCAAACAAAAGCAGCAACAATAGCAGCTGCTGAGTACGATGGCCCTGTTTATATTCGTTATGGAAGACCAAAAGTTCCAGTATTTATTCCAGAAGACATGCCTTTTGAAATAGGAAAAGCTCTTGTGCTTAATGAAGGAACAGATGTAACACTTGTTGCAACAGGACACTTGGTTTGGGAAGCATTACAAGCAGCAAAAATATTAGAAGAAGAAGGAATAAGTGCAGAAGTTATAGATATTCACACAATAAAACCACTTGACAACGAAGCAATATTGAAATCAGTTGCAAAAACTAATTGTCTTGTAGGTTGCGAAGAACACCAATACAACGGTGGATTAAACGAAAGCTTAGCACAATTACTTGTAAGAAACAATCCAAAACCAATGGAATTTATAGGAATTGATGATTCATTTGGAGAAAGTGGAACACCAGATGCCTTAATGGAAAAATACGGATTGAAAGCTCAAAATATAGTTGAAGCAGCTAAAAGAGTTATAGCAAGAAAATAGTCGGTTTATGAAAATAAACCCTCAGTTGGAGTTTGCAAAGAAATATATAGAACAAACAAACATCAATATATTTCTAACAGGCAAAGCAGGTACAGGGAAAACTACTTTTCTAAAAAGTTTAAAAGACAGTTTGCAAAAACGATATGTAGTACTTGCTCCAACAGGTATTGCGGCACTAAATTGTGAAGGAGTGACTATTCACTCCTTCTTTCAACTTGGATTCTCACCTTATATTCCAGGTTACACTATTGAAAGAAAAAAATATAGAACCCCCAAAGTCAATTTAATTAAAAGCCTTGAACTCATAGTGATTGATGAAATCTCTATGGTAAGAGCAGATGTTTTAGACCAAATAGACGTAATCCTACGAAAGCTAAGACCAAGTCAAAAACACCAACCCTTTGGAGGCGTTCAAATATTAATGATTGGCGATTTAAGTCAGCTACCACCCGTTGCACAAGAGGAAGAATGGAATTTCTTAAAGCAATATTACCAAACACCATACTTCTTTTCATCAGCAGTCTTACAACAATCGCGCTATCTAACAATCACATTAGAACACGTATATCGCCAAACCGACAAGAAATTTCTAAACATTCTCAATCACATACGAGAAAATCGCATCACAACAGAAGTGATTTCTCAACTCAATACAAGATATGTCCCTAATGTATATTCACAAAAAAATAAAGGCTATATAATACTCTGCTCACACAACAATCAAGCAAATGAGATAAACGAAGAAAAACTACTGCTAATCAAGAAAAAACCATACACCTTTGAAGCAATAGTTGAAGGAGAATTTGACGAAAAACTATATCCCAATGCAGAAACCTTAGAACTCAAAGAAGGAGCACAAGTAATGTTTCTAAAAAACGACTATGACTCCACACCAAGACGCTATTACAACGGAACAATAGGCAAAATCATAGAAATAGCCGAAAACAAAATCGTAGTAGAAAAAGAAGAAGACGGCGAAATAATAGAAGTCAGCAAATACACATGGGAGAGATGCCGTTATGAACTAAACAAAACAACAAAAGCCATCACACAAGAAGTAATCGGAACATTCACACAATACCCAATAAAACTCGCTTGGGCAATAACCATTCACAAAAGCCAAGGCCTTACCTTTGATAAAGCAATAATAGATGCAGAAAAAAGCTTTGCACACGGACAATTCTACGTTGCATTAAGCAGATGCAGAACCCTTGAAGGCCTACAACTATCCAATAAATTCAAACCAAGTTCCGTAATAACAGACATAGTAGTAGATGATTACAATATAGAACAACAAAACAACAAACCAACAGAAGAAAGCTTTAAAGCAGACAACTTCCTTTACTATGCACAAAATATTAAAGAAATATTCCACTTTCAACAAATCAAAGGCTATAATGCAAAACTCTATGAACTCTGTGAAACATACCTAAAACACGAAATAGGAGATAAGTTCCTAAATATAAAAGGCTATTACGAAGAAATACTTTTAGACATAATCCTTGTAGCAGAGCGATTTCAAACCCAATTAGACAGAATGATAGAATACCTGCTATCAAGCTATGAAACAAAACAACTATACGAAAGAGCAGTAAAAGCCTCCGCTTATTTTTCCGATAAAATGCAAGTCATATTTTCATTAGTTCATTTCCTGTCAAAATTAGACGTAGAAGAAAATGAAGGACAAGAAGAAATAGAGGAAATATTAAAAGCCTTGATGATAGAGGTTGAAATCAAACAAAGACTATTCGCCTATTTGAATAGAGAAGAATTTGATTTCAAACGATTTCTTTCTTTGAAATACCGACTATTTGCCGAAGGAGAAAAGTTAGAATTAAAGTCCTATAAACAATACATTGAATCGCCGAGAAAAAACAAAGAAAAATCGGAAAAAAACGAAGAAAAATCCCCAAAAAACAAAGAAATAATTTCAAAAAACAAAGAAATAATTTCAAAAAACAAAGAAATAATTTCAAAAAACAAAGAAATAATTTCAAAAAACAAAGAGTTAGAATTAGACGACTTATATCAAAGCCTAAAAACGTGGAGAAAAACCCAAGCAGACATTGAAAAACTACCAGCCTTTTGCATATTCTCCAACACAGTATTGCAGGACATAGTGATAAATCGTCCAAAAATCACAACCGATTTAGAAAACATCAAAGGCTTAGGCACCAAAAAAATAGAGAAATACGGCGAAGATATTTTGAAACTCGTAAAAGAGAGTTAAATAAAAAAGAGTCCTGCTCGGTTATCGTGCAGAACTCTAAAAATCATTATGAAAAAGTTAATTAGTTTATCCGTTTAAATATGTAGCGAGTTTTTTACAATTTTCGCTATTTCTAATTCTCTTTAATGCTCTTTCTTTTATTTGTCTTACTCTTTCGCGTGTTAGGTTTTGTGCAATGGCGATTTCCTCTAATGTCATGCCATGTGCCATTCCTATTCCAAAGAATTGATATATGATACTTCTTTCTCTTTCGTTAAGTTCTGATAAAAGACCTTCTATTTCTGTTGAAAGACTTTCTTGCATCATTGCATCATCTGTACTCTTTGCATCTTCTTCAACATAAACATCTATCATATTCAAATCTTCATCTTGAATCAAAGGTGCATCCATAGAGATTGGCTTGTATCCAATGTGCATTGTTTCTTTTACTTTTTCAAAGTTTAAGTCCATAAACTCTGCAAGTTCATCATCTGAAGGCGTTCTTTCCAATTGTTGTTCAAGCAAGGAAGCTGATTTTTTTATTTTGTTTAAGGCTCCAACTTGATTCAAAGGAAGACGTACCATTCTTGATTTTTCGGCGATTGCTTGCAATATGCTTTGTCTTATCCACCATACTGCGAAAGAAATGAATTTGAATCCCCTTGTTTCATCGAATTTTTGAGCAGCTTTAATTAATCCGATATTTCCTTCGTTGATAAGATCTGGTAGGCTTAATCCCTGATTTTGATATTGTTTTGCGACAGATACAACAAATCTCAGGTTAGATTTAACTAACTTTTCTAAGGCTAATTCATCACCAGCCTTTATTCTTTGAGCCAATCTAACTTCTTCCTCTGGTGTAATTAATTCCTCTTTGCTTATGTCTTGAAGGAATTTATCCAAAGAACCAATATTACGATTTGTAATTGATTTAATAATTTTTAGCTGCCTCATATCTTTCTCTCCTTTTAAGTGGGACTATATCAACGTGCAAAAGTATTACTTAAAACCTCATTGTACAATACCTTAAACGAAAAGTTAATAACTAACTTATTAACAATTTATTATTTTTTCTAAAACATTCCCTTCTCTTTCTATTAAGAGAGTTATTTTTTCTCCTCGTGATAGTTGATATAAAATCTCGCGTAATTCCTTAGTTGTGTTTGTTTCTTTATCGTTTATTTTTAAAATAATATCACCCGTTTTTATTTCTGCTTTTTCTGCTATGCTATTGCTTTTTACTTCTTTTACATAAAAGCCTTTTTGTGTATTTGTTTTTGAAAAGACTATTCCTAAACTGACTTTTTGAATCTTACCATATTTTATTATGTCATTTACAGCTTTTTTTACAATGTTAGAAGGTATGGCAAAGGAATATCCTGTGTAGGTTCCGGTTGGGGAGGATATCGCTGCGTTGATTCCAATCAATTCTCCTTTAAGGTTTACTAAGGCTCCACCGCTATTTCCGGGATTTACCACAGCGTCATGCTGTATAAGACAATCTAAATAAGGTACGCCTAATAGATTAAAATTCTTTATATTGCGAGATATTCCAGAAATTATACCTGCTGTTGCAGTAAATTTTATTTGATAAGGATTGCCAATTGCTAAAACCCATTCACCAACTTTGATTTTATTGCTATTTCCGAATTTTATAGGAGTAAGACTATCTGCCTCTATTTTTAAAACCGTAAGGTCTAACTCTTTATCAGTTCCTATAAAGCGAGCTTTAAAGCTTCTATTGTCATAAAGTGTTACTTTTATTTCTTTTGTAGAGTCTTTAATAACATGACAATTTGTGACTATGTATCCATCTTCTTTGATTATTACACCCGAACCAGAAGAAGTAACCTTTTTCTGTGTTTTTTCACTTTTAAATAAATTTGAAAATTTATTGTTTTTTAAACATTCTACATAGACAGAGGATTTTAATGACTTTTCTGCTGCTTCTGTAAAATCTATATATTGTGCCTTTAAGTCCAATGTTGCACATAACACAAGAATAAGGCTCAAAAAACAAATTTTTAATCTTTTCATATTTTATCCTTTTTTTATATAACGCAAATTAGTAAAAAAATTGTGTTATTCTTAAAATAATCATTAATTTTGCAAGTTTATAAACTGAAAGCTATTTTATTCATAAATATATATGATAAACGAGAACAATTATTGTATAATAATGGCTGGTGGAATAGGAAGCCGTTTTTGGCCATTAAGCAGAGTGCAGCGCCCTAAGCAATTTATTGATATTTTGGGTGTGGGCGAAACTCTTTTGCAAATGACTTTTAAACGTTTTGAAACCATTTGTCCAAAAGGAAATATATATGTAGTAACAAGCAGAATCTATAAAGACCTTGTTTTAGAACAACTCCCAATGATAGATCCTGAATGTGTTATTACAGAACCATTAAGAAGAAATACTGCTCCATGTATTGCTTACGCTAATGCAAAAATCAAACAAAAAAATCCTAATGCAAAAGTAGTTGTAGCACCAAGTGACCATTTAATTCTTAATCAAGAAGAGTTTATAAACAAAATTGAATTAGGTTTTTCTATGGTAGAAAACAATGATGTTTTGATAACACTTGGAATAGAGCCTACTTATCCTAATACAGGTTTTGGTTATATACAATACACAGATAGAGAAAAACTATCAGACGAGGTAAAGAAAGTAAAGCTTTTTACTGAAAAGCCTGAATATGAAATGGCATTGCAATTCATTAAGAGTGGAGATTTCTTATGGAATGCGGGTATTTTTATTTGGTCTTTAAAGAGTATTGAAAAAGCAATGCAGGAATATCTTTCTGAAATATACGAATTGTTTGATCAAGGTAAAGAATTCTATAACACAGAGGAAGAAGAGGGATTTATAGATGTTACTTATTCTGCTTGTCCTTCTATTTCAATAGACTATGGTGTTATGGAAAAAGCATCTAATGTATATGTTATTCCTTCCTCATTTGGTTGGAGTGATATAGGAACATGGAATGCTCTTTATGAACAAAGAGAGAAAGATGAAGCAGCAAATTCTTTTGTAGGAAAGAATGTAATGACATACGAGGTTAGTAATTGTTTAATCAATACTCCAAAAGATAAATTAGTAATATTGCAAGGATTAGATGATTACATAATAGTTGATTCTGATGATATTTTGATGATATGCAAAAAGAGCGAAGAGCAAAGAATCAAACAATTCGTAACAGATGTTGAAGTTGAAAAAGGAAATGAATATTTATAAAAAATAATAACAAAATATAATGGAAAAGATAAGAAGAATTGAGATAATAGACTTATTCAAAGACTCAATCAAAGAAACAATAGGACAAGAAATATGTGTAAAAGGTTGGGTTAGAACAAAGAGAGGAAATAAGAGTGTAGCTTTTATAGCATTAAACGATGGTAGTACAATAAAAAACATACAAGTAGTTGCTGATGTAGAGAAATTTACAGAAGACCAACTAAAGAGAATTACTACAGGAGCTTGCTTAAAAGTAGAAGGATTATTAGTAGAATCAATGGGTAAAGGACAAAGTGTAGAAATTCAAGCAAACACAATAGAGATATATGGTGAAGCAGATGTAGAAAAATACCCATTACAAAAGAAAGGACACACATTAGAGTTCTTAAGAGAAATAGCACACCTACGTCCAAGAACAAATACTTTCTCTGCAGTATTCAGAGTTCGTCATGCTATGGCGTACGCAATACATAAATATTTCAACGATAGAGGATTCTTTTATTGGCATTCACCATTAATTACTGCAAGTGACTGCGAAGGAGCAGGGGAAATGTTCCAAGTAACAACACTTGATATGGAAAATCCTCCACGCAATGAAGAAGGAAAGATAGATTACACACAAGACTTCTATGGAAAACACACTTCACTTACAGTTAGTGGACAATTAGAAGGAGAATTAGGAGCAATGAGTCTTGGAAAAATCTATACTTTTGGACCAACATTCAGAGCTGAAAACTCAAATACTCCACGTCACCTTTCAGAGTTTTGGATGATAGAACCAGAAATGGCGTTCTTTGAAATAGAAGACAATATGGATTTGGCAGAAGATTTCATTAAATATCTTGTACAATATGCATTAGACAACTGCCAAGACGATTTAGAATTCTTACAATCAATGTATGATAAAGAACTTATCGAAAGACTACGTTTTGTTGTAGATAACAATTTCGTAAGACTTACATACACAGAAGCAATAGATATATTAAGCCAAGCAAAACAAAAATTTGAATTCCCTATTCATTGGGGAGTTGATTTACAAAGTGAACACGAAAGATATCTTGTTGAAAAACACTTTAAATCACCAGTTATCTTAACAGACTATCCAAAAGAAATCAAAGCTTTCTATATGAAACAAAACGAAGATGGAAAGACTGTAAGAGGTATGGACGTTCTTTTCCCATTAATTGGAGAAATAATCGGAGGTTCACAAAGAGAAGAAAATATGGATAAGCTTCTTGAAAGAATGGCTGAAGTGGGAATTGAAGCAAAAGATATGGATTGGTATCTTGACACAAGACGCTTTGGTTCAGCACCACACTCAGGATTTGGTTTAGGATTCGAAAGATTATTGTTATTTGTAACAGGAATGAGCAACATCAGAGACGTTATTCCATTCCCTCGTTATCCTAAAAACGCAAACTACTAAAAAAGATAAGTGGCAAAGTCACAGACGAAACTTAAACAAATACAAAGACAAGCTCTCTCCCCACTACAAAAACTTAGTGGGGAATTGCTTGAATTGTCTGTTGATGAGCTGAATGAACGCATAGAAAAGGAAAAAGAAAACAATCCTTACCTAGAAGAAATAGAGAATAATACACAAATAAGTAGCTATACAAAACTTTGGAATAGCTCAAACGAATTTGACAAAGACCAAATCAATAATAATATTCCAACAACAGAAACTCTTGCAGAGGATTTAATGAATCAATTACGCTTGAGTAATATCACCGAAAAGGAATATAAAATAGGAGAGAACATCATAGGCAATTTAGATGAAAAAGGATATTTATCGCGTAGTCTAAGTGCCATAATAGACGATATTTACTTTGATACATACGAGGATTTAGACCTATCGCTTGTAGAAAAAGTCCTTAAACTTATACAAAGCTTTGAACCAGCGGGCATAGCGGCAAGAACTCATCAAGAATGTTTGCTTTTACAACTACAAAGAAAAGACCAAAAAGACACAATAGTTCAACTATCAGAGCAAATCATAAAACAATATTGGGAGGACTTTTATAGCAATCACACAAAACATCTTTCCCAAAAGTTAAACTGCAGTGAAGAAGATTTAAACTCTGCATTGCATCTTATACAAGGCCTTAACCTATCACCGGGCTATATTGACACATCTTTAGAGAAAGAACAATACATCACACCCGATATATTGCTTTGGAACGATAATGGTAAAATCAAATACAAACTAAACAGACAAAGCAATAAAAAACTAAACATAAGTCAAGACCTTAAAACACTTTTAGGAAACTTGAAAAGAAATCAACAAAACGAAGAAACAATAAAATTTCTTCAAGAAAAAATCACATCAACTCAGCTTTTCATAGACGCATACAACAATCGTACACAAACACTGAATAACTTTATGCAACACATCGTTAAATACCAAGAAAATTACTTTCAAGACGGAGATGTGATGCAACTACGACCAATGAAATATGAAGATATAAAGAAACTAACAGATTATTCAGAATCTACCATTTCAAGAATAGCAAACGATAAATACATACAAACTCACTTTGGAACCTTTAAAATAAAGAAACTATTTACAAAATCAATAGAAACTCAAACAGGAGAACAAATCTCTACTGATACAATACGCAATATTATCACCGAACTAATAGAAAGCGAAAACAAAGAAAACCCTCTAACAGACCAAGAAATACTGGAACACTTACAAAAAGAAGGCATAGAGCTTTCAAGACGTACAATATCAAAATACAGACAACAATTAGGAATAGAAACCTCTGCTAAAAGAAAACAAATATAAATGAAATATAGAGCACTAATCATATACTCACTATTACTATTAAATATAGGCCTTCTTTTTGCTCAATCTCCGAGCAAGAATGGAGGAAAGTCTGCAGCAAGAAGATTTGCAGACTCACTTTACTATGTGCATACCATAAAACCAACACTTAAAACCACAGCTACAACTATTGACACTACGGAAGCAAAATTAGATTTGAGTAAAACCAACGATGCGAAAAGCAAAGTAAAAACTACTTATAAATCCTCTGATGCAAAAGTTCCATCATCAACCCTTTATGAAAGCACATGGTATAATGAAAGAGTAAAAGTACCAAACTTTTCATTCAAAGACGTGCCAGATGAAGTAGTAATAAGACTAATCAATCCAGACAAAGGACAAAACTTCTGCTTTCCAATCAAGAAAGTAAAAAGTTCATCATACGGTTGGAGATGGGGAAGACCACATTCAGGAATTGATATATCCCTTAAAGTAGGAGATCCAATCCATGCAGCCTTTGATGGAGTTGTAAGATTAGCAAAATACAACGGAGGCTATGGAAACTGCGTAGTAATACGTCACTATAACAACCTTGAAACCCTTTATGGTCACCTTTCAAAAATTAATGTAAAAGTAGGACAAGAGGTAAAAGCAGGAGATGTTATAGGATTAGGAGGCAATACAGGAAGAAGCACAGGCCCACACCTGCACTTTGAATGTAGATTAATGTATGCTTGCTTTGACCCAGAATGGATATTTGACTTAGAAACCTATAGTATAAAAACATCTTTTGTAAGAATAGATAAAAGTTACTTTGGAGTAGAATCCTCACAACAAAAAGCAAATAAGAAAGCACAAAAAAGCAAACTTTCAAAAGTTAATCAATGCTTTGAAGGTAAGCCATACATAAGTCCATCAACCCTCATTGCCAAAGAAAGAAAAAAGATAAAAGCAGGAGAAATCCCACAATATAATGTAAAACCACAAAAAGAAAACAAATCAAACAAAGCAGGACAGCAATTCATTGTAGCAAAAAAAGGAGAAAAACTAAAAGACATAGCCAAGCGCTTTAAACTAACAGTAGAAGAATTGCAAAAACTAAATCCACAAATCAAAACAAGCGTTATAAAAGAACAAACCAAAATAAGAATAAAATAAAAATTATGTCAACAGCATTAAAAAACCTTTCGTCTTACAATCAAGACGAAGTTCCCTCGGGGGAAAACAAAATTTTCGGAGTAGTAGTTTCAGAATGGAACAACCAAGTAACCGATAACTTATTAGAAGGTGCAGTAAGCACATTATTAAAGTATGAAGTAGATGAAAAAGACATAGACATCATACATGTACCAGGTAGTTTTGAATTACCATTTGGAGCATCAAAACTATTAGAAAAAAACAGAAGATTTAGTGCAATCATTTGTTTAGGTTGTGTAATCCAAGGCGAAACACGTCACTTTGATTTCATTTGTGATGCAGTTTCAAACGGTATAATGCAACTTGGATTAGATAAAGAAGTGCCAATCATCTTTGGAGTTTTAACAACCAATGACCTTCAGCAAGCATTAGACAGAAGTGGAGGAAAACACGGCAATAAAGGTGTAGAAGCAGCCATCACAGCACTTAAAATGGCAGCACTATGAAGACCAAAAAAATAATCTTCTATGGCACACCAGAGATAGCAGCCTATCAATTAGAACAATTACATAAAAACAATTATAATATAATAGCAGTTGTTACCCAGCCCGATAAACCATCGGGCAGGGGACAAAAGATAAATTATTCTGCAGTAAAGCAATATGCACTTGATAACAATTTACCATTGTTTCAACCAGAAAAATTAAATACACCTGAATTCATTGAACAAATCACATCCCTTCAACCAGATATTCAAGTCGTATTAGCATATCGCATGATTCCAAAAAGCATATATAGCATTGCAAAATACGGAACCTTCAACCTTCACACCTCTTTATTACCACAATACAGAGGAGCAGCCCCAATCAATTGGGCAATCATAAACGGAGAAAGCCAAACTGGAATGACAACATTTCTTTTAAACGAGAAGACAGATGAAGGCGAAATCCTATTACAACGAACCATAGAATTAGGAGAAGAAACCACCGCAGGAGATTTGCACGATGAAATGATGTACACAGCCTTTCCATTGATAGAAAAGACAATAGAAAAACTGCTTACACCAAATTATCAAACCATAGCTCAAAAAGTAGAAGGTGAATTAAAACCAGCCCCTAAAATCTTTAAAGAAACAACCCAAATCAAATGGGATATGGATGGGAAAACAATCATAAATCTAATAAGAGGAATGAGCCCTTATCCAGCAGCAACAAGTAGTTTTAAAGACCCAAGCGATGATAAAATCTATCAATTTAAGATATTCAAAGCCAAATTCATAGAAGAAAAATCATCACAAAATCAAATAGGAAAGCTGAAAATACAAGACAAAAACACAATAAAAGTAAATTGTAAAGACGGATGTATACAATTACTTGATTTACAATTAAGTGGCAAGAAGAGAATGCCCTCTTCAGAACTTATTAAGGGATTAAAATTTACAAATCCTTTACAAAACATATAAAAAAATATTAAAAAAAGTTTGCAGATTAGTTAAAAAATACTACATTTGCAACAAAGAAAATCAACAACTTAAAAAAGAAATAGATATGACAAAGAAAGAATTTACAGACAAACTAGCTGAAAGAGTAGGAATGTCAAAAGTTGATGCACAAAAAGCATATGATGCATTTTTAGGAATAACAGCTGATTATTTAAAAGCAGGAGAAAAAGTTTCATTCTTAGGATTTGGAGCATTCTCTGTACAAGAAAGACCAGCAAGAGTTGCTAAAAACCCAGCAACAGGAGAAATGGTAAACGTACCTGCAAAAAAAGTTGTTAAATTCAAAGCAGGTTCTGATTTAGCATCAAACTTATAATTGATAAACAAACAGAATAAAAAAACGGACTACTTTAAAATGTAGTCCGTTCTTTGTTTAAAAATGTTTTCAGTAGGATTAACAGGAGGAATTGGCAGTGGAAAAACTCTTATTTCCAAAGTATTTCAAAACTTTGGAGTGCCAATATTTTACACAGACATAGAAGCCAAAAAGCTCTATCAAGATCCCTCTTTTCTACAACAAATAGCACAAACCTTTGGAGAAGACATAATAGAAAACAATCAACTCCAAAACCAAAAACTTGCCAACATAGTCTTTAACAATCCCCAAGCACTAAAACAACTCAACACCCTAACACACCCAAAAGTTTTAGAACTATACAAACAATGGCAAACAAAACAAACAACCCCTTATACCATATTAGAATCAGCCATAATCTTTGAATCAAATTGGCAACAACACTTTGATTGCATCATAAACATATCCACATCAATCGAAGTAGCAATACGCAGAGTTCAAGAAAGAGATAATTTAAATAAAGAAAGAATACAAGAGAGAATCAACAATCAATACCCCTCACACAAAAGAGAAGAATTATCTCAATACAACATAAAACACGACGATAAAACAATGCTATTACCACAAATAATAGCCATACATAAAGATATATTAACACAAATAAATAAAACAAAATGAAGAAAACATTAATTGCTATTTTAGCTCTAATCTTGAGCATAGGAGCTTATGCACAAATAAGCACAGAAGAAAACCCTTACAGTTTTAAAATAGATGGATTTAACCATCAAGCAATTAAAACATTAGAAGTAGAAAAACCAGACTTGACACAAGTTATAGCAGAAGACGAAGAAAACGACTCACAACAAAAAATGATGAGATTTGGAGTAATACTACCAATCTATAAAAACTTCTTTGACATAGCAGAAAAAACACAAACAACAGAAGGAACAATATGGACCTTATCAGTAGAATCAAAAGACGCACAAGCCTTAATCTTCTACTCTGATAACTTCAACCTGCCACGTTCAGGAAAACTATTCCTTTACAACCCAGAAAAAACAAAAATCTTGGGAGCTTTCACACACAGAAACAACAACGAAAGCAACACCTTTGCAACCGAATACATAGAAGGAGATAAAATCATAATAGAATACTTCCAAGCAAGCAACGAAACACAACAACCACAAATAGAACTAACAGAAATAGGATACGCATACAGAGGAATCACAAAACTATCTGACGAATACCGTTCATCAGGCGACTGTAACGTAAACGTAAACTGTTCAGAAGGAGATGAATTTCGTGACCAACAAAGAGGAGTGTGTAGAATACAAGTAAGAATGAGCAGTTATTACATAGGCTGGTGCACAGGTACTTTGGTAAACAACACAAATTATGATTTAAAACCATACGTTTTAAGTGCAGCACACTGCATTGAAGACGTTGCTTCAAACAGTTATTACAGCCAATTCGTATTCTATTTCAAATATGAAAACAGTGGTTGCGCAGTAACCAATGCAGAACCAAGCCGTTCTAAATCTTTGACAGGAACAAGCGTAAAAGCATACGACAATACTTATGCTTCAAATGGTTCAGACTTTGCTTTGTTCTTATTAAACGATGACGTACCACAATCATACTCTCCTTACTGGTGTGGATGGGATAAACGCAACACAGCAGTAAATAACGGAGTAGGCATACACCACCCAAGCGGAGACGTGAAAAAGATATCAACATTCGTAACACGCATTCAAAGCTCTACATACGGCTCAAACGATGCAACACACTGGTATGTTGATTGGGCAGAAACAGAAAACGGATGGGGCATTATGGAAGGTGGTTCATCAGGCTCAGCACTTTTCAATCCAAACGGAAGAATCATAGGAACACTAACAGGAGGAGCCTCAGGCTGTGATGTATCTGCAAGTTACAAATATGACCTATATGGAAAAATGTCATATCACTGGGAATCTAACGGAAACGCAAACGCAAGAAAACTAAAACCATGGTTAGACCCAACAGATTCAGGCGTTAATTACATAGACGGAATGGACTACAACACATCATCACTACAACAACTATCTAATCAAACAATAGCAAACATCTATCCAAATCCAACAAAAGACCAAATCACAATCACACTAAACCAAGCCTCAAACCAAGCAAAAGTAGAAATCTACGACCAAACAGGACGTAATATCCACACACAAACAATCACAAACACACAAACAATATCACTAAATCACCTGCCAAAAGGAATATATAACGTAAAAATAACAAACGAAAAATCAATACAAACACAACAAATCATATTATGCGAATAAGAGTAACAAGTATAGCAATATTATTATTAGCTTCAATCCTTTGCATCTCTTGCTCAACAAGTTCAAGAGGAGCAAAGATGCCGACAACAAGAAAGAAAAAATGTAAATGTCCAACATTTGCATATCAACAACCCCAACAACAAAACACCTACTACATAACTGCATAAAATGTATAAAAGCATAACTCACTTCAAAGGGTTAAATACTTTACGATTTCTTGCAGCCTCTTTGGTGGTGCTTCATCATAGTGCAACTATTGGAAGAAAATATGAATTGTTTGACATAGAAAGTTTCAGCTTGTTTAGAAACGGAGCAAATGCAGTTAGTTTTTTCTTCGTTTTAAGCGGATTTCTTATAACATATCTTCTTTTAAAAGAAAAGAATCAAACAAAAACAATAGCTATAAAACAGTTTTATTTAAGGAGAGTAAAGAGGATATGGCCTCTTTACTTTCTTTTAATATTTATAGGCACTATTTTTCTACCATTTTTCTTCTCTATGTTTAACATAGACTATGAAATGCCTTACGCACTCTCTCAAACATGGTACTATTTCTTATTTTTCTTCCCCATACTCGTACTTTTCCATTACGGAAATCACTTTTTAGAACCATTATGGTCAATAGGAGTAGAGGAAGTCTTTTACTTAATTTGGGCACCTCTTTTCAAATTTTTCAAAAAGAGCCTTATACCAATCATTTGCATTATAGCGATAAAACTATTACTTGCAATCTTTATTCAAATTCAAGGAATAGATATTTCAAATAACGTTTACGCATTTTTAATTCACAATTACAGCTTTGAAACAATGGCAATAGGAGCCTTGGGGGCTTATTTAATCTTTGTTACCCCCCCTATAAACGATTGGAAACCAAGATATTATTTAGTAAACCTATAAAATATACTATCTATATCTTAGTAATAATCTACCTTTGTTTTAATATAAACATTGATAACCCTATTTGGAATTTCGTTTTCAAAACACCCGTTCTTTCTCCTTTGATAGTGTCGTTTCTTTACCTTTATATTATAATTTCTTACACACTCTCATTCAAAGAAAAACAAGAAAACAAAGCTTTATTCTTTTTAGGAGAAATCTCATACGGCATTTATATGTATCACATGGGCGTAATGTTTGCAGTAGTCTTGGTAATCTCAAAACTAAAAGCTTTTATTCCAAACACATTACTTGTAATAATATTCCTTTTAGCAACATTTGCACTTACGATACTTGTTTCCCATTTATCGAAACGCTACTTTGAGAATTTATTTCAAAGAAAGAGATAAAAATGATTTAAAAACTTTTAATACTTATCAAGTATCAAAAAAACTCTTAGACTTATTTTACTTTTAAAAACAAAGGGAAAATTGGTTAAGTCAAAGAAAAGGCTTATTTTTGTAGCCAAAAGTTTAACTATTAAATAATTAAAAAAGAATCAAAGATGAAAAGAATCACAACATTGTTTTTATTAGCTATGTTTGCGTTTTCACCATTGGTAAAAGCAGACGAGGGTATGTGGTTGCTTATGTCTATTGACAAGCAAACATATAAAGAAATGAAAAAGAAAGGTTTGAAACTTACCTCAAAACAAATCTACGACATTAACAACGCTTCTTTAAAAGATGCAATCATTCAATTTGGTAGAGGTTGTACAGGAGAAATTGTTTCAGACCAAGGATTGATTTTAACAAATCACCACTGTGGATATCCTCAAATTCAACAACACTCAACAGTAGAACACGATTATTTAAGCAATGGATTTTGGGCGTATAACCAAAGTGAAGAACTTCCAAACCCAGGACTTACAGCCAAATTCTTTATTAGAATGGAAGATGTTACAGACCAAGTATTAAAAGGAGTAACAAAAGATATGTCAGAGGCTGAAAGAACAAAAATAGTTCGCACAAACTCAAAGAAAATAAAAGAAGAAACAGAGAAAGGAACAACTTATACAGCAGAAGTTTCTACAATGTTCAATGGAAACCAATACATATTATTTGTATATGAAGTTTACGAAGACGTACGTTTAGTAGGAGCACCACCTTCATCAATCGGAAAATTTGGAGCAGATACAGACAATTGGATGTGGCCTCGTCACACAGGAGACTTTTCAGTATTTAGAGTTTACGCTGACAAAGACGGAAAACCAGCAAAATACTCAAAAGACAACATTCCATTGAAACCAAAACACTACTTACCAATCTCATTAAAAGGAGTAAAAGAAAACGATTTCGTAATGATAATAGGATACCCTGGAACAACAGACCGTTTCTTAACATCATTCGGAGTAGAACAAGCAATAGACACTTACAACCCATCAGTAGTAACAGCTCGTACAGCTTTAAGAAACGTAATGCAAGCTGATATGTTACAAGAACCAAGAGTGAGAATACAATACGCAAGCAAATTTGCATCACTATCAAACTATTGGAAATTCTACCAAGGACAAACAACATGTTTGAAAAACCTTGATGTAAAAAGCACAAAACAAGCCTTAGAAAATCGTTTTGCACAATGGATAGAAAAAGACCCAGCACGCAAAGCAGAATATGGCGATGTATTGAACAACCTTAAAACAGCATACCAAGCAACAGGCAAATATGAATTGTTAAGAGTTTACACAAATGAAGCAATCCTAAGAGGCTCATCAGTATTCTCAATAGCAAGACAATTAAGACCACTTGAAGAAGAATTAAGCAAAAACGGAAAAACAGAAAAAGCAAAAGAAATAGCAGCAAAACTTAAAATACAATTTGCAAGCATATTCAAAGATTACAACATCATAACAGAAGAAAAACTATTTGCAGCAGGACTTGACGTATTCTTCCGTAACGTTCCAATCCTACATCAATCACCAGAATTTTTATCAAATGCCTTTGTAAACGGTTACGACTTCAAACAAATAGCAAGCGATATCTTCAAAACATCATTATTAGTAGAACAAGAAGACCTTAACAAGCTATTAGACAACCTTGATGTAACACAAATCACTAACGACCCAGCTTACATATTAACAAACAAATTCATTTCAAACCTTAACGAAAAACTTGCCTCAGTAAGAGAAGAAAGAGAAAGTCTAAATCGTTCAAACCGTTTATTCGTAAAAGGAGTAATGGAAATGGATAAAGACAAACACTTTGCACCAAATGCAAACCTTACAATCCGTTACACATACGGAACAGTACGTCCATACGAGCCAAAAGACGGAATTACCTATAAGTATATCACAACATTAGACGGAGTAATGGCAAAAGAAGACAACTCTTCATGGGAATTCACAGTACCATCTAAATTAAGACTATTATATGAAACAAAAGATTATGGTCAATACGCAAAAAACGGAAGCGTACCAGTAGCCTTTATAGCAGACCTTGACATAACAGGAGGTAACTCTGGATCTCCAACAATCAATGCAAAAGGAGAATTAGTCGGAATAGCATTTGACGGCAACTGGGAAGCAATGAGCGGAAACATAGCATTCAACCCAGACCTTCAAAGATGTATCTCGGTAGATATACGTTACGTACTATTCATCATAGACAAATACGCAGGAGCAACTAACTTGATAAAAGAAATGAAGATAGTTAAATAAATAAAAGAAAGGGAGGCGTTAAAAACCTCCCTTTTTTATTATCATTGATTTGATATCCGAAAGGATAAATCTCGTTTTGCGTTTTAGTTTTTCGGCTTTGGGTTCGCCTACATATTTATTTAATAATGGTGTGATGTCTTGTGTTTGTAGTGCTTCAAAGAATTGTTCTCTATCTTTGTGTGGTGCTACGCTGTGGAGTAGGGCTGAGTTGTTCGCTAAAATGTTTTCAAGATTCGTTGATTTTATTTCAAGAATCATTTCATTATTTCTTTGTTTTATTTCGTTTTTATCAAGAGTTATTTTGTCGTTGTAGCAAAGTACTGCACTAACTCCTTTGTTGTCGTCCATTTCTGGGTGAAATCTATCAATACCCCAATAATCTGCAAGACTTAAATCGGCATTGGATTTAAAATTCTTTGCAGGGCAATGATGACAGCTTTGTCTTAGGAACAGGTTTCTTAAAAAACCTCTTAGGAATGGGTTATCGTATAGGTTTTCTTTTAGTATGGTATTTGTCTTGCCTTCTATTTTTAGGTTGAACACCCTCCATGATTTCTCTTTATTTCGGAAGGATATATGCTTTATGTCGTCTAATGTGATGTTTTTTCTTTTACATACGTCAGAGAGGTATTTTCTCCATGCTAATGGGGAGGAGACTCCATGGCATACTATTTCTATTGCTATGAGGTTTTCGTATTCTTTTCTAAGGTAGAGTTTTAAGGCCATTACTTGACATGGTGTGCCTACGAATAGCAGTTTGGTGTTGTTGTTTAGATAGTCTTTTATCTTTTTAAAGCAATCTCTTAAATCAGATTGTACATATTTTGAACCCATGTATTGTGGGAGTTCTTCTTTTGTTTGACAAAAGTCGTGTATTATGGAAAAGTCTTTGTCAAATCTTGCTGCACATACTATTCCTCCTTCTTCAAGGGTTTTGTGTGCAAGGGCTGTGAAAACTCCTCCTGAAGAGGATTGTAGTCTTTGAGTTTGATTTGTGTTTTTTACGGCAAAGGCTGTGATTTCTCTTTCTTTTTCTTCTGGTGAGTTGATTACAGGGCATGCTTTTTCGCATATTCCACATTGTATGCAGTTGTTTTGTGCGAGCTTTACTTGTAGGAAGCCTTCTTTATCTTCTTTTAGTTCAAGGCTTTGTTTTGGACAAATGTTTACGCAGGCTCCACAGCCACAGCAGTCTTGTTTTTTTACTCTATTTAATACGCACATAGTGGGTTTATTTTCTTGATTTTATTTTTAGAATCATGCCTTTTACAAGGTCTTTTTCGTATCTGTTCATTGATGTTAGCCAAAAGATTAGGCAATATAGTATGCTAAATATACAAACGCTTATTAGCCATTGTGTCCATTGGTTTATGTTGATTTGTTTTATTGCAAAGAAGCAAAGGGTTGAAAATAGTATAGGGGCAATAGACATTTTTATTATTTCTTTCCAAAAGGCTATCATATTTATATTGATTTTCTTATGGTAGTATATGTTCATAATAAGGACGTGTCCTATAAAGAGTGCAAGGGCTGTTGTTGTAGCGCAACCTATTACTCCATAATGTTTTGTAAATGGAAGGCTTACTATAAGGCTAAGAAGTGATATTGCTACATATAAAAGGCTTCTAAATTTCATTTTATTTTTGGCTTGAAGCACGCTTATTCCTACGTTTTGGATTAATGGAATGAGTAGTGGGACAAAGAATAAGACGCAAATAAAGTATGCCAGGTCGTATTCTTTTCCTACCCAAAGGTTGATGAATTGTCGTCCAAAGACTATAAAGCCCGAAAGTATGAAACTCATTATTATGAATTGCAATCTACCTGTTTTGATGAATAGGTCGGAGATAAGTTTGTCGCTGTTTTTTTGAGTTGTTAAAGAGGTTATTCTTGGAAGCAAGATTCCTGAAATCGCTGTTGAGAAAGACATATACATTTGTTGGATTTGTATTGCTATGCCATAGACTGCTACAAGTTTAGCTCCACAATATATTCCTACAACGCTTTGTCCCATACTCCAATAAATTCTATCCATTATCACGTTTAGAAATACCCAAAAGGAGTAAACGCTTACTTCTTTAAGAAATTTGAAATCGAATTTAGCGAATTGTAGTTTTATGTTTAGTTTGCGTTTGCAGTAATAATAGTCTAAAAGAAGTGTAAGTACGTTAAAGATTGTTTGAACAACGACCATAGTAATTGCTTTGTGACCATAGGAGAGGAGAACAACCATTACTATTGGGTTTAGAATGATTCTAATTAGGTTTATAAGTTTTTGAAATACAAATCTTTCGTATGCTACGATTGCAGAGCGATAAATACTCATTATAAAGGTAAAAGCAAGGTTGAAGATAAGCAATAGGAACATTATTCTAAGCTTTCCTAACTCGCTTTCGCTCATATTTTGAGAGAAGATTGTGTCTAAATTATAATAAAGTACTGCTCCAATTCCAAGGGTTATCAAGGCAATGAGAGAGAATATTACAAAGAACATTCCAAACATTTTATTGATTTCCTCTTGTTTGTTTTCGGCTCTGTATTTTGCAGTATAGCGAATGACGGCATTGCCAAAACCAAGGTCCATTACAGTAAGCACGCTTATAATTGAAGCAACTAAAGAATAGAGTCCGTACTCGCTTTGACCGAGTTTTAGAGTCATAAAAGGTGTATAAAGCAAGGCTATAACACTGTTTAGAATTAGTGTTAAGTAAGATAAGACTGCTCCTGATTTTAATTGATTCATAGTCAAATAAGTCTTCAAGTTATGCGATATAGACTACAAAGTTACTAATTTTTTTAAGAAAAAGTTTGTCGGTAATCAAAAAAGTAGTACTTTTGCAGTGGGTAAGTCTTGTACGACCAGCTCCCTCTGAATCTCCCCAGGGCGGGAACGCAGCAAGGTAAGGAGGTTGTAGCGGTGCGATATAAGTAGCTTGCCCTTTTTTTGTACCCTATCGTATCCCCAATTTATTTAATTCATTCTTATATCTTTCAGCATTGCGATAATGTTC
>JAGCJW010000040.1 GCA_017647785.1 Bacteroidales bacterium | reverse complement strand
AACCCACCAGTTTGTAAATTGGTTGATTATCAAAAACTATTGTACGAACAAAAGAAGAAACAAAAAGAAATAAAAGCAAAATCAGCCAAGATAGTTGTAAAAGAAATTCGTTTAGGACCTCAAACAGACGAACACGATTTCAACTTCAAACTAAAACATGCCATTAAATTCCTTCAAGAAGGAAATAAAGTTAAGGTAGATGTGTTCTTTAAAGGAAGAACTATAGTATATAAAGAACAAGGCGAAACACAACTTTTGAAATTTGCAGAAGCTTTGTTTGAATACGGCAAACCAGAAATGATGCCGAAGTTAGAGGGCAAGAGAATGATAATGATTATTGCCCCAAAGAAATAAGGAAAAATAACAATTAAGAATGGCGATTGAGAAAATCGCAATATAAAAATTGAATTATAAACAAATAAAAAAGGACGTAAGATGCCAAAAATGAAAACCAAATCTGCTGCTAAAAAGAGATTTTCAGTAACAGGTTCAGGAAGGATTAAAAGAAAGCACGCTTATCACAGCCACATTCTTACTAAAAAATCTGTAAAAAGAAAAAGAATATTGGCAAGTACTTCAGTACTAAGCGGAGCAGATGAACCAAGAATAAGAGAAATGATTTAATCATTACCCTTAAGAGAGTTCAAAAAATTTAATCTTTACAATTAAAGGAGTTATTAACCATTGTATTTAGCCAAACAAGTGTCTTCAAGAAGAAAGACCGCTAATACGAAAAAAAATTAAAAAATTATGCCAAGAGCAGTCAATGCAGTAGCGTCGAGAGCACGCAGAAAAAGAATCCTTAACCGTACCAAAGGTTATTGGGGAAGAGGTAAGAACGTATGGACAGTAGCAAAAAACAAATGGGAAAAAGGTCAAACATACGCTTACCGCGATAGAAAGAACAAGAAAAGAGAATTCAGAGCTTTGTGGATAAATCGTATCAACGCAGCTTGCCGTATCAACGATATATCATACTCTGTATTTATGGGCTTATTACACAAAAACAACATTGAACTTAACCGTAAAGTGTTAGCTGATTTAGCCTTAAATAATCCAGAAGCATTCAAAGCTGTAGTTAATCAAGTTAAGAAGTAGAAATTGTATAATCGCATAAAGGAGGAATAAAATGGGTAAACCAGAATTAATGAAATATGTGGATAGCTTAACAGAAGTTAGAGAATATCCAGAGTTCAAAGCAGGAGATACAATCTCTGTGTCTTACAAAATTAAAGAAGGAAACAAAGAACGTATTCAAACATTCCAAGGTGTGGTTTTACAACGTAGAGGAAGCGGTGTAACAGAAACATTCACAGTGAGAAAAATCTCTAGTGGAGTAGGAGTAGAAAGAGTATTCCCTATCAACTCTCCATTTATTGATTCAATCGTTGTGAACAAACGTGGTGTTGTTCGCCGTGCAAGAATCTTCTACTTGAGAGGACTAACAGGAAAAAAAGCAAGAATCAAAGAAAAAAGATTCTAAGCCAAAGAAAAATAAAACATTCTTATTGTTATTTAAAAGGGATTGCAATCGCAGTCCCTTTTCTTTTTGTGTTTCAATATTGCAATTTAATAAATATTTTTTCTTAATAAAAAGACTGTGATTTCTTGTGAGAAATTTAGCGAAAATTAAGCTATTTTTCTTTGAAATCAAGTCCTGTTGTAAGAAAACAAAGCTTTCTTTGAAAAAAACAAAGTTTTTTGAAATTGATTCTTTGTTTTTTTCGGCTAAAACAAAGAATTATTTTGCTGAAATCAAGGAAAAAATGGGCTGTTTTTAGGCTTTTTTATGCGTTTTTTAAGGCTTAAAATATTTAAGTTGTTGATTTATAGAGATTTGTTAAAGGCCGAATATTGCGAAAAAAACAAGTCAGTTTATGCTTGCCCCGTTTTTTCGTAGTATTTGGGTATTTGATTTTAATTAAAAAATGTTAAAATGTTTTCAAACAAGGGAAAATAGCCTAAATTTTAAGAAAAAATATTTATTAATTCTTTCTTTGCAATAGTGCTTTCGCTTGCATTAATGGGCGTTTAAAACCTCTTTAATGGTGCTTTAAACGATAGGATTTTGTGCTTTCTTATTTTCTTAAATCCCAAAGTTTCACATCGTATTCTGCTTCCACCTTATTTTCTACCTCATCAGGCAAAGCAGGGAAGAAATCTATTCCTGTGATTCTTTCTACTTGGTCAATAGAATTGACATATTTATAGAGTTTATGATTGCCACTTTCGTTTTTGAATATAAAACCTATTGCTTGAGGATTTCCACTTTCAACACCTTTTAAAACCACTTTAAAGAAGGCATCGGGAATACGAATTTTAAACTCTTTTCCAATAAAGCCATACACAGGCTCATCATAAAAGATAGGCCCGCAAACTATATAGATACTCTCATTCATTGCCCACTCTCTGCAAGCCTCTTCTAAGTCATTCCAATCTCCTTTATTAAGATTTTCGTTTTGAGGACAGACATTTGTCATATAAAAACTCTCTTTCATCGCTTGAGAGTCCCATTTATTATCTGCTGCAGGGCACATGTGTCCTCTGTTCCAGCCACTATGAGTGTATTCGTATGTAGTTACCTTTATGTTATCTCTTACATCGGGGTCGGGCAAAAACTTACTATATCGGCTAACTTCTTCAACTAATTTCTCAGGATACAACTCCCACGCAACCCAATTAGGATTTAAGGTTTGAGGATTGTAAGAGACGATATACCCCATTCGCTCAATAACAATCTCATTAGAGTTTTTATTTAAAGCGGGCTTTTCTAAATTCTCAATATTAGCGTTGTTTTGAGCCTCAAGATTT